>JBQCCR010000064.1:0-46027 GCA_051961995.1 Rhodanobacteraceae bacterium | reverse complement strand
CGCTGCACAAGCAGCGGCAACTCTACCGCGATCGCGAGCGGAAATGAGCGAGGCGGCGATCCCTGCGGCTTCCGACCTCGCGCACTTCACCGGGCTCGATCAGCGTCTGCTGGATGCGGTGCGGAATATCCGGGTGCTTTCGGCGGTGTCGTGGCCAGCATCGAAGGAGCGCAGGTTTCTCGATGCACTGGCGAGTGGCCGCGAGACCATCCCGAAGATCGAATACGCGAGGCGCGATTTTTCCGCGCAACGCGCGGAGCTGGAGGCGATCTCGACACAATGCGATGACTCGCATCCGCTGGGCGCGTATCTGCAACGCAGCGCGCGCTCGTGGTCCATCGCCGCTCAAATGCTGGAAGCGCTCGGAACGCCGCAGGTGACCGCGCATTCCATCGAACTCTATGGCAAGCCGGATGACGCGTTGCCCGGCGGCGGCCAGTCCAATCTGGATGCGGCGCGCTATTTCCTTTCCATTGCCGAAAAGCTCGGCGATGGTCTTGCTGTCGATTCCGACGATGATGAAGTCATTCCCGCGCAGAGCTTGCGCGGGGAGGTGCAGCGCGAGGTGGATGCGTTTTTCGGCGCCGGCGTGGTCAAGGTGGAACTGGACGACGACCTCACCGCGAAAGCCGCCGCGGGCGCGACACGCATTCGCCTGCGCGCCTCCACGGCCTTCAGCGAATATGACCGCAGCCAATTGCTGGCTCACGAGGCCTTCGTGCACACGCTCACTGCACTGAATGGCCGCGCCCAGCCGATCCTGAAATCGCTGTCGCGCACCTCGCCGCGTGCAACCGGGACGCAGGAAGGCTTGGCGGTATTCGCCGAGCTGATGTCCGGCTCGATAGACATCGCGCGACTGAAGCGGATCAGCCTGCGCATCCTCGCGATAGAAAAAGCGCTGCAAGGTGCGGACTTCATCGAAGTGTTCCGCTACTTTCGCAAGCATGGGCAGAACGCGCGCGACAGCTTCACCTCGGCGCAGCGCGTGTTCCGCGGCGTACCGCTGGGCGGCGGCGCGGCGTTCACCAAGGACAACGTGTACCTGGCCGGTCTCCTGACCGTACACACCTTCTTCCGTTGGGCGTTCAAGCGCCGCCGGCTGGACCTTCTGCACAACCTCTTTGCCGGCAAATTCGCGCTGGAAGACGTGATCCTGCTGGCGCCGTGTTTTGCCGACGGCATGCTCGTGCCGTCGAAATATCTGCCGCCGTGGGTGCAAAGCGCGCAGGGACTGGCCGGAAAGCTCGCGTTTTCGCTGTTCGCCAACCGCATCCGCATGGGTCGGATCGGTGAGTGGGATTAGCGCGGGCGCTTGCCGCCGGCACGCCAAAGCAGCCCTCTAGCCTCTAGGGAAAGATGAACGGCGCACAGGCCTATGCGGGCTTGGTTCGTGCATGTATATTTCTCGTGAAATCGTGATGCACTTACGGTGCAGCTTCACGAGTACCAGGTGAGCTGGATGCGGGCGCTGCCGATCGCGGTGGTGTACAGGTAAGTCGAAACATGCAGGCTGATTCTCCGCACCAGATCATCACCGACTGGCAGCAGCTGGATGCGGCCACTGCTGAAGCCATTCGTGCGTTCTGGATTGGCGAAAACGCGAGTGTTGTCGGTGATGAAGCCGACCGGCGGCTGGCTCAGGTCGTGGCGCACGCGCAGGACGGGGAAGGCCGGCTCACGGCGGTAGCGACCGCCGTGCCGCATCTACACCCGCACCTCGGCCAGCCGATGTACTACTACCGTTGTTTCGTCGGTCGCGCATGGCGGGGTCGCAATCTGTCGCGTACCCTGCTGCGGCACACGCAGCAGGTGCTGGAAGCGTTCGCGCGCGAGCACGATTTCCCATGCATTGGCATCCTGCTGGAACTGGAGAACGAGGGATTCGCCCACACGCTGCAAGCCCCGCAGTGGCGCATCCCGGCATTCACCTATATCGGCAGGAGCGAACGGGGGTTGGATCTGCGCGTGTGGTATTTCCGGGGCGCGCGGCTGAAAAGGCCCGAGTAAGGGGCAAAGCACCACTGAGGGACGCACAATCCCGCGGAGGCGTGCAGGCCGCGTGATATATTCAGTGGTCACGTTTGCGTTCACGCCATCATGGGTCTCCCCGAAGAACTCAAGCAGGCCGCGCTGGAATATCACCGCCACGCGCCGGCGGGAAAGATTCGCGTCACCCCCACCAAGTCCTTGTTGAACGCGCGCGAATTGTCGCTGGCGTACTCGCCCGGCGTGGCCGCCGCATGCGAGGCGATCGTCGAGGATCCCCAGCAAGCCTCCGAGCTCACCGCGCGCGGCAACCTGGTTGCGGTGATCACCAACGGAACCGCAGTTCTCGGCCTGGGCGACATCGGTCCGCTGGCCGGCAAGCCGGTGATGGAAGGCAAGGCCATGCTGTTCCGCAAGTTCGCCGGCATCGATGTCTTCGACATCGAAGTCGCACAGAAGGATCCGGACAAGCTGGTGGACATCATCAGTGCACTGGAGCCCACCTTCGGCGGCATCAATCTGGAAGACGTCAAAGCACCGGAGTGCTTCATCGTCGAACGCAAGCTGCGCGAGCGGATGAAAATTCCGGTGTTCCACGACGACCAGCATGGCACCGCGATCATCGTCGGCGCGGCGCTGATCAACGCGCTGCGCGTGGTCGGCAAGCACATCGAGGACGTCAAGGTTGCACACGCCGGCGCGGGTGCGGCGGGTATCGCCTGCCTCGACATGCTGGTGGCGCTGGGGGTCAAGCCCGAGAACATTCTCGCCATTGATCGCGACGGCGTGCTGCATACCGGTCGCACCGACATGGATGCCGATCGCGCACGGTACGCGCGCGACACCAGCGCGCGCGCGCTGGCGGAAATCGTCAACGGTGCCGATGTCTTTCTCGGCCTCTCGGCCGGCGGCGTGTTGAAGCCGGAGATGGTCGCGACGATGGCGGCCAGGCCGATCATCCTCGCGCTTGCCAATCCGACGCCGGAGATCATGCCGGACGAAGCGCAGCGCGTACGCCCGGATTGCGTGATCGCCACCGGGCGCTCGGATTACCCCAACCAGGTCAACAACGCGCTGTGTTTCCCCTACATTTTCCGGGGCGCGCTGGATGTGGGCGCGACCACGATCAACGAGGCGATGAAGGTCGCCTGCGTGCACGCGATCGCCGAGCTGGCGCGGCGCGAAGGCTCCGATGTCGCTGCGCGCGCCTACGGTGGCAAGCCGCCGCACTTCGGTCCGGACTATCTGATCCCGCAGCCGTTCGACCCGCGCCTGCTGGTGCAGCTTGCGCCGGCGGTGGCGAAGGCCGCGATGGAGTCCGGCGTGGCGCGGCGGCCGATCGAGGATATCGCGGCGTACACCGAGAAGCTGATGCAGTTCGTGTTCCGCACCGGCCTGGTGATGAAGCCGGTGTTCGAGCGCGCCAAGGCCAATCCGCAGCGGGTGGTGTACGCGGAAGGCGAAGAGGAAACCGTGCTGCGCGCGGTGCAGACGGTGGTGGACGAAAAAATCGCGCGGCCGATCCTGATCGGCCGCCCGGAAGTGATCGCGCGGCGGATCGAGCGCGTCGGTTTGCGGCTGGAACCCGGACGCGATTTCGAGCTGTGCAATATCCACTCCGACCCGCGCTTCGACGATTACTGGCGGCACTATTACGACTTGATGCAGCGGCGCGGCTTCACCCAGGCGCTCGCGAAATCGGTGGTGCGTTCGCGCTCCACCGTGATCGCGGCCTTGATGGTGGCGCGCGGCGATGCCGATGCGATGATCTGCGGCACGGTCGGTCGCTACCAGAAAAAGCTTGCCTACATCCTGGACGTGATCGGGCTGGATCGCGGCGTGGATGCGCCGTCCTCGATGACCGCGATCGCCAACGAATCGGGCGTGTACTTCTATCTCGATACGCACGTGCAGGACGATCCGGGTGCCGAACAGATCGCGGAGGCGACCTTCCAGGCTTCGCTGCGTCTGAAGCTGTTCGGCATCGAACCAAAGGTCGCATTGCTTGCGGCCTCCAAT
Source organism: Rhodanobacteraceae bacterium (assembly GCA_051961995.1). Lineage (GTDB taxonomy): Bacteria > Pseudomonadota > Gammaproteobacteria > Xanthomonadales > Rhodanobacteraceae > 66-474. The sequence continues at coordinate 42,019 of JBQCCR010000064.1, read as the reverse complement.
TTCGGCAGCCGCGACAACGAAGTCACGCGCAAGCTGCAGGCCGCACTGGCCTTGATTCGCAGGCGTCTGCCCAGACTTGAAGTAGAGGGCGAGATGCAGGCGGATCTGGCGCTGAACCCGGAACTGCGGATGCGCGTGTTCCCGAACTCGCGCCTTTCCGGCCGCGCCAACATGTTCGTGTTCCCGAACCTCGCCGCCGCCAACACCTCGTTCAACATGAGCCGGGTAATGTGCGATGGCGTGGTGATCGGCCCGATCCTGATGGGAGTGGCCAAGCCCGCGCACGTGCTGACGCCGCAGGCGACCGTGCGCCGCGTGGTGAACATGAGTGCGATCGCGTGCGTGGAGGCGCAGATCCGTGCGCAAGCAAACGCGAATGATGCGGAACGCGCCCGCCGCGAATGATATCGGGTTGTCGGTTGCTGGTTCCCGGTTGTCGGCAAGAGCATGCACGGTGGCTCTCCGGCAACCGGCAACTTGACAACCAGCAGCCGGCTTGTTGCACGAGGAATGAACGATGAACGATCTGACCCGCGAACTCCTGGACGTTGATCCGGATCCCGCCGAAACCCGCGAATGGATCGAATCCATTGACGCGGTGATCAATGCCGAAGGCACCGATCGCGCGCACCAGCTGCTGGAAAAGATGGTGGACGAAACGCGCCGCGCCGGCGGGCATCTGCCGTTCGAGCCGACCACCCAGTACATCAACACCATCCCGCCGCACCTGGAGGCGAAATCGCCCGGCGATGCGGCGATGGAATGGCGCATCCGCAGCTTGATCCGCTGGAACGCGATGGCGATGGTGGTGCGTGCCAACCGCCGGCCCGGCGAACTCGGTGGCCACATCGCAAGCTTCGCCTCCAGCGCGACGCTCTACGACGTCGGGTTCAATCATTTCTGGCGCGCGCCGTCGGAAGATCATCCCGGCGACTTGATCTTCTACCAAGGACATTCCAGCCCCGGCCTGTACGCGCGTTCATATCTGGAAGGCCGTCTGGACGAGGATCGGCTCGACAACTTCCGCATGGAAGTCGGCGGGCGTGGTTTGTCCTCGTATCCGCATCCGTGGCTGATGCCCGATTACTGGCAGACGCCGACGGTCTCGATGGGCTTGGGTCCGATCCAGGCGATCTACCAGGCGCAGTTCCTGAAATACCTCGAAGCGCGCGGACTGATGCCGAAATCCGATCGCAAGATCTGGTGCTTCATGGGCGACGGCGAATGCGACGAGCCGGAATCGCTGGGCGCGATTTCGCTCGCCGGCCGCGAAGGCCTGGACAACCTCATCTTCGTGATCAACTGCAACCTGCAACGCCTCGATGGTCCGGTGCGCGGCAACGGCAAGATCATCCAGGAACTGGAGGGCGTGTTCCGCGGCGCCGACTGGAACGTGATCAAACTGATCTGGGGTTCGTACTGGGATCCGCTGCTGGCGCGCGACACCAAGGGTGTGCTGCGCAAGCTGATGATGGAAACCGTGGACGGCGAATACCAGGCCTGCAAGGCTTTCGGCGGCGCGTACACGCGCGAACATTTCTTCGGCAAATATCCGGAAACCGCGGCGATGGTCGCGAACCTTTCCGACGACGACGTGTGGCGGCTGAATCGCGGCGGCCACGACCCGCACAAGGTCTACGCGGCGTATCACGAAGCATCGAACACCAAGGGCATGCCGACGGTGATCCTGGCCAAGACCGTCAAGGGTTACGGCATGGGCACGGCCGGCGAATCGCAGAACATCGCGCACCAGGCCAAGAAGATGCACCACGATGCGATCCGCGTGTTCCGCGATCGCTTCAACATTCCGATCTCCGATCAGAAATTGAACGGCGAGGAGATCGACTCGGTGCCGTATTTCCACCCCGGCAAGGATTCGCCGGAGGTGGAATACATGCACGAACGCCGCAAGGCGCTCGGCGGTTATCTGCCGCATCGCCGGCGCAAGGCCACGCAGCCGCTGCCCGCGCCGGACCTGAAGGCGTTCGAGCAGATCACCAAGGGTACCGGCGAGCGCGAAATCTCGACGACCATGGCGCTGGTGCGCGGCATGAACCTGTTGCTGCGCGACAAGCAGATCGGTCCGCGCGTGGTGCCGATCGTCGCCGACGAGGCGCGCACCTTCGGCATGGAAGGCATGTTCCGGCAGATCGGCATCTACACGCCGGAAGGCCAGAAGTATCGCCCGCAGGATGCCGATCAACTGCTGTATTACCGCGAGGCCGAGAACGGCCAGGTGTTGCAGGAAGGCATCAGCGAAGCCGGCGGCATGTCGGCGTGGATCGCGGCGTCCACCAGCTATTCGGTATCCGATCTGCCGATGCTGCCGTTCTTCATCTACTACTCGATGTTCGGTTTCCAGCGCGTCGGCGACCTGGCCTGGGCCGCGGGCGATTCGCGCGCGCGGGGATTTCTGGTCGGCGGTACCTCCGGCCGCACCACATTGAATGGCGAAGGCCTGCAACACGAGGATGGCTCCTCGCACCTGATGGCCGGCGCGATCCCGAACTGCCGCGCCTATGATCCGACCTTCTCCTATGAAGTTGCGGTGATCCTGCAGGACGGCATCCGCCGCATGCTGCACGAGCAGGAAGACGTGTATTACTACGTCACCGTGATGAACGAGAACTACGTGCATCCGGACATGCCGGAGGGCTGCGAGCAGGGCATCGTGCGCGGCATGTATCTGTTCCGCGACGGCGATCACCCGATGCCGCCCGGTTCGCCCACGCCCCAGGCCTCGCCGGACAAGCAGGGCGAGAGCCGCGTCCCGGAAACCGACGGCCCGCACCCGCGCGAAACGAAAGCCAGCGCGAAAGCCGTGGTGAAATCCAGGGCGGCGGTCGCGAAGAAGGGTGCGGGCAAGACGCGCGCGCCGCGAGTGCAGTTGCTCGGATCGGGGACGATCCTGCGCGAGTGCATCGCCGCGGCGGAATTGCTGGAGCAGGAATTCGGCGTGGTCGCGGACGTGTGGTCGTGCCCGAGCTTCTCCGAGCTGCGTCGTGACGGCTTCGATTGCGAACGCTGGAATCGCCTGCATCCGGAAACGAAGGAGCAGCGCGCGCCTTACGTGACGCAATGCCTTGCCGGGCGCGATGGGCCGGTGGTCGCCGCCACCGACTACGTGCGCGAATACGCCGACCAGATCCGCGCGTTCATGCCGCCAGGCAGGAAGTACGTGGTGCTCGGCACCGACGGTTACGGCCGTTCGGATACGCGCGAACACCTGCGCAACTTCTTCGAGGTGGACCGCTACTGGATCGCGCATGCCGCGATCAGCGCGCTCGCCGCCGAAGGCGCGATGAATCCGCAGGACGTCGCCCGCGCGATCAGGCAGTGGAAGCTGGATCCGGAGAAGCCGAATCCGCTGACGGTCTGAACGGGTTAAAAGCTCCCGTCTTCCGGACCATGCCTGCCGCTGGCGGGTGCTCGATCATCCGGTACAAGGAAGTACCGCTTCGGGCCGGGAAATCCCGGATTGCATTCGACGGGCGTGACGACGCCCGTGGGCGCGTTTGCGCTAGGATCGCGCACTCGTTCCGCCGGGCACAGGAAATCGCGTGCAGCCGATCATCTCGATCAGGAATGTAGACAAGACCTACGCTTCGGGGTTCCGGGCGCTCAAGGACATCAACCTCGACATCCGCAAAGGTGAAATCTTCGCGCTGCTTGGCCCGAACGGCGCCGGCAAGACCACGCTGATCAACATCGTTTGCGGCATCGTCAATCCCGGCGGCGGTTCGATCCTGGTTGACGGGCATGACGTGGTGTGCGATTTCCGCATCACCCGGTCCGTCATCGGACTGGTGCCGCAGGAATTGACCACGGATGCTTTCGAGACGGTGTGGAACACGGTCAGCTTCAGCCGCGGCCTGTTCGGCAAGGCCGCCGATCCCGCGCATATCGAGCGGGTGCTGAAGGATCTGTCGCTGTGGGACAAGCGCGACGCCCGGATCATGATGCTTTCCGGCGGCATGAAACGCCGCGTGATGATCGCCAAGGCGCTCTCGCACGAGCCGCGCGTGCTGTTTCTCGACGAACCCACCGCCGGGGTGGATGTCGAGCTGCGCCGCGACATGTGGGCCATGGTGCGGCGCCTGCGCAAAGCCGGCACCACCATCATCCTGACCACGCATTACATTGACGAGGCCGAGGAAATGGCCGACCGCGTCGGGGTGATCAACAGGGGCGAGCTGATCCTGGTGGAGGACAAGGCGACGCTGATGCAAAAGCTCGGCAAGAAGCAGCTGATGCTGGAACTGCAGGAGCCGCTCGCCGCGCTGCCGCCTTCGCTCGCAGGATATGCGCTGACGCTCAATCCGGACGGAACCGAGCTGACCTACAGCTATGACACGCAGGGCGAACGCACCGGCATCACCGCACTGCTGCGCGACTTGAGCGAGGCCGGCATCCGCTACAAGGACTTGAGCACGCGCCAGAACTCGCTGGAGCAGATCTTTGTCGACCTGGTGAGGAAAGAGGCATGAACCTCTATGCGATCCGCGCGATCTACCGCTTCGAAATGGCGCGCACCGGGCGCACGCTCATGCAAAGCGTGGCGTCGCCGGTCTTGTCCACCTCGTTGTACTTCGTGGTGTTCGGTTCCGCGATCGGCTCGCGCATCACCAGCGTGGAAGGCGTGAGCTATGGCGCCTTCATCGTGCCGGGCCTGATCATGTTGTCGCTGCTGACGCAGAGCATCTCCAACGCGTCGTTCGGCATCTATTTTCCGAAATTCGTCGGCACGATCTACGAGGTGCATTCCGCGCCGTTGTCGTATATCGAAATCGTGGCGGGTTACGTCGGCGCGGCCGCGACCAAGTCGGTCATCGTGGGACTGATCATCCTGGGCACCGCGCGGGTGTTCGTGGATTACTCGATCGCACACCCGCTGGTGATGGTCGGATTCCTGTTGTTGACCGCGATCACCTTCAGCCTGTTCGGTTTCATCATCGGCATCTGGGCCGACAACTTCGAGAAGCTGCAGGTGATTCCGTTGCTGATCATCACCCCGCTGACATTTCTCGGCGGCAGCTTCTATTCGGTCAACATGCTCTCGCCGCTGTGGCAGAAGGTCACGTTGTTCAACCCGGTGCTGTACCTGATCAGCGGCTTTCGCTGGAGTTTCTACGGCCTCGCCGATGTCGGCGTCGGCATCAGCCTGGCGGCGACGTTCGGTTTTCTTGCCTTGTGTGTGATCGCGGTGTGGTGGATTTTCAAGACCGGATACAAGCTTAAGGTGTGAGCGATGACGCTCCGGGATTGTCGCCGGACAGCGCCACCTGAATTTCCTCCAGCCGCTGCCCCCGCGTGTCAATGCCCGCGCGCAGCAGCAGGATCGCGGCGATCGCCATCGGCACGGCAATGGCCAGCGCCGACAACGCGAAATGATCGAACAGGCCGAGTACGCCCAGGCCCGCGCCGAGGATGCCGCCGGCTTTCGAGCTCGCCGCGATCAACCCGGAGCCGGTGCCGCGCAGGTGCACCGGGTAGATTTCCGCCGCATACGGAATCATCGTCGCGATCACGCCGCTGATCGCGATCAGCAGCAACACGGTCGCGCTGATGGTCGCGGCGACGAGGCGCAAATCCAGCAATGCGATCGCGCAGAACGCCAGCAGCGCCAGCGCGGTCAGCGCGATGAACAGCACCAGACACTTGATGCTGCTCCAGCGCTGATACAGCCATACCACCAGCGCGATGCCCGGCATCGCCAGCAGCGCGGATTTCGCCAGCAGCGTACTGGCGCCGTGCGCGCCCACACCCAGTCGCACCAGGTTGCCCGGCAGCCACAGCAGGAAGCCGAAATTCGCCAGGCCCCACGCAAGCCCGCACACGATCAGGCCGAGCGAAATGCGCGCATGCCGGCCGCTCATCAACTGGCGCATGCCGATCACCGCGTGTTGCTCGTCCAGCCATGGCGGGTCAATCTCATCGCGCACCGGCGCAACCTGCGCGCCACCGGAGAAACGCGACAGCACCGCCCGCGCCTGCGCGTGCAGGCCCGCATTGGAAAGAAACCGCGGCGATTCGGGAATGTAGCGGTTGAGGAACACGATCAAGGCGCCGGTCGGCAGGTTCAGCAGCCACAGCGCGCGCCAACTGAAAGTCGGTTCAAGCACCGTGGCCGCGCCGGCTGCGGCGAGATAACCGGCCGAAGTGCCGATTCCGCCCAGCGCCACCAGCAACCATCCTCGATGCGCGGCGGGTACGGCTTCGGCCATCAGCGTGAACGCGATCGGCAGCATGCCGCCGGCCGCAGCACCCATCATGAAGCACATCACCAGGTTCCAGCCGAACGCCGGCATGGCGCCGCAGATCGCCGTCCCCATGAACATCAGCGCGGAAAGCAGGATCGCCGCGCGCCTTCCGAACATGTCCGCAAGGCGCCCCCATGCAATCGAGCCGACCGCGGTGCCGGTGAGCGCGGACAAGGCGAGATAACCGGCGGTGGTGGATGCGATCGAGTATTCGCGCGACATGCCCGGCATCGCGAAGCCGATCGTGGCCGGTTTCATCACGTCCACCGCCAGCGCCACCGCGAGCACGATCACCAGCTTCCAGTGCTCGCGATTGAGCGGCACGCCATCGGCGATCGTGAAATGCAGGTGCGCGGCACTGCCGTGCGCGGCAAGGCGCATTGAGTCGAGCCGCGGCATCAATCCATAGCCGGAGAGCAGGACGCCGCACGGAATCAGCGTCATGCCGATCAGCATTTGCGAATCCATCGGCATGCCGGCCATGCGGTAGTGCATCGGCGCCGCCACCGCGAACATCGGCAGATGCAGCAGCACGCCCGCGACCACGGCGAGGCATCCCGACCAGAACGCAAGCGGGTGATGGAATGCGATGCCGGAAACTTTCATTGAGCGGGCGTGCGCGGGGAGGCCGCCAGCTTAGCAAACACACGCGCTCATCACGCTGCGCAATGGGTGATGAATGCGAGTTGGCACGCATCCTGCGGTTCACCACCGATTGAATGTCACCTGCGCAAGCTGTGCACGGGTTACGACAAGGAGTCCAACCATGCAAATGCTACGCAGAATGATCGCGCTCGCGCCGATGGCGCTGCTGGCTGGCGGCGCGGCTTTCGCGCAGGACCTGCCGCCGCCGGCGTCACCGCCGCCGATGGGCACGCAACGCACGGTCACCACGACCACTACGACGTGGACACGTCCGGCCGATGCGCTGCCGCAGGAGCAGATCATGCAGAACATCGCCGCGGCCGGTTACCGGGATGTCGAGGGCCTGCAGTTCCGCAATGGTGTCTGGGTTGCCAACGCGCGTGACGGCGCCGGTGATTCGATGCAGATCCTGATCGCGCCGGTCAGCGGCCACGTGTACGCGGCCGACGAGCCTTCGCGACTGGACAAGGACGCGATCGAATCGAGCCTGACTGCGCAGGGTTATCAGGACGTGGACGATCTGGATTTCGACAACGGCATCTGGCGAGCAGAGGCGCGTGACAGCACCGGGCAGGACGTGGATCTGATCATCGATCCCACCGACGGCAGCGTGATCGCGTCCAAGCGGGACTGAGCCGACTCAAGTGGGTGCGGCCGGCGCGGTGAATCGCGCCGGCCGCGTGCGTGCTCAGATCTGGTCGCGCAGGGTGAGCGTGACTTCGCGCAGGGCGCTGCCGCGTTTCACCGCCAGCTTCACCACCGTGCCGGGCGCCTCGTCACGCCACTGCCGCCGCAACTCGTAGAGCGGAATCGAAGCCGCCGGCTTTCCATCCACCTGCGTGATCACGTCGCCGACTTTCAGGCCCGCCGCCAGCGCCGGCCCATTTGCGGTGACGTCCATCACCTCCACTCCGTCCTTCACCACATTGATCCACATGCCGGAGCGATCGAACGTGCCCACGTCGGCGACCGGTTGCGGCAGCGGCTTGAGATACATCGTCTGGTTGGCGTAGTCGAAGGTCACGACGAAGCGCTTCAAGGTGCCGCCGCCGATGTTGCCCTGATACGAAGCGTCCGCGAACGAACCTTTCTTCTGGGTGGAAAGCGAGGTCACCACGCCGGGAATCTTCACCGGGCCGATCGCCAGTTCCGCACCGCGGGTGACATAGCCGCGCGAGGGACCGCCCACGCCCCATCCTTCCACTGCTTCCACGCCCTTGGGATGTTTTGCCCGGAGATCGTGGTGCTGCGCGAACGGCGCGGTGAGCGTGAGCTCGTCGCGCGCGCCGGTGTCAACGTCGAATTTCGCCGGGATGCCTTCGAACGAGCCTTCCACTTCCGGCAGGTCGCCGTTGAACACGAATCTGACCGGCGTGCCGGCGTCTTTCGGTTCGAAGTGTTTCGGATCAATCAGCGTGATGGTGTGGCGGCCGTAATCGATGCGGGTGATGAAGCGCTTGAACACCTCGAAGCCGACCATGCCCTTGATGTCCACGCCTTCCACGCCGTTCGGCTCGAAATCCAGCACGCCGACGATCTGGTCCTTGAAGGTCGCATCACCGACCTTGAGCGAAGCGACCTTGGCAAGTCCGAAATCCTGCGCCTTGTCGCCGACGCCGGTGCCCGGCATGGCCCCTTCGGTCTTGATGCCGAGCGCCTTGGCGGTGTGCGGCACCAGGATGTTGTGCCCGCCGGTGTCGAAGATGAAAGTGAGCGGACCGCGGCCGTTGATCCACGCGTCCGCGTAGATATGGTTGTTGTAGAGATGGAACGGGAATTGCGTCTGGGTCGCCCCGTCTGCGATCGAGAAATCGTTCACCGTCACTTTGGGCGGTGCGTAAACCGAGGCTGGCTGTTCGGGTATGAACTGCGCGGAGGTGACCGTGGCGGTTTGCAGATACTTGGCGCCGAGCCCGGCATCCACCACGACTTTGTAGGGAATCCGCGCGCCATCCAGCGAGCGGTAATCGGAGATCTCCACGGTCACGTTCTGTGCGCCATGCTTTTCCATCAAGCGCATCAGCAGGTGCGTGTTCGCGTCGAACCAGGCCTGGAATGGCTTGCCGCCTTTCGGCGTGATCGTCAGCACGTCGTAGTTCCTGCCGTCCGCTTTCTTCTGCCCATCATCCTTGACCGCCGCGCCGCCGAAGTCCGGCGCCCACCATAGATTCGCGTTGCGGTACGCGGCGTTGATCGCAAGCGGCAGCGCGTCGCCGCCGTTCTCGATGTTCACCGTGCCGGATGAATCCTGCTCCCACACGTGCGCGCCGTCGTACCCGCTCGCCCCGGTTGCCGGGCCGAGCTTGTAGTGATCCACGTTGCGGCCGTCCGACAGGTCGTTCGTGGAAGTGTCGGTGCCGGTCAGGCCCTGGCCGGTCAGCCTGGACTGCGTCTTCAGCACGGCCTTGCCGTTCCAGGCATCGCCGCCGCTGGCGGTTTTGTTGGCCTGCAGGATGGAAGCCGGACTGGGATTGGCGGCGAGCGCCGCGCCCGAAAGCAGCAACGCGGAAGCGATGGCAAAACCCGGTGCAGTGCGCATGGCGATTCCTTGCGGGTGCCGGATTCTCCGGCGAGGCGGAATCAATCTAGCCGAGCACGGCACGCCGCTCGTGTGCCGGTCGTCGTGCAACGCCTCGCCGCCCGATGCAACAAGAAACGGAGTGTGGCCGGCGGCCGTCCGGCCCACACTTGCGCCGAATCCAATCGAGGAGCACACCATGGGCTTTCGCATTCGCGGCCTGCCGGCTGAAACTTTCGCGGGACTGTTTTCGCTGTCGGACGAATCGCTGGCCGCGCGCGGTGCGGTGCGGGTGAACGCCAGCCAGGAGCCGGGATTTCCATGCCGCGTCAGCCTGACCGATGCGGCGGTCGGCGAGGAGGTGATCCTGGTCCATCACGAACACCATGCGGTGGCTTCGCCGTTCCGCTCCAGTCACGCAATGTATGTTCGCGAGGGCGAGCGGATGTTCGATGCGGTGGATCAGGTGCCGGCGATGTTGCGTTCACGATTGCTGTCGCTGCGCGGATTTGATGCGCACGGCATGTTGCGGGACGCCGACGTGGTGGACGGAGGTGAAGTGGAAACGCTGATCGGACGGCTGTTCGCGGATCCGCGCGTGGCATACATCCACATCCATTTCGCCAAGCCGGGTTGCTATGCCGCCTGGCCGAGCGTCCATGAAAAGCGGCTGCAGCTGCAGCCGCTCTTTCCGTAACGATGCCGCGAAATCAGAAGTCGTGACCGTCGCTGGCGGACTGCTGCGAAGAGGTATTGCCGGTATCCACAGGTGTCAACGGTCCGACCGTGGCGGTGCCGGTCCAATCCCTCAGGAAGCGCGGATCGTAGGGATTGTCGCTGGTGTGGAACTGCTGGTAGGCAATCGAGCCATCCGTCGTCTGGCCACCATGGAACAGTCCCCAGCCGGACGTGGCCTGCGGGCTTTTTGATGCCTCCGGGTTGATCGGCTGCTGGATAGGCGGTCCGGCGACGCCGTTGCCGGCACCCACGGTGAGATACACCGCGCCGTCACCCACGCGCGAACCGGTCATGCTGGACTTCACCTGGGCCCAGCGCGTCTTCGCGCGCTGCAGCGCGGCCTCGTCGCCATAGGTGGGCTTCAAGTCCTTCCACAAGGAATTGGTGCGCGTGAATTCCGTATCGCTCAACGCGGTAATCATCACATCGCGGGTCTTTGCGTATTTCGATCCGGGCCGTTCCGCGGCGAGCGCCATCCACGCCGCGCCCAAGGCGCGGTCCTGCTGCACGCCATCGCCCTTGAAGTACATCAGTCCGAGATTGAATTCCGCCGGTTTGTAAGCCCAGGAGGCAGCGACCTTGTACATGGCGACTGCATGGGCGTAGTCCTTTTTGTAGAACGCATTCACCCCGAGCTGGAAGTAATACTCACCAGGCCGACCGTCGGCTTCCGGCGTGTTGTAGTCGCTGGTTGCAGGGCCGGGCTGATCGTCCGAGTCGTAGGGGTGCGCGGATTGCGCAGCGTTTGCAGGAGGCGCCGCGGCCCATGCCAAGGCAACTGCCAGGGCGGCGACCAGGAAAGAAACGGAGAAGCTCTTTGCCACGGCCGTTCTCCTTCTTTTTGGTTTTCCAGCGTTATACGCGCGCGTTCGTAACCGCGCAATGCGGAAAGGGAAACGCCGGATCGGAACATCCCTACACGCCGGTGCGGCGTGCGCCGCTCGATTTCCGGACCCGGATGCACTGTCATGGCGAGCAGGAGGTCACCATGTCCGCAGGAACAAAGCCCGGTTCAATCCTGTGCTCGCTGGTGCGCGGAGCCGGCTTGCTGGCGCTGCTGATGACCGGCGAGGTGCATGCGGGCGCGATCTACAAATGTTCGGACGCGAGCAAGGCGCCCGTGTTCCAGGCAACGCCTTGCGCCGCGAATGTCAGGCAGGCCGTAATGCACGTTCGCGTGCAGCCGCTGATAGACGCGGAAGCGCCGGCACCCCCGATCGTGCGAGCCGTGCATGCGGGCCACGCGTGGCCCGGCAAATCGCTCCTCCGCAGGCGAGGAGGACCCCGTCACGTCCGCGCTGCGCAGGCGACATCCTGGGAGTGCCGGGCGGCCGATGGTGAACTGTTCTATCGGCATGCGCGCTGTCCGCATTCCGTTCCCGGCGATGGCGTGATGCGGAGCGGCGGCACCTACGCGCTCCATCGCGGAAGCGGCGGCCGATCGCGCACGCGGAGCGCGTGGGATCCCGTTCCGGTGCATGCGCGCAGGATTTCGCGCAGCGAGGCCTGCAAGCAGATCAATGCGGTCGCGGCAGTGGATCGCGATGGTCACGCGCGCGACGAACGCGTCTCTGCATACGACCACAATCTCGGACGCGATCCGTGCAGCGGCTATTGAAACTCCCGAGCGTCGTGCCGGTTGCAATGCCTCGTTGCAGCAAGATCAGGCCGGCACCGCTTCGCGTTTCGTACGTGCCTTGGCCTTCGGGGCACCTGCCATCGTGCCGGCATTCGGCGGAGGCCGGAACACCTGCGCGGCCTCCTCCAGCAGCCATTCGCGGAATGCGATGAAGCCGGTGTGCTCGCGCGAGCGTTGCGGATAGACGAGGTAGTGCCCGTAGCGCGCCTTCAGTACCTGCGGGAACAGGACGATCAGCATGCCGGCCTCGACCAGCGGTTTCACCATGGTGGTGCGGCCGAGCGCGATGCCGATGCCCTCCACCGCCGCCCGCTGGCGCGTCTCCGAATCACTGAACGACGCGGCGTAACGCTTGGGTGGTTTGCCGCCGAAGGTGTTGAACCATTCCGTCCACGGATCTTCCGGACACAGCAGCGGCCATTCGCCGAGCTGATCCAGCCGCGGCGGCTTGCGGCCTTTCAGCAGCGCGGGACTCACAACCGGCGTGAGCCACTCGTCGAACAGCGGCTCGGACACTACGCCCGGCCATTGGCCGGGCCCGTATCGCAGCGCTGCATCGAAACGGCCGTCGGCGAAATCCACCAGTTCGATCGAGGAGTCCAGGTTCAATTCCATTTCCGGGTGGCGCTTCACGAACCGCGGCAGCCGTGGCAGCAGCCAGCTCGATCCCATCGAAGGCATGGCGGAAAGATTCAGCGCATTGGAACGCCGGCCGCACAACGGACGCAACGCGTGCTCGATCGCCTCGATATGCGGCGCCACGTTGTCGAGCAGCATGCGGCCTTCCGCGGTGAGGGTGAGTCCGCGCGACCCGCGCACGAACAACGGGCAGCCGACGCGTTGTTCCAGCGTGCGCATCTGGTGGCTGAGCGCGCTCACGGTGATGTGCTGGCGTTCGGCGGCGCGGGTCAGGTTCTGCACCCGCGCGACCGCGACGAAGTCCTGCAAGGCGTTCAGAGGGGCGCGCGCCATTTCGATATTTCTCAAGTCAGATTGGAAAATTGGTCGCTACCGCGAGCCACATCGCCGCCATATCCTGCGCCTCCAGCGTCAAACACGCAACATCGGAGAAGGAAGCCATGTTGAACGAATTTGCAAGAATCGCCGGCGGGATGATGTTCATGCAAGGCCACATCGTGAGCCCAGAAACGGCGCGCCTGCTGGCGCAAGTGGATCGGCCGCCACAGCGCAAGCCGCGCGGCGGCCGGCGTGCGCGGTTGCCCGGCAACCGTGAAACGCGCACTTATGCGGTGCTGATCGCGCTGGCGGCCATCTGGGGTGGTTCGTTCCTGTTCCAGCGGGTGGCGGCGAAGGACTTCGGGCCGCTGCCGCTGGTGGAAGTGCGCCTCGCGCTTGGCGCACTGGTGTTGCTGCCGTTCCTGCTCCGCGCCCGCGCCCGCTTCACGCGCTCGCGCTGGCTGGCGATCATCTGCATTGGCGCGATCAACACCACGCTGCCGTTCCTGTTGTTTGCCTGGGGCGCCGAGCGCGCGCCGGCCGGGATCGGCGCGATCTCCAACAGCATGGCGGTGCCATTCGCCGCGCTCGCTGCCTTTGCGCTGTTCGGCGAACGCATCGGCGCGCATCGCGCGATTGCGCTGTTTGGCGGCCTGGTCGGCGTGGCCGTGTTGGCGAGCGGACATGTCGCCGGTTCCAATGTCGGGGCGGCAGTCGCTGCCGGCACCGTGGCCGCACTCATGTACGGCATTTCGGCGAATCTGGTCAAGCGTTTTCTCTCCGATCTGCCCGCCGCCGCGCTCGCTGCGTCCACGCTGCTGTGCGGTGCGCTGGAGCTTGCGCCGTTCACGTATTTCATGTGGCCGGCGAACGCGATCCCGGCTCACTCGTGGGTGGCCGTGATCGCTCTCGGTGTGCTCTGCACCGGCACGGCATATGCGCTGTTCTACCGCCTGATCGGCCGCATCGGCGCTCCGCGCGCGGCGATGGTGACTTATCTGGTGCCGGCGTTCGGCGTGGCGTGGGGCTGGCTGTTCCTCGGCGAACCGCTGACGCTCAGCATGGCTGCGGGCGGCGCGCTGATCCTCGGCGGGATGGTCTTCGGCCAGCGCGACGCCAAACCGCAGGCGCGCCCGGTCGTGATCCGCCATGGGCATCCGCACGCGTGCAGCGATTGCGGCTGATGCGAAGTGAAAGGGCGGCCACGGACGGCTGCCCTCCACCTGCAGGATGACGCATAATCGGGCGATGGAACCGTCCCGCGCAGTGAAGCGATACGGCGCGCCGCTGGCTGGCGCGCTGCTGGTGTTTTCGCTTGCGGCGTGCAGTCCGGGCGGCAACCAGGCGAACCCATCGGCCGCGGCTCCCGCGAATCAGCAAGACGCGAATGCACAGCAGGCGGCGCAGAAGCTGAAGCTGTATCGGCAGATGCTGGCCAGCCATCGCGATGACCTGGCCGCGCCGATCGGCGAGGAAATCGTCGCCGATTACCCGAATACTTCGGCCGCCGCGGAAGTGCACAAGACCCTGCCGGGGATCCAGGCCAAGGCCGAGGCGGCCGCCGAGCGCGATCGGCTGGCCGCGCTGTGGCTGTATCAAACCGGTACGCAATCCGGTGGCAGACAGATCAGCGCCAGCATCGGCAGCAGGCAGGGTGGCGAGGCCGCGGTACGGCTGATCCTGCGCCGGCATTCCAAATGGGGCCAGAGTGTCTACCTGTTCGGCAGCGGCCAAGGCTTCGTCTGCAAGGACCAGTGCGAGGTGCCGATGCGCTTCGACGGCAAGGCGGAAAAGTGGAAAGCCTACCTGCCCAAGACCGGCGAGCCTGCCTTGTTCATCAAGGATGACGCGCGATTCATCAAGGCGATGGAGCGGGCCAAAGTGATCGAGATGGACGTGGTCACGAAAGACCACGGCAAGCAGACGCTGACCTTCGAGGTCGGCGGCTACGCCCCGGCGAAATTCCCGCAGTTGCCGAAGAAGTGATGTCCGCTTCCGGTTGTTGAAAAACTCCATTCCGCACGCGCATGATGCCGCTCCGGGCGGCACGGCACCAGGGGTCTGCATGGAAGAGAAGATCTGCGTCTTCGACGATGTCTACAACGACGTGTCGGCGCGCGCGCAGGCCGAGCACGAGAAGGCCGGCGCGTTCGGCATGCTGGCACGCATGAAATTGTGGGACCGGCCCAAGGACACCGACATCACGCTCGCCAAATCCGAGAAGCGTTACGAGCCGTTCTGGCTGGCGAACGCGGCGCGGCGAACCGTGTACAAACGCAAGACCACTTACAAGCTTCGCATCGAGCACGCCGATGCAGTCGCGGTGGAACTGCTCGGGCAGAAACTGGACGTGGACGCGCGCCGCGAATTGCAGCTGCCGGCGCTGGAGCATTGTGAACGCGTGACCGCGTTATCGGAGTATTTCGACGGGCTGCACCGGCCCGCTTCGGAAAAACTGCTGGCCGATTTCGCCGGCAACTACACCTTGCGCGAGGTCACCGACAGCAGCGAACCGCACTTCATCGCGCCGACCATCACCGCGGCGTCCATCCTGCAGCAAGTGAAGTCGCGGTTGTCGGCTCCGGTCGAGGCCGACCAGATTGATTCCGACGAAATAGATCTGCGCGCGCTGAACCTGTTGTACCGGCCCGTTTACGCGTTCCAGTTCGCCTGGAAGGACAAGCTCGGCGTGATCGAGATCGACGGCTTGTCCGGTCGCGTCAACAAGGAAGGCAGCATGCTCGGCAACGCGGTTCGCAAGCTGGGCTCGCGCGATGCGCTGTTCGACCTGGGCGCGGATTTCGCCGGCATGGTGCTGCCGGGCGGCACCATCATGGTGAAGCTGATAGACAAGCTCTCCAAATGAAACACGGCCGCCTTGCGGCGGCCGTATCACCCTCCCCGGGTTGCTGCAGGCGGGCGGCAGCCGAGGCGTGCAAATTCCGGCCCGACCTGATGCCGCCTGCAGAACCTCGCGCGCTCACTTGGTGCACTGTCCGATGCGCTTGCCCTGCATCGTCTGGGTCATGCTCCTGGTCTGGCCATCCATGTCCATCGTCAACTGGGTCACGCCGTGATACGAATTGGCCGAATCCCAGGTCACGGTGCCGTGACCGGTCATGTGGGTTGTGCCCGTGCAGCTCACGGCCCATTCGGCCTGATTCCCGGAGATCTTCATCCTGGTGCGCTCGCAATGCGAGCCCGGCGGCGATTTCTGTTCGCCGAGACCCTGGTCCTTCGCCAACATCTCCGGCGTCACGCAGTGCTTGAGCGTCATCGGCGGCATCTTGTAAGGCATGCCCGGCATGTCCATCTGCGTGGTGATCTGCCACATTCCGGGCTTCATCGGGCTCTGGTCGGCGAGCGCGGGCATGGCGGCGAGGGCGAGCAGGCCCAGCAACAATGTGGTCTTCATGATCTCTCCTGATTGAAAAGCACGGCGAGGCCGTGTGGGGCGAAGTGTAGATTCAAGATGAGGCGCCAGTGTCGCCGTCGGCGCAGGCGGATGGCGCCGGCGCCGAACCCGCCGGTCCCGGGTTGCGCACGATGTCGACCAGGTGTTCGATCTCGGCGACGTGCGGCTTCAGTGCAGGGTCGGGTACCGCGGCCGCGGCGTCGCAGTGCAGTTCACCGGATTCGTCCTCGATGCGCACGCTCAGGGCCTGGTAGCGCGCGGTGTCGAGATGGCGCGACCTGGCAATTTCCAGATCCATCTGCGTATGGAAGGCCAGCGCCTGATCCAGCGCGTCACCGCTGTCCCGGGCGGGAGCGGCGCCGCGATTGGCCGCGGCCGTGATCGCATCCGCGCGGGCCAGCATCCGCTTTTCCGCAGCGGTGGGATGCTGCACCCGTCGCGCGGCTTCGCGCATGACCTGCAAGTAAAGCGCGATGTCGGCTTTACCCAGCGGGGCAGGGTGCGTGCCGGGGGCGGGCGGGATTGGCGGCTGCGCAGGCACTGCGTCCAGCATCGAGCCGCTTTCGCCGCCGCAGGCGCTGAGAGCGGCGGCGCACAACAGCATCGGCGGCAAGAGGCGTAAGCGGAAGCGCGGCATCGTTTCGGGCGTGGGCCGGGTTGGCTGCATTGAATGGCATGCGCTGTCCGCTTTCTATGCCAGATGCTGCTCAATTCAGGCTCAGCTTGCGTTTACCGGCTCCGCACGCGCGGGTAGACTGCAATTCCTGACCAGCCGGGGGGCGCGGGCAGCATGGCAGAGCCGATCAGGTCCGAAACCGCCGGGCAGCATCGTTCTGCGTCCACCTCCGGCGAAACCGCCGCTGCCGCATTGAACGAGATCGAGTTCGCCGAGGCGGTACGCTCGGCACTCCGGCATTACCTGCGTACCGATCTGCTGCGTGACAACCCGCTGCTGCGCTCGCAACTGGTCGCGATCGCGGTGCGCGATGCGGCCGAACCGACCGCGCCGGTGCAGGCGCTCAAGGATCTCCTGCGCGAGCATTGCGAACGCATCGGCGATGCGCCCAAGCTCGCCGCGTTGCGGCGCGTGCTGGAATTGACCTGGCTCTCGCCGATGCGCAGCCAGCAGGTGGTGGCGGAGAGCTTGCACCTGAGCTGGAGCACTTATCGCCGCCGGCTGGCCGATGCGATGCAATTGCTCACCGCGCAATTGTGGGAAGCCGAATGCGCACTGGTGCATCCGGCCGGGCCGATGGAGCCGCCACGGCGGCGCGCAGGGGATGGGGTGCAGGGTGAGGAAGCGGCGCTCGCAGCAGAAACGATTCCGGTCAAAGCCGTTGCCGTTCCCGCACCGGACGCGGATGCAGCGCCCTCATCCGATGCTGGACATGCGCTTGCAGGTGAAGCCTGCGAGGCAGCGCTCCCTGTGCATACACCGGCAATTCCCGCGCCGGCACAAGCGCGGCCACACCGACGCAAGCGCTGGCTCGCCTCGGCCATGCTCGCCGCCGTGATCTTGCTTGCTGCGGGTCTTTACGCGTGGACATGGCCGCGCCGGGCCGCGGCGCCGAGCAGCGAGGCCGCGGCCACCGCGCGAGCGCCCTCCGCGCCGGCCACGGGCGCGGTCACGCTGGCGGTACTGCCGTTCCTCGACATGGACGCCGATCCTTCGCAGCAATACCTCAGCGATGGCATCACCGAAGAACTGATCAACCGATTGGGCCGCTTTCCGCACCTGCGGGTGGCGGCGCGCACTTCCACCTTCGTGTTCCGCGACAAGCCGGTGGACGTGCGCGAGGCCGCGCATGCGCTGGGTGTGACCAACGTGCTGGAAGGCAGCGTGCAGCGTTCCGGAGAGCGGCTGCGCGTGCGCGTGGCGCTGGTCAGCGCGAAGGATGGTTATGATTTGTGGGCGACCGAATACGAGCCTGCGGCGCGCGATCTGCTGACGGTTGAAGACGAGATCGCCGAGGCGGTGCTGCGCGAGCTGCAACCCAGGCTCAGCGCCTCAATACTGACCGACCTGCACGCCCGTGCCGGACTGGATCCGGCCGCGCACGATTACTACCTGGTCGGGTTGCAGTATCTCAACCGCCGCACCAGCACCGATATCACGCAGGCGATCGCCTATTTCCGGCGGGCAATCCAGGCCGACCCCGATTACGCGCCGGCCTGGAGCGCAGTGGCCGAGGCCTACACGGTGTTGCGCGATTACAACAGCGACGCGCCGCCAGACACGCATTACGACGAAGCGCTGAGCGCCGCCCACCGTGCCGCGGAGCTCGATCCGCAGTTGTCGCGCCCGCACGCGGTGCTGGGCTTGCTGTATCAGGAGCACTGGCAGTGGCGGCAGGCCGAGCGCGAGTTCAAGCTCGCGCTGCAGCTGGATCCCAGCGACGCCACCGCGCACCAGTGGTACGCGATGCACGCCTGGTTCAGGAGCGACATCCCCGGCGCGCTGGCGGAAATGCGCCGTGCCCACGATCTCGATCCGCTCTCGCCGATCATCAACAGCGATTACGGACGCGCGCTGCTCTACAGCGGCGACGTGGAGGGCGCGATCGCGCAGTATCGGGCCGCGATCGCATTGGAGCCCGGTTTTGCATTGGCGCACCTGTTCCTTGCCGAAGCCTGGCTGGAGAAAGGCCGCAACGCCGATGCCGTGGCGGAAACACATACCGCGATCGCGCTGACGCCCGCGCCGCATCCGGCCAGTTATCTCGCGATGCTTGGATTGACGCAGTCGTTGAATGGCGATCGCCGCGCCGCGCGCGAGCAACTGGATGCGCTGGAATCGCGTGCACGCCGGCAATACGTCTCCGGCGTGTCGCTGGCGCTACTGGAGTGGCAATTCGGCGAAAAGGATGAGGCTTTCGCCAACCTCGATCGCGCGGTGGCCGACCACGACCACCTGATGCTGCCGGTGGTCGCCTCGCACAACGCGGACTGGCGCGGTGACCCGCGCTTCGCCGCGCTGATGGGGAAGATGGGCCTGGCTTCGCAATGACGCAGCAAGCTGCGCGCGATCAATCCTGCACCTCGTCACAGCGTCGTTCGGTGGTGACGTAGGTGTCGTGCTTCTGATGTTCGGCCTGCACGTGATGGCCGATCGCACCGCCGGCGACCGCACCGCCGACCGTGGCCAGTGTCTTGCCCTTGCCCTTGCCGACTTGGTGCCCGAGCAAGCCGCCGGCCACGGCGCCGGTCGCGGTACCGGCGACGCGGTGCTTGTCCTTGTGCGGCGCCTGATGGACCACCTGCACGTCGCGGCATACCACCCGCGCCTGTGCGGGCATCGCATTGAAGCCGGCGGCGGCGGCGATGGCGAGCGCGGCGCCGGCCAACTGCATGGATTTCATGATCGTTTCTCCTGCACGGTCCCCGTGACCATGCGACCGCCGGATCGCCCTGTCAAATCGGCGGTTCAGCGTGTAGTCGGTCCGGGGCGCAGTCTTGTTCAGGTGGCCGCGCGGAAACTGTAGACGCGACGGTCGAGCGTGTCCGGCTCGTGCCGTGGTTTGCGATCAAACACAAGGAGAGTCCGCCATGCAAGGCAAAGCCATTAACCGAACCCTTTACGCGCGCAGCCGTGCCGCCGCACTGATCGGTGCGGCATTGCTGGGCGCAGCTGCGCTGGCTGCCGCGCCAGGCGCTTCCGCCCAGCAGGCCGATCTGGATTGCAAGATGACATTTTCCGTAACCGGCTGGTCGGCGATCTACAAACACGCCGATGGCCACGGTACCGTCACTTGCGAGAACGGGGAGTCCATGCCGGTGGATATCCGCGTGCGCGGTGGCGGACTCACGGCCGGCAAGTGGCATATAGACGACGGCACCGGCACTTTCACCGACGTGCACCGCATCAGCGACGTGCTGGGTGATTATGCGCAGGGTGAAGCCAACATCGGAGCGGTCAAGGCCGGTACGGCGCAAGTGCTGACCAAGGGCACGGTCTCGCTCGCGCTGGCGGGTGTGGGTCAGGGCATCAACCTGGGCCTGTCCGGCGCCAAGTTCACCATCAGCCGCGCGGGCCACGTGCGCACGCATCACCACCAGCGGTGATGATCGGTCGTCGGTTGCCGGTTACCGGCAAAAGGCGTTCTCCGCTCGGCCCGGAAACCAGCAACCGACGACTTTAATTGTGCGGCTTCGGTTCGCCCGATTCGGCCACGCGCAAACGCTCGCGCTTGCCGTGCTTGAGTTGCAGCATCGCCAGATCCGCCTGCCGGTAGGCTTGCGCGAGCGATTGCTCGCGATCGCGCAGACCGGTGCCGAGCGTGGCCTCCACTTCGGCCTCGCGCAAGGCCTGGTCCGCGCGCACGCATAGTTGATCCAGTTCCGCCGCGCCGACGCCGATCGCGAGGACCGCGAATTCATCGCCGCCGATGCGTGCGACCGCATCTCCATGCCGCACCACGCTGGCGAGCGCACGCGCGGCGCGCGCCAGCAGCGCGTCGCCGGCATCATGTCCGAGGCTGTCGTTGATCACCTTGAGATTGTCGAGGTCGGCCATGATCACGCCGGCGCTGTGGCCATAGCGGCGGCAGCGTGCCTCCTCGGCTTTCAGCAGGCGGGTCCAGCCGCGGCGGTTGTAGCAGCCGGTCAGCGGATCGGCGAGCGAATCCAGTTCGGCGCGTTCGGCGCGACGCACGATTTCCGCCAGTTCCAGATCGTGTTCCAGCAAGGTACCCAGCAGGCGCGCGTGCAGGTGCACCTGCGGCAGGTGCAGCGGCAGTTCCGACCCGCGCGGCGACGGATCAAAGCCGCACAGCGTTCCGTACAGGCTGCCGTCGGCGCGGGTCAGCGGCACGCCGATGTAGGCGCGTATCGGCGCAACCTTGAGCAACGGAGCGTCGCGATAGTGCGATTCGGTCAGCACATCCGGCGCGGCTTGCGGCGCCTCCCCGGCGGCCATGCGCGAGCACAGGCTGTCGCTCCAGGGCAAGCGGGAACCGGATTGGAGCCCTTCGTGCTCACCGTCCATCGAGAGCAGCAACCAGTCCCGGCCATCGGTCCGCGTGAACGCCCACATCGCCATGCCGGTATCGGCGCGCAGCCGCGCGAGCACCGCGCGGCAGGCCTGGTCGAAGTTCTCGAACGGCTTCAGCGTTGCCGGAGCGTGGTTGGCGGCGGCTGGTGGGATGAGCGGCGGCGAAGGTACCGCTGCGAATTCCGCGCTGGTCATGCGGGAGTGCCTGTTCCTTCAGAGCTCGTGTGGGTTCCGTTCCACCCGCGCGGCCCGATGTTCCGCGCGATTTCCCGATTGTAGGCTCATCGCCTGGCGATAGAGCGGACACGTTCACAGTCCTGCGGGCATGGGCGATCGAGTTCACAATTTGTAGCAAGTGTGATGTGTACGTCGCGCGCACGGCTGCGGCAGGAGCTCGTGCGGAATTGGGTCGCAGCGGGCATGGTGCTAGCCTACTCGGCCGCTTCGAGGAAACCGGCATGCACGACCTGTTGCAACGGATCAATCTGCCGACCTTGCCCGAGCGCGCCGCGCACATCGGCCTGCGCCTGGTCTTCGCGCTGCTCGTGCTGCTTTTCGGCGTCTGGGTGATCGGTCGCGTGGCCAATCTGTTCCGGCGCGCGTTGCGGCGCGGTCACCTGGACGAAACACTGGTCGGGTTCCTGCGCAACGCCGTTTACGGCGGATTGCTGGTGCTGCTTGCGGTGAGTGTCTTGCAGTACGCCGGGCTGCCCAGCGCGTCGCTGGTGGCCGCGGTGGGCGCGGCCGGTTTGGCGATTGGCCTTGCGTTGCAAGGTTCGCTGTCGAATCTGGCCTGGGGCGTGCTGTTGATCCTGTTCCGTCCGTTCCGGGTCGGCGACTTCGTGCAGTTCGGCGAGATCATGGGCACGGTCGAACGGGTGGACTTGATGCAGACGTATCTGATCATGCCGGATAACCGCGAGGCGATCGTGCCCAATGCCAAGGTGGGCTCGGATGCCATCATCAACTTCAACCGGCTGGGATCGCGCCGGTTCGAGATCAGCATCGGCATCGGCTATCAGGATGACATCGGCCGTGCGATGCAATTGGTGCAGGAACTGTTCGCGGCCGATCCGCGCATCCTCAAGCATCCCGAACCCGGGGTGTGGGTGAATGCGCTGAGCGCCAGCACGGTGGATCTGGTGATCCGCGCCTGGGCGCACGTGGCCGATCTGTGGGAAGCGCAGACGGCGCTTACCCGGGCGGTCAAGGAGCGCTTCGATGCGGAGGGCATCAGTATGCCGTTCCCGCAGCACGAAGTGACGGTGAAACAGGTCATCAGCGCCAACCAGGTGACGAGCCAGCCGTGACGTGGATGCACGAATGCGCGACACTTTAGCGTCTGTATGACGCGAAACAGCAAGGGACAAGCATGACCGACACCCGCGAAGCCACCGTACCGGACATCGGCGATTTCACCGACGTGCCGGTCATCGAGGTGCTGGTGAAACCCGGCGATCGGGTCGAGAAGGATCAGGGTCTGGTCACACTGGAATCGGCCAAGGCCACGATGGAAGTGCCCGCGCCGTTCGCTGGCATCGTGCGCGAGGTCAAGGTCAAGGAGAACGACAGCGTTTCGCGCGGCAGCGTGATCGCGCTGATCGAGGCGGGCGAGGGTGCCGCTTCGCCCCCCTCTCCCGGCGGGAGAGGGGTCGGGGGTGAGGAGGGTCCGAGTCCCCCGCAAACTTCCAGATTTGCGGAGAAGGTCGAAGCGCCCAAGGCCGAACCGGCACCCGCGCGCGCCCCTGCTCCGGAAAGCGACGAGAAGCGTGCGTCCGCATCGTCCGCTTCCACACGAGGCGGTGACATCGCACCGCCGCGCTCGCCTCCGATTCCCTTCGATGCCGACACGGTCGCGCCCGACAAGGTGCCTTACGCCAGTCCCGCGGTGCGCGCGTTCGCGCGCGAGCTGGGCGTGGATCTTTCGCGCGTGCACGGTTCGGCGCGCGGCGGGCGCATCACCAAGGAGGACGTGCAGGCCTTCGTGAAGTCCGCGCTGGCCGGCGGTGCGCCGGCCCAGATGGCCGCGGCCGCAACAGGCGGTGGCGGGCTCAATCTGCTGCCCTGGCCACAGGTGGATTTCGCCAAATTCGGCGCGGTCGAAGAAAAGCCGCTCTCGCGCATCAAGAAATTGTCCGGCGCCAACCTCTCGCGCAATTGGGCGATGATCCCGCACGTCACCCAGCACGAGTCCGCCGACGTCACCGACATGGAGGCGTTCCGCAAACAGCTCGGCGCGGAAAACAAGGACGTGAAAATCACGCCGCTGGTGTTTCTGATCAAGGCGGTGGTTGCGGGGCTGAAGCAATACCCGCAGTTCAACGCCTCGCTGGATGCTTCCGGCGAAAAACTGGTCTTGAAAAAATATTTCCACGTCGGCATCGCGGTGGACACCCCCGATGGCCTGGTCGTGCCGGTGATCCGCGATTGCGACCGCAAGGGTCTGCTGGAACTCGCGATGGAGCTTGGCGAGCTTTCGAAGAAGGCGCGCGACAAGAAGCTTTCGCCGAACGACATGTCCGGCGGATGCTTTTCCATTTCCTCACTCGGCGGCATCGGTGGCACATCGTTCACGCCGATCATCAACGCGCCGGAAGTGGCGATCCTTGGCGTGTCGCGCTCGAGCATGCAGCCGGTGTGGAATGGCAGCGCATTCGAACCGCGGCTGATGCTGCCGCTGTCGCTGTCCTACGACCATCGCGTGATAGACGGCGCGGATGCCGCGCGCTTCGCCGCCTATCTCGCACGCGTGCTCGGCGATCTGCGCCGGCTGCTGGTCTGAGGGCCTGACGATGGCGACAGTCGAACTGAAGGTGCCCGCGATCGGCGATTTCTCCGACGTGCCGGTGATCGAAGTGCTGGTGAAAGTCGGCGACAAGGTCGAGAAGGACCAGAGCCTGCTGACGCTGGAATCGGCGAAAGCCACGATGGAAGTGCCGGCATCCGCGGCGGGCGTGATCAAGGAACTGCGCGTCAAGGAAGGCGACAACGTTTCCGAAGGCAGTGTGATCGCTGTGGTGGAGGCAGAGGGTACTGCGACAGCGAAGGAGCCTGCGCAAGCCGCCAAGCAGAAAGAATCCCTTCCTCCGCGCGCGAGAGAAGGCGCCGCTGCTTCTACCAAGGCAGGGGTGGACGGGGGCAATTCCAAAATCGCCGCGGCGGAAAATTCGCGGCAAGCGACGCCCCCACCCCAACCCTCCCCCGCAAGCGGGGGAGGGAGTCCATCCACGGGCCGCAAGCCCGACTTCGAATGTCAGGTCTGCGTGCTCGGTTCCGGTCCCGGCGGTTACACCGCTGCGTTCCGCGCCGCCGACCTCGGCCTCGATACCATCCTGATCGAGCGCTACGAACGGCTCGGTGGCGTGTGCTTGAACGTCGGCTGCATTCCCTCCAAGGCGTTGCTGCACGCGGCCGACCTGATCAATGATGCCGAACTGATGGCCGAGCACGGCATCGTGTTCGGCAAGCCGAAGATCGAACTCGACAAGCTGCGCGCGTTCAAGGACGGCGTGGTCGGCAAGCTCACCGGCGGCCTCGCGACCATGGCGAAGCAACGCAAGGTGCGCGGCGTGCGCGGCACCGGCACGTTCGTGTCGCCGCATGAAATCGAAGTCGAAACTTCCGAAGGCAAGAAACTGGTGCGCTTCGAACAGTGCATCATCGCGGCGGGCTCGCAGGCCGTGAAATTGCCGGGGCTGCCGTGGGGCGATCCGCGCGTGATGGATTCCACCGACGCGCTGATGCTAGGCGAGATTCCGAAAAAGCTGCTGGTGATCGGTGGCGGCATCATCGGTCTGGAAATGGCCTGCGTGTACGACGCGCTCGGCGCACAAGTCACGGTGGTCGAACTGTTCGACCAGTTGATGCCGGGTGCCGATGCCGATCTGGTGCGTCCGTTGCAGCAGCGAATCGCCAAGCGCTACGCCGGCATCCACCTCAAGACGAAAGTCGTTTCCGCGAAGGCGCAGAAGAGCGGCATCGAAGTGATGTTCGAGGGTGACAATGCACCCAAGCCGCAATTGTTCGATCGCGTGTTGTGCGCGGTCGGGCGCGTGCCGAATGGAAGGAAGATCGGTGCCGACAAGGCCGGCGTGAACGTGACCGAGCGCGGCTACATTCCCGCCGACAAGCAACTGCGCACCAATGTGCCGCACATCTTCGCGATCGGCGACATCGTCGGTCCGCCGATGCTGGCGCACAAGGCCACGCACGAAGCCAAGGTCGCCGCCGAAGTCTGCGCCGGCCACAAGAGCGCGTTCGAAGCGCGCGTGATTCCGAGCGTGGCCTACACCGATCCCGAAATCGCCTGGGTCGGCGTGACCGAGCGCGAGGCGAAGGAAAAGAAGCTCGACGTCGGCGTGGCGAAATTCCCGTGGGCCGCGTCAGGCCGCGCGTTGGGCATGGACCGCCCGGAGGGTTTCACCAAGCTGATCTTCGACAAGGCCACGCAACGCGTGCTCGGCGGCGGCATCGTCGGCGTGCACGCGGGCGACCTCATTTCCGAAATCGCCCTCGCGATTGAGATGGGCGCGGAAGCCGCCGACATCGGCCTCACCGTCCACCCGCACCCGACGCTGTCCGAATCCGTCGGCATGGCGGCGGAGATGTTCGAAGGCACGATCACGGATTTGTACGTGCCGAGGAAGTAACGCGGCGCGCACGGTCGCGTGTGCGCGACCATGCTTAATACTCGTCATCCCGGCGAAAGCCGGGACCCAGTGACTCTGGCGGGCCTCGTACGACATCCATGTCTCTTTCCGCGCCGTCCCACGGCGCGGGTTACTTTCCTTTCGGGGAAAGTAACCAAAGCCATTGGCGCCGGGCATGACGGTCTCGCCAACGTCCGGTTGGCTCGACTGCCCTGCGCTTCTCGCCAGACGCGCGCCGGCGCGAACTCGCACATCCTTGTGCTCGAACATCGCGCCTTTCCCGCGCGCCCGCTGCGATGCTCGGCGTCATGCGACGGCGCCGGGAAGCTCACTTCGCGACACGGCCATCCATGGCCTGCATATTTGAATGTTGGAGTTCCTACTGAGCGTGGTGGATGTCAAACAGCAAAGTCACTAGGTCCCGGCTTGCGCCGGGATGACGACAAGCCAGCGTAGCCCGGATGGAGGCGCGCAGCATCGGAATCCGGGATTCTTCGCACAGAACATCCCGGATTCCGCTTCGCCGCAACCGCTCTGTGAGTTCGCGGCAACACGGTCGCGCGCAGGCGCGCTCCTACAAGTCCGCTTCGCAGCAGCCTGCTTGCAGGCGATTCAGTCCAGCGCGTACCCGAACTGTTTCCGGAACTCCTCCGCGAATTCCGCATAGGTGAACCGCTGGTTCTGCGTGCCCGGATGGGCGATCTTCAGCGCGCCCATCAGCGAGGCCATGCGGCCGGCGGTGGGCAGGTCGCAGCCGCGCATGAGTCCGAAAATCAGGCCGGCGCGATAGGCATCGCCGCAGCCGGTCGGGTCGGTGACGGCGCGCGGCGTCGCGGCGGGAACTTCAACGAGTTCATCGCGCGTGTGGATCGCCGAGCCTTCGCCGCCGTGCGTGACGATGTAGGCCTTCACACGCTGCGCGATGTCGCGCTCGGACCAGCCGGTGCGTTCCTGCAGCAGGCTTGCTTCGTAACTGTTGACGGTGACGTAATCGGCCTGCTCGATGAAGGCGCGGAATTCGGCGCCGTCGAACAGCGGCATCGCCTGACCGGGATCGAAGATGAAAGGCACGCCGCGCTCGGCGAAATCGCGCGCGTGTTGCAGCATGCCCTCGCGCCCGTCCGGCGCGACGATGCCGAAGGCGACGTCGGCGACGTCGCGTACGTGGTTCTCGTGGCTGCGCATCATCGCGCCCGGGTGGAAGGCGGTGAGCTGGTTGTCGTCGAGATCCGTGGTGATGAACGCCTGCGCGGTGAAGGTGTCCGGCAGTTCGCGCAGGCCCTCCATGCGGATCCCGCAGCCGGCGAGGTGTTTGCGATACGGATCGAAATCCTGGCCGACCGTGGCCAGCGGCAGCGGCTCGCCGCCGAGCAGCTTCAGGTTGTAGGCGATGTTGCCGGCGCAGCCACCGAACTCGCGGCGCATCTGCGGGACCAGGAAGGACACGTTCAACATGTGCACCTTGTCCGGGAGGATGTGGTTCTTGAAGCGGTCCTGGAACACCATGATGGTGTCATAGGCCATCGAGCCGCAGATCAGGGCAGCGGGCATTGCGTGGTTCCCCGGGAGACAAGGGCGGGATCGTAGCCGGAACCGGCGAACGTGACCACCATCACGACCCCGCCGGAACCCGCATGCAACAAGGCTTTTTTAATCTCCGCGCGCTTGCGGGCGCGCATCGGGCTCACTAGACTGCGGCGTTCATTCCTCCTGCATCACACCGCCTTCACGAGCCCGCTCGCGCATGTTCAAACTGTTCCGCGGCATCTTCTCCAACGACCTCTCGATCGACCTCGGCACGGCGAACACGCTGATCTACGTGCGCAGCCAGGGCATCGTCCTGAATGAACCGTCCGTCGTGGCGATCCGGCAGGATCGCGGCCCCGGCGGTCCGCGCGCGGTGGCGGCGGTCGGCTCCGAAGCCAAGCGCATGCTGGGGCGGACGCCCGGCAATATCGTCACCGTGCGTGCGATGTAGGACGGCGTGATCGCCGACTTCACCATGACCGAGGCGATGCTGCAGTACTTCATCAAGACCGTGCACCGCTCGCGTTTCCTGCGTCCCAGTCCGCGCGTGCTGGTCTGCGTGCCGTGCGGTTCGACGCAAGTCGAGCGCCGCGCGATCAAGGAATCCGCCGAAGGCGCCGGCGCGCGCGACGTGTTCCTGATCGAGGAACCCATGGCCGCGGCAATCGGTGCCGGCATTCCCGTGCACGAGGCGCGCGGTTCGATGGTGCTCGATATCGGCGGCGGTACTTCGGAAGTGGCGGTGATCTCGCTCAACGGCATCGTCTATTCACAGTCGGTGCGCATCGGCGGCGATCGTTTCGACGACGCGATCATCAATTACGTGCGCCGCAACCACGGCACCCTGATCGGCGAATCCACCGCCGAGCGGATCAAGGTCGAGATCGGCTGCGCGTTCAAGCAGGAAACCGTGCGCGAGATGGAAGTCTCAGGCCGCAACCTCGCCGAAGGCGTGCCGCGCATGTTCACCATCAGCTCCGACGAGGTGCTGGAAGCGCTGCACGAACCGCTGGCCGGCATCGTCGCCGCGGTGCGTTCGGCGCTGGAGCAGACCCCGCCGGAACTGTGCGCAGACGTGGCCGAGCGCGGCATCATGCTGACCGGCGGCGGCGCGCTGCTGCGTGATCTGGATCGGCTGATCTCGGAAGAAACCGGCCTGCACGTGCAGGTCGCCGACGATCCGCTGACCTGCGTGGCGCGCGGCGGCGGGCGTGCGCTGGAATTGATTGATCAGCACGGAAGCGATTTCTTCGCATCGGAATAAGATCGCGCAGCACGAGTCGAATACGGATCTGACGGTGGCACGGAACGCAACATCGTCGTCATTCCGGGGTCGTTTCCCAGGAAACGGAACCCGGAACCCAGCGTCTTTCAAAAATACAGCGTAGAAGTCACTGGGTTCCGACTTGCGCCGGAATGACGAGCCAAAGCAACGCGTCGCCCGGGACGCATTCTCGTCTCAGAGCCAAACGCTTACCGCTTTTTCGCCATGGCGCTCCCGCACAAGGAATCCTCCCCGATTTTCGCCGATGCGGCGGCGGGCACGCTGCGCCTGATCTTCTATCTCGCGCTCGCCTGCGTGCTGATGGTGCTGGATCACCGCAATGGCTGGCTGCAACGCGCGCGTTATGCGGCATCGGTGGCGGTGGAACCGATCTATCGCGCGGCCGCGTGGCCGGGCGAGGCCGCGCGGAATTTGCGTATTGCATTCACCGGTCACCGCGATCTGGTCAACGAGAACCGGCATCTGCGCGAGGCGCTGCTGCTCGCGCAGGCGCGGCTCAACCGCATGAATGCGGTCGCCGAGCAGAACACGCGGCTGAAGCAGCTGCTGGACACCCGCCGCATGCTCGGCATGGACGTGCAGCTGGCGCGGCTGATAGATGTGGACCTCGGTCCCGCGCGCAACCGCGTGATGATTGACGCGGGTGCGAAGGAAGGCGTGCACACCGGTCAGGTCGTGATTGACGCGCACGGCGTCATGGGTCAGATCGTGGAAGTGTTGCCGCATACGTCGGTTGCGTTGCTGATCACCGACGGCAATCATTCGATTCCCGTGGTGGACGAGCGCTCCGGCCTGCGCGGAGTTGCGCATGGAACCGGCGCGCCGGATCGGCTGGTCGTTTCCGATATTCCGCTGTCCGCCGACGTGAAAGTGGGGGATCGCATTTCCACTTCAGGATTGGGCGGCCGTTTTCCGGCGGGCTTTCCGGTGGGCACGATCATGAAAGTCGGGCCGGATCCTTCCGGCATGTTTGCGCAAGCCGGCGCCAGACCTGCCGCCGATCTGGCGCGCAGCGGCGAAGTCTTGTTGTTGCGCGACCAGCCCGAACCGGTCGGACCGCCGAAGGAAGCGCCGGAAGTCGGGCCGCTGGCGTCGCCGGCCGGAGCTTCGGAGTCGACGAATTCCCCTCCCGCGCATGCGCGCGCGGTGACGCAGCGATGAACAAGCAGCGTACGCAATTCTGGATTTTCACCGGCAGCATCATTGTCTCTTTGATGTTGATGTTGATGCCGTTGCCGCAGGCGTTGACGCCGCTGAAGCCGTACTGGCCGGCGCTGGTACTGATCTACTGGTCGCTGGAAGCGCCGGATCGCACCAGCATCGGTCTGGCGTTCCTGGTCGGCCTCGCTGCCGACTTGCTCGATGGCGCATTGCTCGGTGAACAGGCGTTGCGACTGGCCGCGCTCACCTTCATCGTGCTGCGCTTCCGCGCGCGGCTGCGCTTTTTCCCGATGTGGCAGCAGGCCTTGGCGGTGCTGGTGCTGCTGTTGAACGATCGCATCCTGCTGCTGCTGGTGCGGCTGTTCGCGGGCGATCCGCGCCCGCCTTCAAGTTTCTGGCTGGCGCCGTTCACCGGCACGATCGCGTGGCCGTTCGTATTCCTGCTGATCGACGATGTACGCGCGCGGCTGCGCGCGAAGGAAGCATGAGCGGTCGCGCATGAAGACCCGGCGCACCCTCAAGGATCCTCATCGCGAAGCCGCGCATTTCGGCCGCCGCGCGCTGACCGGCTTCGCGCTGATCGTGCTGGCGCTCGGCGTGCTGAGCGGGCGATTCTTCTATTTGCAGGTGACGCGGCATCAGGAGTTTTCGACGCGCTCGCAGGCCAATCGGGTGCACCTGCGCCATCTGCCGCCGCCGCGCGGCCTGATCTATGACCGCAACGGCGTGTTGCTGGCCGACAACGTGCCGGCTTTCCGGCTGGAAGTGACGCCGGACAAGATCAAGCACATGGACGCGCTGCTGCAGCGGCTCTCCCTGGTGGTGCCGCTGACGGATGATGACATCCAGCAGTTCAAGCAATCACTGAAACAGCATCGCCCGTTCGAAGGGGTGCCGCTGAAATTCCATCTCAACGAAGACGAGATGGATCGTTTCGCGGTGAACGCCTGGCAGTTCCCGGGTGTGGACGTAGTGCCTTACCTCACCCGCAACTATCCGCTGGGCGCGGAATTCGCGCACGTGATCGGCTATGTCGCCCGGATTGACGAGAAGGAACAGGAGAAGCTCGATCCCGACCGCTACGCCGGCACCACCCACATCGGCAAGACCGGCATCGAGCGCTACTACGAAGACAAGTTGCACGGCACGCCCGGCTACGAACTGGTGGAAGTGAATGCCGACCAGCGCCCGCAGCGCGTGCTGGAACGCGTGGCGCCCAAGCCGGGCGAAAACCTCCACCTCTCGATTGACGCGCACATCCAGAAGGCGGCGATGGATGCGTTCAATGGCCGCCCCGGCGCGGCGGTGGCGATCGATCCTCGCAATGGCGAAGTGCTGGCGATGGTGACGGTGCCGAGCTTCGATCCCAACCTGTTCGTCAACGGCATCAGCCAGACCGACTATTCCGGCCTGCTGCATGATCCGGACAAGCCGCTGCTGAACCGCGCGCTGCGCGGCGGCTATCCGCCCGGTTCGACGGTGAAGCCGTTCATGGGATTGGCCGGCCTGGAGCTGGGTTTCCGCAAACCCGAAGACACCGTGCTGTCCACCGGCACGTTCTACATACCGGGCTCTTCGCGCGGCTATCGCGATGACGTGCGCGGCGGCAGCGGCGTGGTGAATCTGATGCAGGCGATCACGCAATCGGTCAACACGTATTTCTATTCGCTCGCGCTGCAGATGGGCATCGACAAGATGGATGCGTACCTGTCCAAGTTCGGGTTCGGCAGTGAGACGGGCGTGGACCTGCCGGCCGAGAGCGACGGCGTGCTGCCTTCGCCGGCATGGAAGCGCAAGACCTGGAACCAGCCCTGGTACGCGGGCGAAACCGTGATCGCCGGCATCGGCCAGGGGTACTGGGTGGTGACGCCGATGCAGCTCGCGCACGCGGTGGCGATGCTGGCCGACGGCGGCGTGCCGCACACCCCGCATCTGCTGCGCGCCACCAGCGACAGCTTGCACGCGCCCCTGAAAATGCTGGCCGATCCTCCCTCTGCACCGAGCGCGATCAAGAACCCCGCCGACTTCGACGCGGTGCGCCAAGGCATGATCGGCGTGGTCAACGATCCCAAGGGCACCGCTTACGCGTCCGGCACCGGCAAAGGCTTTCCGTACATCATCGCCGGCAAAACCGGCACCGCCGAGCGCTTTTCGCGCAAAACGGATGAGTGGACCGACACCAAGGACAAGGCGATTCTCGCCGCGCGGCATCGCGCCTGGTTCATCTGCTTCACGCCCGCGGATGCGCCGCGCATCGCGGTCGCCGTGGTGCTGGAAGCCGGCGCCTGGGGCGGCTCCGATGCCGCGCCGATCGCGCGCAAGATGCTGGATGCCTGGCTCGCCGAGCAGCCCGCGTCATCGTTGCCGCCGGCCACGGTCACCGCGAGCGCGAACGCGCCGGCGGCTGAAACGAAGGGCGCACAATGAATGCGATCGTCGCCAGCCTGCGCACACGCGCGCTGCGTTTCGGTCGGCACCTCTGGACGCATGCGCGGATCGACCTGCCGCTGGCCGGCGCGTTGTTCCTGCTCGCATGCGTGGGGCTGATCACGCTGTACAGCGCCAGCGATCTCGATCTGTCGGTGATCGGTGGCCAGGCCGTGCGCTTCGCGCTCGGCGCGATTCTGATGCTGGTGATCGCGCGCATTCCGCCGACCGTGTTGCGCACCTGGACGCCCTGGTTCTATGCATTCAGCACCTTGCTGCTGATAGTGGTGGTGGCGCTGGGCGAAGGCCGCGGCGCCAACCGCTGGCTGGACCTGGGCGTGATCCGCTTCCAGCCGTCGGAATTCCTGAAGCTCTCGATGCCGATGATGATTGCGTGGTACCTGCATCCACGGCACCTGCCCCCGGGCTGGAAAGACATCGCCGTCGTCGGCGTGCTGATCGCGATTCCCTCCGTGCTGATCGCCAAGCAGCCGGATCTCGGCACCGCGCTGCTGGTCGCGGCCGCCGGCATCTTCGTGTTGTTCCTGTCCGGCATCGCGTGGTGGCGCGTCGGCTTGATGCTCGCCGCGCTCGCCGGCGCGGCGCCGGTGGCCTGGCATTTCCTGCACGACTACCAGCGCCAGCGCGTGCTGACCTTCCTCCACCCGGAGAACGATCCGCTCGGCAACGGCTGGCACATCATCCAGTCCATGATCGCGGTCGGCTCCGGCGGCGTGTTCGGCAAGGGCTGGCATCACGGCACGCAATCGCGGCTGGAATTCCTGCCCGAGCACACCACCGATTTCATCTTTGCGGTGTTCTCCGAGGAATTCGGTCTCGTCGGCGTATTGCTGCTGCTGGCGCTGTACGCCTTCATCGTCGGCCGCTGCCTGTGGATCGCGGCGAGTGCGCGCGACACCTATTCGCGCCTGCTGGCCGGCGCGATCGGCATGAGCTTCTTCGTCTACGTGATGGTCAACGGCGGCATGATCACCGGCCTGCTGCCGGTGGTCGGCGTACCGCTGCCGCTGATCTCCTACGGCGGCACGTCAGCCGTCACGCTGTTGTGCGGATTCGGCGTGCTGATGTCCATCCACGCGCATCGGAAATTCACCGGGTGACGCTTTGCATCCGCGGCGCCGGAAAATTTGCGCGGAAGTCCACTTCGATGTGGCCGTGCATGGCCGGGTCGATCCGAAGATCGTTTTGGCGCTTTCAACTTCCGGAGCGCGTTGCTAGTCTCTGCACGCATGATCCGGATTGCTTTTTTGAACGCTCTGCTACTGCTTGCGCCTTGCGTGGCATGCGCGCAACAGCCCGTTTCCGAAGTGCATCCGGGTGAGGCGGCGCTGGTCGCCGAAGTCGCCGCCGATACCGGCAAGGATCCCGCCGTGCTGACCGCGCTGCTGGATGGCGCGCAGTATCAGCAGAGCATCATTGACGCGATGACGCGGCCGGCGGAATCGAAGCCGTGGAGCGAGTACCGGCCGATCTTCCTGACGCCGGCGCGGATTGATGGCGGCATCGCCTTCTACAACGAGCATCGCGCGCTGCTGGATCGCGTTTCGAAGCAATACGGCGTGCCGGCGCCGATCATCATTGCGATCATCGGCGTGGAAACCAACTACGGGAAGATCACCGGCCATTACCGTGTGCTGGATGCGCTGGTGACGCTGGCGTTCCACTATCCGCCGCGCGCGGCGTATTTCCGCAGCGAGCTGAAGACACTGCTGGAATTGCCGGCCGACAAGCTGGCCGGTCCCCTGGATACACTGCAAGGTTCCTACGCCGGCGCGCAGGGCTGGGGCCAGTTCATGCCTTCGAGCATCCGCGATTACGCGGTGGACGAGGACGGCGACGGCCGCATTGATCTGATCAATTCGACGCCGGACATCGTCGCGAGCGTGGCGCATTACTTCGCCGAACACGGCTGGCAAGCCGATCAGCCGGTGGCGTTGCGCGCCTTGCAGGGCGCGGCACCCGACCCCGTGCCCGAGTATGCGGGGGCGCCGCCGGACGCGCCGGTGGAGCAATTCACCGCTGCCGGTTATGCCCCCAGTGCCGCGGTGGACCCGGGCATGCCGGCGAGCCTGCTGACGCTGCAGGGCGATGCCGGCGCGGAATACTGGCTGACCTTCCAGAACTTCTACGTGATTACCCGCTACAACAAGAGTCCGCGTTACGCGATGGCAGTGATGCAACTGGCGCAGCAGATCGAGCAGGATGCGACACAGCCGATGGAGACGGCGACGGCGGAAGCCGCGCGGTGAGGGGCGCGCGGATCGCGCTGCTGGTGCTGATCTGCGGAACATTGGCCGCGTGCGGAAGTTCGCCGACGCGCGAGCGCACGCGCGTCGGCGCGCGTGCGCCATCGGGCGGCACGCAAGCGAACGGCGATGACTTCCACGACGACGTGGAATTGCCGCAGTCGCGCCGCTACCGGCAGCAGAACGATTCCACGCCCGATGGCGCGGGCATTGACATCGCATCCTTGTCAGAGCCGGTGCCCAGGGTCGAGCCACGGGCGCGCTACGGCAACAAGTCGCCCTACAGCGTGCGCGGCCGCACCTATCACGTGTTGCCGACCGCCGCGGGCTACGACGAACGCGGCATCGCCTCGTACTACGGCAGCAAGTTCCACGGCTACATGACTTCGGATTTCGAGAAGTACGACATGTACGCCTTCAGCGCCGCCAGCAAGGTGCTGCCGCTGCCGAGCTACGCGCGCGTCACCAACCTCGAGAACGGCAAAAGCGTGATCGTGCGCATCAACGACCGCGGCCCGTTCGCGGAGAATCGGATCATTGACCTGTCCTACGCCGCCGCGGTGCGGATCGGCATCTGGCCCAGGGGCACGGGCCTGGTGGAAGTGCAGGGCATCGATCCCGCGCGCTGGAACAGGGAACCTGAGCTGCCGCCCACGGTCACAGCCCAGACGGGCGGTGCACCGAGGCTGTATCTGCAAGTCGGTGCGTTCGGCGATCCGGCCAATGCGGAGCGGCTGGCCTCGCGCTTGCGCGACCAGGATGTCGGCGCGGTGCGCGTGGTGGATGCGCGGGTCGGCGGAAGGAATCTCAAGCGCGTGCAGATTGGTCCGTTGGCCGATGCGGATGCGGCCGATCGCATCACCGAAAAAATGGATGCGATGGGTTTGCCGCATGCACAGGTCGCAGTACAGTAGGCGCTTTTCGTAGGAGCGCGCCTGCGCGATGGAGCTGCCAGCCATGGCCGGCCCGTGGCGAAAGCTCCGTGGTTGCCGGTTTTGGGTTGTCAGTTGCCGGAAGAGCGCAGCGACCGACAACCAGGAACCAGCAACCGACAACCAACCATCTGGAACCACGAATGAAATTCCTGCGTCACCTGCTGATCCTTTCCGCGCTGGCCGTGTCCGGTGTCGTCCTCGCCCAGGCGCTGCCGCCGAAACCTTCGACGCAACTGCCGCCCAAGCCCACCGCGATCCCGATTCCGCAGGCGCCGATCCCGCCGCCGCCGACTTTCGACGCGCGCAGCTGGGTGCTGATGGATTACACGAGCGGGCAGATCCTGGCCTCGCACAATGCCGACCAGCGCGAACAGCCGGCCTCGCTCACCAAGATCATGACCGACTACGTGGTGTCGGCCGAGATCACCGCGGGCAAGGTGCACATGGATGATCCGGTGTTCATCAGCGAGCACGCCTGGCGGGCCGGCGGCGCAGGCACCGATGGCTCGACCAGCTTCCTCGCGGTGAATTCGAAGGTGCCGCTGAAGGACCTGCTGTACGGCATGATCATCCAGTCCGGCAACGACGCCGCGATCGCACTGGCCGAACACGTGGCCGGTTCCGAGGACACCTTCGCCGGGCTGATGAATGCCTATGCGCAGCGGCTGGGCATGGCCAGCACGCATTTCGTCAATGCCTCCGGCTATCCCGTGGCCGGCCATTACAGCACCGCGCGGGACATCGCGGTTCTCTCGCGAGCGCTGATCCACGATTTCCCGGACGACTACAAGATTTCCGCCGTCAAGGAATTCCAGTGGAACGGCATCACCCAGCACAACCGCAACACGTTGCTGTGGCGCGATTCCAGCGTGGACGGCATCAAGACCGGCCACACTTCGGAAGCGGGGTTCTGCCTCGCGGCTTCGGCCAAGCGCGGCGATGCGCGCATGATCGCGGTGGTGATGGGCGCACCGACCGACCGCGCACGCGCGGATGATGCCGAAACGCTGCTCGAATACGGCTTCCGCTTCTATGAAACCCATGATCTCTATGTCGCCGGCAAGCCGCTGGCCATGCCGCGGTTGTGGAAGGGCGCGAGCAATACGCTGCCGCTGGGCCTGGCCCACGATGCGGTGCTCACGATCCCGCGCGGCAAATATGGCGAGTTGAAAGCCACGCTGGACATGCCTGCGCGGCTGATCGCACCGTTCAAGAAGGGCCAGCAGGTGGGCGCGCTGCACGTCACGCTGGATGGCAAGAGCGTGCTGGATGCGCCGCTGGTGGCCTTGCAGGACGCACCGCAGGGCGGTTTCTTCAAGCGCCTCTGGGATGCGATCCTGCTGTGGTTCCACGGCAAGGATACCGGCACCACCACCACCAATGCGCCGAGCGTGACCGTGGCACAGCCGACGCCGACGGGGCCCGATACACGCTGACGAAGCCACTACAGTCCATGCGCGACCTAGAGAATATCGAGCCCAGCGAAGGCCAGGGTTTCCAGTTCCCCGGCAGTTTCGAAATCACGGCGATGGGCAACGCGGCCGCGAACCTGCGCGCACGCGTGCCGGAAATCCTGCGCGGCCTGGGTCTTTCCGTGCTCGAGGCGAGCGTGCGCGAACGGCCCTCACGGGAAGGCAACTACGTTGCGGTCACTGCGAGCTTCACTTGCCCCTCGCGCGAGAAGTACGAAGCCGCCCATGCTGCGCTGCGGGCGGATCCGGACATCCGGTATACGTTGTAACGGGCGCGAAGAGGGAGACGGGCGACGCGGCGAAGCTCAGCGGACATTGCAAAGTTGCTGCCCGCCCGCATCTCCCTTGAAATTGCCCTCACCGCTTGCAGGCTCGTGCCGTGAACGTCTCCCGCCTCCCGTTGCCTTCCCGGCCTTTGCTGATCCGCCGCCTCGGCCGCCAGCCCTATCTGCCCGCCTGGCAGGCCATGCGCGCTTTCACCGATGCGCGGACTGCGGAGACGCCGGATGAGCTGTGGCTGCTGGAGCACGATCCGGTGTTCACGCTGGGCCAGGCGGGGAAAATGGAACACGTGCTGGCGCCCGGCGACATCCCGGTGATCCCGGTGGATCGGGGCGGGCAGGTGACCTATCACGGTCCGGGCCAGATCGTGGCGTATCCGTTGCTGGACCTGCGCCGGCTCGGGCTTGGCGTGCGCGACCTGGTCTGCCGGATCGAGCAGGCGCTCATTGATAGCCTGGCTCACTGGAACATCGGCGCCGTGCGGCGTGAAGGCGCGCCGGGCGTGTACGTCAATGACGCCAAGATCGCGGCGCTCGGCCTGCGGGTGCGGCGCGGCTGCACCTTCCACGGACTGGCCTTCAACGTGGCGATGGATCTGGAGCCGTTCCGCCGCATCAATCCCTGCGGTTACCAGGGCCTGCAGGTCACGCAGATGGTAGACTTGGGCGGTGCATCTTCTCTGCGCCAAGTCGAGGACGTGCTGGTGACGGAACTATGCCGTCAGTTCGGCCTCGATGCGCGCGCCGTTGAACCTGTGTTGCCTCCCATTGTCCAACCCGGATCGGCCGATCCCTCGCCGGATCGCCGCGTGAGCGCATGAGCGAACCGACGTCCACCCGCATCCCCATCATCGTTGCCGGCGAAAAACTCGCGGGCGAGGACAAGATCGCGCGCAATCGCGCGCAGTTCGACGCGTCAGCGCCGATGCTGCGCAAGCCTTCCTGGATCCGCGTGCGGCTGCCACAGGGCAACGCCGTGCAGCAGTTGAAGGCGAAGCTGCGCGCGAATGCGCTGGTCACGGTGTGCGAGGAAGCCTCGTGCCCCAACATCCACGAGTGCTTCAGCAAGGGCACCGCGACCTTCATGATCCTCGGCGAAGTCTGCACGCGCCGCTGCTCATTCTGCGATGTCGCCCACGGCCGGCCCAAGCCGCCCGATCCGCTGGAACCCATTCGCCTCGCGCACACCATCCGCGACATGGGCTTGCGGTATGTCGTGATCACTTCGGTGGATCGCGACGACCTGCGCGACGGCGGCGCGGCGCATTTCGCCGCCTGCATCCGTGCCGCGCGGCAGGAGAGCCCGACGCTCAAGATCGAGATCCTGACGCCGGACTTCCGCGGCAAGGGCCGCATGGAGCGCGCGCTGGAAGTGTTGCAAACCGATCCGCCGGATGTGTTCAACCACAACCTGGAAACCGTCCGCGAGCTGTATCGCGAAGTGCGTCCGGGCGCCGATTACGACTGGTCGTTGCAATTGCTGCACGAGTTCAAGGCGCGGCATCCGGACATTCCGACCAAGTCCGGCATCATGCTGGGCCTGGGCGAGACGAAGGAGCAGGTGCTCGGCGCGTTGCGCGATTTACGCGCACATGACGTGGACATGATTACGATCGGCCAGTATCTGCAACCCTCGCCGCACCATCACCCGGTGCTGCGCTACTGGACGCCTGAAGAATTCAACGAACTGCATGATGCGGGCATGGCGATGGGGTTCACCCACGTCGCTTCCGGTCCGCTGGTGCGTTCTTCCTATCACGCCGATCAGCAGGCACACGACGCCGGCTTCGTTGAAGTCGCGTAAGTTCTTCCAGAGAGAGTTATGACCAAGCGCCTCCTATTGATTGTGATGCTGGGCCTGACCGTGTTCGGCGTCGCGCATGCGGACGGATCCTGCCCGGCCACCGCGGCCAGCACTGCCGCGATCGCGCCGCCGCCGCCCACCGATGTGATCACCCAGGCGCCGGTGCTGAAGCCGACCGCCGACCAGGCCGAAGCCGGCGTGCTCGCCGCACGCCTGCTGACGCGCTTCCATTACGAATCGCTGCCGCTCGATGATGCGATGTCGCGCAAGATCTTCAAGGGCTACTTCGATGCGCTGGACGGCGATCGGCTGTTCTTCACCCAGGCCGATCTTGATCACTTCGCCGCGGACCGGACCAAGCTGGATGACGCGATCTGGAACGGCGACCTGACCATTCCCTACGCGATCTTCAATCTCTACGAAAAGCGTGCCGGCGAACGCACCCAGTTTGCACTCGACCAGTTGAAGAAAGGCTTCGACCTCAAGCTCGCCGAGAACTACCAGCCCGACCGCGACAAGGCGGCGTGGGCCAAGGACGGTGCCGCGCTCAACGACATCTGGCGCAAGCGCGTCAAGAACGACTGGATCCGGCTGAAGCTGGCCGGGCAGAGCGATGACGAGATCCGCAAGACGCTCTCCAAGCGCTACGCCAATTTCCTGGATCGCGTGCACCAGCTCGATTCACAGGACGTGTTCCAGACCTACATGAACGCGTACGCGATGGCGATTGATCCGCACAGCAACTACTTCGGGCCGCGCGCTTCTGCCAACTTCGACATCGCCATGAAGCTGTCGCTGGACGGCATCGGCGCGGTGCTGGAGCAGCACGAGGATTACACCCTGATCCGCGAGATGGTGCCGGGTGGTCCGGCCGCGAGCTCGGGCAAGCTGGAGGTCGGCGACAAGATCGTCGGCGTGGGCCAGGGCGCGTGCGGAGCGATCACCGACGTGGTTGGCTGGCGCATTGACGACGTGGTGGACAAGATCCGCGGACCCAAGGGCAGCACGGTGCGGCTGGAAGTGATGCCTGGCGATGGTGGTCAGGATGCCAAGCACGTGACCGTCACGCTGGTGCGCAAGAAGGTGACGATTGCCGAGCAGGCTGCGAAGAAATCCATCATCACGGTCAAGGACGGCGCCGTGACGCACCGCATCGGTGTGATCACGCTGCCGACCTTCTATGAGGATTTCGAGGCGCGCCGCCGCGGCGATCCGGATTACAAGAGCGCCACCCGCGACGTTGCCAAGCTGCTTGGCGAACTCAAGCATGAGAAGGTGGACGGCGTGGTGATGGACGTGCGCGACAACGGCGGCGGTTCACTCGCCGAAGCCACCGAACTCACCGGGTTGTTCATCAACAAGGGGCCGGTGGTGCAGGTGCGCGATGCGCGCGGTCACGTGGAAGAGCAGCAGGACAGCGACGGCGGCATGGTCTGGAGCGGGCCGCTGGCGGTGCTGGTGAATCGCGGCTCGGCCTCGGCCACCGAAATTTTCGCGGCCGCGATCCAGGATTACGGCCGTGGCGTGGTGGTCGGCGAGCAGACCTTCGGCAAGGGCACGGTGCAGAACCTCACCGATCTGGACCAGCTCGCGCAGAACGAGAAGCCGACCTTCGGCGAGCTGAAGATGACGATCGCCGAATTCTTCCGCATCGATGGCGGCTCCACCCAGTTGCATGGCGTGACGCCGGACATCCAGTTCCCGCACAGCGTGGACTTCGCCGATTTCGGTGAATCCTCCTACGACAACGCGCTGCCGTGGACGCAGATCAAGCCGGCCGCGTACAAGCCGGTGGCGAACCTGAAGCCGCTGATTCCGCAGCTCACCCAGATGCACGACCAGCGTGCGGCCAAGGACCCGTCCTGGCAGTTGCTGCTGGATGAATTGGCCGCCGCGCGCAAGCTGCACGACCAGAAGACCGTGTCGCTGGATTATGCGGCGCGCGATGCCGAGCGCAAGAAACTGGACGCGCAGGAAGCCGCGTTCAAGGCGCGCCGTGCCGCATTGGGCGATGCTTCTGCCGCCAATCTGCGTCCGGATGATGGCCTGCAGCCGGGCGAGCGCAGCCTGAAGAGCGATCTCGCTCGCGAAAAGGCGGCCAAGAACGCCAAGGACACCGAGCTCGACGAGACCGCACACATCCTCGCCGACGAGGTAGACCTGATCCGCGGCAATACCAAACTCGCTTCGGAAGTGCTGCCGTACAAGGGCGCGTTGAACGGCGTAGCCGATTCGAATTGACGACAGGAGGTCGTCACCCCGGCCAGCACAGGGGCAAGCCGGCGCGCTTGCGCGATGCGTGAATCGCATCGCGCGCGTCGGTGAACGCTGTAGGCAGGATGCCGAGGCTTAGCGGTGCGTTGAGCCGGGATCCAGGTGACTTCGCTCTCTCTCGGGCGCGGACGTGTCGCTTACCGCGAATACCGTTCCCGCAGGAACGCGAAGAATGCGCGCAGCGATTGCGCTTCGCCGCCGCGCGGGTGGCCGGGGCGGTCGCTGTCGTTCCACGCGTAAACGTCCACGTGCAACCATGGAATGCTCGGCGGCACGAAGCGTTCCAGATACAGCGCCGCGGTGATCGCGCCGGCATGGCGCGAGGACCCGGTGTTGACCAGATCGGCGACGTGCGAGGCCAGCATCGTGCGGTAGGGATGCCACAGCGGCAGCCGCCACAGCGGATCGTGTTGCGCGCGCGAGGCGGCCAGCAACTTTTCCGCGCTGACATCGTCGTTGGCGAACAGCGCCGGCAGCTCCGGCCCCAGCGCCACGCGCGCGGCACCGGTGAGCGTGGCGAAATCAATCAGCAGGTCGGGTTTCTCTTCCGCGCACGCCGCCAGTGCGTCGCACAGGATCAGGCGGCCTTCGGCGTCGGTATTGTCCACTTCCACGCTGACGCCGGCGCGCGTGCGGATCACCTCGCCGGGCTTGAATGCATTGCCGGAGATCGCGTTGTCCACCGCGGGAATGATCAGCAACAGGCGCACCGGCAGCTTTGCGGCCATCACCCGCCGCGCCAGCGCGATCGCGTGCGCGGCGCCGCCCATGTCCT
>JBQCCR010000063.1:0-16751 GCA_051961995.1 Rhodanobacteraceae bacterium | reverse complement strand
CGCCGCGTGGATCTGGAAACGGCCAATCCGGTCGTCACGGTTGATCGTGCGCAAATCCAGGCCAGCGGCAAGGTCACCCTGGGTGACCTGATCCAGGAACTGCCGTCCATGACCGGTTCGCCGCAGAACACCCGCGTCAATAACGGTGGCGGCAGCGGATCGTCCGCGGCCAACCTGCGCGGCTTGGGCACGGCACGCACCTTGGTGCTGGTCAACGGCCACCGCGTGCTGGACCAGGATCTGAACATCATCCCGGCCGAGTTGGTGGAACGCGTTGAAGTGCTGAACGACGGCGCGTCTGCGACTTACGGTTCGGATGCAATCGGTGGTGTGGTCAACTTCATCCTCCGCACCAATTATCAAGGTGCGCAGTTCTCCGCCGACTACGGTATTTCCGACCGTGATGACGGTGTGCGCAAAGGGGCCAGCTTCATCTTTGGCCAGACGTCCGACAAGGGCAGCATTCTTGCCGGAGTGAACTACAACAAGCAGGAAGGCATTTCCTCGGCCAACCGTGAGTTCTCGAGGGACGCGCTGTATCACTACTACGGCTATGCCTTTGCTACCGGCTCCAGCCGCAATCCGAATGGTCGCGCCACGCTCTTGACCAAGGATTCCAACGGCGTAGACGCGGCCGCACCGACGGCGGGTCTTTACGGCGGCTGCAGCAGCGTGACTCGCCAAGCGGGTGACGGCAGCACCACTGGCGACTACCGTTGCTTCAGCAGCGCGACGGATACCTACAACTTCCAGTTGCTCAACTTCGATCAGACCCCGCAGGAGCGCACCAATGCGTTCTTCGAGGGTACTTACCAGTTGACCGACAACATCCAGGCCTATCTGACGGTCTTCCACAACAAGACGACCTCGGAATCTGCCATCGCGCCGCTGCCGTTCGATGCGCAGAGCGACAAGGTGATCATTTCCAAGGACAGCCTGTACAACCCGTTCGGCGTGGATTTTGGTCCTTCGACGGCCAATACCACCCCCAGCGGTGGCTATGCCCAGTACAACTTCCTCACTCGCTGGACCGGCGTGGGTCAGCGCAAGGGCGAATTTGCTCGCAACAGCGATCAGGCCTTCATCGGGTTGAAGGGCACCTTCGGGCAATCGAGCTGGCAATGGGATGCCGGTTTCGATTACGGCCACACGGGCGTGCAGATTCACACGGTCGGCGATCTGGTCTACAACACGGCGTTCCGCCAGGCAGTCGGCCCGTCCATGATCGATCCGGCGACCGGCAATCCGATCTGCGTCACCACCCCGGGTGATGCGAGCACGGTAATCGCGGGTTGCACGCCGCTCAACATCTTCAATCAGGCCGATCCGGCCCAGGTTGCGCTTGAGCAGAAATATGTGGCGACCCTGTTCACCAACGTGCTGAACCAGTCCCGCAATTATCATGTACAAGCCAACGGTAACCTGTTCAGCCTGCCCGCCGGCGATATGCAGCTGGCCGTGGGCGCCGATTACCGCAAGCTGTATACCAACCGACTCGTGTCCTTCCTGTCGGTGCTTGACCCGGTAACCAGCGCCTGTCAGGTTCCGCAGTCGGCGTGTACCGCTCCGCTGCGTGGTGGTTACAACGTCAAGGAAGGCTACGGTGAATTGTTCATTCCGATCTTGAAGGACGTGCCGTTCTTCAAGCAGTTGAACGTGACCGTGGGTGGCCGTTATTCGAAGTACTCGCTGGCCGGCAGCACCACGAATTACAAGCTGGCAGTCGAGTGGCGTCCGATTGACGACCTGTTGCTGCGCGGCACCGTGCAGGACGTGTTCCGTGCCCCCACCATCAACGATTTGTTTGCCGGTCCGGGCGGCAGCGCTCCGCCGTTCACCGATCCGTGTATCGGTTTGAGTGCATCGGAGCTCACCGCGCATTCCAACGCGTGTGTCAATGTGCCGGCGAACGCGTCCGCGCAGGATCTGCAACAAGGCCTGAGTCAGACCACGGCAGTTGTGTCCGGTTCGCAATTTGCGGGCGTGGCGCTGAAGCCGGAGTTTGGCCGCTCGTTCGACTTCGGTTTCGTCTACGATCCGCACTTCGTCCCGGGCTTGTCGCTGAACGTGGATTTGTGGCGCATCTATCTGAACAACCAGATCTCGTCCATTGATGCGCAGACGCTCACCAACATCTGCTTCAACGACAACACCAGTTCGTTCTGCAGTCTGATCCACCGTCGTGCGAATGGCCAGGTTGACCACATCAACTCGCCGACCATCAACCTCGGCCGCTTCGATACGCGCGGCGTTGATCTGGGCTTGTCCTATCGCGTGCCGCAGGTGTCGTGGCTGCCGGGTCAGTTCACCCTGACCGCCAACGCCACGTATCTGGCGCAGTTCGACAATAATTCGGGCCCGGGCGTCGTGGGTGCGGAGACCTTCCATCTCGCTGGCCACTTCTACAAGGGCTTCGGTTCCTACCCGCGTGTGCGTGGTCAGGTCGGGCTGAACTGGAAAGACGGTCCGTGGGATGCGTCATGGCGGACGCAGTACATCGGCAAGGAGACGGTCGGCAGCGCCGATCCGAACCAGCACGAGTCGGCGGATGGCGCGTTGGCAGCCTTCACCCTCCCCATCCCGACGATCGTCTACAACAATGTGGAAGTGGG
This sequence comes from Rhodanobacteraceae bacterium, assembly GCA_051961995.1. Lineage (GTDB taxonomy): Bacteria > Pseudomonadota > Gammaproteobacteria > Xanthomonadales > Rhodanobacteraceae > 66-474. Next base: position 14,139 of record JBQCCR010000063.1, on the reverse strand, counting down.
CTACAACATCGAACCGATCAATACCCAGATTTCCTTGGGCGTGGACAACCTGTTCGACAAGCAGCCGCCGATCTTCACGCAGACCAGCGTGGTGAATGGCAACACCGATGTGAACACCTATGACACGGTGGGTCGCTTCTACTGGGCGCGTGCAACGGTCAAGTTCTGATCGCGGTACACACGCAGTACAATCTCAAGCCGCGCGGTGCAAACCGCGCGGCTTTTTTTATCCCCGCATACCGGCTATCCCCAACCTTGATCGTGCCCCCACCCTTCGAGCTCCCTAGATTTGTGCAGCTTTATCAGCAGGGCCATTTGCGTGATGCAGAGCGGCTGGCACGCGCGCAGCTGAATGACAGTCCTGATGCAGTGCTGGCAAGCAACGTCCTGGGTCTGGCGCTGCTGGGTCAGCAGCGGCCACTCGAAGCGGCGGAGGTGTTCGCCACGTTGGTAGGGCGGACGCCCGATGAGCCGCTCCACTGGAATAACTACGGCACCGCCTTGCGTGCCGCCGGCCGGCTGGACGATGCCAGGCAGGCGTACGCGAAAGCCCTGGAGCTGGACCGGGACAATCCGGACTTTCTGGCGAGCGCAGGCTTTCTCGAAGTGGAATGTCAGCAACTGATTCCGGCCAGGCAACTGCTGCTCGAGGCCTTGCGGTTGCGACCCGTGGATGCGGAAGTACGCATTCATGCTGCACGGATGTGCCTCGAGTGCGGCGAGGATGGTCAGGCGCGCGAGCTTTTGCGTATCTGGAAACTCTGGGTGGGCGGAATTGCGCCATCCCTGCAGGTCGAACTTGCGGCCCTGCTGGTACGGCTTGGACAGAATGCCGAAGGCGAGGCTCTGCTGCGTGAGCATTTGGCGGACCCGGAAAGTGGTGACGTGGCGCGTGCACGGCTCGTGCTGCTGCTCGAACGTTTCAATCGGCTGGATGAGGCGCGCGAGCTGCTGTCGCAATTGCCCCTGCCGGCCCATGTGACGGACGAAACGCTGCGAGGCGAGATCATGGAAGCCACTGCTGTCGTGGAGGCGCGCGGACCGGATCTGGCGCGTGCGCGGATATTGCTCGAGCAACTGTTGAGTGGCCCGGGTGCCGAACGCTGGCAGATCACGACATGGTTTTTGCTCGCCAAACTGTGCGACAAGCAGGGTGACTACTCCGCTTGCATGGAATACTTGAGGCAGGCGCACGAAGGACAGCTCAAGGTTGCGGCACAATTGGTTCCGGATCTCAAGGAGCCCAATTCGAATCCGCTGAACACGGCCAGGTTCTACGTGAGCGCCGAGCAATTCAGCCACTGGAAGCCGGTCGAAGCTCCATCGCTGGAACAGTCGCCCATATTCGTGCTCGGCTTTCCGCGTTCCGGCACCACGATGCTCGAGCAGATGCTGGATGCGCACCCCGGCATGGCTTCCATGGACGAGCGTCCGTTCGTGCAACGAGTGATCGAGTGCATGCAGTCGCTCGGGTTGAAATATCCCGATCAGCTCGGGGAACTCGATTCTGATCAATGCGATCAATTGCGCGAGGTCTACTGGAACGCCATCGCCGAAGTGGTGCAGTTGAAGCCTGGCCAGAGACTGGTGGACAAGAACCCGTTGACCATGCTCCGGCTGCCGTTGCTGGTCCGGCTGTTTCCGAATGCGAAAATCATCTTCGTCGTGCGCCATCCCTGCGATGTGGTGCTGAGCAATTACATGCAGCACTTCAGCGCTCCCGCTTACATGGCTCTCTGTTCGACGTTGCCGCGCCTGGCTACGGGTTACGCTGCGGCGATACGGTTCTGGCATGCCCACGCGGCACTGCTGGAGCCGCAGATATTCGAATGGAACTACGAAGACGCCATCCACGATTTCGATGGCAACGTGCGCAAGCTCGGTGCCTTCCTCGAACTCGACGATGTTGCGCCGCTGCACGACTTCAGCATGCACGCCAAACGCAAGGGCTATATCGGAACCCCGAGCTACGCGCAGGTGGTCCAGCCGGTCTACTCGGGTTCCATTGGGCGCTGGCGGAGATACCGCGATTACTTCGAACCCATCCTTCCCGTCCTGGAACCTGCCATGCGGCACTGGGGCTATGAACCCTGACGCGATGACAACCCGCGCGTCACCCGGCGAGACCCTGCGCGATTACGTGCGCTGGTATGACGGCGCACTCCCGGCAGCGTTCTGCGCGCAATTGATCCAGGCATTCCATGCTTCCGTGCCGCAGCACGTCTGCCGCGAGCCGGGCTGGCGCGCCGGCCTGGATGACAGCGCCTGGACCGAACTCGATATCACGCCTCTGGCGGATGAAGCGCTCAAGGGGTTCTTCTTCAGCCAGATCGAGGAGTACCTGTCGCGCTACAACACCGAGGTGGGGCTTTCCATTGCCGTACCCAGCTCGCCGCGCCTGGCGGAATTCCGCATGAAGCGTTACCGCCCTGGGCTGGACGAAAAATTCCAGTTGCACTTCGATTCGATCAACGAAGTGGCTGATCGCTATCTGGTGTTCCTGTGGTACTTGAACGACGTGGCGGAGGGTGGGGAAACCGAGTTCCCCGATTTGCGCGTCAAGGTTGCGGCGCGCGCCGGTCGCTTGCTGATGTTCCCGCCCTACTGGATGTATCAGCACACGGGCCTGCCGCCGCGTTCCGGCGACAAATATATTCTGTCGACCTATATGCTGTTTCCGCGCGGGTGAGGCCGGCGGCGCCTCTTCGCGGTCAGTGATCCTTGAATTTCAGCAGCTCCGGCACGTACTCCGCATAGGCTTGCCAGCGCCGCAATGAACGCGCATACACCGGCTGACGCGCTTGCCACAAGCTTGCGGTGCTGATGCTCGGCGATTCGGCCTTCGTGGTTGCCGCATCCGGAAGCCCGACCCAGGTTGCCAGAGCGGTCATGGTGGCGTCCGGCGCCGCAACCAGTTCCTCGTAATGCACTGCGTGAATGGAATGCGGAAAGCACCGGCGCCAATGTTGCATCAGACGCTCGCAATCGCGCATCACGACCGCAATGTGATCGAAATGGTAAGCGTAACCCTGCACGTCTTCGCTGAACGATTGCGCCCACAGCGACAATGCGGTGTCGCGCGCATTGCGTATGCAATGGATGATCCGCGCATTCGGGAATAGAGCCAACACCAGATCCAGGTAACGGAAATTCAGCGGTTGCTTGTCCACGAACCAGCGCGCATCCGCCCCATCGTCACGCCGCGCCTGGGCCGTATAAATCGCCGCCGCCCGTGTCAACGCCTCACTGGACGGGTCACCGCTCAAGTCCGGTTGTTGGGCAAGTCTGCCGATCCACGGCAGCTCGCCGCGATTGCATACGCCGGCGTGGCGCGACAGCAGTTCCGCCAGCAAGGTCGTGCCCGAGCGCGGCATGCCGACGATGAAAATCGGGGTGAATCCGCTCCCTGGCGGGCAGGGTCGCGTCACGGGATTTGTCGCAAGCCGCGCCGAGACCATGCGCCGCCAATCCTTGCGCGACCAGTCAGTCAACGAATTCGCAATCGCATTCGCCTGGCGAAAATACAAGGCGGCATTCGAATAATCGCCGATGTCGTCATGCGCCTTGCCGAGCGCGAACAGCAGAGAGGCCCGCGCTTTCTCGCTCAGGTTGGTGCGCTGCAGGCAAGCACGGAAGCACTCGAAGTCGGGGTGCCCGGCATCGGCATAGCGCTGTGCGCTCGCGAGTCCGTGCGGCACGTGCCACTCGCACGCCTTCGGGCTGTGCTCCAGCGCAAACAGATGATGCTTGCGTGCGCGCTCGAATGCGCCGAGCTGAAGCTGCAGCATCCCTGCGTAGGCATGCAGGCGCGGATCATCGGGGGCTGCGGCGATTGCGTTGTCCGCGATGGCAGCCGCATCCAACTTGCGATCGGCCTCGTCCAGCAGCTCGATCGCACGTATGGCAAGGTTGGGATCGTGCTGCCCGCCATCGAAGCACGAACGCAGCACTTGTCCGGCCGCCTGCGTTCGGGCTTGTCCGATCAGCAGTTCCGCCAGCGTGAAAGCAGTGCCGGCATCCTGCGGCGATTCGCGCGACAGTTCGCGAAGCAACGCTTCGGCTTCGTCGTAACGATGGATTTGCCGATACACACCGGCCAGCACGCGCCGCAATTCGAAGGAGCGCGGATGTTCCGCCAGTGCGATCTTCAGCAGCGGCTCGGCCTGCGCGAAATCACCCCGCAAAACCAGCGTCCGGGCCTGTTCCAGCCACTGCTGTTCGCTCGTGCTGGCCATGGCTACGCGTCGAATGCGGCCAGTCCGAGTGCGCGACGCAGCGGATCCAGCAGCGCGCCGTAGCGTGGCGCGCGTGCGGTGTCGCGGCGCAACGGCTGCCGCACCTGCATCGCACTGGGGGTGCGCACGTCGCGCGCGGTCTGATGGAAATTCAGGCAGGCCTCCTCGAACGGCAGGTCGCAGAACGCGAGCAGTTTGCGGATGCCGGCTTCCGGTTCCGCCACCAGGTCCTCATAGACATGCTCGTAAATGTGGGCCGGGTGCAGAGCGCGCCAGTGCCGGATCGCGCGGTCGTAGTCGCGCCAGTAGGCAGCCAGATCCTCGAAGGTACGCGCGTATTCGTTGTTGTCCAGGTGCTGGCGATAGCAGGAGAAGCAGGTCTCCAGCGGATCGCGGCGGCATGCGACGATCTTTGCACCGGGCAGCATCGCGCGGATCGCGCCGATGTAATACCAGTTGCCGGGCAACTTGTCGGTGACTATCGGCCGCCGTTCGCGCCAGTGCGCAGTGCGCTCCAGATAGCGCTCGCCCAGCCGCTGCCAGTCGGTAGGCTGCATTTCACCTACCCAGTAGGGATACGGCTTGCCGCGGCGGCGGGTTTCCTCCGACAAGGTCAGGGCCAGGTCGGGCAATTCGCCGGGACCTTCCACGCGGGAATGCGAGGCGAGAATCTGCTCGACCAGGGTGGACCCCGATCTTGGCAAGCTTGGAATGAAGATGACTTCGCTTCCGAGCGAAGCGCTGGTGGTGCCCGCCGGAGGCGGCGTAAAGGCATCGAGTATCATGGAAATCCCGGCGCTGAACATCGGCGCATTCCATTGCCGCCTGCGCCGCGCGAGGGCATGAGCCTGCTTCAGCGCCTCAAGCGACTCGGCGTAACGGCCATCGTCTTCCAGTGCCTTGGCGAGCGCGAAACCCATCGCGATCCGATCGTTGTCCTCGGCGCGGGAATCGCGCATGGCACGCTGCATCTGCTCGATGTCTCCCTTGTTGAATCGCACCGTCTTGAGATCGGCGAGTCCCCACCACGCCATCCCAGACCATGGTTGTTCCGAGATCACCCGGCGGTACTCCGCCGAAGCCTCCTCGATTCGATTCTCCGCGCGCAGCATGTCGCCGAGCAGCGAGCGAGCGAGCACGTACTGGGGATCCAGTGCGATCGCGCGCCGCAGCACGTCAATCGCCTCCGCGTGCCGCACCGAGCGCGTCAACATCACGCCGAGATTGAACCAGGCGATTGCAAGGTCCGGCTGCAGCTCGCAGGCGAAACGCAAGGCGGCGATCGCTGCATCGAATTCATTGGCCGAACCCAGGATGCTGCCCAGCGTGTTGTAGTAGAGCGCATCTTCCGGGCGGCCCTGGATCGCGCGGCGCATCGTCGCGACCGCACCTTTGTAATCGCCGCGCAGATTCATGACGCCGGCGTGCACGCGAAGCACTTCCGGATGGTCCGGATAGGCGGCCAGCAGCGGTGCCAGGCGTGTCGCGGCGAGATCGGGTCCGCCGCTCTCGATGGCCTGCGCGGCGGTTACCAGTTGTTGCGCGGCGGCCGGGCTGAGGCCCTGCAAACGCGATCCGGCCATTGTGCTCCTCGGTGCCGGACCGTGGTCCGGCCAAAGAGCGGATTGTGCCAGCTCAGCGCGATCCGCGGTTGATGTGCACGTCACCGCTGAAGGTGTTGATCACGATGCTGCCGTTGCCACCGCCGATCCTGGCGCCGAGATGCTCGCCGGGGCCGTGCTCGCTGCCGTAGGGCTTGCCGAAATCGCTGCGGAGGTCGCCGCTGAAAGTGTCGGCCTTGATCTGCGCCGAGGTGTTTTCCGGAAGGGTCAGGCGCACATCGCCGCTCATGCTGTCTATCTTCCAGCTCGCCGCGGGCGCGAGCGCCGCATCCAGTTGCAGCGTGCCCGAGACGGTGCCGAGATTCACCCGGTTCAGCGCATGGCCGCGCAACAGCAGATCGCCCGACACGGTTTGCGCGGTGAGGTTGCCGTTGAGCGTGGCGGCCTGCACGTCCCCGGAGACGGTCTGAACATCCAACCCGTCGGCCGAGCCCTCCAGATTCACCTCGCCGCTGACGCTGTCCACCTTCACCGCACCGGCGCGCGCAGCCAGGTGCACGCGGCCGCTGACCGTGTTGACGCCGAGGCTGCGCCCGTCAACGCCGGTCACGTCCACCGGTGCGCTGACCACATGGACTTGCAGCGCGGCCGCATGCGGCACATGCACGTCCAAGACGCTGGGTCCCATCTCGCTGTCACGGCTGAAACCGAACCAGCCGGAGTTCGTCCCGGCCGGCTCCACGCGGATCTCGAGCGCATGCGCATCACCGCTGATCTGCAGCGGCCTGGCGCCTTCGCCAAGCGTGCCGTCCACCTGCACGCGATTCTGGTTCCAGCCGGTGACGCGGACTTCGCCCTTGATGTTGCGGATCACGATCTGCGCGTCGGGCGCAGCGTCGCGGGTGAGGTGGATCGGCGTATCGGCAAACGCGGCGGTGCTGGCCAGTGCCGCGAGCAACGCGATGGCGCCTGCGCCGGTGCTGATGGATCGGGTAATGGATTTGCGATACATGGTCGTGTCCTGATCGTGAGTCATCAACCGGCATCGGTTTCGAGCCGGCGCAAGCGCGATTGCTGGTGTTCGGTGCTTTGCAGCAGGCGTTCGAGATAAGGTGAATTCGGCGCGATCGCCAAGGCCTGCTTCAGCTCGCCTTGCGCCGCGTGTAGTTCCACGGCCGCGCCGCGCAGGCGAGGATCATTCGGCTTCCAATGCGGCGCGACATTGGCCGCTGCAGCGATCCGGGCCGGCGTGGTGGCGGTTGGTGTCGAATGGAGCATCCGGATTCCGATCACGCCCGCCAGCGCCGCGACGCATGCCAGCGATGCGGCCAAGGCGAGCCACTGCATCCTGCGGCGCGGTGTGCGTTGCGCTTCGATGCGTGCGGCGATCGCCGGCCACAGATCGCGCTGCGGCTCGACCGGCTGTGCCAGCGCGCGCAGTTTCTGCCGATCTTCAAGGTGCAGGTTCATCTTTCACTCCCAGCGTGCGCCGCAACAACCGGCGCGCGCGATGCAATTGGGCCTTCGACGAGCCCACCGCCATGCTCAGTTCGGCGGCGATCTCCTCGTGCTTCCAGCCTTCCACATCGTGCAACACCAATACCGCACGCGTGCGCGGCGACAATGCCGAGACCGCGCGTTCCAGTTCCTCGCGCTCGGCCGGACCGAAGGGTTGTGCGCCGGGTTCGGGCAGCGCGTCTTCCTCGACGCCTTGCTCGACCGGGTCGTTCTTCAACGCGCGCAGATCCATCAGCGCGGTGTTGATCGCCAGCCGATAAAGCCAGGTGCCGAACGCGCTCTCGAAGCGGAAGCCGGGCAGTTTCTGCCAGGCGCGCACGAAGGCTTCCTGGGTCAGCTCCTCGGCGCGTGCATGCCGGCCGCCGGTGAGGCGCAGGACTGCGCCATGGATGCGTCCGACGTGCTTGCGATACAGCGCTTCGAATGCGCGGCTGTCGCCGCGCGCAGCATCACGCGCGAGCCGGACGTCTTCGTCAGCCGGGCCGCGGCTGGCGAGTTCGACCACAGGCGCGCCGCGCGCTGGTTGCATGAGGGGACCGAGAGAGAGGCAGGCATCCATCTTGGCAGATTGGATGCGCGGATTGCGCGGAAGGTTTAGTGCTCGCCCCGACGCCGCCCCGGATCAAGAACCCTTCCGGGGCAGGCGGCGTGGCGATCCGGAACCCGGCGTCTCCGATCACGGATGGCGGAGGCACAGAGTTCCGGCTTTTCCCGCGATGGGGATGTCTACGACACCGCGGCCGCCTTGCGCGCGGGGGCCGCGGATTCGCCCGCTTCCCGCTTCAACGCCTCCGCCACGCGCTGCTGCTCTGCGCGCAGCTTTTCCGGCAGGTGATCGCCGTAACCCTCGAGATATTCGCCGATCGAGGCCATCTCGGCCTGCCAACCCTGCGCATCGAAATCGAGCAGCGTGTCCAATGCGCCATCGGCCATGTGCAGGCCTTCGGTGTTGAGGTCAGCGGCATTCGGCAGCAGGCCGATCGGTGTTTCCGTCGCGCCGACTTCGCCGTTCACGCGCTTGAGCATCCACTCCAGCACGCGCAGGTTGTCGCCGAAACCCGGCCACAGGAACTTGCCGTCGGCGCCCTTGCGGAACCAGTTGACGTGGAAGACCTTCGGCAACTGCGCGTTCGGCTGATCGAACGACAACCAGTGCGCGAAATAGTCGCCGTAGTTGTAGCCGCAGAACGGCTTCATCGCCATCGGATCGCGGCGCACCACGCCGACCTTGCCGGTGGCGGCGGCGGTGGTTTCGGACGCCATGCCGGCGCCGACCAGCACGCCTTGCGTCCAGTCGCGTGCCTCGAATACTAGCGGTACCAGCGATTCGCGCCGGCCGCCGAACACGATCGCACTGATCGGCACGCCGTCCGGATTCTCCGCTTCCGGCGACCAGCTCGGGCATTGCGTGGCGCGCACGGTGAAGCGCGAATTCGGATGTGCAGCCGGACCGTTCGCGGGATCGTAGTCGCGGCCCTGCCAATCCTTTACCGGTTTGCGGTCGTCCAGGCCTTCCCACCATGGGTCGTTGTCGGCGGTGACCGCGACGTTGGTGAAAATGGCATCGTGGTCCAGCATTTTCACCGCATTCGGATTGGTCTTGTTGGAGGTGCCCGGCGCCACGCCGAAGTAACCGGCTTCCGGATTGATCGCGTACAACCGTCCATCCTTGCCCGGCGTCATCCAGCAGATGTCATCGCCCACCGTCCACACTTTCCAGCCGTCGCGGCGATAGCCTTCCGGCGGAATCAGCATGGCGAGGTTGGTCTTGCCGCAGGCGGAAGGGAAGGCTGCGGCGATGTATTTGATGTCGCCGTGCGGATTCTCGATCCCGACGATCAGCATGTGTTCGGCCAGCCAGCCTTCCGAGCGCGCCTGGAAACTGGCGATGCGCAGCGCGTGGCACTTCTTGCCGAGCAGTGCATTGCCGCCATAACCGGAGCCGTACGACTTGATCGAAAGCTCCTCCGGGAAGTGCATGATGAAGCGGCGCTCCGGATCGAGTTCGCCGATCGAATGCTGGCCTTTCACGAAGCGGCCCTCGCGCTCGATGCGCTCCAGCGCCGCGGTGCCCATGCGCGTCATGATGCGCATATTTGCGACCACGTAAGGCGAGTCGGTGATCTCCACGCCGCAGCGCGAAATCGGCGAACCCAGCGGGCCCATGCAATAGGGGATCACGTACATCGTGCGCCCCTTCATGCAGCCGTCGAACAGCGCATCGATCCTGGCGTGCGCTTGCGAAGGTTCCATCCAGTGGTTGTTGGGGCCGGCGTCCTCCTGATGCTTGGTGCAGACCAAGGTCAGATGTTCGACGCGCGCGACGTCACTGGGGGAAGAGCGGTGCAGGGTGCAACCCGGATGGGTCTGCTGGTTCAACTCCAGCAGGTCGCCGGTACCGAGCATCAGCTCGGTGAGCTGACGCGCTTCGGCTTCCGATCCGTCGCACCAATGGATGTGGTCCGGGCGGGTCCGCCGGGCGACTTCGTCCACCCATCGGTTCAGCGCATCCAGTTTGCTAGCCATGTCTCCTCGCCACATATAGATAAGAGAGAAAGTTACGGTAGCCCCGGCGGGAGGTGAATGCAAGAAAGGCTGGGGAGACGGCGGCGTCGCGAATCCGGGCGGCCGAGGAACTTGCCAGGATCACTCCGGAGGCGCGCCCAGGGGGGAGGGCGCTTCTTCGCCGGAGGGCGTTTCGTCGCACGCAGGCGCGCGCCTGCGCGAACGGATTCCGGGCCGTTCGTGATGAATCGCGAACGGCCGGAATGACGAAGTCGCGGCTATTCAGGGACCAGCGTCGCGATCACGTGTTCGACATAGGCGTCGAACTGTTCCTGCGAAAGCCGCGGCAGTTCGGTGATCAGGCTCAACTGCAGGAACCCGACGTAGGCGGCGTAGGCCAGTCGCGCGCGATGCGCGGCCTCGCTCTTGTTCATGCCGGCCTGGCGGTACGCCTGGTTCAGGAACTCCAGCCGGCGCTGCGAGACCCGGGCCATGACGTGCGCGACCGGCGCCAACTCCAGCGCCTGCAGGAACGCGGCGTACACGCGGTGCGGCCGTGCTTCGCGTGCGACGCGGTGGAACAGCTCGCGCAGTCGCGCGCGTGGCTCGTCGATCGAAACGACGCGGTTCTGCAGTTCATGTTCCTCGCGCGCTTCCCAACGAGCCAATGCAGCCTTCAGCAGTGCTTCGCGGGTGCGAAAGTGCCAGTAGAAGCTGCCCTTGGTGACGCCAAGGCGCCGCGCCAGCGCCTCCACCGCGAGTGCGTTGACACCTTCCTCGGCGATCATGTCCAGCGCGCCGTTTTCCCAATCTTCGGCGGACAGACGATTGCGTTCGTTACGCGATGACATCGGCGGTATCTTCGAATCCATACGCTGGAGCGCATAGCGAGCGCCATGCCAAGGGTGCGCCGCTGCCGAGGGAGTTGACAAGCTATTACAATACCATTACCATACGTATGCGTATGGTGGCCATGCCAACACGAACTGCAACCCACGTGTGCTTTCTGCAAAGCGCCGAAGGCTTGCCGTTGGTGTTGGAAATACATGGCGCGTGCGAAGCGCCGCCGGTGTTGTTCGCGCATGGCTTTGGCCAGACTCGCCACGCCTGGACCCGCAGCGCGCAGGCGCTCGCCGCGGCGGGCTTCCGCACTGTTACCGCCGACATGCGCGGGCATGGCGAAAGTGGCCGGCTCGTCAGCGGCGATTACCTTCTCGAACAATTCCTCGACGACCTGTTGCGCGTGACGCGTTCGCTGGACGCGCCGCCGGTGCTGGTCGGCGCCTCGATGGGTGGATTGCTCGGGCTCGCACTGGCCGGCGAAGTTTCGCCGCCGCCATTCCGCGCGCTGGTGCTGGTGGACATCACGCCGCGCTGGGAATCCAAAGGCATTGCGCGCATGCTCGGCTTCATGCGCGCGCATCCACACGGGTTCGCCGATTACGACGAAGCAATCGCGGCGATCGCGGCCTACCTGCCGCATCGGTCTCGGCAAAAACGCGCGCATGAACTGGAGCCGCTGCTGCGCCGTGGCGAAGATGGCCGCCTGCGCTGGCATTGGGACCCGGCGCTGCTGGAAACCGTCGCGCACCAAGGCGAGCGTTACCAGCCGCGGCTGCTGGAGGCCGCGCGCAAGATCGAAGTACCGGTGCTGCTGCTGTCGGGCGGGCGCTCGGATGTGGTCTCGCGCGAGACCATTTCCGAATTCATGCAATTGCTGCCGCACGCGCAACACATCCAATTGCCGCAGGCCACGCATATGCTGGCGGGCGACGCGAACGACACATTCACCGGTGCCATCCGGGATTTCATCCGATCGCTGCCGGAGGGCGGCGAATCCACGAGGCAAAGATCATGCACGTCTTCCTGATTGTCATCGCTGCGCTGATCGTCACCGGCGCCTGCGCGTATTTCCGCAGCCGCCTGTGGCTGTGGACCCTGCTCACCGCAGCCGCAATCTTCGCCGTGGGCCTGGGGTTGCATGCACCTCGCGCGACCTGGATCACGCTCGGCATCTATGCGGTGCTGTTCGCGCTGCCGTTGAATTTCATTCCGCTGCGGCGGGCGCTGATTTCCAGGCCGCTGCTGAACGTGTTCCGCCGCGTGCTGCCGAAACTGTCGGAAACCGAACAGGTTGCGCTGGATGCCGGCACGGTCGGTTTTGAAGGCGAACTGTTCGCCGGCAAGCCGGACTGGTCGAAGCTGCTTTCGCAACCCAAGCCGCAATTGAGTGCGGAAGAGCAGGCGTTCCTCGATGGCCCCTGCGAGCAACTCTGTCGCATGGTGGACGACTGGAAGATTACCCACGAGCTGGCCGATCTGCCGCCGGAGATCTGGGAATTCGTCAAGCGCGAAAAGTTCTTCGGCATGATCATCCCGAAGCGCTACGGCGGCCTGGAGTTCTCCGCGCTCGCGCATTCGTCGGTGCTGCAGAAAATCTCCAGCATTTCCACCACGATCGCGTCCACCGTATCGGTGCCGAATTCGCTGGGTCCGGCGGAGCTGCTGCTGCGCTACGGCAGCGAGGAGCAGAAGAATCACTTCCTGCCGCGCCTGGCCGATGGCCGCGAAATTCCCTGTTTCGCGCTGACCGGTCCGCAGGCCGGTTCGGACGCCACCTCGATTCCCGATTTTGGCATCGTCTGCAAGCAGGTGGTCAACGGGGTCGAGACGCTCGGCATGAAGCTGACCTTCGACAAGCGTTACATCACCCTCGCCCCGGTCGCGACGATCATCGGTCTCGCGTTCCGGTTGTACGATCCGGAACACCTGCTCGGCGACAAGCATGATCTGGGCATCACGCTGGCGCTGATCCCGCGCGAGACGCAAGGGTTGCAGATCGGCCGTCGTCATTTCCCCCTGAACATCCCGTTCCAGAACGGCCCGTTGTCCGGCAAGGACGTGTTCGTGCCGCTGGACACCCTGATCGGGGGTTCGGCGATGGCGGGCGAAGGCTGGAAGATGCTGGTGGAATGCCTGTCGGTCGGACGCGGGATTTCGCTGCCGTCCAACGCCACCGGTTTCGTGCGCATGGCGGTCGCATCCACCGGCGCTTACGCGCGCATCCGCAAGCAGTTCGGTCTGGCGATCGGCCGGTTCGAAGGTGTGGAGGAAGCACTCGCTCGCATTGGCGGGCATGCGTATGCGATCGCGGCGCTGTCGCGATCGTCGGCAGCGGCGGTGGATCGCGGCGAGAAGCCGGCCGTGCCTTCGGCGATCGCGAAGTACCACGCGACCGAACTGGGCCGCGAAGTGGTGAAAGATGCCATGGACGTGCACGGCGGCAAGGCCATCCAGCTCGGACCCAACAATTACATGGGCCGCAACTGGGAAGGCGCGCCGATCACGATCACGGTGGAAGGCGCCAACATCATGACGCGCAGCCTGATGATTTTCGGGCAGGGCGCGATCCGCTGTCATCCATGGGTGTTGAAGGAAATGGAAGCTGCGCGCAATCCGGATCGCGCGCAGGGTCTGCGCGAATTCGACGCCGCGCTGTTCGGACACCTCGGCTTCGGCATTTCCAACGCGACGCGCAGCTTCGTGCTGGGCCTCGCGTTCGGCAAGCTCGGCATCGTGCCGGGTGACGACTACACGCGGCGGTATTACCGCAAGCTCGATCGCTATGCCGCCGCGCTCGCGCTGGTGGCCGACACCGCGATGGGCGTGTTGGGCGGCCGGCTGAAGTTCAAGGAGAAATTGTCCGCGCGGCTGGGTGATGTGCTGTCGCATCTGTACATCGCTTCGGCGATGCTGAAGCGTTACGAAGACGAGGGCAGGCCGGAAGTCGAACGTCCGCTGCTGGCGTGGGCGTTCCATCAATCCGTGTGGAATATCCAGATGGCGATTGACGGTGTGATCCGGAACTTCCCGGTGCGCCCGGTGGCGTGGCTACTGCGCTTCCTGGTGTTCCCGTTCGGCCGCCGCGAGGTGCCGCCATCGGATCGGCTGGGCCATCGCGTGGCGGCGCTGCTGACCGCGCCCAATGCCGCGCGCGACGCGCTGCTGCGCGGAATTTATTTGACACCCGCGCCGAACAATCCGGTTGGCCGCATGCATGCGTTGCTGCCGGAAGTGGTCGCGGCGGAACCGGTCGAACGCAAGTTCCTGAAGGCGCTGAAGGGTGGCGCGATCGAGGCGCACGACTACTTCGAGCAGTTGCGGGAGGCCGAACAGCTCGGCGCAATCAGCGCGGCCGAACGCGCGCAACTGGAACACCTGCGCCGCGTGACCGCCGAGTTCATCAACGTGGACGATTTCGATCCGGAAGAATTGCGCGCGGCGGTGGTGCACGGTGCGCAGGCAGCGCGCTCGTTGCA
>JBQCCR010000062.1:0-73761 GCA_051961995.1 Rhodanobacteraceae bacterium | reverse complement strand
GTGCGGCATCCTCGGCGGCACGATCCAGCTCGCGATAGCCGCTGGATTTCTCCACCTTGACGTCAACCACGTTGCCTTGGGCGTCAATGGTAACGTCCAGGGTGACTGTGCCTTGGTGCTGCTGGCGCAACGCTTCGATGGGATACTTCGGCGGATTGCGGTTCTTGTAGCTGATGTCCACACCCGGCGCGATATCGGCCGGCGGCGCGGGCGGAGCCGGCGGGGCTGGTGGCGGCGCCGGTACCGGCATGCTCGACACTTCCTGCACCGGCGGCGGCTGTGCCGGCGGCGGCGGGGTCGGCGGCGGCTTGACCAATTCCTTGATCTTCGGCGGCGGCGTCTTCGGCGGCTCCGGCGGCGGCGGTGGCGGTGGCGGTGGCGGTGGCGGCGGCGGAATGAAGGTCACGCTGGTGACGTTCTCCTTCTTCGCCTGCTGGGCCTCAGGCGGCGCGGCCGGCGTGAGAAGAACCAGAATGACGACAGCGTGCACCGCGATCGCTGCTGCGATCGCGATTGTGCGCCACCAGTTGAAGCGATCTTTGTGGGTCGCGGAAGTCGGGGCCATCGTGTAAACCAGTCGCTGTCCGTCGTGTTCTCGCGGCCATCGCCGCTACAGGCGGACGGCGCCGCTGAGGGCGGCTGAAAAAGAGAAGCAAATTACACCAGCACCGGGCTTTTGCCTAGAGGGTTTGGCACCCGGTTTGCAAAATATGTGATCCGAGCCATCACTTCGACCCGGGTCAGTCACAACCTCATTTTTTCCTGTGCACCTTTGAGCCCGCTTTCACCGGCGGCAAGCCACCCTTCTCATAAGCGCCATTGGCTTTGGCAGTTTCCCCAGCCAACAGATAAGCATCACCTTCCAGTTTGTAGTTATCGCTACCCGGCTTGATGATGCCCTTGCTCATGCCTTCCTCGATGACCTGCGCCGCTTTCAGCGCGTTGGCCTTGCTGTCCTTGCCATCCAGCGCGATGTTGTAATAAAGCTTGGCCATGTTGACGTATGTGGTTTCGTCTGTGATCTGACCGTTTGCGCGTGCGCGTTCCAGCAGCGGTAGCGCCTTGTCGTATTCCCGCGCATTGGTATAGATCTGCACCACATTCATCAGCAGCTTGGCGTTGTTCGGGTCCTTGGCCAGCGCCGCTTCCGCGACCTTGCCGGCCTCGTCATACTTGTCCATCGCGAAATAGCTGGCGATCAGGATCTGATCCCAGCTTTCCTTCGGCTGGTCGGTCATGGACTTGGCCTTCTGGATGGCCGTCGCGGCTTCCGGATACTTCTCGAGCCGATAGAGAACGTTGCCCTTCAGGGCGTAGGCATCGGCCGACTGCTTGCCGCTTTGCTGCACCCATTGGTCAAGCGCGGTCAGCGCCTGCGTGTAGTCCTCGTCGGCGACATACATCTGCGCCAGGGCATACAGCGCCGGGAAGTAATCATCATTGGGCAGCGAGTTCAGATCGAGCGCCTGCTTCTGCAACGCGATCGCACCCTTGGTGTCGCCGCCGTTGTATTTCAGCAGCGCCAGCCCCGAGAGTGCCTTGGCCTTTGCGTACGCGTTTTCGCTACCGTCGGCGATGGGCTGCAGATCCTTCTGCGCGGTGGCCGCATCATTGCTGTTGACGGCGTTGAGTCCCTCATTGAGGGCATTCGCTTCCTTCTCGCCGAGCCCTTCGATCTTGTGCTCCGGCCGAGTCGCGTTCGGATACTGGCTGGGTTGTGCCGGCTGATTCTCCGGTTTCGCCTTCTTCTGCGACTGGCCACACTCGTTGCGCATCATTTGCATAGAGGTGCAGCTCTGTGCGAACACCGCACTCGAGGAAAGCACCAGTGCCGCGCACACGCCGTATGCGATCAAACGTGATTCGAGTTTCATGGCAACCTCAGGAGAACCTCGTGCCTGCGGCACTGGAGCCAATCAGAGTAGCGCGCACTTGCGGCCAAGCTCAAGTTCCTAACAGCACTTGACCCAACGCTCACCATCCCCTGCCTGGTTGAATCACCTTCGACGTTTGGTCCGGTGGAAGACGCGGATGAAGTTCCGCGCGAAGATCGGAGCCCGCGATCACACATCCAGATTCGCCACCTTCAGCGCGTTGGTTTCGATGAAGTCACGACGCGGCTCGACCACATCGCCCATCAGCGTGGCGAAGATCTGGTCGGCAGCCACCGCATCCTCGATGCGAACCTGCAGCAGGCGGCGGGTGTCCGGATTCACAGTGGTTTCCCACAACTGCTCCGGATTCATTTCGCCCAGACCCTTGAAGCGCTGGATGTTGCGGCCCTTCCTTGCTTCATCGAACAGCCACGCGCGCGCCTGCGCGAAATCGTTGATCGATTGGCTGGCATTACCACGGCGGATCTGCGCGCCTGCGCGGATGAAGCCGTGCAGCGCACGCGACATTTCCAGCAACGGCCGGTAATCGGCGCCGGTGAAGAAGGTCTGCGGCAAGACCCAGGTGTGTTCACTGCCGTGCTGACTGCGGGTCAGCAACAGCGCGGCCGGGTGCTCGGCAACGGCGTCGCGCAATTGCAGCGTGTAGCGTGCGCGACCCAAGCCGGTGGAATTGATGCGCGCCGTCAGTGCATCCATCCATGTGCGCAGCGCGGCCGCGTCCTGCCACAGATTCGCTTCCAGCGGCGCGTGGTCCAGCAGCGCGGTGAAGAACGCCGGATCGCCGCGCTGGCCCAACCGCGCGATCTGATCCAGCGCGCTCTGATACTGGCGCAGCAGCTTTTCCAACGCTTCACCCCGCACAGGAGGCGCATCAGGCACATAGCTCAGGTCTGCGCCTTCCACCGCATTGGCGATCAGGTACTCATTCAGTGCCACGTCGTCCTTCAGGTAAAGTTCCTGCTTGCCCTGCTTGATCTTGTAGAGCGGCGGCAGCCCAATGTAGACGTGGCCGCGCTCGATCAGTTGCGGCATCTGCCGGTAAAAGAACGTCAGCAGCAAGGTGCGGATGTGCGAGCCGTCCACATCCGCGTCGGTCATGATGATGATGCGGTGATAGCGCAGCTTGTCGGCGTTGAACTCGTCCTTGCCGATACCGGTGCCGAGCGCAGTGATCAGGGTGCCCACTTCGGCGGAACTGAGCATCTTGTCGAAACGCGCTTTCTCGACGTTGAGGATCTTTCCCTTCAGCGGCAACACCGCTTGATACTTGCGATTGCGACCCTGCTTGGCCGAACCGCCCGCCGAGTCGCCCTCGACCAGAAACAACTCCGAAAGCGCCGGATCCTTCTCCTGGCAATCGGCAAGTTTTCCCGGGAGCCCCGCGATGTCCAGTGCGCCCTTGCGCCGGGTCAGCTCGCGCGCCTTGCGTGCGGCCTCCCGAGCCCGGGCAGCGTCGACCACTTTTTCCGCAATGGCGCGCGCCTCGGCCGGGTTCTCCAGCAGAAATTCCTCAAGCTTGCCGTTGACCGCCTGTTCGACAACACCCTTCACCTCACTGGAAACCAGCTTGTCCTTGGTCTGTGAGGAGAACTTGGGATCCGGCACCTTGATCGAGAGCACCGCGATCAGGCCTTCACGCATGTCGTCACCGGCCAGAGCGATCTTCGCGTTCCTGGCCAATCCCTCTTTTTCGATATAGTTCGTTACCGTTCGCGTCAGGGCGGCGCGAAATCCGGTCAGATGCGTGCCGCCATCCTTCTGGGGGATGTTGTTGGTGAAGCAGTACACCGATTCCTGGTAACCGTCAGTCCATTGCATCGCGAGTTCAACGGTGGTGCCTTCCGTTTGCGAGCTGAAATGGATCACGCTGGGGTGCAGCGGGGTTTTCAGCTGCGCCAAGTGCTGCACGAACGAACGGATGCCGCCCTCGTACTGGAATACATCGTGTTTGTCGGTGCGTTGATCAATCAGCTCGATACGCACACCCGAGTTCAAAAAGGCTAATTCTCTCAAGCGCTTGGAGAGAACTTCGTAATGGAACTCGATGTGGGTGAAGGTCGCGGGACTAGGCAGGAAACGCACCATGGTGCCGCGCCGGTCGGCTGGGCCCACCACCTTCAGCGGATACAGCGGCTCGCCCAGTTGGTATTCCTGCTGATGCTCCTGACCATCACGGTAGATGGTCAGCCACAGGTGCTCGGACAGCGCGTTCACTACCGAGACCCCCACGCCGTGCAGGCCGCCGGAAACCTTGTATGAATTGGCGTCGAACTTGCCGCCGGCGTGCAGCACGGTCATCACCACCTCGGCGGTGGAGCGACCCTCCTCCGGATGCATGTCAACGGGAATGCCCCGTCCGTTGTCACTGACACTGACGGTGCCATCATCGTGGATGGTGACAACGACTTCGTCGCAATAACCCGCCAATGCCTCGTCAATGGCGTTGTCCACCACCTCGAACACCATGTGATGCAAGCCGGTGCCGTCATCGGTGTCGCCGATATACATGCCGGGCCGCTTGCGGACCGCTTCCAGACCCTTGAGGACTTTGATGCTGCTGGAATCGTAATTGTCGTTCATGGATGACTCGAGCGCGGGCGGGGCTGCGCAAACACGCAATTATACCGCAGCGGGTCCGGCCGCGATGTCACACCTGGCTCAACAGTCCGTGTTCCACGTGGAACTGCTCTGCTTCCGGCCAGTTGGTTCCGGGGTGCTGCGTCGCGGTCAGCCACACCTGCGCAGGACGCTCGGCCACCCACTCGAGCACCAGCCGTTGATGCGCTTCGTCGAGCTCCGAAATGAGATCATCCAGACACAATATCGGCCACTCTTTCCATTGCGAGGCGAACACCGCCGCTTGGGCCAGAACGCAGGCCAACGCTGCCAGCTTGGTCTGACCCCGCGACAGAAATTCGCGCCCCGGCGCCTGCGCGAACTCGAGCCGCCAATCCGCATGATGCGGACCCAGCCGGGTATGTCCACGCGCGATGTCCTGGACCCGATGGGTCGCCAACGACTCCCGAAGCGGATGCTCGCGATTCCAGCCGCTGCGAAAATTCAGCCGGGGCTCGCCCAGCTCGGGCAGCAGCGCCGACGCCAAGCCGGAAACATGCTGCTGCAATACATCGAAGTAGGCCCGCCGGCTCTGGTCAATGAGCTCACCCAGACGGCCCAACTCGGCCTCCCAGAATCCAAATTGATCCGATCCGTCCTCGTGCTTCAGCAGTGCATTGCGCTGGCGCAGTGCGCGACGATAGTCCCGCCACCGATTCAGGGAATGATGTTCCACATGGAACACTCCCCAATCCAGGAACCGTCGGCGCAGCTCCGCTGCACCAGTGATCAGGGCATGGCTACCCGGCTCGAAACACACTACCGCGCAGAGCTCCAACAAGGGGGCTAGGGTCGCGCGCGCCTCGCCATCAACCTGCACGCGCCAGTCGCCGCCAGCCTGGCGGGCCAGCCCAAGCCGATGCCCGGCCTGCTTCCGGCTCAACTCCGCAAACAGATCGAACCCCGATCTGTCGCGCTGGATGAGCGCGTCGCGCGCGCCGGCGCGGAAAGAATGACCGTGAGACAGCAGATAGACCGCTTCGAGCAAGCTGGTCTTGCCCGCGCCATTGGGACCGACCAGCCAGTTGAGCCGCGGGCCGGGCGCGATTTCGACCGAGTCGAAACATCGCAGGTGATGAGCGCGGAGCAGATCAATCCTCATGCCCCGCGCCCTCGGGCCAAGTGCCGCGCAGTCAGAGCCGCAACGGCATCACCACGTGCCGGACATGCTCGTGCTCGGCGCCCTGCAACAAGCAGCTGGACTGCGCATCCCGCAATTGCAGACGTACCCGCTCGTCGTTCAGCGACCCCAAGGCGTCCAGCAGATAGACGACATTGAAGCCAATTGCGAGATCGTTCACCGATGTTTCGGCTTCCAGCTCCTCCACCGCCTCTTCCTGCTCGGGGTTATGCGCAACGATCCGCAGCCGCCCCGGGCTCACCTCCAGCCGCACACCGCGATACTTCTCGTTGGAAAGAATGGCCGCGCGTTGCAGGGCCGAGCGCAACGCATCGCGATCCAGGTGCAGCATCTTGTCAGCCCCCAGCGGGATCACCGCTTCGTAATCCGGAAAGCGACCATCAATCAGCTTGGAGGTGAACATCACATCGTTGCGGCGCACCCGCAGATGGTTGCGCGCGAACTCGATGGTAATCTCGCCTTCGTCGCTGCCGAACAACCCCAGCAACTCCATCACGCCCTTGCGCGGAATGATGATCTGCCGGTTGGCACTGACTTTCTTGTCGAGCTTCGTTTCCGCCAGCGCCAGCCGGTGCCCATCGGTCGCTACACAGCGCAGGCCGGCGTCGCGCAGATCCAGCAGCATGCCGTTCAGGTAGTAGCGCACGTCCTGATTGGCCATCGCGAAGGCGGTGCGTTCCATCAGCTCTTTCAACGTCGCTTCCGGCAACATCACCTTGTCGACCAGCTCAATCGAATCGATGGTGGGAAATTCTTCGGCCGGCAAGGTCGCCAACGTGAACCGGCTGCGTCCGGCGTGGACCGCCACCCGATCGCCATTGAGCTTGATGTCGAGTTGCGAACCATCCGCCAGCGCCCGCACGATGTCGAACAGCTTGCGCGCCGGGATCGTGGTGGCTCCCTCTTCTCCGTTTTCGACGGCGATGCTGGCGCGCATTTCCACTTCGAGATCGGTACCGGTCAGCGTCAAGCGGCCTTGTTCCACCTGCACCAGCAGGTTGGCGAGTACCGGCAAGGTCTGGCGGCGTTCCACCACCCCTACCACCTGCTGGAGGGGATTGAGCAAGGCTTCTCGTTGAATGCTGAAACGCATGGCAGGTCCCCCGCTCCTTTGCGAGTTGTAGATAAAAAGGCAGTAGCAGGCGCTGTGGTTAACTTGAAAAGAGATGAAAAGCTTTTCTTTACAAATACTTGCCTGAGATCATCCTTGTTGACGAGAACTGGGTTCGACTGTGGACGAATTGTGGGCAAAGCGGCCCAGCGGTCGTTTGCACAATCTGTCCACAACCCCCACGCCGGTTTTCACGGCCCCCTGGTTCCCTTAACCGGTAAGTATACGGATCAATTTGTCCCAGTCCTGATGCACACGCATGTCATTGTCTCGCAGCGCCCGGATGGTGCGGCACGCGTGCAGCACTGTCGTGTGGTCGCGTCCCCCGAAGGCCTCGCCGATTTCGGGCAAACTGTGTTCGGTCAATTCCTTGGCCAGTGCCATTGCCAGTTGTCGCGGGCGCGCCAGTGAGCGCACGCGGCTCTTGGAGAGCAGGTCGGACAGGCGCACCTGGTAGTAATCGGCGACCGTCTTCTGGATGTTCGGAATCGTGATTGCCTGGGCGTGCGCGCGCAGCAGATCGCTCAGGGTTTCCTGCACGAATTCCAGCGAGATTTCGCGGCCGAAGAAATTCGCGCGCGCGGCGACGGTGTTGAGCGCGCCTTCCAGATCGCGCACGTTGGTGCGGATGCGGCGCGCCAGCAGCATGGCCACGTCTTCCGGCATGCGCATATCGCGCAACCTCGCCTTCTCAAGCAGGATCGCAGCACGCGTTTCGAAGTCCGGGGGCTCAATGGCCACCGACAAACCCCAATTGAGCCGGGACTTCAGGCGCGGCTCCAGGTTTTCCACTTCGCGTGGATAACGATCACAAGTGAGGATGATCTGCTGCTTGCCTTCCACGAGCGTGTTGAAGGTATGGAAGAACTCTTCCTGGGTGGTGTCCTTGCCGCCGAAGAACTGGATATCGTCAATCAGCAGCGCATCCACAGAGCGGAAGCGGCGCTTGAAATCGTCCATGTTTTTGGTACGCAGCGCCTCGATCATCATGCTGGTGAAACGCTCCGAGTGAACATACAGCAGCTTCATGCCCGGATTGCACCGGCGCATCAGGTTGCCTGCTGCCTGCATCAGGTGCGTCTTGCCCAGGCCGGTTCCGCCGTACAGCAGCAGCGGGTTGTAGGCGCGGCCGGGATTCTGCGCGACCTGCATCGCCGCGGCCTTGCCCAACTGGTTGGACTTGCCCTCGACGAAGTTGTCGAAGGTGTAGTGCGGATCCAGATGCGACGGTTGCGCGGGCTCTTGTCCCGCGGCGTCCTTCGCGGGCGAGACTGCCGGTGCAACCGAGCCGACTTCCAGCCGGATCTTGATCGCCCGCCCAGCGACATCACTCAGTGCCAGCTCGATCTTCGGCAGATACTCGCTGCGCACACGATCGAGCGCATAGGTGTTGGGCGCGAACAGGAACAGGGCCTGGTCGTCCTCGCGCGCCTGCAGGGGGTGCAGCCACGTGTGCAGGGCCTGCTCGCTCAGTTCACCCTCGAGACGTTGCAGACAACGCCGCCACAGATCGCTCATGGCAGCTCGCAGTGAAAGGGAAGGTGTTGCATGACGCACCCGCAAGACAAACCGGCAGTCTAGCATCCGCACAAGTAGAATCCCGGCTCCTGCCGATGGCCCGCAATGCGCGGCGCGGCTTGACATCAAGGGCCGCTGCACCTAAAGTCCCACGTCTTTTTTCACGCCCGCCGCACGGGAAGCTCCCGTGCAACGGCTCCGGAGATTTCCATGAAACGCACCTATCAGCCCAGCCGGCTCAAGCGCGCCCGCACCCATGGCTTCCGCGCCCGCATGGCGACCGCCGATGGCCGCAAGGTGCTGGCCGCCCGCCGCGCCAAGGGCCGCAAGCGCCTCATCCCGTAAGTGCGATGACTGCCGCGCTCGGCCTGCCGCCCAGCGCGCGGCTGCGCCGTGCCGCCGAGTTCGCCGCGCTGCGGCACGCACCGGGCAGACTCGACACCCGCTACTTCCTGATCCGTTATCGCGCGAATGAGGTGGGCTTCGCGCGGCTCGGCCTGGCGGTTTCGCGAAGAGTGTCCAAGCGCGCGGTGGATCGCAACCGCATCAAGCGCAATGTGCGTGAATCATTCCGGCACGCGCGAGCGCGACTGCCCGCCTTCGATCTGCTGCTGATCGCGCGCCAGCAGGCCGCGACAGCCGCCGGTGCCGTCCTGCGCGCCGATCTGGACGCCGCGTGGTCCCGGCTGAAACCGTTGAAGCAGGGCGGCGCGCCCGGCACAATCGCGGATTGACCCATAGGCAGTGGGTCACCATGTCTCCGAGTTCCAGCCCGCTCTTCGGTACCAGGGCCATCAAGTCTTGCGCGGCGATGATTTGATGAGGTGCCGCCGGATCGGCGCGAACACACACCCGACCAACCAGAGTTTCCCCAAGTGATCAATCAAACGCGAACCCTGCTGGTCGTGGCGCTGCTGTTCGTTGCCTGGCTGATCTGGAACCAGTGGCAACAGGATTATGCGCCGCCGCCGGCGCAAACCACGACGCAACAGGTGGCCGCGCCGGCTGCGAGCAACAGTACGAATGTGCCGGCAAAAGCCGCACCCGGCGAGGTGCCCGTCGCGAACGCGCCCGCCTCCACGTCCAGTGCGACGCCTGTCGCGCCCGCAATCCCGGAAAGCGCCGCACCGGCCAGCGCCGCCACGCCGCATCAGTACATCACGCTCAGCAATGACGTGCTGCGCCTCACCCTGGACACCCGTGGCGGAAGCGTGGTGCGCGCGGACCTGCTGGCGTATCCAAAACAGGTGAAGGGCGATACCTCGCCGGTGCGTGTGCTCAGCGACGATCCGCAGCGGCTGTTCGTTGCGCAGGACGGGCTGGTTGGTGCCAACGGCAGCCCGGCGCCGGACCACCTGACCATGTTCACCGCCGGCGCGCCGAGCTACACACTGCAGTCCGGCAGCAACACTGTCACCGCGGTGCTGACCTGGCATGACGCATCCGGCATCAGCGTCAGCAAGCGCTACACGCTGAAGCGCGGCAGCTACGTGGTCGAGCTGGCGCAGCAGATCGACAATCGCAGCGCGCGCAATTGGAGCGGCAACGCCTACGAACAGATCGAGCGCGTCGAGCCGCCGCCGCCGCCGAAACATTTCCTCGAGTTCTACGATCCGGAGCGGTCCAGCTTCCTCGGTGCGGCGTGGTACAGCCGGAGCGACAAGTTCGAGAAGCTCGCTTTCGGCAAATTCGAAGAGGATCCGCTGAACCGCGACGTTCAGGGTGGCTGGGTGGCGATGATCCAGCACTACTTCTTCACGGCGTGGATACCGCCGAGCGCGCAGACGGACCAGTTCAGCAGCGCCAAGCTGCCGCCCGCGAGCAGCGGCAAACCGCGCTACCTGATTCGCACGCGCGGGCCGGGCGCCACGGTCGCGCCGGGCAAGAGCGTCACGCTCAACGCCAATCTGTATGTCGGGCCGAAGACGCAGAGCACGCTCTCCACCGTTGCGCCGGGGCTGGAATTAACGGTGGATTACGGCATCTTCACCGTGATTGCGCAGCCGCTGTTCTGGATCCTCTCCAAGTTCCACGCTTTCGTCGGCAACTGGGGCATTGCGATCATCCTGCTGGTGCTGCTGATCAAGGCGCTGTTCTTCAAGCTGACCGAGCAGCAGTACAAGGCCGGCGCCAAGATGCGCAAGCTCACGCCGCGCATCCAGGCGCTGAAGGAGCGTTTTGGCGAGGACAAGCAGAAGCAGCAGCAGGCGATGATGGAGCTGTACAAGAAGGAGAAGGTCAATCCGCTGGCCGGCTGCCTGCCTTCGCTGGTGCAGATCCCGGTGTTCTTCGCGCTGTATTACGTGCTGATGTACAGCGTCGAGTTGCGCCACGCACCGTTCTTCGGCTGGATCCACGACCTCTCCGCGCCGGACCCGTACTTCATCCTGCCGGCGCTGTACACGATCACCATGATCGCCACGCAGTTCCTGACGCCGAGTCCGGGCATGGACCCGACCCAGGCGAAGATCATGAAGGTGATGCCGATCGTGTTTGCGGTGATGTTCGCATTCTTCCCGGCCGGCCTTACGCTTTATTACGTGGTGAATGGATTGACCAGCGTGATCCAGCAGTGGGTGATCACGCGCAGCATCGAGCGGGCGGACACGCGCGCAAAGGCGTGAGCAGCAGCGGTGAACGCCGCGACCGACACCATCGTTGCAATCGCCACGCCGCCCGGCAGCGGCGGCATCGGCGTGCTGCGGGTGTCGGGTCCGGACGTGCCGCGCATCGTGCAAGCCTGGCTCGGTGAAATGCCACCTCCGCGGGTCGCGCGACTGGCGGCATTGAAGGACGAACACGGCGCGTTGATCGACCGCGCGTTGCTGCTGTATTTCGAGGCGCCGCATTCGTTCACCGGGGAACATGTGCTGGAAATCCACGCGCACGGCGCGCCGGTGGTGCTGGATGTGCTGCGCCGGCGCGTGTGCGCTCTCGGTGCGCGACCCGCGCGCGCGGGCGAGTTTTCCGAACGCGCGTTATTGAACGGCAAGCTCGACCTCGCGCAGGCCGAGGCGATCGCCGATCTGATCGCGTCGAAGTCCGAAGCGCAGGCGCGGGCCGCGTTGCGATCATTGCAGGGCGAATTCTCTTCCCGTGTGCAGGCGCTGCTGCAGGCGCTGGTCGCGGTCCGGGCGCACGTGGAGGCGGCGATCGATTTCCCCGAAGAGGAAATTGATTTCCTCTCGGACCCGACGTTGCGCACGCGGCTGGATGACTTGCGCGGGCAACTGCGGGTATTGCTCGCCGAAGCCCGTCGCGGTGTGCGCCTCACCGATGGCTTGCACGTGGCGATCGTCGGCCGGCCCAATGTCGGCAAGTCGAGCCTGCTGAACGCACTCGCAGCCGACGAGCGCGCGATCGTTGCTGAAGTGCCTGGCACCACCCGCGACGTGCTGCGCGAAGAAGTGCGGATTGACGAGATCACGCTCACGCTGGCCGATACCGCCGGTTTGCGTGAGGCGACCGACGCGATCGAGGGCGAAGGCATTCGCCGTGCGCGCGCGGAGCTGGCGCGCGCCGATGTCGCGCTGCTGGTGACTGGTGCGCTGCACCTGCAAGCGGATTTGAAACTGCTGGATGGTGCGCCTGCGGCGGCCGCGCGCGTGGTCGTGGTCAACAAGATCGATCTTGATGATGCGCCGCCCTCGTGCGAGAGGCGCGATGGAATGGAATTGATTGCGCTCTCGGCCAGGACCGGCGCGGGCCTCGATCTGTTGCGCGGCGCGTTGAAGCGTCTTGCCGGCGCGAGTGATGCCGAGCATGGCACCTTCAGTGCGCGAGCACGCCACGTGCTGGCGCTTGAACAGGCGCTCGTACATGTGGAAGCCGCCGACCGTGTGCTGCGCGAAACGCGCGCGGGTGAACTGGCGGCGGAGGAATTGCGTCAGGCGCAACGACATCTGGGCGAAATCACCGGCGAATTCACCAGCGAGGATTTGCTCGGCGCGATCTTCTCGACGTTCTGCATCGGGAAATGAGCGCAGGCTGCGCTCTTTCCGGGCAGTGCATGGATGTACGTTGATCGGATCCCGGCGCCTTCGCTTGCGAGGCGGCGATCGCGCCCCCATGCAGAGCACACGCACGCACAAGGAGGGTTGCGTGATTGACTTTCCTCTGGCCTATCCGGTTTCTTGAAGGGGCTCGGCAATGATCGATTTCTATTTTTGGCCCACTCCAAATGGTTACAAGGTTGCACTGTTCCTTGAGGAGACCGGCCTGCAACACACGGTCCAGGCCGTGGATATCGGCAAGGGGCAGCAGTTCGAACCGGCGTTCCTGGCGATCTCTCCCAACAACAAGATGCCCGCGATCGTGGATCGCGCGCCGGCCGACGGCGGCGGGCCGCTCAGCGTGTTCGAATCCGGGGCGATCCTGCTCTACCTCGCCGGCAAAACCGGCCGCTTCATTCCCGCCGACCCACGCACGCGCATGCAGTGCATCGAGTGGCTGTTCTGGCAGATGGCGAGCCTGGGGCCGATGACCGGTCAGTACGGCCACTTCCACACGTATGCGCCGGATAAGATTCCGTATGCGATGGAGCGCTACAAGAACGAAGCGGAACGACTGCTGGGCGTGCTCAACACGCGTCTGCGCGGCCGCGAATTCATCGTCGGGAATGAATACAGCATCGCCGACATGGCGTGCTATCCGTGGATCAGTCCATATTCAAAGGCGCCGCTCGATCTCACGCCGTTTCCGGAAGTGCAGCGCTGGCATGCCGCGATCGCGCAACGTCCGGCGACACGGCGTGCCTATGAGCGTGGCGCGTCGCTGCGGCGCGAAGGCCCGATGACGGAAGAGGAAAAAAAGATTCTGTTCGGGCAACGCGCCAGGAGCCTCTGAACAAGCTGCTGCGCTCGGCAGCTTGCGCGCCGGCGGTGCTCGGAATCCTCACGTACTGTCCGTGTACGCCCCGGTTCCTGCGCTCCGGCGTCGCACAATCCGCCTTCGCTCGCGACGCTTTCTTCAGCGGCTCCAAAAAAGCTTGCCGCACACAGGCGCATCGCGCTTGAATAGGCGCTTCTCAGGGGGAAGCGCCATGCGCGTTCTACACTTCGGTCTTGTCCTGTTGGCAACCTTCGTGATGGCCGGCACTCCTTCCGCGCACGCGGAACAACTGACGATCGAACGCATCTACTCCGATCCGGCACTCTCCGGTCCGGCGCCGCGCAACGTGCAGGTCGCTCCGGACGGATCGCGCGTCACGTTCCTGCGCGGCAAGAGCGACAACCAGGATCAGCTCGATCTCTGGGAGTACAACCTCGCCGACCACGCCGCACGGCTGCTGGTGGATTCGAAGACGCTCGAGCCCGACGGTGAACACCTGTCGGATGCGGAAAAGGCACGCCGCGAGCGCGCGCGCGTCGCCGGCCTCCACGGCATCGTGGATTATCAATGGGCGCCCGACAGTTCCAAACTGCTGATTCCGCTGAACGGCGATCTCTATCTTTACGACATCGCCAGCAAGCACATCCGCAGGTTGACCGAGAACGCGGATGCACTCGACCCCAAGATCTCGCCCAAGGGGCACTACGTTTCCTACGTGCACGACCAGAACCTGTGGGTGATTGACCTGAAGACCGGTAAACCGGCGCAACTCACCCGCGACGGCAAGGGCAACATCCACAACGGCGAGGCCGAGTTCGTGGCGCAGGAAGAAATGGATCGCCGCACCGGCTACTGGTGGGCGCCGGACGATTCGCTGATCGCCTTCGAGCGTTACGACGATACGCGTGTGCCGGTGACCAGGCGCTTCGAGGTGTATCCGGATCGCACCGACGTGGTCTCGCAGCACTATCCGGCCGCGGGCGATCCGAATGTGCGCGTCAAGCTCGGACTGATCGCGCCGGGCGGCGGCGATCCATGCTGGATCGAGCTGGGAAAAAACCCGGACATCTACCTGGTGCGCGTGGATTGGTTGCCGGATGCGCGGAAGATTTCCTTTCAACGCATGCAGCGCAGCCAGCAGAAGCTGGATCTGCAGCTGGTGGATGTCGCCACGCTGGCACAACGCACGCTGCTCACCGAAACCTCGAAGACCTGGATCAATCTCAACAACGATCTGCATTTCCTGAAGAACAAACCGGCTTTCGTCTGGGGCAGCGAGCGCAGCGGTTGGCATCATCTGTATCTGTACGGTCTGGACGGCAAGCTCGCGCATCCGATCAGTGCAGGAACCTGGAATCTCGACGGGGTGCTGGCGCTGGATGAGAAAGCGGGACTCGTGTACGTGTCATCCAACAAGGATTCGGTGCCGGACAAGCAGATCTACGCGTTGAAACTGGATGGCGCCGATGCGCGGCATCCGCGCCGGATCAGCCAGCATGACGGCTGGCATGAAGCGCACTTTGCCCGCAACGGCTCCATGTACGTGGACACCTTCTCCGATCCGGCCACGCCACCGCAGGTCAGCGTGCACAAGGCGAACGGCGAATTCGTCGCCTGGATCGAACAGAACAAGCTGGATGCGAAACATCCGTATTGGCCGTACCACGACGCGCACGTGCTGCCGGTGTTCGGCACGCTGAAAGCGGACGACGGCCAGACGCTTTATTACAAGCTGTACAAGCCGCTGCATTTCGATGCTGCAAAAAAATATCCGGTGATGCTGCACTTCTACGGCGGCCCCACCGCGCAAATGGTGACGCGCGCCTGGCCGGATCTGTTCGATGAATACATGGCGCAGCACGGCTTCGTGGTGTTCACGCTGGACAACCGCGGCATGGCCCGGCGTGGGCGCGCGTTTTCCGACCCGATCTACCACCAACTGGGCGACGTGGAAGTCGCAGACCAACGCGCGGGGATTGCCTGGCTGAAACAGCAGCCGTGGGTGGATGCCGCACACATCGGTACCTTCGGCTGGAGCTATGGTGGCTACTTGAGCACCCTGATGCTGGCCAAGGATTCCGGCGAACTCGCAGGCGGCGTTTCGGTGGCGCCGGTCACCGACTGGCGCTTGTATGACACCTATTACACCGAGCGTTATCTGGGATTGCCACGTGACAACGACGCCGGCTACACCCGCAGCGCGGTGTTCGCCTGGCTGGACGGACTCACTTCACCCCTGCTGCTGATCCACGGCATGGCGGACGACAACGTATTGTTCCTGAATTCGACCAAGCTGATGGCAGCCTTGCAGACACGCGGCACGCAATTCCAGTTGATGACCTATCCGGGCGGCAAGCATGGCCTTTCAACGCCGAAAATGCGCAAACACGCCTTCACCGCCATTGCCGATTTCTTCGAGCGCACGGTCGCCGGCAAAGTCCTCCAGCCGGGTGGGCCGCCGGTAACCGGAACGGCTGCACATCGCGAGCCGTAACCGGCTGAAAACGGGCAGTTTCGGCTTGCGGCGCGAATGCGCTCGCTGCTATCATTCTCAGGCTTGGCCGTGAGGTTTTGGCGGCGTCGGGCCAACCGGGTAACGAGACGTGTACAACTCCATAGCCGCCGGTCGCCGGCTGGCCGCGCGAGTGGTCGCGGCGCAACTGGCGGCCGCCACCATCGCCGGGTTGCTGTTTCTCGTGCAAGGTCTCCATTCCGCCATGGCCGCCTGGTGCGGCGGGCTGGTGGTGACACTTGGAACCGCGCTGCTTGCCTTGCGCGTATTTGTACCGCGGCCGGGTAGTGGCAAAGCGACGCTTGGGCGCTTCGCGGTCGGAATGTTGTTGAAATGGATGATCGTGCTGGGGGGGTTCTATCTGATCCTGGTGCGAGCGCAGCTACCGCTGCCGGCCACGCTGGTCGGTGCGGGTGTAGTCATGGCGGCCAACGTGCTGGCCTTGCGGTTCGATATTTGAAGAAACGGGTTCCAGGAAACTCATGGCGGCGGAAGCTCCCCATACCAGCGGTGCATACATCCTGCACCACCTGACGTACCTCCAGCTCGATCTCAAGAGCTGGAAAATCGTCGAGAACTCCCAGAACTTCTGGGTGCTGAACATTGACTCGATGTTCTTCTCGGTGCTGTTGGGCCTGGTGTTCGTGTTTCTGTTCTGGCCGATGGCGCGACGCGCCAGCAGCGGGGTGCCCAAGGGCTGGCAGAACTTCGTCGAGGTCTGCACCGAGTTCGTGGACGGCCAGGTCAAGGACGCCTTCCACCAGAAATCCAGATTCGTGGCGCCGATGGCGTTGCTGGTGTTCTTCTGGGTGCTGTTCATGAACATCATGGACTTGCTGCCCGTGGACGGCCTGCCGGGCGCGGCCGAAGCGCTGGGCATCGAGCACCTGCGCATCCTGCCGTCGTCGGATCCCAACATCACGCTGTCCATGTCGCTGACGGTGTTCTTCCTGTGCTTCTGGTACAGCTTCTATTGCAAGGGGCTCAAGCTGGTCGCCAAGGAAGCGCTGCTGCATCCCTTCGGCAAATGGATGATGCCGGTCAATTTCGTGTTGAAGGTCGTGGAAGAATTGTCGAAGCCGCTGAGCCTCGGTTTGCGACTGTTCGGCAACATGTACGCGGGCGAGGTGATCTTCATCCTGCTGGCCGCGTTGACGCTGCGCTACAGCAGCCCGGCCGAAATCGCGCCGGTCTCGGCGGCCTCGTTCTTCGTCTTCGCCGCGCTGGCCGTTCTTACTGTCGGCCTGTTCGCCTATGGCAAGGGCAAGTGGCTGCGTGGCTGGCTGCCACTGGGTCTGCTGGGCGTGATCGCGGTCGGCAGCATCTTCGGTTTCCTGCCCGCGGTCGGCGGCCAGACCTATTACCAGATCCTGTTCGCGACCGGCTGGGGCATCTTCCACTGGCTGATCATCGGCCTGCAGGCCTACATCTTCATGGTCTTGACCGTCGCCTATCTCTCGATGGCGGCCGAGCACCACTGATCGTTCCTTTTCCTCACCACCGTTAACCCAAGTACTACGGAGACACACAATGGATATCAGCGCACTGGCCAGCGTAGAAGGCTTCACCGCCCTGGCGGCCGGCTTCATGCTCGGCCTCGCCGGCATCGGCGCCGCCATCGGCATGGGCCTGATGGGTGGCAAGTTCCTCGAGAGTTCCGCGCGCCAGCCCGAGCTGGTGCCGATGCTGCAGGGCAAGATGTTCCTGCTGGTCGGCCTGATTGACGCGATTCCGATCATCGGCGTGGGCATTGCGCTGTACGTGATCTTCGTGGATCCGTTCTCCGCGCACGTGCTGGCGCAGGCCGGCGCCGCCGCCAAGTGATGGCGGCCCGACCGACCCTGTTGTCCGTTGATGTTGATTGAGTCCGCGAGAGGATTGCGACCGTGAGCCTTAATGCCACGCTCATCGCCCAGCTGATCGTTTTCCTGATCCTTGTCTGGTTCACGATGAAATTCATCTGGCCGCCGATCGTGAAGGCGATGGAAGAGCGCGCCCGCAAGATCGCCGAAGGCCTGAGCGCGGCGGATCGTGCGCGCAAGGAACTGGCCGATGCGGACGCCCGCGCCGCTGAGGAAGTGAAGCGCGCGCGCGCCGAAGCCGCGATGATCATCGAGCGCGCCAATCAGCAGGCCTCGCAGCTGGTGGACAAGGCGCGCGGCGACGCGTTGCTGGAAGCGGCCAAGGTCAAGGCGACCGCGCAGGCGGACATCGACAACATGGCACACCGCGCGCGCGCCGAGTTGCGCGGGCAGGTGGCGCAGCTTGCGATCGCCGGTGCGGAGAAGATCCTTAAGCGCGAGATCAACGCCGATACGCACAAGGCGCTGATCGAGCAACTGGTCGCCGAGATCTGACGCATGGAACCGCTGACCCTGGCCCGGCCCTACGCGCGCGCCGCCTTCGAACTGGCGCAGGAGCAACGCGCGCTCGGTGAGTGGGCGCGCAAACTGGCGTTCGCCGCGCAAGTGGCCGCGGATGCGCAGACCGCGCCGCTGTTCGGCGATCCGCGCATCGCATCGGGCCAGTTCGCCGGATTGTTCCTGCCGGAAGGCGAACCCGCGGATTCACCGTTCGCGCGTTTCGTCGCCACGCTGGCGGAAAACCAGCGCCTGCATGCGCTGCCGGAAATCGCCGCGTTGTTCGAGCAGTTGAAGCGCGAGGCCGAGCACGTGCTGAAGGTGCGCGTGCGCAGCGCCGCGCCGATGGATGCGAGCGAGGCTGAGCGTCTGCGCGATGCGCTGAAGCGGCGTTTCAATCGCGACATCGAACTGGAGCAGTCGCTCGATCCATCCATGCTCGGCGGCGCGGTGATTGACGCCGGCGAGATGGTGATTGACGGCTCGGTACGCGGACGCCTGGCGCGTCTGGAAACCGCACTCGCATATTGATTGAACCTCGTGCAGCGCCTCATGCTGCACGCAACAGGAAACGAACATGGCCACCACACTCAACCCTTCCGAAATCAGCGAACTGATCAAGAGCCGCATCGAGAAGTTCAAGCTTGCCGCGGAAGCGCGCAACGAGGGCACGCTCACCGCGGTGTCCGACGGCATCGTGCGCATCCACGGCCTGAACGACGTGATGTCCGGCGAAATGGTCGAGTTGCCGGGCAATACCTTCGCCCTGGCGCTGAACCTGGAGCGCGACTCGGTCGGCGCGGTGGTGCTGGGCGAATACGAGCACCTGCGCGAAGGCGACGTCGCCAAGACCACCGGCCGCATTCTCGAGGTGCCGGTCGGCCGCGAACTGCTCGGCCGCGTGGTGGATGCGCTGGGCAATCCGATCGACGGCAAGGGCCCGATCAACGCGGCCAAGACCTCGCCGGTGGAGAAAGTCGCGCCGGGCGTGATCTGGCGCAAATCGGTCTCGCAGCCGGTGCAGACCGGTTACAAGTCCATCGACTCGATGATCCCGATCGGCCGTGGCCAGCGCGAGCTGATCATCGGCGACCGCCAGACCGGCAAGACCGCGGTGGCGGTGGACACGATCATCAACCAGAAGGGCACCGGCATCAAATGTATCTATGTCGCGATCGGCCAGAAGCAGAGCTCGATCGCGAACGTGGTGCGCAAGCTGGAAGAGTTCGGTGCGCTGGAACACACCATCATCGTTGCGGCATCCGCGTCCGACTCAGCGACCATGCAGTACATCGCGCCGTACGCCGGTTGCGCGATGGGCGAGTTCTTCCGCGACAACGGGGAAGACGCGCTGATCATCTATGACGATCTGACCAAGCAGGCCTGGGCGTATCGCCAGATCTCGCTGCTGCTGCGCCGTCCGCCGGGCCGCGAAGCATATCCGGGCGACGTGTTCTATCTCCATTCGCGCCTGCTCGAGCGCGCCGCACGCGTCAACGAAGCCTACGTCGAGCGCGAAACCCATGGCGCGGTGAAAGGCAAGACCGGTTCGTTGACCGCGCTGCCGATCATCGAAACGCAGGCCGGCGACGTGTCCGCGTTCGTGCCGACCAACGTGATCTCGATCACCGACGGCCAGATCTTCCTCGAAACCGACCTGTTCAATGCCGGCATCCGTCCGGCGGTGAATGCCGGCATCTCTGTGTCGCGCGTGGGTGGCGCGGCGCAGACCAAGATCATCAAGAAGCTGTCCGGCGGCGTGAAGCTGGCGCTGGCGCAGTACCGCGAGCTCGCCGCGTTCGCGCAGTTCGCCTCCGACCTCGATGCGGCGACGCGTGCGCAGTTGGAGCGCGGCCAGCGCGTCACCGAGCTGATGAAGCAGAAGCAGTATTCGCCGCTGTCCATCGCGCAGCTCGCGGTCTCGCTGTACGCCGCCGAGAAGGGCTATCTGGACGATCTGCCGATTGCGCAGATCCTGCCGTTCGAGCAGGCGCTGCATCAGTTCATGGCGTCCAACCATGGCGCGCTGATGGGCAGGATCGTCGAGAGTGGCGACTGGAACGAGCAGATCGAAGGCACGTTCAAGTCGGCGCTGGACGAATTCAAGAAGACCGGAAGCTGGTAATCGCACATGGCCGGCGCCCGGGAAATCCGATCCAAGATCAAGAGCGTGGCGAACACGCGCAAGGTCACGCGCGCGCTCGAAATGGTGTCCGCGTCGAAGATCCGCCGTGCGCAGGATCTGATGCGCGCCTCCCGCCCGTACGCCAAGCACATGCGCCGGGTGATCGCGCACGTCGCGCAGGCGACCACGGACTTCCGCCATCCCGCGCTGCGCGAGCGTGAGGTCAAGCGGGTCGGCTACATCATCGTGTCCACCGACCGCGGCTTGTGTGGTGGCCTGAACGCCAACCTGTTCCGCAAGCTGCTCGGCGAAATCCGCGAGTGGGAAGACAAGGGCGTGGAAGTGGACGTGGTGGCGATCGGCCAGAAGGCCTCGGCGTTCTTCCGTCGCGTCAAGGTCAACATGGCCGCGAGCGTGTCACATCTCGGCGACCGCCCGAAGCTGGAAAAGCTGGTGGGCGTGATCAAGGTGATGAACGACGCCTACATGCAAGGGCGCGTGGATCGCGTCTATCTGTGCTTCAACGATTTCATCAACACGATGAGCCAGCGGCCGCGCACCGACGCATTGCTGCCGCTGCCCGCCGTGGCCAAGCAGATTGCCGAGACCGTGCCGGATGCCGAGACTCCCAGCGCGCAAACCGCGATGGTGAACCGTGAAAACGGCTGGGATTACATCTACGAGCCGGAAGCCGAACCGGTGATCAGCCACTTGCTGGAACGCTATATCGAGGCTCTGGTCTATCACGCCGTGCTGGAGAACCTGGCGAGCGAACACGCCGCGCGCATGGTGGCGATGAAGTCGGCCTCGGACAACGCCACCAAGGCGATCGATACGTTGACGCTGATCTACAACAAGGCGCGGCAGGCGGCGATCACGCAGGAAATCTCGGAGATCGTCGGCGGCGCGGCGGCGGTGTGATTTTCCCTTCTCCCTCCGGGAGAAGGTGGCGCGAAGCGCCGGATGAGGGTTCGGAGTTGCCGCAACCTTGCGGCAGATCCGAACCCTCACCCCAACCCTCTCCCGACGGGAGAGGGGCTAACAGGCAAATGAGAGTTCGAGGACATGGCAATGAACCAGGGCAAAGTCGTACAGATCATCGGCGCCGTCGTTGACGTCGAGTTTCCGCGCGAGTCCGTGCCGAAGGTGTACGACGCGCTGAAGGTGCAGGGCACGCAGGTCACGCTCGAGGTGCAGCAGCAGCTCGGCGACGGCGTGGTGCGCACCATCGCGCTCGGTTCCACCGACGGACTGAAGCGCAACCTCGTGGTGGACAATACCGGCGCGGGCCTCAAGGTGCCGGTCGGCAAGGCAACGCTCGGCCGCATCATGAACGTGCTCGGCGAGCCGATCGACGAGCGCGGCGCCGTCAATGCGCAGGATCACTGGGTGATCCACCGCGAAGCGCCGGCCTATGATGAACAGGCGGCTGCGAATGAATTGCTGGAAACCGGCATCAAGGTGATTGACCTGATGTGCCCGTTCGCCAAGGGTGGCAAGGTCGGCCTGTTCGGCGGCGCCGGCGTGGGCAAGACCGTGACCATGCTCGAGTTGATCAACAACATCGCCACCCAGCACGCCGGCCTGTCGGTATTCGCCGGCGTGGGCGAGCGCACCCGCGAAGGCAACGACTTCTATCATGAGATGATCGAGGCGGGCGTCGTCAAGCTGGACGACCCGACGCAATCGAAAGTGGCGATGGTGTACGGTCAGATGAACGAGCCGCCGGGCAACCGCCTGCGCGTGGCACTGACCGGCCTGACGATGGCCGAATACTTCCGCGACGAGAAGGACGCCTCCGGCAAGGGCCGCGACATCCTGTTCTTCGTGGACAACATTTATCGCTACACGCTGGCCGGCACCGAGGTGTCCGCGCTGCTGGGCCGCATGCCGTCCGCGGTGGGTTACCAGCCGACGCTGGCGGATGAAATGGGCCGCCTGCAGGAGCGCATCACCTCCACCAAGACCGGTTCGATCACCTCGATCCAGGCGGTGTACGTGCCGGCGGATGACCTGACCGACCCGTCGCCCGCGACTACCTTCGCGCATCTGGACGCGACCGTGGTGCTTTCGCGCAACATCGCCGCACTCGGCATTTATCCGGCGGTGGATCCGCTGGATTCGACCTCGCGCCAGCTCGATCCGAACGTGATCGGCCAGGAACACTACGACGTCGCGCGCAAGGTGCAGGGCACGCTGCAGCGCTACAAGGAACTGAAGGACATCATCGCGATCCTCGGCATGGACGAGTTGAGCGAAGAGGACAAGCAGGCCGTGTACCGCGCACGCAAATGCGAGCGCTTCTTCTCGCAGCCGTTCCACGTGGCCGAAGTGTTCACCGGGTCGCCCGGCAAATACGTGCCGCTGAAGGAAACCATCCGCGCGTTCAAGATGATCGTGGACGGCGAAGTGGATCACCTGCCCGAGCAGGCGTTCTACATGGTCGGCGGCATCGATGAAGCGATCAAGAAAGGCGAGGCGATGGCGGCCGCGGACCAGAAGAAGGCGGCGTAAGGCGGGTTTTAACCCGCCGATGGCGGGCTGGCTTGCCTTGGTTGAACTATAAAGGGCGGGTCGAGACCCGCCCTACAGGATTTTGAAATGGCCACCATCCGCTGCGACATCGTCAGCGCCGAAGCCGAGATTTTCCACGGCGAGGCCAGCATGGTCATCGCCACCGGCATCGCCGGCGAACTCGGCATCGCGCCCAAGCACGCGCCGCTGATCACGCTGCTGAAGCCGGGCGCGGTCGAGGTGATCGATGACAAGGGCGAGCGCCATCCGTACTACGTTTCCGGCGGCGTCCTGGAAGTGCAGCCGAGCGTGGTGACGGTGCTGGCCGACACCGCGCTGCGCGCGCGCGACATTGACGAGGCCTCCGCCAAGCGCGCCAAGGATGAGGCCGAGCGCGTGCTCGCCAATCGCGGCGACGCCAAGTCCGTGGCCGAAGCGCAGCAGCAGCTCGCCCAGGCCGCCGCGCAGTTGCAGGCGCTGGAGCGGTTGCGCAAGAACCTGCAGCACTGAGCAATCGCCCGTTCCGCAAGCAAACCGCCGGCTTCGCGCCGGCGTTTTTTGTGTGGGCGACCGCTCCGCCGCAATTTCCGCTGCGCAAGTTGATCCGCCGGTACGGATGGCCCGGTTTCGCCGCTTTACACACTCCGCGGCGCCGGTTTCATTCCCGTCATGCAAACTTTCCGGTATGTTTGCGCGACTTCGGGGAGAGAGCGCATGAGCGGACCGCTGCACGTGATCATCCTCGCGGCCGGCGAGGGCAAGCGCATGAAATCGGCGTTGCCGAAAGTGCTGCTGCCGCTGGCCGGGCGGCCACTGCTGGCGCATGTGCTGGACACCGCGCGGCTGCTGCGGCCCGATGCCATTCACGTGGTCTATGGTCATCGCGGCGAACAGGTGCGCGAAGCCTTTGCCGAAGCGCGTGACGTGGTGTGGGTGAACCAGCCCGAACAGCGCGGCACGGGCGATGCGGTGCGGCTTGCGCTTGCCAAAGTACCCGAACGCGTGCGTGTGCTGGTGCTGTACGGCGACGTGCCGCTGCTTCGCGCGGACACCTTGCGCGCATTGGTGGAGGCGGAAGCGCCGCTGGCGGTGCTGACTGCCGACCTGCCCGACCCTTCCGGCTACGGCCGCGTGCTGCGCGATGGCCTGGGACGTGTGCGCGGCGTGATCGAGGAGCGCGACGCGGATGCCGAACAGCGCGCCATCCGCACGGTCAATACCGGCGTGGTCGCCGCGGATGCCGGGCGGTTGCGCGTGTGGGTCGGCAATCTGTCGGACGACAACGCGCAGCGCGAGTTCTACCTCACGGACATCTTTGCGCAGGCTGCGGATGAGGATCATCCCGCGCAGGCGATTGTGGCGGCCGACCCGGTCGAGGCCTTCGGCGCCAACGATGCCTGCCAGCTTGCGCAGCTGGAAAGTCATTTGCGCGCGCGCCGTACACGCGAACTGATGATCGCAGGACTGCGCATCAACGACCCTGCGCGGTTTGATGCGCGCGGCCATATCAGCCATGGGCAGGACGTCGAAATAGACGTGGACGTGATCCTCGAAGGCGAGGTCACCTTGGGCGATGGTGTGCGGATCGGTCCGTTCTGCCGGTTGCGCAACGTGTGCCTCGCGGCCGGAACCGAAGTGCAGGCGCATTGCGATCTGGAGGGCGTCACCACCCACGGGCCGTGCAGGATCGGCCCCTTCGCACGGTTGCGGCCTGGCACCGAACTGGATGCCGGCTCGCACGTCGGCAACTTCGTCGAGATCAAGCAGGCGCGACTGGGCGAAGGCTCCAAGGCCAATCACCTGAGCTATCTCGGCGATGCCATGATCGGGGCGCACGTCAACATCGGCGCCGGCACCATCACCTGCAATTACGACGGCGTGCACAAGCACGTCACCCGCATCGAAGACGGCGCCTTCATCGGTTCCAATACCGCGCTGGTGGCACCGGTCACGGTCGGCGCGCAGGCCACGATCGGCGCGGGCTCCACGATCAGCAACGATGCGCCCGCCGGCGAACTCACGGTCGGGCGCGCGCGGCAGGTGACGTTGCCGGGCTGGCAGAGGCCGAAGAAGCAGTAGGCAAGCGACCTCCCTGGTGCATTGCCGCTCGGGTCCTGCCTCAGCCTTACTTGTCGCGCGAACCGTCCCCGGCAGTTCGCAGACGCGGCAGGCTCGACCAGCCGTCGATCTCCACCAGCAGCTCGCGCCGGCAGATGTCGCCGTGCAGGATCAACCGCGGCACGGCGGGATCGAGATGGCGAGAGAGGGCAGCCTGTACGGCTTCCGCATCTTCTGCATGGCGCAGATAAATCTTGAGCGGGGAAGTGGCGTCGAAATCCGCAAGCATCGCGGCTTCCAGCAGCGCACCCAGATTGACGCAGGTTTCTGCGACCTGCGCCTGCAGGTCGCGCTCATGGCAGGAAGCATGTCCGACCACCGCAGCGGTGCCGGAAATCGCCAGACCGCCTGCGGGCAGTTTCATCGCGCGCGCGAAACTGGGCGGGGTCGGGCCGTATTCGCGCGGATAACGCCAGGCGCTGACCTGGCGAGGATTCTCAATCGCCTGGCCCGGCTGCGTCGCGCACAACGCGTAAACCTGCAACAGGCCCGGCGTGAGCTGCTGCCCGATCGCGGTCGCGGCAGGGTAGCGTTCGATCCCGTGCGCGGCGAGCCCGCGAGCCCGGCCAATGCAGAAGTGACGATAGCGTTCGCTGTCGCCGTCGCCTTCGTTGATCGCGTACAGGTAGTTCCAGATTCGCAGCAGATGGCGCTCCTGGCGCGCCGCCACGAACGTGCACAACCGGCGGTAGGCTTGCTCGGCGGTGGCTTCGATGCCGCCGAATTCCGCCTCGCTCAATTCCAGTGCGACGAACAGCCAGCCGCCGCCGGCGGACCAGCGCAGCGCGCCTTCACTCCCGCACGCGACCTCCGCTTCGACTTGCCACTGTTCGTGCAAGGAAGCGGGCGCGAGGGCCGGCAGCGGCACCCGCAGATGGCGCGAATCACCGCTGGCTGCGTGCGCGCCGAAGCTCAACAGCGCCAGCGTGTCGTCCGGAAGCTCGCCCGGCTCGACGTAGCGAACCGACAGCCGCGCAAGCGTTTGCGCGCTCACTGTCGGGTGCGCTCGTGCTGAAAAACCGCGAGGTGAAACATCGTCGCGAAAGCCCGTGAAAAGCTCGCTATGTTACACTGCACGGCCGCTGGGGAGCGGTGCTCCGCTTGAAAAACCATGATCGAACAGACTGCTGCAGAACGCGAACTTGCCGAACTGATCGTCACCAATCTCAATCTGGAAGGCGTCTCCGCCGACCAGATCGCGCCCGAAGCGCCGCTGTTCGGCGGCGAGCTCGGACTGGATTCGATTGACGCGCTGGAACTCTCGCTGGCGATTTCCAAACGCTATGGTTTCCAGTTGCGCTCGGACAACCCCGACAATCGCCGCATCTTCGGTTCTTTGCGCGCGCTGTCGGAATACGTGCAGCAGCAAAAAACCGCCTGATCAGTTGCTCGTGCCGCTGCCGCCCTGCGCCTTGGCGCTCAGCATCCGGTAGCGCTGCAATTCCGCTTCCTGTTGCTTCGCGGCGGCCTCGCGCTCGCTCTG
The DNA here is from genome assembly GCA_051961995.1 of Rhodanobacteraceae bacterium. Lineage (GTDB taxonomy): Bacteria > Pseudomonadota > Gammaproteobacteria > Xanthomonadales > Rhodanobacteraceae > 66-474. The sequence continues at coordinate 47,538 of JBQCCR010000062.1, read as the reverse complement.
CAGATGCGCGATCTCGTTGCGTTCGTCGGCCACGTTCTTGCGCTGGTCAGCCAACCGTGCGCGCAGGGCCGCCGGCACCGGCTTCCCGCTGCGCTCCAGGTCCGCGGCGTGGGCCAGCAGTTCCGCCAGATTCTGCTCCTGGCTGCGTAGATTGGACTGGGTGGTGGCGATGTTCTGCTGCATCTGCGCCAGCCGGGCCTGATGCGTTTCGCGCAATTCGGCTTCATTGGGATAAGCTGCCAGCAGCTGCCGATCGGCCAACGCCTGCTGATCGGCCGTGCGCTTCTCCGCCGCGGCGCGCGCCGCCTCGGCCTCCGCGGCCGCGCGTTCTTGCGGGGTCATCTCGCGGTTGATGTGTCGGACCAGCAGGCCGTTGTCGTCCACGATGTCGTAGCCCAGATGCACCGCGTCTGGCGGAATGCTGTCGCTGTAATGCAATCCGCCCTTGGCGTCATGCCAGCGGTAATGCGTGGTGGGCGTGGTGTCGCCCGCAGCCGCGGCGGTGCTCAGGCACAGCAGGGCGGCAATCGAAACGGAGAGCAGGGCAAGGCGCATGAGCAGACTCCGGGCTGACGCGAGTATAGGTCGCTGCAAGTCTTGCAAGTTGCGAGCCGCGTCAGGGCTTTGACGTCCGGACCGCCTGTTCAGACACCGTACTGGGCGCGATAGGCGGCCATGCGCTCGCGCTGTCCGGCCAGATCGGGATGCCCGCCTGCAAACTCCATGACATCGCTCAGGCCGACGATCGCGACCACCGGAACGCCGTGTTCGGCGGTCAGCTCCTGGGTTGCGGACAAGTCACCGCCGCCGCGCTCCTGACGGTCGAGTGCGACCAGTACCCCGGCGGGCTGCGCTCCGGCATCGCGGATGATCCGGAGTGATTCGCGCACCGCGGTCCCGGCGGTGATCACGTCATCCACGATCAGCACGCGGCCCTGCAGCGGTGCGCCGACCAGCACGCCGCCTTCGCCATGATCCTTGGCTTCCTTGCGGTTGTAGGCCCACGGCAAGTCGCGGTCGTGCGCGCGGGCGAGTGAAATCGCGCAGGCAGCGGCGAGCGGAATGCCCTTGTAGGCCGGCCCGAACAGCATGTCGAAGCCCAGACCCGACTGCATTGCGGCGGCCGCGTAGGCGTCGCCCACGGCGGCAAGTGCCGCACCGGAATCCATGCGCCCCAGGTTGAAGAAGTACGGACTCGCTCGACCCGATTTCAGCGTGAACTCGCCGAAGCGCAGCACGCCGCATTGCAGGGCCAGGTCGAGAAAGCTGCGCTGGTGGGGGAGGAGCATGGGAGCCGGGAGATGCGAGACGGGAATGGGATCATAGCGAATGTGCTCTCCCGTGTTCCGTCCGAGCGCGTAAGGCGACCCCATCAGGTACTCTTGGCAGCGTCGCTCTCGTCTCCTCTTCCCGTCTCTCGTTTCCCGTGCGAATTATCACCTTCAACGCCAACGGCATCCGCTCGGCCGCCAACAAGGGCTTCTTCGATTGGCTGCGCGCGCAGGATGCGGACGTGGTATGCCTGCAGGAAACCAAGGCGCAGGAAAATCAATTGGGCGATTCGATGTTCCGTCCGGATGGGCACCACTGCTTCTATCGCGACGCGACAACGAAGAAGGGTTACAGCGGTGTAGCCATCTATGCCCGGCGTGAGCCGGATGAAGTGCGCAACACGCTGGGCTGGGATGCGTTCGACGACGAGGGCCGCTATCTGGAAGCGCGCTTCGGCAACTTGAGCGTGGTCTCGCTGTACCTGCCGTCGGGGTCTTCGGGCGAAGAGCGGCAGCGCTTCAAGTTCAAGGTGATGGAGTGGATCAGGCCGATCTTCGACCAGTGGCTGGCGAGCGGCCGCGATTACGTCTTGTGCGGCGACTGGAACATCGTGCGCTCGCGCAACGACATCAGGAACTGGACCTCGAACCAGAAGAACTCCGGCTGCCTCCCGCCGGAACGCGCCTGGCTCAACAGCATGGTTGCCGACGCACATGGCGACGATACGCCGGTGCCGAAACACGGCTGGCTGGATGCGTTTCGCGTGGCCAAGCCGGATGCGGCGAACGAATACACGTGGTGGTCGAACCGTGGGGCCGCGCGCGCCAATAACGTCGGATGGAGGATTGATTACCAGATCATCACGCCTTCCCTGGCAAAGCGCGTGCGCGCTTGCAGCGTGGCGCCAAGTCCGCGCTTTTCCGATCATGCGCCGATGCTGGTCGAGTACGCATGAGCAGTACCGCCGTGCCTGCACCCAAGCCGGCCAAACGTTCGGTGTGGCGCGCGTTCACGCAGCCGGCGGCGTGGACGATGTGCTTCTTCGGGTTCTCGTCGGGCCTGCCGTTCCTGCTGGTGGCCGGAACGCTGGCGTACTGGCTGAAGTCCGAACACATCGTGCTGCGCGACATCACCATGATCGCCAGTGCCGGCATGACCTACGTGTTCAAGTTCCTGTGGGCGCCGCTGCTCGATCACTGGCGATTGCCGGGATTTGCGCGGTTGGGGCAGCGGCGCGGCTGGTTGCTGCTGGCGCAACTCGGTGTGACAGGTGGGTTGCTGGCGATGGCATGGCTGACGCCCGCGCAGCTGGATGCCTTTATCGTCGCGACGCTGGTAGTGGCGTTCTTCGGTGCCACCCAGGACATCGCGGTGGACGCGTATCGCATCGAAATCGCGCCGATGAACCAGCAAGGCGCGCTGGTCGCGACCTATTCGCTGGGCTATCGCATCGGTCTGATGCTGGCCGGCGCGTTCGCCCTGATCATGGCCGATCACCTGGCATGGAACTGGGTGTACGTGGTGATGGCCGCGGTGATGCTGATCCCGGTCGCGGCCAACCTGATCGCGAGCGAACCCCAGGTTCATCGCGACTCGCCCCCGCGTTGGCGGGACGCGATGCGCAACGGGGTGGTGGGCCCGTTCGCCGATTTCTTCCGCCGTTACGGCGTGAAGCTCGCTTTGTTGACGCTGCTGTTCATCCTGCTGTTCAAGATTCCCGAGCAGGCCACCATCGGCGGCATCATGAGCCCGTTCTATCGCGACATGGGCTTTAGCCTGACCGCAATCGGCACGATCACCAAGATCTATGGCGTTTGGATCGGCATCGCCGGCGTGTTTGTCGGCGGCGCAGCGGTCGCGCGTTTCGGGATCAAGCCAAGTCTGCTGGTGGCCATCGTCGCCTGTGGCTGCAGCAACCTGCTGTACCTGCTGCTGATCGGGCACCCTGGCAGCCTGGCCACGCTGACAATGGTCATTTCCGGCGAGAACTTCACGCTCGGCTTTCTCGGCCCGCCGACGGTCGCGTTTCTGTCCTCGCTGGTGAATCGCCAGCACACCGCTACGCAGTATTCGCTGCTGAGCTCGATGGTGAACCTGCCCGGCAAGGTGATGGGCTTCTTCGCGGGCGGCATCGTGATGGCGACCGGGTACGGCTTCTATTTCGTGCTGACCGTGCTGGCGATCGCGCCGGCCGTGGTGCTGATGCTGTGGCTGTGGTCACGTTTGCGCGACGATGGCGGGCAGCCCGCGGGATGATCGGCGTGTTACCGTAATCCCGCGCCGGTTCCGACGGGAATGAGCATTGTCCGAAATCAGCCTTCACCTCGATGACGCGCTGCTGGAGCGCCTGCGCACGGTGGCGCTGAAGCGCGGTTGCAGCATGGAGGCGCTGATCGCGCAGGTGCTGCACGAGTTCCTGCCCCCGGCCATTCCGGTGCAAGCGTCGGACGCCGTGGAGTTGACCGCCTCGGACTGGAATCAGGAGGAAGCCGCATTCCTGCACGAAGCCTTGCGCGCGCTGGACGAAGTGCCGGCTGGCACGCCGCTGCCGTCTGCGGACCGGACGGAATAGGACATTGCCGGGCCGAAGGGTGTCGGGCGCGCTTCTGCCCACGGTCTTCCCCCGTTCGAGGAGGATTGGCGGGAATGGTTTCGAGCGATGCCCCGCTTTCGGTGACCGCAGTTTTTCGCGAGTTGTCGCAGGCGCGCTCCTACAACGGCTTTTCGTATACGGCTCCCAGCACGCGCAACCCTTTCGCGCCGGTGACGCTGGGCAGATTGCCGGGTCGCCCGGCCAGCCGCTCGCGTGCCAGCCAGGCGAACGCGGTGGCTTCCACATAATCCGGATCCACGTCGCGCTCGCTGGTGCTGCGCACCGGCACCGGTGCCAACGCACTTTGCAGCGCGTGCATCAGCAACGGATTGTGCACGCCGCCGCCGCAGACCAGCAGCTCGCGCGCATCACGCGCGTGCGCATGCACCGCGTCGGCCACGCTGCGTGCGGTCAGTTCGACCAGCGTGGCTTGCACGTCCTCGGGCTTGGGCCCATTGCTGCCCAACCTTGAGCGCAGCCAATCGAGATGGAACTGTTCGCGGCCAGTGCTCTTGGGGGGTGAAGCGCGGAAATAGTCTTCGTCCAGCAGACGTTCCAGCAATGCATGATCCACCTGGCCGCGCGCGGCGAACGCGCCATCGCGGTCGAAGCTCGCGCCGGTGTGCAGCGCGCACCAGGCATCCAGCAGGCCATTCGCCGGACCGATATCGAACCCGAGCACGCCGTCCTCGCCTTGCAGTACGGTGAGGTTGGCAATGCCGCCGAGATTCAACACGCCGCGCACTTCACTGGCGCGTGCGAACAGCGCGGCATGGAAGATCGGCAACAGTGGCGCACCTTCGCCGCCGGCGGCGAAATCGGCGCGGCGGAAGTCCGCGACGGTGGTGATGTTGGTACGCTCGGCGATCAGACTCGGATCGCCCAGCTGCATCGTGAAGCGCGGACTTGCCTTCGGGCGGTGGCGCAGGGTCTGCCCGTGCGAGCCGATCGCGCGCACTTCGCCTGGTGAAACGCCTGCGCTTTCGAGCAGAGCCCGTGCGGCTTGCGCAAAGGATTCGGCGATCCGTGCATCCAGTACGCCCACCTCGTCCAGCGTGGTGGCGCCGTCGCCTTGCGCCAGTTCCAGCAGGCGCGCTTGCAGATCGTGCGGATATGGATGCGTCAGCGCGGCGTGCAGCCGCGGCGCAGGTTCGAAGGAAGCGACAACGGCATCAATGCCGTCCATGCTGGTGCCGGAAATCAGGCCCAGGAACAGCGAGCCGGAGCCGGCTTGCGCCATGTGACGCTCAGTCGAGATTGCGCTTGGCGTCGGCGTTGCCGTTGGCCACCGCCAGCCGGCGTGCGTCAATCATCTGGATACGCGCCATCAGCGGCGCGTACTGCGCGCGGAACTGCGCCATCAACTTGCCCGACAGCGGTTCCGGTTTGGGCAGGGTCACGGTGAGCGGATTGCGTTGCACGCCATCCACGCGGAATTCGTAATGCAGGTGCGGGCCGGTGGCCATGCCGGTCATGCCGACGTAGCCGATGACCTGACCCTGGCGCACGTGCTCGCCCACGGATTCGCCTGCGGCGAAGCGCGACATGTGGCCGTAGGCGGTGCTGATGTCCTTGTTGTGCTGGATGATCACGAAGTTGCCGTAGCCGTGCTTCTGGCCGCGGAATTTGATCACGCCATCGCCCGCGGCATAGATCGGCGTGCCCATCGGCGCGGCGTAATCCACGCCCTTGTGCATTTTCATGCGGTCGAGGATCGGGTGCTCGCGCATGCCGAAGGTCGAGGAAATGCGGGTGAAGTCCACCGGCGTGCGCAGGAAGGATTTCTTCAGCGGGCGGCCGTCGGCGCTGTAGTAGGAGACATCGCCGGTTTCCGGATTCTCGAAACGCACGGCACTGTAATGCTGGCCATCGTTGACGAATTCCGCGGCGATGATGTCGCCTTCGTGCAGGTACTCGCCATCGCGATAGACGTCATCGTAGATCACCGTGAAGCTGTCGCCGGGCTGGATGTCCTGCGCGAAGTCAATGTCGTAACCGAACACCTTGGCCAGCTTGAGGATCATCGCGTTGCTCATGCCAGCCTTACTGCCGGCGGCGAACAGCGAGCCGTGGATCACGCCGTGCGCGATGTGCTCGCGGTGCTCGACGTCGCGCGGGGTGATTTCCTCGACCAGCGGGCCGGTGGCGTTCTCGAAATTCAGGGTGACGCGCGTCGCCGCGTCACGGTCGAAGCGCAGCGCGCGCAGTTCACCGGAAGAACCGAGCAGGAAGGCGATCTCGTCACCCGGATGGATGCGTTTCAGCGCGTCCACGTCCTTGCCGCTGCCGAGCACGCGCGCCAGATCCGCCGGCGACAAATCGTGATCGTGGAAAATGTCCGCGAGCGTCTGCCCGGCCTGCACGCGCGTGACCTGCCAGTCGTCAATTGCCGGAATGGAAGGCTGCATCGGCAGCGGCGGCAGTTTCAGCGCGAGCGTCGTGCGCGCCACCGGTTCCGTATGACGCATCGCATGCGCCCACGCCGGCAAGCCGACCAGCGTCAGCAAAGCCAGCAGCAGACCACCGCCGGAAAGCACCCAGCGTTCCCTGCCCCAGCGGATCGGTGCCGCGATAGCATTGCGGTAGAACGACCAATGCGTGCAGCGCGCGTAAAAATGCGAGTGGCGCTGCTGCGCCTTGCGGCAAATCGCCTTGCGACGGACATGATGCAGATTGGCACGACGCAGGCGAGGATTCATCGGTTTTCCAGGGGACAGCCGCAACGGCGGGAGGTACCATAGCGATCCTGTCAACGCCGCGTCAATGCTTTGTTGGACAAACATTTGCGAGATATTTCTCGTTTAACGCACAATTAACTTCTACGGCACTTTCACGGTGCGAAACGGTGCGCATTTCGCGCTTTTCTGTTTCGCCGGCACGGGCATCGAGAGCATGAGTACCGACGAACGCGCACTGGCGCTGATCCGCCGTGGCGCGGAGGAAATCCTGAAGGAAGACGAGCTGCGCGAGCGCCTGAAGCTCGGGCGGCCGCTGCGGGTCAAGGCCGGTTTCGACCCGACCGCACCGGACCTGCACCTGGGTCACACGGTGCTGCTCAACAAGATGCGCCAGTTCCAGGATCTCGGGCATCAGGTGATTTTCCTGATCGGCGATTTCACCGGGATGATCGGGGATCCCACCGGCAAGAACGTCACCCGCAAGCCGCTGACACGCGAAGAAGTGCAGGCCAACGCCGAAACCTACGCGGCGCAGGTTTACAAGGTGCTGGATCGCGAACGCACCGAACTGCGTTTCAACTCCGAATGGTTCGGCAGGATGGATGCGGCGGGCATGATCCGGCTGGCCGCTTCGCACACCGTGGCGCGCATGCTCGAGCGCGATGATTTCGCGAAACGCTATGTCGCGCAGCAGCCGATCGCGATCCATGAGTTCCTGTATCCGCTGGTGCAGGGCTACGACTCGGTCGCGTTGAAAGCCGATGTCGAGCTCGGCGGCACCGATCAGAAGTTCAATCTGCTGATGGGCCGCGGTTTGCAGGAAGCCGCCGGTCAGCCGCCGCAGATCGTCTTGACCATGCCGCTGCTGGAAGGCCTGGACGGCGTGCACAAGATGTCCAAGTCGCTTGGCAACTACATCGGCATCAACGAACCGGCGATCGAGATCGTCACCAAGACGATGAAGATTGACGATGCGCTGATGTGGCGCTGGTTCGAACTGCTGTCTTTCGACAAGTCGCTGGAGGACATCGCGCGGATGAAGCGCGAAGCCGGAAGCGGCGCCGTCAACCCACGCGATTTCAAGCTGGAACTGGCGCGCGAATTGACCACGCGCTTCCATGATGCAGCCGAGGCCGAACGCGCGATTGCCGGCTGGCACGCGGTGGTTCGCGGCGAGGGTGACACCGCACTGCTGCCGCTGAACGAGATTCCGGTTTCAGCCGAGGGTCTGCGCCTGCCGGCGTTGCTGACCGCCGCGGGCCTGACGGCGAGCAATTCGGAAGCCAACCGCAAGATCAGGGAACGCGCGGTGCGGATTGATTCGCAGGTGGTGGAAGACGCGCAGCGGATGTTCGCACCGGGCTTCGAAGGTGTGTTGCAGGTAGGAAAACGAAACTTCGCGCGCGTGCGATTGCGTTAGAACCGTCATCCCGGCTTACGCTCCGTGCGGCGCCGGAATGACGATGTCATTTTTTTCATCTCCGGCGGACGTCACTGCACGGGGGAACAAAGCGCGCTAGCGTGTCGGCCCATGTTCGTCCATGTACCCACCCGCCATCGCCGCACCTTTCGCTGGGCCACGCCATTGCTGGTAGTCGCCTGCGTAGCGATGTTCTGCTGGCTAGCACTGGCAGCACCCGATGCGCGCTATGCGGTACTGGCGCGTTGGGGCACGGTGCCGGCGCATCTGTTCGACACGCGGCAGTCCTTGCCCGGTTGGGCGTGGTTGCGGTTGTTCACCGCGCTGTTCATGCATGCCGACTGGCTGCATCTGGTCGGCAATATCCTGTTCCTGGTGATCTTCGGTTTTTCGGGCGAGCGCGCACTGGGGGGGCAACGGTTCCTGCTGCTGTTCCTGCTCGGCGGCGCGTTCGCCAATCTGGTGGGTGCGCTCACCCTTTCCGGCGCGAATGCGCCCATCGTCGGATGCAGCGGCGCGGTGTCGGCGGTGGTCGGCGCGTATCTGGCGCTGTTCCCGCGCGCGCACCTCGGACTGGTATTGCCGCTGGGGCTCTATTTCGAATTCGTGCGCGTGCCGGCCTGGTTGATGATCGGCATGTGGGTGTTGCTGCAACTGCTGTTCACGCTGGCCGGGCCGAGTTTCGGCACGGTGGTGTGGTGGGCGCACGTGGCCGGATTCGGATTCGGCATCGTGTTCGCGTTTGTGTCGAGGGGTGCGGTGATGCGGAGGATGCGCGTGTAGGGCGGGTTTTAACCCGCCAGCGGGTCAAGACCCGCCCTACGCAAAGCCGCCCGCGCGAACCGCCGCAGCAACCCGCGCGCATCCGGCGTGGCCTGTATCTCGCGATGCAGGGCCGGAATGTCGAAACCCTCTTCGATCAACGTGGACTCGCGGCTGCGCAGGTACGCGCGCATGAAATGCGTATTGAATTCCGGATGGAACTGGGTGGAAATCGCGTTCTCGCCATAACGCAGGATCTGATGCGGATCGGCCGCCGAACGCGCCAGCACGCGCGCATCGCGCGGCGCTTCCAGCACGCTTTGCCGATGCGTCGTGTGCGCGGGAAAATCCACCGGCATGCCGTCGAGCAACCTGTCATCGTGTTCATTGCGGCGGATCGGCTGCGTCCCGATCTCGCGCCCGCCCGGCAGCCAGCCGACGGTGCCGCCCAGTGCATGCGCCAGCAATTGATGTCCGTAGCACACGCCGAACAGCGGCAGTTCCGCATCCATCGCACCACGCAACCACGCGGCGGTGTTCTCGCTCCAGGCTGCGCGGTCGGTGACCATCGCGCCGGAACCGGTGATCACCGCGCCCGCGACTTCCTTCGGTGCCGGCAATTTTTCGCCCGCGTCCACGCGTACCGCGCGCACCTGTCCGGGTTGCACGCGCATCGCGGCGCGGAACCACTGTGCGAAACTGCCGAGACGCGCAAGGATGGGCTCCGGTGCTTCGCCGGTCTGGATAAGCAAAAGGGGTTTTTTCATTCGGCGGGCAACACGTTCAGAACTTCTTGCACCGTGGTGATCCCGCGCGCCACCTGCGCCGCCGCGGAGATGCGCAGCGGGCGCATGCCTTCGGCCAGCGCGGTGGCGGAAAAACCGCCGAGATCCAGTTGCGGTGAAATCATCGCGCGCAGCTTCGGGCTGATCGGCATCATCTCGTAGATGCCGGTGCGGCCGAGGTAGCCGGTGTTGCGGCATTCCAGGCAGCCTTTCGGCGCGAACACGCGTTGAGGAACGGGCAGCTCCCAGCCGTGGATCAGCGCGCGCCAGGCGTCTTCATCCTGCGTGCTCTCGACTTTGCAATGCGGACACAGCATGCGCACCAGCCGCTGCGCGACCACGCCCGCCAGCGTGGACTGGATCAGATAATGCGGCGCGCCCAGGTCGAGCAGCCGCGTGACCGCGGAGGGCGCGTCATTGGTGTGAAGGGTGGACAGCACCAGATGGCCGGTCAGCGAGGCCTGCACGGCCATCTGCGCGGTCTCCAGGTCGCGGATCTCGCCGATCATGATGATGTCCGGATCCTGCCGCAGCAGCGTGCGCACGCCGGCCGCGAAATCGAAATCGATCGCCGGCTGCACCTGCGACTGGTTGAATTCCGGCGCCACCATCTCGATCGGATCCTCGACCGTGCACACGTTCAATTCCGGCGTGGCGAGGTGCTTCAACGTCGAATACAGCGTGGTGGTCTTGCCCGAACCGGTCGGGCCGGTCACCAGCACGATGCCGTGCGGGCGTTCGACCATCTGCTTCCAGGCTTTCTCCTCGTCGGCGGAAAAGCCGAGTTGCGAGAACGCCTTCACCACGATGTCCGGGTCGAAGATGCGCAGCACCAGCTTTTCGCCGAACGCGGTCGGCATGTCGGAAATGCGCAACTCCACTTCGCGCCCGGCCGACGAGCGGGTCTTGATGCGGCCGTCCTGCGGGCGGCGTTTCTCCGCCACGTCCAGCCGCGCGAGGATCTTGACCCGCGCAGTCACCGCGGTCATCACCGGCGGCGGCAGCTCGAACACCTTGTGCATGACGCCGTCAATGCGGAAACGGATCTGCCCGGCTTCGCGGCGCGGTTCCAGATGGATGTCGGAGGCGCGCTGTTCGAACGCGTATTGCAGCAGCCAGTCCACGATGTGCACGACGTGGCGGTCGTCGGCGTTGAGTTCGCCACTCTGGCCCAGTTCCAGCAACTGTTCGAAGTTGAGGATCTTGGAGGCGTCGTAGTCTTCCTGCTTGGCCTCGCGCGCCAGCGCGATCGAGCGCTGCACGCCGTAGAACTCCAGCAGATACCGGCTGACATCCAGCGGATTGGCGACGACGCGCTTGACCTCGCGGCGGATCATGTGCGAGAGGTCCGCCGCCCAACGGGTGTCGAACGGCTCGGCGGTAGCGAAGGTCACGGCATCGGGTTCGACCTGCACCGGCAGGATGCGATGGCGCTGCGCGTAGGCGTGACTGACCGCCTGCGTGACCGCGCCGGCATCAATCTTCATCGGGTCAATGCGCAGGTACGGCAGTCCGGATTTCTCCGCCAGCCAGACGGTGAGCGTCTCGATCGAGAGCGGTTTCCCGGGTTCGCGCCGGTTCGGCAGCTTGGCGTTGCCGATCAGCACCAGTGGATGCAGCTCCAGCGCATTCTTGCCGGTGCCGCGTGCGCCGGTCCGCAGGCGCTTGGCATCATCGGCGGAGAGCAGGCCGTCCACCACCAGCGCGGCCAGCACTTCCTCCAGCTCCAGCCGTCCGCGCCGGCCCAACCCGGACGCGGCGTTGCGCGGGTGCGGATTCACGGCCTTCGGTGCTTTGCCCTGAACATGCGTCGGTATACTAGCGCGCTTTATTTGAGTGCATCGATGACCGGTCCGACATTCCAGCAAATCATCCAGACCTTGAACCGCTACTGGGCGGATCAGGGTTGCGTGCTGCTGCAGCCGCTGGACATCGAGATCGGTGCGGGCACGTTTCATCCGGCCACTTTTCTGCGCGCGCTCGGACCGCAACCCTGGGCCGCGGCGTTCGTGCAGCCATGCCGGCGCCCGACCGACGGCCGCTATGGCGAAAACCCGAACCGCCTGCAGCATTACTACCAGTACCAGGTGGTGATGAAGCCCAATCCCGACGACATCGTCGAGCGCTATTTCGGCTCGCTGAAGGAGCTGGGCATTGATCCGCTCGCGCACGACCTGCGCCTGGTCGAGGACAACTGGGAATCGCCGACGCTCGGCGCCTGGGGCCTGGGCTGGGAGGTGTGGCTGGACGGCATGGAGATCACCCAGTTCACCTACTTCCAGCAGGCCGGCGGACTGGAGTGCAGGCCGGTGACCGGCGAGATCACCTACGGCCTCGAACGACTGGCGATGTACCTGCAGAACGTGGACAGCGTGTTCGACCTGGTCTGGACGCACGCGCCGCACGGCGTGGTCACGTACGGCGACGTGTTCCACCGCAACGAAGTTGAGCAGAGCGCCTACAACTTCGAGCACGCCGACGTGGCCGAAATGTTCCACCGCTTCGACGCGTGCGAAGCGGAAGCCAGCAAGCTGGTCGCGTTGAATCTGCCGCTGCCCGCTTATGAACAGGTGTGCAAAGCCTCGCATGCATTCAACCTGCTGGACGCGCGCCGCGCGATCAGCGTGACCGAACGCCAGCGCTACATCCTGCGCGTGCGCGCACTGGCGCGCGCGGTGGCGGAAGCGTATGTCGGCAAGAACGCGGCGACGGAAACCGCGGAGGCCGCGCATGGCTGAACTGCGTTCTCTGCTGATCGAGATCGGCACGGAAGAGTTGCCGATCCACGCGATTGATGAACTGGCGCAAGCGTTCGCACGCGGAGTGTGCGAGGGTTTGAGCAAACGCGGCATCGCGGCGGAAGCCGAACACGCGCGTGCGTTGTGCACGCCGCGCCGGCTGGCCGTGCACGTGCCCGCCGTCGGCGAGTCGCAACCCGAACAGCACAGCGAAGCGCTCGGTCCCTACGTCAATATCGCGCTGGATGCGCAAGGCGAACCGACCCGCGCGTTGCAAGGCTTCGCACAAAAGTGCGGCGTGGAGTGGAACCAGTTGCAGCGCACGACCGACAACAAGGGCGAGCGCTTCGTGCACCGCGCCGTGCAGCCGGGTCGGCCGACCGCGGCGTTGCTGCCGCAGATCGTTTCGGAAGCGCTGGCGACATTGCCGACCCCCAAGCCGATGCGCTGGGGCGATCACGATGATGCCTTCGTGCGGCCGGTGCACTGGCTGGTGATGCTGCACGGCGATCGGGTGGTCGAAGGCGAAGTGCTGGGCCTGAGCAGCGGCCGGCAATCGCGTGGCCATCGCTTCATGCATGCGAAGCCCGTGCCTCTGGCCGATGCGGACTCGTACCTGGATGCGCTGCGTGCGGCGAAGGTGCTGGCCGATCCGGTCGAGCGTCGTGCGCGTGTGCGCGAGCAGGTCAGCGGCGTTGCGCAGGCCAATGGTGGCGGCGACGCGCGTCTCTCCGATGCGCTGTGCAACGAGATTGCCAACCTCACCGAATGGCCGGTCGCGATCGCCTGCACCTTCGATCGCGACTATCTCGCCGTGCCGCACGAGGCGCTGGTGATGACGATGGAAACGAACCAGAAATTCGTTCCCGTTTTCGATGGCGAAGGCAGGTTGACCGAACGCTTCATCGGCGTGGCGAACGTCGAATCGAAAGAACCCGCTTTGATCCGCCACGGCTACGAGCGCGTGATCCGCCCGCGCTTCGCTGATGCGAAGTTTTTCTTCGACGAAGATCTGAAAGCACCGCTGGCCGCGCACCAGCAGGGCCTGGGCGAAGTCACCTGGCAGAAGGCGCTGGGCAGCCTGTGGGACAAGACCGTGCGCGTGGCCGAACTCGCGCGTGTGATCGCCAACCGTCTGCGCGAGCAAGGGCTGCAGGTGGATGCCGCGCTGGCCACGCACGCCGCAGCGCTCAGTCGCTGTGATCTGTTGACGCGGATGGTCGGCGAATTCCCCGAGCTGCAGGGCGTGATGGGCCGCCATTACGCCGCCGCGCAAGGCGAACGCGAGGACGTCGCGCAGGCGCTGGACCAGTTCTACCGACCGCGCAACGCCGGCGACGGCATCGCGCAAGGCGCGCTGGCGCAGGTGCTGTCGGTGGCCGACAAGCTCGACACGCTGGCCGGCATCTTCGCCGTCGGCCTCAAGCCTTCCGGCAACAAGGACCCGTTCGCATTGCGCCGCGCGGCGCTGGGGCTTGCGCGCACGCTGATCGAGGGCGGGCTCGATCTCGATCTGAACGTGCTGCTGCGTGATGCACTGGAGCAGATTCCGGAAAGTGCGTTTGTTGCCGGAGCGAAATCCGACAAAAAGGCCGTCGCCAGCCGCGCGGATCTCGCCTCGGAATTGCGCGCCTTCATCCTCGACCGCCTGCGCGGCTATTACGCCGAGCAAGGATTCACACCGGGACAGTTCGCCGCGGTCGCAGCGGTGGAGCCGGCGAGCCTGGTGGATTTCGATCGCCGCCTGCGCGCCGTCGCCGCATTCGCGCAACGTGCCGAAGCGGAAAGTCTTGCCGCGGCCAACAAGCGGGTGGCCAACATCCTGCGCAAGGAAGGCGTGGACATCCGCGAGGCGGGCGCGCGCGCGATTGACGAATCGTTGTTGCAGGAATCCGCCGAACGCACGCTGTGGCAGTCGCTGCAGAGTGCGCAAGCCGACACGCGGGGCGCGCGCGATTACGAGGACACGCTCGCCGGCCTTGCGCAATTGCAGGCGCCGGTCGATGCATTCTTCGATTCCGTACTGGTGATGGCTGAAGATGCCGCGCTGCGCGGCAACCGTCTTGCCCTGCTGGCGCGCATCAAGACGCGCTTCGACGTGATCGCCGATATCGCGCTGTTATGAGTCGGCGCTTTCAACACTATCGGCTTGACAGTTCCGGCAGAGAGGCTTGACGAGTCGTTAACTTTTAATTAGGTTCCGGAACGCCGGGGTGCAAACCCGCACCGGATTGGGGAGTGGATTGGGGCCGGCGGCCCGTCAGGCCGCCGGCTTCATACCTCGTTGAATCGCCCGCTCAACGGCCAGGCATCCTCGCCGCGATCCACGCCGTGATGCCTCCACAATCCCGAAACCCCTCGGGTTTGATGGCCCTTGACTCAAGGGGCCGGAGGCCGGCATCGCCGACCGTTATTGCCCGGCTTCTTCGCGCTCTTCGCTCGCCGCCGAAGGCTGCGGCGAAGCTTCCGGACGCGCCCACTTGTCCTTGCCGCGCAGCTTAGGCTCGGGTTTGCCGCGCGGTTTGTAGTCGTTCGGCGCTTTCACTTCGAAGCTCGTTTCGCTGCTTGTGCCTGCGCCTGCCAGCTTCAGCGTGTACTTGCCCGGTGGTGGATAGATGCGCCAGCCCAGTTGCACCGCCTGCGCGATCGGCTGCTTCGAGTAGTCGGCGGTCGCGGGAGCGAGATGCTGCTCCGCCAATTGCGCGCGCTCCGCGGCGAGCGCCTTGTCCTTGTCCAGTTCCAGATTCCAGGCGTAGGTGTTGAGGCCGCGCCTGGCGTCGAAGTGCAGCACCTGCACCGCCCGTCCGTCACTGTTCGACACCGTGAGCGTGACCGGCCCGGCCTGCTTCGCCCAGTAGCTGCCTTCGAGTTTGGGCAGATCATCGGTCTCGTCGAACCATTCCATCGGCCGCGACTGCCAGCCGCGCTCGGCCTGCACGTCCTCGACCGGGAACAGGTGCACGGCTTCATCGCGCAGCTTCGCGGTCAGCTCCTGCACCGGTAGCACGTCGGCGATCCACACGCTGCGCCCGTGGGTGCCGGCGATCAGTTCGCGCTCTCGCGGGTGGATGGCGAGGTCATGCACCGGCACGTTCGGCAGGTTGCCCTGCAGCGACTGCCAGGAATTGCCGCGATCCAGCGACACGTACACGCCGCGATCGGTGCCCACATACAGAACATCCTGATTCACCGGGTCCTCGCGCACGACGTTGATCGCCTCGTCCGGCAGGCCCTTGGAAATGGACGTCCAGTGCCTGCCGAGATCATCGGTGCGGTAGAGGTACGGCGTGATGTCGTCGTCGCGATAGCCGTTCAACGACACGTACGCGCGCTGGTCGTCGAAATGCGAGGGCTCCACGCGGCTGACCCAGCGCTGCGGCAGTTGCGCGTCTGCATGATTCCAGTTCACCCCGCCATCGCTGGTCACCCACACATTGCCATCGTCGGTACCGACCCAGATCTGGCCAAAAGTTTTCGGGGATTCGGCGAGCGTGACGATGCCGGCGTAGGGCACGTTGCCGCGTTCCTTCGACGAGCTGAGATCGGGACTGATCGCAGCCCACGATTCGGCCTTGTCCAGCGAGCGGAACAGCTTGTTCGCGCCCATGTAGACGATGTCCTGATTGTGCGGCGACAGCTCGATCGGCGTGGTCCAGTTCCAGCGCAGCGGCGCTTTGCCAAAACTCGGGCGCGGGCGCACTTCGTGGCGCCCGTCCGGGCCGGTGCGCGTGTAAAAGCCGAACTGGTAGCCGGCGTAGATGGTCTTGTTGTCGCGCGGATCCACCTGCACGTACATGCCGTCGCCGCCGCCGACATCCTTCCAGTCGTCGTTGCGTTGCCAATCGGTCTTCGATGAGCCCATCATCGCGCCATTGTCCTGCAGGCCACCGTACACGTTGTACGGATCATCCATGTCGTAGGTGACCGAGTAGAACTGGCCGACCGGGATGCGCGCGAACGTCTGCCAGTGCGCGCCGCCGTCGTAGGTGATGTAGGCGCCACCGTCATTGCCGACCAGCATGCGGTGCGGATCGGTCGGATCGATCAGCAGCTCGTGGTAATCCACGTGCACGTCGGGATCGTTGAGGCCGCTCCAGCTCTTGCCGCCGTCCCTGGACTCGATCAGCGGCAGGCCTTCGGCGTACACGTGATCCGCGTCGTCCGGCGCGACGCGGATCTGGCCGAAGTAGTAGCCGTACGTGTAGTACACGTCGCGCAGCGGCTTGTCGTTCGCCCGCTGCCAGTGCGCGCCGCCGTCGTCGGAGCGGTACACCACCAGCCCCTCGATGTCGGTGTCGAACAGGTTTGCGTTGGCATCCGACAACTGCTTGCGGATTTCGTCCATGCTGACCGTGCCGTCCTTGACCATGTCCATCAACCTGGCCGCGGACAGATCGGTATCGAGATCGTTCTGGCGGATGAAGCGCTCGACCTGTTGCGGATCCTGGCGCAGGAATTCCGCCTTCGTCATCGTCTTCAGTCGTGCGGGCGAAAGCGGGCTGTCGCCCATGTCGCGCTCGGCGGCGGGCAGCGGCGTCCAGTCATCCACGCTGGCATAAAGCGTATCCGGGTGCGACGGCGCGATCGCCAGCCCGATGCGGCCGACCTTGTCATCATGCGGAAAGCCGTTGCTCAGTTGCGTCCAGTGATCGCCGCCATCGGTGCTCTTCCAGATGCCGGAACCGTTGCCGGAGTAAGTCATGTTCCAGGCGGTGCGCTTGCGATCCCACAGCGCCGCGTACAGCACGTCCGGATTGCGCGGGTCCATGGTCAGATCAACCGCTCCGGTCCACGGCGTGGAGCCGGCCAGCACCTGCTGCCAGGTCTTGCCACCGTCGCGCGTGCGATACACGCCGCGCTGTCCGCCGGTGGTGTAGAGCTTGCCGAGCGCGGCCACGTATACGGTGCTGGAATCCTTTGGATCCACCACGATCCGCGCGATGCGATCGGAATCCGCCAGACCGGCCGGCTGGAAGGTCTTGCCGCCGTCGTTGGAGCGGAACATCCCCATGCCGCCGTAGGACGAGCGCGAGGAATTGGCTTCGCCTGTGCCGACCCAGAGCGTTTGCGGATGGGAAGGGTCCACCGCGATGGCGCCGATCACCATGGTCGGCATGCGATCGAACAGCGGGGAGAAGTGCGCGCCGTTGTCGGTGGTTTTCCAGACGCCGCCGCTCGCATAGGCGATGTAGAACGTGTACGGCTGACCCGGCACGCCGGTGATCGCGACCACGCGGCCGCCCTGCTTGGTCGGGCCGATGGAGCGCCAGTGCACGGCGAATGGCGAATCCGCGCGCATGGCCTGATGTTGCTGCCAGGCGGCGTCGCGTTGCGCCGAGGTGGACGGGGCATGGCCGGCCGGCCGGGCCATCACGGCGGCTGTCATGCCGGCCAGCGCGCAAGCGAGCAGCACGCGCGAAGCAGCGCGGGAGGAAGCCGCACAGATGAGCGGGTACATCGGATTTTCCCCACGGCAAAGCGATCACGCCACGTTAACGCGATCCACACTTTTTCGGGAGTAGCCAAAGGTCATGCTGACGTGGACTTTCGTAGAATCCGCATGCCCGCTACGATTATCGGCTCACCGCGCGCAACGCCGCGGCGCTCTCTCGTTGAAAAGGATTCGTCATGCGCAAGCTCGTTCTGCCGCTGGTGATCGCCGGCCTGTTGCTCGGCGGTTGCGGCTCTTCCTCCAATCAGGCCGCTCCTGCCCAGCAAGCGGCACCGCAGCCGACGGCCGTTACGGGGACGGTCACGCTGGCTGATCCCAGCGTGCAGGTGGCCCCCGACGCCAAGCTAGAACTGACGTTGATGGATGTCACCCAGCAGCCGGGCGTGCCGGTGAACAGTCAGGCGTTCGCGCCGCCGCAATTCCCGCAGCAATTCAGCGTCAGCTTCAACCCCAAGCAGATCAAGCAGTCCGATATCTACGTGCTCGAGGCGCAGATGCAGAACAGTGGCCGCACCTATTCCACGACGCTGCAGGCGCCGGTGCTGACCCACAACGCGCCCGCAAAGGTGGATCTGAAACTGATCGCCGAGCCGACCGCGGCCGACAAGATGCTGTCGGACTTCAAGGCAACGCAGAACCGCATCGGCGGCATGAAGGTGACCCAGGGCACGGCGTCCAACGACGAGGCTGCGAAGAGCTGGCAGATTTTCTCCGACAAGGACGGCGTGGAATTCATCCGCCAGTTGGTGGACCACGGCGACAAGGGCAATTACACGAGCACCGACTACGCTTACAAGGGTGGGCATCCGTGGGTGGTGGTGCAGGAAACCCGTGCGAAGAAGGGTGCGCCGGTTACTTCCACCGATCGCGTGGGCTGGGACGACAATGGCGGTTTGGTGCTGAACCAGCACGATGAGAACGGGCAGACCACCGAGCTCTCGCACGATGCCGCCAGCGCGCTGCACGATCAGGCGGAAGCGCTGTATAACCAGTACAGCAAGAAGAAGAGGAAATGACCGAAGCGGTCATTTGACCCAACAAAAAGCCGCGCATGATGCGCGGCTTTTTTGTTGGACCCTCCGCCCCACTTCCCTCATTCCGCACGCCGCCCGCGGCGGCTGCAGCAGCGCGCGTGCGCCGGATTCAGAAGCTCAGCTTGGCTCCCACGTTCAAGCTGTTGTCACGCTCATTGCTGTCGGAGAAGCGGCCGTCGTAGCTGACCCAGGCCGAGAAGTCCGGGCTGAATTGCGCATTCAGCCCCACACCCGCGCTTCCCCAGGTCTTGTCGGGGACGAAGCCAGGCATTCCGAACGTGCCCGGCATGTTGACCAGGCCTGCACGCACCTCGCGCGGATCGGCCTTGCTGTCGTGGTTCCAGGCAACCTGCGCGTAGGGATGCAGCGCGGTGCCGCCGGCTTGCCAATTGCCGATCACCTGCCAGCCCAGCGTGCCGATCAGCGCTTCGCGCTCCTGACGGGCGAAAGTCATCGCGGTGCTGTCGCCGCCGTTTTCGGCGAAGCCGCTGACGCGGATGCGCTGATAACCGACGTCCGCATACGGACCGGTGCGCAGGGCATCCGAACCGAACAACCAGCCGCCCGTGAACGCAAGCGCGACGTGCGAACCCGAAGTGGAGCCGCTCTCATGCCGCAGGGCCGGACCGAGCACGATGTTGCGGTTGATGTCGTGATAGTTGAGCTGGCCGACGCTGCCGACCGCACCGAGGTAACCCTGCTGCCAGCCGTACATCGCGTACGCCGAAGCCAGATACTCCTGCAGCTTGAAGCCGCCGGCGTTGTTGTCGTAGCTG
Organism: Rhodanobacteraceae bacterium; assembly: GCA_051961995.1. Classification (GTDB taxonomy): domain Bacteria; phylum Pseudomonadota; class Gammaproteobacteria; order Xanthomonadales; family Rhodanobacteraceae; genus 66-474. Next base: position 28,028 of record JBQCCR010000062.1, on the reverse strand, counting down.
TCTCGATGGTTGGCGCCGCTCAGCGCCATGCCGACGCTGAGGTGTTCGTCCGGATGCACATCCGCGCCCACCGTCAGCGTGCTCTGGTTGTTGTCGCTTTTGGGCGTGTTGATGGTTGCGTCCAGCTTCTGCTGGTTGAAATCGTAATTGGCGAACCAGCGCACGCCCTGGCTCGGCTGGTTCATGCCGGAGAGCGCCTGGTTGCGCAGGCTGTGGTTCACCGAATCGGTGACGGCGAGCGGAGCTTCCGCGAGCAGCGACTGCTGGCCCGGCGCCTGGATTACCGATACCACGTACTGGCCGACCAAGGCATGCGCTGCGGTGGTCGGATGGACACCGTCTGCGAAAAGAAAGCTTTGATCGGTGCCGGGCGCATAGGTGAAGGGCGCGCCCGAGCCTTGCGGCCCGCACAGCAGCGAAGTCGAAGTGAGGCCGCAGGCGGCGTCGGTGACATTGGTGAAGCCATACCGCGACGGATCGGCGATCACTTCGTGCAGCAACCCGAAAGTGTCAATCGGAATGATGTCCACGCCGGTTTGCGCAAGCCCCGCGTTCAAGGCGCTGTCATAGACGATCGAAAGCCCGGTGATCTGCGCCGCAGTCTCGGGGCCCTGCGCCAGTGAAGAGGGCACCTGTCCAACATCGGGCAGGTTGAACACGATGACGCGTTTGGCGCCCGCCTGGCCGAGTTGCGCGATCAGGCCGAGCTCGGTCTGCGCGGCCTGCTGCATGCTGGCTTGCGCCTGCGCCGCATCCATCAGGGTGGAAACGCCCGCGGCGGCTTCGACTTGTGCAGTGACTTGCTGGGTGACGAGGGGCGTGATCTGCGCGGTGAGCGCAGCGATCGCGGCGGGATCGTTCGGAATCACGTTGCCGGCGATCGCCTGCTGGACCTGGGCCTGGATGGTCTGGGCGATCAGTTGTTGCGCGGTAGCCGCGGCTCCGACGGAAGTTGCGGTGTAGAACAAGTCATTGGCGCCGCCCCAGACCGAATAGAGCGCATTCGGATCCGCCGCGCCGCCGGTTGCGGAGAGATACGCCTGCAACTGGATCGGCAGGGTCGGCACCGAGGAGGGCGTGCCGGGCGAATTGTTGTTCAGTCCCGCGCCGCCGAACGCGAAGTCGGTGCCACCGGCAAGCGAGGGCGTCAAGGTGATGCCATAAAAATCGGATACGTGTTCCATCGCGACCAGGCCGGGATTGGTGGTGAAACGCGATGGCGCGAACGGCAACTGCTCGGCGATGGAGAGGTTGCCGTTGTCGCTCAGGCTGTCGCCGAACACGATCACGTTGTCGAACTGTGCGGCAGCGGCGCTGCCGGAAATGGCCAGCGCGAGTGCGCCGGCGAGGATGCGGATGCGCGGCATGGTCGTCCCCAAAAGCCTGTCAAGGAAGGCGGGGCTAGATTAATACAACCGTTTGAATCCGGCCATGTGTCCTTTTTGCGATCCGCGATCGCGAGAATCAAAAGGCAGCCACGGAGTGCTGGGCCGTGGATGGCGTTCTGGCGGCATTGGCGGCACTGCAGACGCGCTTTGCGCGCAACTACGCAACCTCTCGCTGCGGCCTGCGGCACAGGTGCACCAGCAGCAGCGAGATCGCGGCCGGTGTGACGCCGCTGATCCGCTGCGCCTGGCCGATGCTCTCCGGCCGCGCCGCCTTGAGCTTGGCCAGCACCTCGGCCGACAGCCCGCGCACCGCGTCGTAGTCGAACCCTTGCGGGATCAGCGTGGATTCGTGCCGTTGCGCGCGCGCGATCTCCTCGCGCTGGCGTTCGAGGTAACCCGCGTATTTCGCCTGCACCTCGACCTGCAACGCTGCGCTTTCATCCGCGAGTGCCGGGCCGAAGCCTTCGATTGCAGTGAGCTTGGCATAGTCCAGTTCCGGGCGGCGCAGCAGTTCCAGCGCGTTGCATTCGCGGCTCAGCGTGATCGCCAGCGGCGATTCCGCAAGCGCCGCGCCGCGCGCGTTCATCGGCGCGACATGCAACGCGCGCAGCCGTTGCGTTTCGCGCTCCACCGCCTCGCGCTTGCGGCACAACGCGTCGTAACGCTCGTGCGGCACCACGCCGAGTGCATGGCCTTGCTCGGTCAGCCGCAGGTCGGCGTTGTCTTCGCGCAAATGCAGACGATATTCCGCACGCGAGGTGAACATCCGGTACGGCTCGATCGTGCCGTTGGTGGTGAGATCGTCCACCAGCACTCCGATGTAGGCTTCGTCGCGCCGCGGCCACCATGGCGACTGTTCGCGCGATGCGCGCGCGGCATTCAGGCCGGCCAACAGACCTTGCGCGGCGGCTTCCTCGTAACCGGTGGTGCCGTTGATCTGCCCGGCGAAGTACAAGCCGGGAATGGCTTTCGTTTCCAGCCAGGGATGCAGCCCGCGCGGATCGAAGTAGTCGTACTCGATCGCATAACCGGGCCGGGTGAGGTGCGCATGCTCGAAGCCGCGGATCGAGTGCACCAGCTCTTCCTGCACGTCGAACGGCAACGAGGTGGAAATGCCGTTGGGATAAATCTCGCTTGTGTCGAGCCCTTCCGGTTCGATGAAGATCTGATGCGAAGCCTTTTCCGCAAAACGCACCACCTTGTCCTCGATCGAGGGGCAATAACGTGGGCCGACCCCTTCGATCTTGCCGGTGTAAAGCGGCGAGCGATCGAGCGCCGCGCGGATGATCTCGTGCGTGCGCTCCGCCGTGTGCGTGATCCAGCACGAAACCTGGCGCGGATGTTCGTGACGCGAACCGAGATACGAGAACACCGGCGCGGGATCATCGCCGGGCTGCTCGGTGAAAGCGGAGTAATCAATGCTGCGGCCGTCGATGCGCGGCGGCGTGCCGGTCTTCAGGCGATCCGCGCCCAGTGGCAGTTCGCGCAGGCGTTGCGCGAGCGCGGTTGCGGGAGGGTCGCCCGCGCGACCGCCAGAATAATTGGCGAAACCGATGTGGATCTTGCCGGACAGGAATGTGCCGGTGGTCAGCACCACGTCGTGTGCGCGCAGCTGCAAACCCATCTGCGTGACCACGCCCGCCGCGCGGCCGTTCTCGATGATCAGGTCGTCCACCGCCTGCTGGAACACGTGCAGGTTCGCCTGGGTCTCCACCATGCGGCGGATCGCGGTGCGGTAGAGCGCGCGGTCGGCCTGGCAGCGCGTGGCGCGTACCGCCGGACCCTTGGATGCATTCAACGTGCGCCACTGGATGCCGGCGCGGTCGGCGGCATGTGCCATCGCGCCGCCCAGTGCATCGATCTCCTTGACCAGATGGCCCTTGCCGATGCCGCCGATTGCGGGATTGCAGCTCATCGCGCCGATGGTCTCGACGTTGTGCGTCAGCAATAGGGTGCGCGCGCCGACGCGCGCCGAGGCCAGCGCCGCTTCGGTGCCGGCGTGGCCCCCACCCACCACGATGACGTCGTAAAAATTCATCACGATAGTTTAGCGGCGCTCGCGGCGTGACGAGTCTTGGCACGCTCGCTGCATTGAGTGTCCTGCACTCCCGCCGGCGCATGGCGTCATGCGAGCGCGCTGAGATCGGAGGTCAGGGGCCGATCGCGCGCCGGCGGGAGGATGCACTGCCGGTTTGCGGATGCCGCCGAAGAATCGTGGCTTGAAAACGCGAGCTGTCGAGCGCAGCCGCTTTCAAGCCACTCCGAAAAGGACTGGCGCCCGGCGGTCGTCAGGAACAGGGGGAATCCAGGAAGACCGTGTGCCGGGCGCCAGAAACGTTGAACCGGTACTAGCGTACAACAAGGCTGAGCGCATCACCCGCCTGGCGGGTTTGCGCGGCCAGTATCAGGGCGCAAACGTAAATAGTACGTTAAAAAACGCTGGAGAATTGAAGGCGAGGCCGAACGCCGCATTGAGGCCTGATTGTCACAAAAGTTTCTGTGCGCCGTGTCGCAGTTCGGGACGAATGGCATGTCTCCTGCAGGTACTCGGAACGATGATTCCAGCCATCCTCACAGGGGGAATGTCATGACCTTCTCAGCGGTTCCGGGTGAATTCGAGGAAGTGTGCCAACGCCACGATGCATTCGTGGAGCAGGGCCGGCTGGAGCTGATGGCCGAGCAGGTGCACGCGAATGGCGAGATCCATCGCGCCGGGCAGATCAACGCGATCGAGCGCAACTTGCAGGATCTCGATTACACCCTGGATTCGATCGAGCCCTGATTGCGGCAGACATCAACGGTTGATAGCCGGATCCCGCTTTTGCGGCGTCCATGACGACCCGCGGTCGCGATCGCGACTGTCGCGATCACGATGCTCATGGTGCCCGTTGCCGGGCCCGCCACCGCTCCAGCTGCTGTGCCCATCATGACCGCCGGTCCAGTGGCCGTGGTCGTCATGATTCGTGCCGCCATGGTCCCAATGCCCATCGTGACCGTCGTGGCGATGGCCGTGATGGCCTCCGGCATACGGATAGCCGCCGTACCCATATCCGCCGTAGCCATACCCGTAACCACCATAGCCATAACCGGGATAGCCGTAGCCGACACCGACACTCAGCGAGCCGCAGTTGATGCAGCCGCCGCCGTAATAGCTGTCGCCGCCGTCTCCGTAGTCATAGCCGCCATAGCCATAGCCGCTGTCCGGGTAATAGCCATCGGGCGCTGAGTAGTAGCCGCCATCGGAGCGGACGTAGTCCGGCGGCATGACGCAGCCGCCCAGGAGCAGCAGTGCGGTGGCGAGCAGCGCGATTTTCATGATTCGATCCGCAATGGATGCATCGCAGAGACGATACACCTCTCGCACGTAAATTCGTGTTCAGGCATTGCAGCGCATCAACCGCGCATGCGTGACAGGACATCGGCGAGGTCGCGCGAAAGACCGGCGCGCTGATTCAGCTCGTCCAGCACCGCTTGTGCCGCCGCGCGCCGTCGCGGTTCCAGCTTGTGCCAGCTCTCGAACGCCTTGGCCAGTCGCGCGCCGTTCTGCGGGTTCAGCGCGTCAATTTCGACCACCTTGTCGGCGATGAAGCGGTAACCCGCGCCATCCGGGCGATTGAAGCCCGGTGGGTTGCCGCGCGCGAACGCACCCAGCAGTGACTGCACGCGATTGGGATTGTGCAGGCTGAAAGCGGGATCGGCGCTCAAGGCCTGCACGCGCGCAAGGGTTTCCCGCGCAGGCACCTGCGCCTGCAATGCAAACCACTTGTCCAGGACCAGCGGCTTGCCGTCGTAGCGCGAACGAAAATCACGCAGGATTTCTTCGGCCTGCGGTGCACCGAGGCGCACCAGTGCAGCCATTGCGGACAGGCGATCCGTCATGCTGCGCGCCTGCCGGTATTGCGCAACGGCCAATTCCGAACCCGCCCGCGGATCGGCGCGCAGCAGCAGCACCAGCACGCGGCCTTTCAGGCGGCGACGCGCCTGCGCGGGCGCATCCAGTGCACCGGTTTCGCCCTGATGCAATTCGCGGTACCCCGCGTGCAGACGTGCACCCAGCTTGCCTGCGAGCATGTTCTCCAGTGCCTCGCGCGCCAGATACACGCGTTCGGGATCGAGCGGTTCGTGGCGCGTACCCAGCTCGATCAGGGAGGGCGGCGTCAGCAACTCGGCGAGCAATGCGGGATCGAGCTGCGTCGCATCCGCCTCGAGCGACTCCGCCAACGCGGCGCACCACGCATCCAGCGAGGATCGATCCTGCGCCCCGGCGTGCAGGGCGTCGTAGGCGGCGGCGGCCAGCTGCTGACCGGCATTCCAGCGGTCGTAACCCTCGCTCTCGTGACGCAGCAGCAGCGCGAGTTCGCGCGGCGCATACGTGTAATGCGATTGCACCGGTGCGGAGAAACCGCGCAGCAATGAAGGCACCGGTCGTGCGTCCACCTGCACGAACACGAAACGTTGCTCCCGTTGCACCAGTTCCAGCACGCATTCCTGGTGCACGCGCTCGGGCTGGTCATGCGAGCGCATCGGGATGCGCCGGCCATCGGGAGCGAACAGCGCGATGCGCACCGGTATCGGCAAGGGCGATTTGTCCTGCTGCCCGGGCGTGGGGGCAGTGTGCTGCGTCAGCGTCAGCGCATAAGTGCGCGCGACCGGATCGTAGTCGCCGCTTGCGCTCACCTGCGGCGTGCCCGCTTGCGCGTACCAGGCAAGGTATGGGGAGAGATCCAGATCGTTGGCCTCACCCAGCGCGGCGAGCAGATCCTCGATCGTCGCCGCCTGACCGTCGTGACGCGCGAAGTAAAGATCGGTGCCGCGGCGGAAGCGTTCCGCGCCGAGGCGTCCGGCGATCATCCGGATCAGTTCCGCGCCCTTTTCGTAAACCGTCGGCGTGTAGAAATTGTCGATCGCCGTGTACTCGGCCGGGCGCACCGGGTGCGCCAGCGGGCCCGCGTCCTCCGGAAACTGCACGCGCCGCAAAGTGGCGACTTCGTCAATACGCTGCAGCGCCGCCGATTGCATGTCGCCGCAGAACTGCTGCTCGCGGAACACGGTGAAGCCTTCCTTCAACGACAATTGGAACCAGTCGCGGCAGGTGACGCGGTTGCCGCTCCAGTTGTGGAAATACTCGTGGGCGATCACCGCTTCGATGTGGCGGTATTCATCGTCCGTGGTGGTATCCGGATCGGCCAGCAGGTACTTGGCGTTGAAGATGTTGAGGCCCTTGTTCTCCATCGCGCCCATGTTGAAATCGTGCGTGGCGACGACGTTGAAGATGGCCAGGTCGTAATTGCGTCCGTACACGCGCTCATCCCAGCGCATCGCGCGCTCCAGCGCATCCATCGCGTAAGCGCAGCCATGGATCGCATCGGCTTCCGCGAAGATGCGCAACGTGACATCGCGCCCATCCGCGGTGCGATACGCGCGCTCGAGTTTCTCCAGATGCCCGGCGACCAGCGCGAACAGGTAACCGGGCTTGGGGTACGGATCCACGAAGCGCGCCCAGTGGCGGGCATCGGACAACTCGCCGACCCCGTCCGGATCGCCGCCAGCCAGCAGCACCGGAAAGCGCGCGCGATCGGCGCGCAGCGTGACGGTGTATTTCGCCAACACGTCCGGGCGATCGGGAAAGAAGGTGATGCGACGGAAGCCCTGTGCTTCGCACTGCGTCAGCAGGAAGCCGGCTTCGCGCGAACCGGACAGATACAAACCCGATAGCGCGGTGTTGCGCGTCGGTGCGATGCGCACCTTCGTTTCCAGCACGCTGCCATCGCGCGCGGCGGGAATGGTGAGGCTGCACGCATCGAGCATGTACTCGGAAGATGCAAGCGCGCGACCGTCCAGCGTGGCTTCCAGCAGTTCCAGTTCTTCGCCGTCCAGCCGCAGCGGCTCGTCGCGATCGCGGTGCAGGTGCAGGCGTGCGCTGACCAGCGTTTCGTCAATGTCGAGATCGAAAGTGAGCTCGATGCGCTCCACCCGCCAGGCGGGGGGCTGGTAATCGGCGAGTCTTACCACGGTATCGTTTCGGGGCTCGGTCGAGGCATTCATGGTGTATCCCGCTAAGATTCCGATTCCGCAGTGAGGTCCGCATGAACCCGACCCAGACCCTCAGTATCGCAGACATCCGATCGGCCGCAGCGCGTATCGCCGAGCACGCGGTGGTGACGCCGGTGATGCGTGCCGACGCGCTGGACGAACTGGCCGGCGCGAAGCTGCATTTCAAATGCGAACACCTGCAGCGGGGCGGCGCCTTCAAATTCCGCGGCGCCTGCAATGCGGTGTGGGCGTTGAGCGACGAACAAGCGGCGCGCGGCGTGGTGACGCACTCCTCCGGCAACCATGGCGCGGCGCTGGCGCTGGCCGCGCGAACGCGCGGCATCCCGGCACACGTGGTGGTGCCGGAAGGCGCGGTGCGCGCCAAGCTTGCCAACATCGAAGCGGCTGGTGCGGTCCTGCATCATTGCGCGCCGACACTGGATGCGCGCGAGGAAGCCGCCGCAAAAATCCAGCGCGAAACCGGTGCGACACTGGTGCATCCGTATGCCGATCACAACGTCATCGCCGGGCAAGGCACCGCGGCGCTGGAGTTACTGCAACAGATGCCGGAACTGGATGCGCTGATCGCGCCGCTCGGCGGCGGCGGCCTGATGTCCGGCACCGCCATCGTTGCGCGCGCGCTGGCGCCGGAAACACGGCTGATCGCGGCGGAGCCGGCCGGCGCGGACGACGGCTATCAATCCCTGCGACGCGGCGAGCGCGTCACCGATATCAAGCCGGATACGATCTGCGACGGCCTGCGTGCCACGATCGGCGAGATCAATTTCGAAATGCTGCGCGACCAAGCCATCGAGGTCGTGACCGTCAGCGACGATCAGGTGCTCTCCGCCATGCGCCTGCTGTGGACGCATCTCAAACAAACCATCGAGCCTTCTTCTTCAACCGTTCTCGCCGCGCTGCTCGCGCAACGCGAGCGGTTCCGCGGCAAACGCGTGGGCCTGATCCTCAGCGGCGGCAATGTGGATCTGGACCGGATCGCGTTCGTGGATTAGTCCAGCCGCTTACTCCACGGTCACCGATTTCGCCAGGTTGCGCGGCTGGTCCACGTCGGTGCCGCGCAGCACGGCGACGTGGTAGGCGAGCAGTTGCAGCGGCAGGGTGAACACCGCAGGTGCAATGAAGTGACTGCCGCCGGGTACCTTGATCAAGTGTCCGCGCGCGCCGTTCAAGGACACCATCGCGGTCTCGTCGGCGAACACGAACAGCTCGCCGCCGCGCGCACGCACTTCCTCGAGATTCGATTTCAGTTTTTCCAGCAGCTGATTGTTCGGTGCGACCGCGATCACTGGCATGTCCTCGTCCACCAGCGCCAGCGGGCCGTGCTTCAGTTCGCCCGCAGGATAGGCTTCGGCGTGGATGTAGGAAATCTCCTTGAGCTTGAGCGCGCCCTCCAGCGCCACGGGAAATTGCGCGCCGCGCCCGAGGAACAGCGCATGGTGCTTGTTGACGAAACGCTCCGCGAGTCGGGCGATTTCCGGCTCCATCGCCAACGCTTCGCTGATGAGGCGCGGCAGGCTGGCAAGCTCGGTCACCAGTTGCGTGTAGCGGCTTTCCTCGATGCCGTTGATGCGCGCCAGCTCCAGCACCAGCAGCGCCAGTGCGGCGAGCTGGGTGGTGAAGGCCTTGGTGGAGGCCACGCCGATCTCCGGGCCGGCACGCGTCATCAGGTGCAAATCCGCTTCGCGCACCAGGCTCGATTCGGGCACGTTGCAGATCGCCAGCGTGCCCAGATAGCCGTGGCGCTTGCCTTCGCGCATCGCGGCCAGGGTGTCTGCGGTTTCACCGGATTGCGAAATCGCCACGAACAGCGTGTCCGGCGAGACCACCACGTGCCGGTACCGATATTCGCTGGCGACCTCGATGTTGCACGGTAGTCCGGCGATGCCTTCCAGCCAGTAACGCGCGACCATGCCGGCATGGAAGCTGGTGCCGCAGGCGACGATCTGCACGCGCCTCACTTGCGCCAGCAGCTTCGGCGAATCCACGCCGAAGATGTTCGGCAGCACGCGGTTCTCGCTGATGCGGCCTTCCAGCGTGTTGGCGATCGCGGTCGGCTGTTCGTGGATCTCCTTCAGCATGTAATGGCGGAACTCGCCGCGCTCGACCGCGTCGGCCGACAACTCGCTTTCGCGCACCGCACGCGCGACCGGATTGCCCTGCGCGTCGCAGACCTGCATCTTCTCGCGCTCGATCTCCACCACGTCGCCTTCTTCCAGATACACGATGCGATTGGTGACTTTGATCAGCGCCTGCACGTCGGAACCCAGGAAGTGTTCGCCGATGCCGATGCCGACGCACAACGGACTGCCGCGGCGCGCGCCGACCACGTGGCCGGGTTCGTCCTTCGAGATCGCCGCGATCGCGTAGGCGCCGTGCAGGCGCTGGGTCGCGGCGATCACCGCTTCGCGCAAGCCGGCGCCCTTCGCCATCCCGTGATGGATCAGGTGCGCGATCACTTCCGTGTCGGTCTGCGAATCGAAGCGGTAGCCGGCCTCGGTCAATTGCTCGCGCAATTCGGCGTGGTTCTCGATGATGCCGTTGTGCACCACCGCGACCGCGCCTTGTGAAAGATGCGGATGTGCATTCGCTTCGTTGGGCACGCCATGCGTGGCCCAGCGGGTGTGCGCGATGCCGGTGTGGCCGGCGATCGGCTGCGCCTGATAACGCGATTCCAGTTCGCGCACCTTGCCGGGCATGCGCAGACGCTCGAGGCTGCCGTGGGCCAGTACCGAAATGCCGGCGGAGTCGTAGCCGCGGTACTCCAGCGCACGCAGGCCGGCGAGCAGGATCGGCACGACATCGCGCTGGGCGGCGGCGGCAACAATTCCACACATGGTGTTTCTCCTTGATTTGGAACCCGCTCCGACCCGCCACGAACCTGGTCCAGAGTCCCGGAATGATACGCGTTTGCGAGCGCTGCGCGACGGTCACGCTTTGTCCACGCCAGCATGAGTTAAGTTTGCATTTCGTACTCGCGCCGGAATGGAGGGTGCGGGTTACCGGCTTCACGGATTCGATGCATTCGCAGCAGGAAGCTGCTACTTACGAAACGTGGCTGGGTTGGCGTCACCGGAGTTGCACGAAGGACGAGTTCCAGGGAAGGAGCGGTATGTTTCGGTTGTTGCGGCAGCGTGCACTGCGCTGGCAGTTGTTGCTCGCCGGGATGGAGTTCTTGCTGCTGGTGAGCTGCGTGTATTGCGCGATCGGGCTGCGCTACTGGGGCGACCCGGTCACGCAAATACAATTCGGGCACGCGTTGCGTCTGCGCGCCTTGCTGGTCGCGTTGATGGTGGTGCTGGGTATGGTCGCGCTGGGCCTCTATCAAAACCATCTGCGTGCCAACTGGCGCGGGCTGTTCACGCGCCAGGCGGTCGGGTTCATGCTCGGCGGCAGCGCACTGCTGGTGCTCTACTACATGGTTCCGCCGACCTACATCGGCCGCGGCGTGCTGGGGATCGCGCTGGTGGTCGGGTTCGTCGTGGTGGCCGCGTTCCGGGTCGTGTTTCTGCGCCTGATTGATGCCGACCTGTTCAAGCGGCGCGTGCTGGTGCTGGGTGCCGGCGCGCGCGCGGCGCAGATCGCGCAGCGCATGCGGCGGCGCTCGGATTGCCGCGGTTTCCGCATCATCGGCTACGTGCCGATGGGCAAGGAGGCCGCGCAGGTGCCGGCCAACCGGCTGGTGCACCCGCATCGTTCGTTGTACGCGCTGGCCCACCGGATGCAGGTAGACGAGATCGTGGTCGGTCCGGACGACCGCCGCGCGGGTTTGCCGATGACGGAACTGCTGGAATGCAAGCAGTCCGGCATTGCGGTGGTGGAGCTTGCGGATTTCTTCGAGCGCGAATCCGGCCAGATCCGCATGAATCTCGCCAACCCTTCCTGGCTGGTGTTCTCGGATGGCTTCAACACTTCGCCCTTGCGCAGGCTGATCAAGCGCAGCTTCGACCTCGCCGCGGCGTTGATCATGATTGCGTTGACCTGGCCGTTAATGCTGCTGACGGCGCTGGCGATCCGGATCGAATCAGGCCCAGGCGCGCCGGTGTTCTATCGGCAGGAGCGGGTGGGCGAACACGGCCGGACGTTCTGGCTGGTGAAGTTCCGCAGCATGCGCACGGATGCCGAGCGCGACGGCGTGGCGCGCTTCGCCAGTACGCATGACGACCGTGTCACGCGCGTCGGCCGCCTCATCCGCAAGACGCGGCTGGACGAACTGCCGCAACTGTGGAATGTGCTGCACGGGGACATGAGCTTCATCGGCCCGCGTCCGGAGCGTCCGCAATTCGTGGACAATTTCAACGCGAGCATCCGCTATTACCCGCTGCGCCATTGCGTGAAGCCGGGCCTCACCGGCTGGGCGCAGTTGCGCTACGCCTACGGCGCCTCGCAGGAAGACGCCGAGGAAAAGCTGAAGTTCGACCTGTTCTACGTCAAGAACCACAACCTGATGTTCGATCTGATGATCCTGTTGCAGACGGTCGAGGTTGTGCTGTTCGGGCGCGGTGCGCGATGAACGCTGCGCGCCGCTTCGATCCGGTGCACGTCGCGCATGCGCGAGGCGCGCGCGCGTCAGAACACCAGCAGGCCCACGCCCCACAGCACCCAGCCGAGCGCAAGCAGGACCAGGCTCGCGAAAATCACCCGGCGCCACGGCATCTGTCCTCGCGGGACGGTGGCGCTCGCGTGATGCGCCGTGGCGAAGCCGGTCTGCGTGCCGCCGGTGCGGCGGCCGTTGTTCGGCTCCGCGCCCGGCAGGCGTCCGAAGCGGCGCTCGAACGCGATCGCCTCGCGATAGATCGCCATCAGATGCTGCAGGGACTCTGGCGCAGACTCGCCGCCGGAATCCGGATTGCGATCCGGGTGCAACTGCTGCATGCGGCGCCGGTAGGCGAGCTTGAACTCGGACAGGCTGCACGCGCCGGGCGTCAGGCCGAGCTCCTCGTAGAGCGCAATGAAATCCATGTCGGCGGTCATCAGCCCACCCCCGGGGCGGTCCTGAACCGGGCCATCCCGGGCCCGTCAGTGCGCGCCGAACGTGACGCGACGGAAATATCTTACGCAATGGACGGCAAAGGGCAAATTTGCGGATCGCTCACCTGAGACGTGCGCGAAAGGTTTTCAGGAAGAAACCGGTGCAGACAGCGATGGACAGCAGCGCAGTTCAAATGGAAGCGGCAATGCACGTGCTGCTTCCGGCACCGTTGCTGCTGCAGCCGTTGTTGCGCTCGGCCCTGGCCGAGCCAAGCGCGCTGGCATTGCGCGGCGGCGCGCAGGCGCTGGACTACGCCGATCTTTCCGGTTCGGTGGAACGCATTGCCGCCGGTCTGCATGCGCTCGGCATGTGCCCCGGCGACATCGTCGCGCTGGGCGCGCAGCGCGAGCCCGGGACAGTCATGCTGATCCTCGGCGTGCTGCGCGCGGGCGGCGTGTGCATGCCGCTGGACCTGAGCCTGCCCGCCGCGCGTCTGAGCGGCATGCTGGATGACGCGCGGCCGCGTTTGCTGGTGGCCGCGGGAGATCCGCGCATTCCGTGGCCGCGGCACCTGCCGCGATGCGAACGCGGCGAACTGGAGGCGCGCGGCGTGGGTGCGCACCCGGCGCCGGCGGGCGGCGTGGAAGCGGCGTATCTGCTGTTCACCTCCGGCTCCAGCGGACGCCCCAAGGGCGTGCTGATGCGCAGTGCTGCGTTGGCTGCACTGATCGGCTGGCACATGGCGCATCCGCGCCTGGGTGTGCCTGCGCGCACGCTGCAATTCGCGCCGTTCGGTTTCGACGTTGCCTTCCAGGAAATGCTTTCCACTTTCGCCTGCGGCGGCACATTGGTGGTGGCCGACGACGAGGTGCGCCGCGATCCGTGGAAGCTGCTCGCGCTGTTGAATGGCGAGCGGATCGAGCGCGTGTTCCTGCCGGTCGCGGCATTGCACGCCTTGGCGGAAGCGGTGAGTGCCGGTGGCGAGGTGCCGAGCGCATTGCGCGACGTGATCACCGCCGGCGAGCAATTGCGGATCACGCCCGCGGTGCGTGCATTGTTCGCGGCCTTGCCCGATTGCGTGCTGCACAACCATTACGGACCGACCGAAACCCATGTCGTCACCGCGCACGAATTGCATGGGGATCCACAGACGTGGCCGGAGCTGCCACTGATCGGGCGCGCGCTGCCGCATGTACGCACGCGCGTGGTGGATGCTTCGCTCAACCCGGTTCCGCGCGGCGAGCAAGGCGAGTTGCTGCTGGGCGGTGAATGCCTTGCCATCGGCTATCTGCATCGCGATCGCCTGACCGCCGAGCGTTTCATCCGGCACGCCGGTTCGCGCTGGTATCGCACCGGCGATCGCGTGCGCGAACGCGAGCACGGCGCGCTCGAATACCTCGGTCGCGTTGACGAGCAGATCAAGCTGGACGGCTATCGCATCGAGCCTGCCGAGATCGAGAGCGTGCTGGTGCGGCACCCGGCGGTCAGGCAGGCGGCAGTGGTCCTGAGCGACGGCGCACAGGGCAAGCGGCTGGTCGCGCACGTGGTCGTGCGCGCAGGCGACCATGACGAGGCCGCGCTGCGCGGGCAGTGGCGCGCGCATTGCCGCGCCCAGTTGCCGGCATGGATGGTGCCGCAGGAATACGTGATCCACGCGGCGCTGCCGCACACCGCCAGCGGCAAGCTCGACCGGCATGCGCTGGCGCGCGAAGGAGAACGCACGCCGATCGCGTGGCCCGAACAGGCACCGGTGCGCGAGCAGTTGCGCGCGCTGTGGTCGCAATTGCTGGAGCGCAAGCAACTGGATGCTCACGCCAATCTGTTCGACGAAGGCGCGCGTTCATTGACGGTGGTGCGCGCGCTCACGGAACTGCGCAGGCACGGCTTCGACAGCGTGACCGCCGCGCATCTTTACGAACATCCCAGCATCGCCGCGCAGGCGGCCTGGCTGGAGGCCGCGCCGGTCGCGGCAGCCGCGCAGGCCGCACGCTTGCGCGGTGCGCAGGCCACGGGAGCTGTCCAACGTGCGGCGCTGGCGAAATTCGCCAAGCCCAACAGGGAGGGTTGAACATGAGCGCGAATCATCTCGGCGAAGGCGTGGCGATCGTCGGCATGGCAGGGCGATTCCCCGGCGCGCGCTCGGTCGAGGAACTCTGGACCAACCTGCTCGCCGGCCGCGACTGCATCAGCCGGTTCACGCCGGAACAACTGGATGCTTCGGTACCCGCCGAGCTGCGCGCGCATCCGCGCTACATCGCCGCGCGCGGGGTGATGGAGGACGCCGATCGGTTCGACGCGGCGTTCTTTGGCATCTCGCCGGCGGAAGCCCTGCTGATGGATCCGCAGCAGCGCGTGTTGCTGGAACTGAGCTGGAACGCGCTGGAACACGCGGGCGTGGATCCGTCGCGCTTCGCAGGTTCCATCGGCGTGTACGCCGGCACCTCCAACAACACTTACCGCAAACGCGTGGAAGCGCGCCCCGACCTGCTGCGCGCCTCGGGCGAATTCGCCGCGATGCTGGCGAACGAAAAGGACTACGCCGCCACGCGCGTGGCGCACCGGCTGGATCTGCACGGACCGGCGCTTTCCATCCATACCGCGTGCTCGACTTCGCTGGTGGCGGTCGCGCAAGCCTGGTACGCGTTGATGAGTTGGCAATGCGATCTGGCACTGGCCGGCGGCATCAACATCGTGGTGCCGCAGGAATCCGGTTACCTGCCGGTGGAAGGCGGCATGGAATCGTCCGATGGCCATTGCCGGCCTTTCGACGCGGAGGCGAGCGGCACGGTGTTCTCCTCCGGCGGCGGCATGGTCGCGTTGAAGCGGCTGAGCGATGCGGTCGAAAGCGGCGACACCATCTGGGCGGTGATCCGCGGCGTCGCGGTCAACAACGATGGCGGCGACAAGGCGAGCTTCAGCGCGCCGAGCGTGCGCGGCCAGGCGATGGCGATCCGCCAGGCGCTGGCCTGCGCGGAGGTGAGCGCCGACTCCATCCAATACGTGGAAGCGCATGGCACCGGCACACCGCTCGGCGACCCGATCGAAGTGGAGGCGCTGACCCGCGCGTACCGCGAAGACACCGAAGCGAAGCAGTACTGCTGGCTGGGTTCGGCGAAGGGCAACCTCGGCCATCTGATCGCCGCAGCCGGCGTGACCGGCTTGATCAAGACGGCCCTCAGTCTGCATCACGAGAAAATCCCGCCCTGCCTGCACTACGAGCGTGCCAATCCGGAAATCGATTTCGAGGCGAGCCCGTTCAAGGTTGCCGATCGCGAAATCGAATGGCGGCGCAACGGCACGCCGCGCCGTGCGGCGGTGAGTTCGTTCGGCGTGGGCGGCACCAACGCGCACGTGATCCTGGAGGAAGCGCCGGAGACCGAAGCGCGCGCGCCTCGCCGTGATGCCGGGCCGGTCGTGCTGGTGCTTTCTGCGCACGACGAAGCCGCGCTGCGGCGCCGTGCCGATGAACTGGCGCAAGCGCTGCGCGAGCATCGTGACGAAGAGCTGTCCGACATCGCCGCCACGCTCGCGCTCGGCCGGAAACCGCTGCGGGTGCGCGGCGCGGTGGTCGCGCGCGACATCGGGCAGGCGCGCGAGCGGCTCCCGCAAATGACCACGCAACGCGCGGACGCAAAGCCGCGCGTGGTGTTCCTGTTCCCCGGCCAGGGTTCGCAGCACGCCGGGATGGCGCGCGAACTGGTGGAAAGCGAGCCGGTCTTCCGCGAAGCCTTCGAGCGCTGCTGTGCGCTGGCATCAAGACTTCTGGATCGCAACCTGCGCGAATTGATCCTGCCGCCCGCGGATCGCATGCAGGAAGCGCAACTCGCGCTCGCCGAAACCCGTTACACGCAGCCGGCGCTGTTCGCGGTCGAATACGCGCTGGCCGAGTTGTGGGAATCCTGGGGCGTGCATGCGGACGCGATGATCGGCCACAGCAGCGGTGAATACGTCGCCGCCTGCCGCGCCGGCGTGTTCACACTCGAACAGGCCGTCGAGTTGATGATTGCGCGCGCCGCGGCCATGTATGCGCAACCGCGCGGCTCGATGCTGGCCTTGCGCGTGGCCGAGCGTGATCTGCCGGCGCAGTTGCCGCCGAATATCGAGATTGCCGCCGTGAACGCGCCGCTGCTGACCGTGCTGGCCGGCACGGAAGACGCGATCGAGCATTGTGCCGCGCGTCTGGCGGAGGCGGATATCGCCAGCACGCGCCTGCAGGTGAGCCACGCGTTCCATTCTTCATTGATGGAAGGGGCGCTGCCCGCATTCCGGAGCGCATTCGATCGCGTGCATGCGGATGCACCGCAATGCACGTTCTACTCGTGCGTCACGGGAGCACCGATCAGCAGCGAGCAGGCGACCTCCGCCGATTACTGGTGCGGGCAACTGCGCAAGCCGGTGCGCTTCGCCGACGCGCTGCAACACGCGCTGTCGCAGGCCGAAGGTCAAAGCCTGCTGCTGGAAGTCGGGCCCGGCCAGGCTCTGACCGGATTGGCGCGCCGCATGCTCGAGGGCCGCGGCCGCGCGGTCGCTTCGCTGGGGCCGACGGCGCGGCCGGGCAATGCAGCCGAACACCTGCAGCGTGCGCTCGGCGAATGCTGGAGCGCGGGGGTGGATCCGGATTGGCAGGCGGTGTTCGCGCGGCGTGCATGGCGGCGGATCGCATTGCCCGTTTACCCGTTCCATGGCGAGCGCCACTGGATCGAAGCGCCGGCTGAAGCGGCGAACGCACCGGCGGTGCAGGCGCTGCCAGGCGGACGCGGGGAAGTGCCGGACGTGCTGGTGCCAGCGGACGTGCTGGTGGCGCAACCGGCCTCCAGGGTGGTCGAACACGAGCCGCGCGCGAAACGGCTGATCACCGAATTGCGCGAACTGTTCGGCAACATGGCGGGTACCCCGATCGGTCTTTCGCAAACTGCATGCCGCCTGCTGGATCTCGGGCTGGATTCCCTGGCGCTGACGCAAGCCGCGTTGGAAATCGAGCGCCGCTACGGCGTGCCGCTGAAGTTCCGCCGGCTGCTTGAAGATCTCGACAGCATCGAGAAGCTTGCCGTGATGCTGGATCGCGCGCTGCCGGCGGAGGTCGCGCCGCCTGCGCCGCAAGCGGTTGCGGAAATCGAAAGCGCGCCGGCGGAACCGGAATCGCTGCTGCAGCAGGTGCTGCGCAACCAGCAGGTGCTGATGGAGCGCCAGGCCGAAATGCAGCGTGCGCTGGACGGACGCGAAAGCGCCGCGCAGGAACCCGCGTCGCCGCAACCCGAGCCGCCACCATCGATCGAGCTGGCGCTGACCGACTCGCAGATGGAGAAGTGGCTGGCGGGCCAGTACGGAGGGGTGGCCGAGCTCTGCTACAACGAATCGTTCCTGCTGACGCTGGAAGGCCCGCTGGATCGCGACGCGCTGGAAGACGCGTTGCAATGCGTGATCGGCCGGCACGAGGCGTTCACGCTCTCCTTCGCCGCCGACGGCAGCGTGCAGCGCACCGGCGCACCGCAACCGCCGCCGCTGCAGTTCATGGACATGGTCGGCGAAGACGTCGAACAGCGCCTCGCCGAACATTGCAGGCTCGCCGTGCGGCAGGCGTTCGACCTGCAGCGCGCGCCGTTGATCCGCACGCAATTGTTGCGGCTGGCGCCGCGACGGCATGCATTGCTGGTCGTGGCGCATCACCTGGTGCTCGACGGCTGGTCGGAAGTGGTGCTGCTGGACGAGTTGGCGCATGCGTACAACGCCATCGTCGCCGGCGACAAGCCGTCATTCGCGCCGGCCGAATCCTGGTGCGACTACGTGCGCGAAGCCGGCCGCCGGCGCGGCGAGCACGGCGAACGGCAGATCGAGTTCTGGCGCAACCGTTACGCCACCCTGCCCGAACCGCTGACGTTGCCGAGTGATCGCCCGCGTTCGCAGTCCAGCACATTGGATTTCGCGGCAGCCACCGCGCGGCATGATTTCTCGCCGGAATTGATCGCCGCGCTGCGCGCGCGCGCGCGCGAGCAGGGCATCACCTTCTACAGCATGCTGCTCGCCGGGTTGAGCGTGCTGCTGTCGCGGCTGTCGGGCCAGCGCGATCTCACCATCGGCATCCCGTTCGCCGGTCAGGCGCTTACCGGCAAGCACGGCCTGATCGGCGATTGCGTCAACACGCTGCCGTTGCGCGCGTTGGTGCGGGACGAGCAGACGTTCGATCACCTGGCTTTCGCGATGCATCGCGAGCTGCTGGACATCGGCGAGAATCAGGATCTCACGCTGTTTACAGTGGTGCACGCGCTGGATCATGCCGGCACCGAGCGCCCGCGGATGGCCGAGGTGGTGTTCAGCCTCAATCCGCGCATGTCGCCGCGCGTATTCGACAAGTTGCGCCACAGCGTGCGCGACTGTGAACGCGCCGCGCTGTTCCCGGAACTGTTCTTCAATCTCTACGAAAGCGGCGGCGCACTGTCGCTGGACCTGCATTACCGCACCGCGTTTTTCGACGAGTCCACGATCCGCCGCTGGATTTCGCATTACGAAGTGCTGCTCGCCGCCGCACTCGAACGCGGCGACACCGTGACGGCAGCGCTGCCGTTGCTCACGCCGGGCGAGCGCTCGCAGGTGCTGTACGGCTGGAATGACAGCGCACGCGAATACGATCGCGACGCGAGCGTGGTCTCGCTGATCGCGGCGCAAGTCCTGCGCGCGCCGGACCACGTCGCGGTGGAATGCGAGAACGATACGCTCACCTATGCGCAACTGGAACGGCGCTCCGACGCGATCGCGCGCGCGCTGCTGGCGCGCGGGGTGCAGCGCGGCGAACTGGTCGGCGTGTGCGTGCAGCGCGGCGTGGAACTGCTGCCTGCGGTGCTCGGGATCATGAAGAGCGGCGCCGCGTACGTGCCGCTGGACCCGGCCTTCCCGGCCGAGCGGCTGAGCTACATGGCCGAGCACTCCGGCTTGCGGCATGTGGTGGTGCTGCGCGCGGAAGGCACGCCGGAAGTGGTGGCGCGCGGACGTGTGCTGCTGGAACTGGAACGCCTGCCCAGACGCCGGCGCCTGGTTCGCAAGCCGCTGCCGCAGTTGAACGGCAACGATCTGGCTTACCTGCTTTACACCTCCGGTTCCACGGGCCAACCCAAGGGCGTGCGGATCCTGCAACGCAATCTGGTGAATTTCCTCACCGGCATGGCCGAGCGTCCGGGGGCCCCCGCGGACGACGTGCTGTGTGCGATCACCACGTTGTCGTTCGACATTGCCGGGCTGGAGTTGTATCTGCCGCTGATCCTCGGCGCGCGCATCACGCTCGCCAGCGAGCGCGTGCTTGCCGATCCGGAAGGCCTGATCCAACTGATCCAGCAACGCGGCGTGACGCTGCTGCAAACCACACCGTCGCTGCTGCGGCTGCTGCTGGATGGCGGACGCATCGAGGGCATCCGTGGATTGAAGCTGCTGGTCGGCGGCGAGCCGCTGCCGCGCGATCTTGCCGAAGCCGCACTGCCGCGCTGCCGCGAGTTGTGGAATCTGTACGGACCCACCGAAACCACCATCTGGTCCACGGCCTCGCGCGTGGAACACGGCAGCGGCCCGCTGCCGCTGGGCACGCCGATCGCCAACACGCAAATCTATGTGCTGGACGCGCGGGGGCAACCGGTGCCGCCCGGTGTGACGGGCGAAATCTGGATCGGTGGAGCCGGTGTCGCCGACGGCTATCAGGGCCGGCCCGACTTGACGGCCGAGCGCTTCCTGCCGAACCCGTTCGTGGACCCGCACATCGCCGGACCGCACACGCGCATGTACCGCACCGGCGACATGGGGGCCTTGCGCGAGGGCGTGCTGCATTTCTTCGGGCGCGGCGACGACCAGATCAAGTTGCGCGGCTATCGCATCGAACCCGGCGACATCGAGGCGGCTGCGCTCGCCGTTCCGGGCGTGCGCGAGGCCGCGGTGGTGGTGCGCGAATTCAGCGCTTCCGACAAGCGGCTGGTGCTGTACACCAGCGGCCAGGTCGATGTGGCGAAGGTGCGCGGACGGCTGCGCGCGGCCCTGCCCATGTACATGCTGCCACAGCATATCGAAGTGCTGCAGGCGTTGCCGAAAACGCCCAATGGAAAGATAGACCGCAAGGCGCTGCCCAAGCCCAGCGGCATTGCGGCGATGGCCACGGTGGAAAGCGTACCGAAGCGGCCGCTCGGTCACCTGGAACGCACCTTCCTGCAGGTGTGGCGCGATCTGCTGCACGTGCAGGACATCCACCTGGACGACAACTTCTTCGATCTCGGCGGCGATTCGTTGCTGGCCGTGCGTGTGTTCCAGCGCGCCCAGGAATTGACCGGCGTGAACCTGCCGCTCTCGACCCTGGTGACTGCACCGACCGTCGCGGGGCAGGCCGCGGCGTTCCGCGCCGCCGGCGCGAAGGAGCCCGACAGCACACCGCGGGAAGCCGACGCCGGTACCGCCGATCCGTGGGCGCTGCTGGTGCCATTGCAGCCGCGCGGCACGCTGCCACCGCTGTTCTGCGTGCACGCGGTCGGGGGCAACGTGCTTAGCTACAAGCCGCTGGCACAGGCGCTGGGCGAGGACCGTCCGTTCTATGGCATCCAGGCAGTCGGACTGGACGGCATCACGCCGCCCTTGCAATCGCTTCCCGAGATGGCCGCGCGCTACTGCGCGGAAATCCGTACGCTGCAACCGCGGGGGCCGTATTTCCTTGCAGGGCGCTCGATGGGCGGCATGATTGCCTACGAGATTGCGCGGCAGTTCCATGAGCAGGGCGAACGGATCGCGCTGCTGGCGCTGTTCGACACCTACGGACCCGGCAATCACCACTTCGAGCTGCAGCGCGCGGGATCGCTGCGGCGCATGAGTCACGCCTGGCGCGGGCGCTGGCAGCGCTTGCGGGACGCGGATCTGCGCAAACTCCGCCAATGGGTGCGCGAGTTCGCCCACTGGCGCAGCCTGTGGCTGACCGATGCGATCAGGGTGCGCTGGGCCGGGATGACCGGACGCACGCTGCCGCACGCACTGCGCTATCGCGTGCTGCTGCAAAGCAACGAGCGCGCGTACTACAACTACGTGCCGCCGCCCTATCCGGGCAAGATCACGCTGTTCCGCGCCGCCGAGCATCCGCCCGAAATGGCCGCCTCTTACGCACTGGGTTGGGAGAAGGCCGGGGTGGATCTGGAGGTGCTCCAGATGACCGGCGATCACGATTCGCTGATCGAACAGGCTTCGCTGGTTCCGGTGTTCCGCGCCGCCCTGGCGCGGGCGCAGGCTGCCGTGGATCCGGGAGCCGGGGCAGCGCTGGCCGATTCCCGCCAGGCCTACCTCGCCGCGGTATGGCGCGAGATGATCGGGGTCCCGCAGGTGGGCGCGGAGGACAACTTCTTCGAGCTGGGCGGGCACTCGCTGTTGGCGGTGGAGATGGCCGCGCGCGTGCAACGCGAGACCGGAGTGCGTCTCAACCTGTTCAAGATCACCACGGATTCACTGGCGGTCCTGGCCGCCGAATTGCCCGAACCTGCGGGCCACACGGATGCTGCCGGATCCGCGTGGCGGCGCATGCAGGTCGCGCTGGGACTGGCACATGCTGGCTGATCTCGCAGAGCAGGCCGATCCGGCTCGCCGCGCAGGAATGGCGGTGGAATGGGAGCCGTTGTGGCTGGGCCCGCCCGGGCGACGTTTGTATGCGGCCCTGCACCACGCCTCGGCCTCCGCTTCGACCAGCTTGGTGCTGGCGCCGCCGCTGCTTTCCGAGCAGCCTCGCAGCCGCCGGCTGGTGTTCGAAATGGCGAGCGTTCTGGCCGCGCAGGGGTTGCCTTGCCTGCGTTTCGATTACTACGGCACCGGCGACTCGGAAGGCGACAGCGAAGCCCATGACCTGGCCGCGATCCACGCCGACTTCGACGTCGCCGTCGCCCGGATGCGCGAATACACCCCGCGCGCGCGGATCGTGGTGATGGCATGGCGCGGGGCTGCCCTCGCGGCATGCGAGTGGGCATTGCAGAACGTGATTGATGCGCTGGTCCTGTGCGATCCGGTGGTGGATGGGGCCGCGTGGTTGAGCCAGCTCGAAGCCGCCGACCGCAGCGAGCGCAGGTCGCGTGAACGCTACCCGTACGGAGCCGGGGCGGGCGAGATCGCCGATGGGCAGCTCCTGGGGTTTCCCGTTTCGGCAGAGTGGCGCCTTGGCATGGGTGCGTTGCGACTGGCCGACATCGCGCCCCAAACGGGCACGACGATCTGGTCGGTGCTTCGCAACGGAACCGTCGCCCCGGAGTGGGCAAAGCGCACGTTCGTGCTGCCGTCCGGCATGCCGCGCTTCGACAGCCACACGCGCATGGATGCAACCTTGTTCCTGTCGCCGCAGTTGAGGGCGTTGATCAGCGAAGTGGGAAAGGAGTTGACGACTCTGGAGCCATGAGATGGAAACGATTGTGCGCTTCGGCCCGGGCGCGCGGCTGGTCGGGATTCTGAGCGGAGCCGGGTTGCCCGCGGATGCACCGGTTCTGGTGTTGCCGAATGCCGGGCTGGTGCCGCGCGCAGGCCCATTCCGTTTGCACGTGCAGCTGGCCAACCGGCTGGCCGCGTGTGGATTGCGCGCGTTCCGCTTCGACCTGCCCGGCGTGGGTGAATCAGCGCGCGATGCCGGGCTCGATTACCGGGAAGCGACCTTGGCGGCGCTGGACTACCTGCAGGCGAATCTGCGCTGCACGCGCTTCGCCGTGGGTGGAGTGTGCAGCGCGGCCGACCTGGGCTGGATCGCCGCGCTCTCCAACGACAGGGTGGCCGGCGTGATGATGCTCGACGGCATGTGCTATGCCGGGCCCTGGTACCAGTTCGCGCGTGTCGCCGCGGCGCTGCGGCGCGGCCCGCGGCACTGGTTCGGTGTTGCCACTCGCCGCCTGTTCCGGCGCAATCGCACCCGCGAAAGCAATCGCCCGATGGATATCCGCAACTGGCCGCCCCTGGACCGTGCGCGCACGCAAATGAAGGCGTTGCTCGCTCGTGGAGTGCGGTTCCTGTGCATCTACAGCGGCGGGGTCGGTGATTATTTCCTCGACACGCGCCAGTTCGGCTGGACCTTCGGTGCGTCCGCCGCGCGCGATCCCAACGTGAGGCTGCATCACTGGCCCGACTGCGACCACACCTATTTCGCCCGGGTCCATCGCGAGCGGCTGTTGCAAACGGTGATCACCTGGCTGATGGAAGATGTTTTTCCCGCCTCTGCGCCCCAGGAACGCCCCGGTGCTGTCGCACCGCCGCTCGAACACGAAGGGATGGCCTGAACTTCGCGCGTTGCACCCCTACGCGGCGGCGTTGGCGCGGCTGCGCAGCACGCGCTTGCATGCAGCCTTGGTCGCCCAATAGAGATCCGCGGTCGGCGGTGCACAGGCCGCCAGACCGCGCGCCAACGTGCGCGGATCGAAGCGGCCGTACCGCATGGCCTGCAGGAAGGCATGGCGCGACTCGGGGAACGCGCGCCGGTGCAGGTACTGGTTGGCCAGCCGCGACCACGTCAGCGCCAGGCGATAGCGCACCCAGGGCGAATCGGGCGGAAACAGGTCCGGCCGCCGCTGCACCCAGCGGTCGATCAAATCCAGATCGCTCTGCCACACCCCCAGCGTGTTGGAATGCATCAGGCTGTGGGCGAGCAACCGGCGCCGCACGAGCACCTCGGGGATGTAGTCGAATTCGTATCGCTCGGCGAGCCGGAACCACAAGTCCACGTCTTCGTTGATGCGGAGGCTGGGGTCGAAGCCGTGCACTTCGCGCAGCGCGGATTTGCGCACCATCGCGGTCGAGGTGAGGATGAAATTGCCGCGATCGAACAACGCGCGCAGCACGTTGCCGCGCGCCGGCTGCTTGATCTGGAACAGCGTGCGCTGGCGGTCGCGGTCCGGATAGAAGTCGCGCATGTCGGTGTAGATGAAGGCCGCGGCGGGGTTGCGCTCGAACGCGGCGATCTGCAATGCCAGCTTGTTCGGCGCCCATACGTCATCGGCGTCCAGGAAAGCGATGAACTCGCCCCGCGCGATCGCGATCGCGCTTTCGCGCGCGGCCGCGGCGCCGCCATTGTTCTGGACGCACCAGGAAATCCAGGGATACCGCCGTGCGTGCTGCGCCAGCACCATCGGCGTGTGGTCTCTGGAGCCGTCGTCCACCACGATCATCTCGAACTCGCGCCAGGTTTGCGCGGCGACGCTGGCGATGGTGTCGGAAATCGTGGCGGCGGAATTGAAGGTCGGGGTCACCACCGAAACCACCGGTGCCGGGGCGCAGGCACCTTCCGGCGCATTCCATTGCGGCCCTTCCCGCAACGGGCGTGCAACGCGCAGGCTGGCCCGGTTCTCGCTCATCAGGTGCTTGTGCTCCGTTGTCTGGCCAGTTTGTCCACGCAGCGTTGCAGCATGGCGGCGATCGGCCGCATGCCGGTTTCGTCCAGGGTGTAGGGATCGGCGATTTCCGCGCGCGCGCCGCGACCCGCTGCGGCCACGCCCAGCAACACCGCTTTCGGAATGGCGTGGGGGTGGCTGCGCGCCAGCATGCGCCAGTTGGCCGCGTCCATCACGATGATCAGGTCGGCCCACTCGATCAGCGCGTCGTCCACCACGCGGGAGCGATGTTCATCCAGCCGCACCCCGGTCGTCTGCGCCACCACATTGGCCCAGCCGTCCGGCACGCGCCGGTGTGCCTGATTGTGGAACCCGGCCGAGACGATCTCGACATCGCCCGCGCCGGATCGCAGCAGCGCCGCGACCGCCGGACTGCGGCAGATGTTCCCGTAGCACAGCACCAGCACGCGGCGGATGTGCCGCTCGCGCCAGCGCGCGCGCAGCCTGCGCCAGTTGGCGCGCGCGTCCCGCGCGGCCTGCATGCGTTCCGTGCGCGGCAAGGCGTCGCGGAAAAGCTTCCACCACAGTTGCGGTTCGCGCCAGCGGAACAAGTCCCAGCGTTCGCGGCCCAGCAGCGGAAGCAGCAGCGCGAGAAAATCGCGGATGCGCAGCGGCGCAACCAGCAACGGATGCCGCCGCTGCTTCCATGCCTGCGCGAACCAGCACGCGTCCGCGCCGAGGTTGCGCGCACGCATGCCGCGACGGTAGTGCGGCTGCGGCTCCAGCGGTTCGTCCAACGCGATCTTCAACAGCCCCAGCGGGAAGTTCACGCCCGCGGCGGTGGCCAGCGGCAGCGAGCCCCACAGGCGCGGATTGATTTCCAGCAGGCGGTAATCGCCATTGTCTGCGAGTTTGAATTCCACCATGGCCACGCCATGCCAGTGCAGGTACGCCAGCAGCTTGGTCGCCGCAGTCAGGAGTTCCGGCGGCGGTTCGATGGCGCGCCGGTAACTGCTGGCACCGCCGGTGACCGGCAGCTCGTGGATGCGCTCGTGGGCGAAGCACCAGCGCGGCTGCCCGCGTTCGAACAGCATCTCGATGCCGATGCCGCGGCCGCGAAAATATTCCTGCTCCACCACCGGCGAGAACGGCAGCAGGGCGCGGCATGCGGCGCGCCGTTCCTTGGCGTCGCGGCACAGTTGCACGTCCAGCGAGCGGGCGCCGTCGGCCAGCACGACCTTGCTGTGCAGCGGCTTCACCACCACCGGATAAGTCGGCTCGGGCGCGCCTTCCAGGCAGGTGACGAGCGTTCCGCGCGGCGTCTTGATCCGCAGCGACTGCGCAAATTCCACCGTGCGCTGCTTGTCCAGTGCGATATCCAGCGCGGCCTCGCTTGGCAGCACCGCTTTCGCGCGCAGGGCCGGATCGAGCGTGCCGGACTTCAGCGCCAGCAACGAGGCTTCGGTGCTGCACAGGATCAGGTCGTAATGTTCGCTGCTGTCCAGTGCCACCAGCCATTCGCGCAGCGCATCCACGATGGCCGGCTGGATCAGCCGGCGCGCGATGCGGGGGGAAACCAGCGCGAGTGCATCGGGCTCGGTGGCCGCGACGTGCAGCACGCACGACTGCGGCAACGACAGCAACGATTCCGCCGCGGCCCTGGCGTGGCCGTCCAGGATGAGAACCTTGGGTTTTACGGACGGACTCATGCGCCTCACGCCGCGGGCCGGTGCAGCCGGCGCACGAAATAGCTGTTGCGATGTCCGGCCGGCACGCGCGGCAGCGCGAACAGGTCGGCTTCACGAGTGACCACGTCCTGACGGGTGGCCAGCGCCGCACGGAAGACGTTGCGCACCGCGTCGCGAGTCGTGGCGTCGTTGGCGCCGTTCGGATAGCAGAACAGATCCGCGCTGCGGCCCAGGTGTTGTTCCAGCACGATGCGACTCTCGGCGATTTCCGCATCCAGTGCATCGCGCGTCAGCGTGGTGAGGATCGGATGTGTCGCGGTATGCGAGCCGATGGTGATCAGCGCCGGATCCAGCCGCCTCAGTTGCACCCAGCTCATCGGCGCGTTGCGATCCAGTTGCGCGGCGGTGGGCTCGAATTCCTGCGTCAATGTGCGCGCCTGCCATTCGAATTCGCGGCGGCGCTCGAGCGGAAGCCGCTTGGCCCAGACCACCATGCCCTCGGCGGTGCTGCTCGGACAGCCTGCCTGCAACGCGACGCGCGCGCGTTCGCTCTTGCCGAGCAGCGACAGCCGCGTGCGCAGTTCGGAATTCCACAGCCATGCGCCGGATTCGATCAGCCCGGGACAGACGAAAAAGGTCGCCGGTACGCGCGCCTCGCGCAGCATCGGCCAGACCACGCTGTAGTGGTTGCGCACGCCGTCGTCGAAAGTAAGCGCGACTTCCTCGCCATTGGCGGTGCCGGCGACCAGCCGGTCAACCAGACGCGGCAGGGACACCACGTCGAAGCTGTCGCGCAGCAGGCGCAATTGCCAGCGGAACTGCCGGATCGAAACGTCTTCGTGGCCGACGCTGTGGTACATCAGGATCCGCGGCCGGCGCATGGAGCGCGCGCGCCGCAACGCGTATCCCGACCAGAATGATGCCAGGTGCAGAGGCGGCGCCAACGCGCGCCGCAGAACGATGCTGGACATGGGACCTTAGCTTCCTTGCAAGTCCGTGCACCCATTGTAGCGGGATGCCCGATCAACGATCCATGAAGCAAGCGTGAGCACAATGAGCCCGTTCACTTTGCGCAAACAAAAGCGGAGTCACTCTTGGCTGGCGCAGGACGCGCAGATCCATTCATTCAGGGCAGGAAGCCATGCGCAAGCAACGTACGATTCTGGTCACCGGCGGCGCCGGTTACATCGGCAGCCACGTGGTGCTGCAACTGGTCGAAGCCGGCGAACGCGTCATCGTGCTGGACAACCTGAGCACCGGCTTTGCCGAGGCCGTGCTGGATGCCGAACTGGTGGTGGGCGATGTCGGTGATGCAGCCTTGGTGTCGCGGCTGCTGCACCAGCACGATTGCGACACGGTGATGCATTTCGCTGCGCGCACGATCGTGCCCGAGTCGGTCGCCGATCCCCTGCGCTATTACGGCAACAACACCAGCGCCACGCGCAACCTGCTGGAGTGCTGCGCGCAAGCCGACGTGCGCCAGATCGTGTTCTCCTCGACCGCGGCGGTGTACGGAATTCCGCCCGGCGGCCGCGCCTGCGAGGACACGCCGCCGGCGCCGATCAATCCCTATGGCCGTTCCAAGTTGATGAGCGAATGGATGCTGCGCGACCTCGCCGCCGCCGGG
>JBQCCR010000061.1:0-37596 GCA_051961995.1 Rhodanobacteraceae bacterium | reverse complement strand
GAACGCATTGGCGTGAAACTTTCGCAACGCGCGCTGCGCAACGGATTGTCGCGGATGCTGCCGATGATCGGTGCCGCCGGGGTGGGCGCCTATGCATGGCTCGATACGCGCCAGGTCGCGCACACCGCGATCGCGATGTTCTCGCACGAGATTGCCTTCGAAAGCGCGCGCAGCACCGAGATCCCCGCGCGCCGGATGGATCAGTTGGCGCGCGAAGCGGGGCTCTGAATCAACCGCGCAGCAAGTCAACCGCGAGCTTCCGCAGCGTCTCGGTACTTGCACTTTGCAGCCGTTGCCATGACTCGGCGATCGTCGAACCGGTTTGCGGATCGCGAACCGCAGGCGCAATTTCCGCCAGCGGCGCCAGCACGAACGCGTGTTGCAATTCGGGGCGTTCGGTCGCGCGCCCGTTGATCGCGACGATGTCGAGGTCCAGGGTGCGATCCGCATAGCGCGGCTGATCTCGGCGGCGGCCATGCGCCTCTTCCAGGCCGTGCAGCCAGGCTTTCAGCGCATCGGCATCGAGATCGCTGTCGAGACCCACCGCCAGATTCCAGAACGGAGGGCCCTCGAAACCCACCGCCCCGGATTCGTACACCGAAGAAACTTGCAGCGGGCCGAACCGCACGCGCAAATCGCGCAGCGCACCGCGCAGATGCTGTTCCGGCTCGAGATTGGAGCCGAGGCTGAGGTGATAGCGGGGCATGTCAGGCCGGCCGCGAGCCGCGTTCCAGCATGACGCCGACCGACTTCGCCCCACGCACCGCGCCGGGTTTGGAAAGTTTCAGGCGCAGCCACGCCACGCCGAATTCCTCGCGCAGGATCTGCGCGCAGCGTTCGGCCAGCGTCTCGACCAACTGGAATTCGGAAGCCTCGACGAAGGCGATCAGGCGCTTGGAAACACGCTTGTAGTCCAGCGCATCCTCGATCCGCTCGCTCGCGGCAGGCCTGGTGTTGTCGAAACCCATCTCGATGTCCAGCGTGACCGGCTGGCGCACCCGCCGCTCCCAGTCGTAGATGCCGATCACGGTGTGGATCTGCAAGCCTTCGATAAAAACGATGTCCACGTGCTCATCCCACCTTTGGTAACGATTCCAGATCCCACCTCGGCTTCACCACGATCTCCGGTCCCTGCACCTGCCCGGCCTGCAGCCGCAGCGCGCCGGCCAGCGCGATCATCGCGCCGTTGTCCGTGCAGAACGCAAGGCGCGGGAAGTAGGTGCGGAAGCCTTCGCGCTCGCCGGCCTGCGCCAGTTGCGCGCGCAGTTTGCGGTTGGCGCCCACGCCGCCGGCGACGACCAGCTTGCCGTAGCCGCTCTGCGCCAGTGCGCGGCGGCATTTGATGGCGAGCGTTTCCACTATGGCGTCCTCGAAGCCGCGCGCGATGTCAGCGCGCGTTTGCTCCGACTGGTCCGAATCGCGCCACGCCAGCAGCACCTGCGTCTTCAACCCGGAGAAACTGAAGTCCAGCCCGGGCCGGTCGGTCATCGGTCGCGAGAACCTGAACACGTCCGGCCGGCCACTCTCGGCCAGCTTCGCCAGATGCGGCCCGCCCGGGTACGGCAGGCCCATCAGCTTGGCGGTCTTGTCGAAAGCCTCGCCGGCAGCGTCGTCCAGGGTATCGCCCAGGATTTGATAGCGGCCGATCGCCTCAACGCCCACCAGCATGGAGTGCCCGCCGGACACCAGCAGCGCCACGAAGGGCGGTGCCAGCGGCTCGATGTCGGGCGGCAATTCTTCCAGCAGCGGCGCCAATAAATGTCCTTCCATGTGGTGGACGCCGATCGACGGCACCTCCAGCGCCCAAGCCAGCGCCCGTGCCAGCGAAGCCCCCACCAGCAAGGCGCCGATCAGGCCGGGGCCGGAGGTGTAGGCCACCCCGCCCAGGTCGTTCACCGACAGGCCCGCCTCGTCCAGGGTCCGGTGCAGCAGCGGCAGCAGCTTGCGGACGTGGTCCCGACTGGCCAGTTCCGGCACCACGCCGCCGTATTCGGCGTGCAAGGCCACCTGCGAATACAGGGCGTGCGCCAGCAGCCCACGGCCGGGCTGGTAGACGGCCACCCCGGTCTCGTCGCAGGAGGATTCGATGCCCAGCACGGGCTTTGAAAATTGACTCATGGACACGCTATACTTCGCGGCTCGCCCGGAACAGGCCGGGCAGTTTAGCAAGTGGAGCCGATATGCCCAGCGTCAAGGTTCGCGAGAACGAACCCTTCGAAATCGCCCTGCGCCGTTTCAAGCGCACCTGCGAGAAGGCCGGCGTGCTCGCCGAAACCCGCAAGCGCGAGTTCTACGAAAAGCCGACCCAGGAACGCAAGCGCAAGCGCGCTGCAGCCGTGAAGCGTCATCTGCGCCGGCTGTCGCGCGAAGTAACGCGTCGCGAGCGGCTGTACTAAGAATCCGCGCGGTTCGCATGCATCCAGCCGGCGACGCTCGCGCGCGCCGGCTTTTTGCGTTTCTGGACCCACCGTTTTGCTTCGCAAGGAATGACCCGATGAGCGCCCTGAAGACCCGCCTGAGCGACGACATGAAAGCCGCGATGAAGAGCGGCGACAAGCAGCGGCTGGGCACGATCCGGCTGGCCCAGGCCGCGATCAAGCAGCGCGAGGTGGACGAGCGCATCCAGCTGGACGACGCGCAGGTGCTGCACGTTCTGGAAAAGATGCTGAAGCAGCGCCGCGATTCGGTCACCCAGTACGAAGCCGCGGCGCGCGAGGACCTGGCTGCGCAGGAGCGCTACGAAATCGGCGTGATCGAGTCCTATCTGCCCGCGCAATTGTCGGAAGCCGAAATCGATGCGCTGATCGCCTCCGCCATCGCCGACTCCGGCGCGACTTCCGCCCGTGACATGGGCAAAGTGATGGCGCTGCTGAAGGAGCGCGCCGCCGGCCGCGCCGATTTCGGCGCGCTGTCGCAGCGCGTGAAGGCCAAGCTCGCCGCCGCATAGCGCAGCGCTCCCGGGCGACCTCGTCCCGCACCGCATCCTTCGCGCTAGGCTACGCGCGTTCAAGGGGGTGCCATGAACCAGTTCAAGTTGCTCGAGAGGCGTCGCTTCGCGCCGTTCTTCGCCACGCAGGCGTTGAGCGCGTTCAATGACAACGCCTTCCGCAATGCGACCATCGTGCTGGTGGCTTTCCAGCTCGGCCTGTCGGATGCGAAGGTTTCGTTCTACTCCAACCTCGCGCCGGCACTGTTCATCCTGCCGTTCTTCCTGTTTTCCGCCAGCGCGGGACAGCTCGCGGAAAAGTTCGAGAAGCAGAAGCTGATCCGCTACGTGAAGCTGTTCGAGGTCGGCGCGATGTGCCTTGCCGCGTGGGGCTTCTTCATCGCAAGTCCTGCATTGTTGCTGGCGGTGCTGTTCCTGATGGGCCTGCACTCGACCGTGTTCGGCCCGATCAAGTACGCGATCCTGCCGCAGGTGCTGCAACCCGACGAACTGGTCGGTGGCAACGGCCTGATCGAGATGGGCACGTCCATCGCGATCTTGGTCGGCATGATCGCCGGTGGCGCGGCGATGCACGATGGCGGGCCCGGGTGGTCGTCGCTACTCGTGATCGGTGTTGCCGCGATCGGATTCGCGGCGAGCTGCGCAATCCCGCGCGTACCGGCGGCCGTGCCCGACCTGAAATTCAACTGGAATGCCTTCACCGAAAGCGCGCGCGCGATCCGGTTCGTCACCAGGAATCGCGCGGTGTTCAATTCGGTGCTGGGCATTTCCTGGTTCTGGTTTTTTGGCGGCGTGGTGACCGCGCAACTGCCGAACTACACCAAGCTGTACCTCGGCGGCGACGCCAGCGTGGAAATCCTGGTGCTCACCCTGTTCTCGGTGGGTGTCGGTGTCGGCTCTCTACTGTGCGAAAAATTATCCGGGCACAAGGTCGAGATCGGGTTGGTGCCGCTCGGTGCATTCGGCATGACGCTGTTCGGCGTGCTGCTGTATTTCGCGCAGCACGCACCCGCGGCGCAACGCGGGTTGAACTGGCTGGGCTTCCTGCGCGCGACCGGGCACTGGCACATCGCGCTCGACCTCACACTGCTGGGCCTGTTCGCGGGATTCTTCATCGTGCCGCTGTTCGCGCTGGTGCAAAGCCGCAGCGAGCGCAGCGAACTGTCGCGCGTGATCGCCGGCAACAACATCATCAACGCGATCTTCCTGGTTGCCGCCGCGCTGTTCGGCATCGGCTTGCTGAAGGCCGGGCTGACGATTCCGCAACTGTTCCTCGTCACCGCACTGTTGAACGCGGCGGTGACGCTGTGGATTTTCCTGCTGGTGCCGGAATTCCTGATGCGTTTCGTGGACTGGTTGCTGATCAGCCTGTTCTACCGCGTGCACCGTGACGGGCTGGAACGCATTCCCGAGGAAGGTCCGGCGCTGCTCGTTTGCAACCATGTCAGCTTCATGGACGCCTTGATCATCATGGGCAGCGTGCGGCGGCCGGTCCGTTTCGTGATGGACTACAAGATCTTCCGCATCCCGGTGCTGAGCTTCGTGTTCCGCACCGCGAAAGCCATTCCGATCGCCGGTGCGAAGGAAGATCCGGCGATGTTGCAACGTGCTTTCGCCCGGATCGACCAGGCGCTGGCGGGAGGCGAACTGGTCTGCGTGTTCCCGGAAGGTGGCTTGAGCGTAGATGGCGAGATCGCCGCATTCCGCCCCGGCATCGAGAAGATCCTGGCGCAGCGGCCGGTGCCGGTAGTACCACTGGCGTTGCGCGGACTGTGGCGCAGCATGTGGAGCCGGCGCGATTCGAAGCTCGGGCGTGCGCGCCTGCCGCGGCGGTTCCGCGCGCGCATCGCATTGCTCGCGGGACACTTGGTGGATGGCGCGTCCACCAGCGCCGCCGATCTCGAACAACGCGTGCGTCAATTGCGCGGAGCGGAAGCTTGAGTTCCCAGGGATGGCCCTCGTTGGGCAACGGTCACGCAGCTCCTGCAACTTCCGATTTCAATCCCGCCTCTCAGGCGATCCACCCCGCCAGCACGATCAGCGCAACGACGGCCAGCCACACGACCAGCACGCGGATCAACAGTCGACGCGCGTCGGCGAGTTCTTCCAGCGGATCGCTGATATCGGCGATCGCGCCGCCATCGCCGGCTTCGATGTCGGCGTCCACGCCCGAGCGCGCAACGGCAGCGAGAAACCCGGGTTCCAGTTCCCATGGCGAACGGCCCGGCTGCGTGTGCCAGGTGCGCCACGCGTGCAGCACGGCTTCGAAATCGGAAACCAGCGCCATCGCCAGCACCATGAAATGCGCGGGCAGCCAATCCATCGCCGCCGCGAAGCGGCGCGCACCGTCTCGCGCCCGCAGATCGAGCTCGCCGCCGTCGTTCGCCGCGACCTGCGCCAGCCGATACAGCAGCGCGCCGCACGGGCCGATCAGGAAGAACCAGAACAACACGCCGAAGCGGCGGTGCAAGCCGCCGAGCACCGCGGCTTCCACCAGCGCGGGCGACGCGAACGGCAGAGGCGCGGCGTTGCTGTCGTCACGCAATGCCTGCGCGGCGGCCTCGCGCGCCGGCGCATCGGGTGCGGTGAGTACCGCATCAATGTCGGCTTCCGGTTCGCGCGGGCCCAAGGTGTAGATCAATACCAGCAGCGCAAAGATCACGCTCGCCGCACCGAAACCCCAGCCGTACAACGCGCGCTGGATCAGCGCGCAGACGATGACCGGCAGCGCCAGCGCGATCGCGATGCGCCCGCCGCCTTCTGCAAAACGCAGTTGCGCGAGCCATGAGCGGAACCAGGCGAAGTCGCGCACGCGCGCAAAATCTACTTGCGAAAACGCCAGCAGCAGGACGATCAGCGCGGCAACGAGTCGAATGGCCATGACTGCATGGACG
The DNA here is from genome assembly GCA_051961995.1 of Rhodanobacteraceae bacterium. Lineage (GTDB taxonomy): Bacteria > Pseudomonadota > Gammaproteobacteria > Xanthomonadales > Rhodanobacteraceae > 66-474. The sequence continues at coordinate 31,755 of JBQCCR010000061.1, read as the reverse complement.
AGAGTGTTGGCCGGATTGTATCGCCGTGTTGCGGAACCGGTTACCCCGCAGGGGCCGTGCGCACGATTTCATTCAGCTCGAGATCCGCGCGCGCGCGCAGCCAGTGTTCGAGCAGGCGGTAGGAAATGGAAAGCGGCGAGGACGGCCGCAAGGCACCGCTGCGCACGTCCTGCACGATCTGCTTCGCGGTGAACCAGCGGGCGTCTTCCAGTTCGCCGTCGTTGAGCTTGATTTCACGCGCGCGTGCGGTGGCGGTGAACCCCAGCATCAACGAAGCCGGGAACGGCCACGGTTGCGAAGAGTGGTAATCGCAGTCCAGCACCTCGATGCCGGCTTCCTCGCGCACCTCGCGACGCACCGCGTCTTCCAGCGACTCGCCCGGTTCCACGAAACCAGCCAGCGTCGAATACTGATTCGGCCGCCACAGCGCCTGGCGGCCGAGCAGGCAGGCATCATCGTGTTCGACGATCACGATGATCGCCGGATCCGTGCGAGGGAAATGCAGCCGTTCGCATTGCGCGCAGACGGCGCGATGGCCGGCGCTGACTAAAGTGAGTGCGCTGCCGCAGGATCCGCAGTAGCGCATCGCGTCCTGCCAATTCGCCAAACCGCGTGCGTAAGCGAGCAGGCCGGCATCGGCAGCCGGAAGGCGCACGCCGGCTTCACGCAAACCGATCCATTCCGCCGCAGGGAAAGCCTCGACCGCGGCCGCTTCGCGCAGCAGGAACACCGGCGCTCCATCGTCCAGGCCAAGCAGGCTGGTTACGACATTCGGCTTGACTTCGTCGGCCGGCAGCCACAGCAGTCGATCCTCGCGCACCGGGGCGCGGCCTTCTCCGTCGAAAATGACAAATCGGGCATCGGATGAGGCACGTTGCGCGGCGAGCCACTGCGCATCGTCGCGCCGCTCGGCGGCACGTTCCAGTCCCGGCGCGGCGAAGGTATTGCGATACGAATTGGATGCCGAGCTCAAGCGATTCCCCCGACCCGTTCACCCAAGGGCATCGAAGGGCGAACCCGCGCACCGCCGCTCGTGGCCCGATACCTCACCAGGAACGGAAAACCCGCACCGCATTCATACGGTAAACGAGGAACCGCAGCCGCAGGTGGTCCTCGCGTTCGGATTGCGGATCACGAACTGCGCGCCGGCCAGCGATTCCGAATAATCGATCTCTGCGCCGGTGAGATATTGCAGGCTCAGCGGATCCACCAGCAGGGTGACGCCGCCCTTCTCCACGGCGAGATCGTCCTCGGCACGGTTCTCGTCAAAGCTGAAGCCGTACTGGAAACCCGAGCAGCCGCCGCCCTGGATGTACACGCGCAAGGCAAGCTGCGGATTGCCTTCCTCGGCGATCAACTCGTGCACCTTGGCCGCGGCGGCGTCGGTGAACTGCAGCGGGGCTTCGGGCTGGCTGCGGTAATCGGGTGTACTGGACATGGCCGCATTATAGAAAAAAGTGACAGTCCAAAGATGCGGCCGGCCTCGCGCATGCACAAGGCGGACGATCAGGGCAGCGCGCCGGCGTCGCCGTGCAGCGCTTCGCTCCAGGGCACGCTACGGGTAATCGTCTGGCCCTGATCCGGATCCAGCGTCACGCGGATGCGGTTGGGCGTGAATTCGACCGGCAGCATCAATGTTCCCTGTACCTGCTGGAAGTACTTGAACGCGAACGGCAGCCCCTTCTCCGCGGCGGGTCCGCCGAGTTGCCTCCAATCCAGCGCCATCAGCTGATCGCCGCGGATGCCTTCCACCGCAATACTGAGATCACCGTTGATCTCCTTGCCGCCTTCGGCGCTGTGCGTGAGCGTGATCGTGAAATTGAAGGCGCGGGTGCGCGCGATCGGCGTCAGCACGATCCCGTGCACGGTCAAGCCGCCAGACCTTGCATCGGCACCGACCAGCCTGGAATAGAACGCCCGATCGGCGCGCAGACCGCGGATTTCCTCGTCGCGCTCGGCCAGGTTCTTCTGCAGCACGCGGTCGGCGATCTGCGAAACCTGGCGATCGCGCTGCAGGATCGCCAGCTTGTTTTGCAGGTCTTCGTTGCGTTTCGCCAGCTCGAACGCGCGCGCCGCGGAACCCTTGACCACCGCCGCATGATGTCCGGCCAGCACGCCCAAGCCGAAAATGATCACGATCGCCAGCGCCACCGCCGCCACCATCGAGGTGCGCGTCCGGCGTGCCAGTGCGGCGCGGATGCGGGTCAGAAGCTGGGAAGCGGCGGGCATGCGCGATGGGACAGGATTTGGAGACAGCCGAAGGGTAGCAAACCAGCCCGCCGGCTTTCCGGCCGGAATCCCGAATCCGGGCACTCGTATACTTCGCCTTCCCTTTCACGCTGGCGTGAAGCATGACGATCCTCTGGCTGAAGGCGTTCCACATCGTTGCGGTGGTGACCTGGTTCGCCGGGTTGTTCTACCTGCCGCGGCTGCTGGTCTATCACGCGGAAGCCGCCGAGCCGCAGGTGCGCGACCGCTTCAAGGTGATGGAGCGACGGTTGCTGGTGATGACGCATATCGGCGCGGCGCTCACCCTCGGTCTGGGGATCGCCACTCTGGGCGCCTGGCAGATGGCCGTGCCGGACTATTTCAGGACCGCCGGCTGGCTGCACGTCAAGCTCGGCCTGGTGCTGCTACTGGTCATCTATCACATCGTGCTGGCGCGACTGGTGCGCGCGTTCAGCCGCGGCGAGCGCGGCTGGAGCCCACGCGCACTGCGCATCTTCAACGAAGTTCCCGCGCTGCTGCTGATCGGGATCGTGCTCCTCGCCGTGGTCAAGCCATAGCCTCTCGTCGGCCGAAGCTTGCGAAACCCGCTCTGCCGGCAACCGGCAACCGACATCCAGCAACCAGCTTTTCAAAAACCTGACTTTCGGCACGCACGGTGCATGCCATACATATTCACGATGCGCGTATAGTTCGGGCCAGTCAGGGGAATTCTCAGCAATGTCGGCAATGGCGCCCGAGCGGGATCAGAGCGCGGAACTGCGCGACGCATTCCTGCACCACCTTCCGCAGCGGCTGAAGACGCTGCTGCGGCGGACGCGCGCGCAAAACCGCGTGGGTTGGGACATCAACGTGCTGCAACTGGTGCACGACGAAGTGGCCAACCTGGCCGGCACCTGCGGCCGTTACGGCCAGCTCGAACTCGGCGAACGTCTGCTGGCGCTGGAATCGGCACTCGGTCCCTGCGCCAAGCGCCAGGAAGTGCCCGATCAGGGCACGTGTGCGCAAATTGACGCGCTGCTGGACAGCCTGCGTCCGCATCTGGATGGTCCGACCACCGTGCCGATCTGGGCGCCGCTGCCTCCGGAACCGGCTCTCGAACCCGTACTCGCCGAGGTCGAAGGCGGTTTTGCGCTGCATGAAGCGCCGCCGCCCAACCACTGGCGCACGCTGGGCATGCCCGATTTCATTCCGGAGCCGCCGCCGGCTCGCGCGCGCCAGCCTGCCGTGCACCCCGCGCCCGTGCCCGCGACGACGACAAGTCATTCGGTGTACGCGCTCGGCGATGATCCTTTGTTGACCGAATTGGCAATGCGGCTGGAAGGCCGCGGTTGCACGATCACGACGATCGCCGATCCCGGCGAAATGGTGGAAGTGCTCGGGGCGCTGCCTCCACGGTTGGTGGTGATCGGCGCCTCCCATGCCGAGGCGCTGGACAGCATCGGCCCTGCATTGCGCGCCGCGCGCGGCAGCGCGTCGCACAAGGTCGCGATGCTGGTGCTGCTGAACGACAGCGATGTCACGTTGCGCCTGCGCGCGCTGCGTGCCGGCGCCGATCGCTGCATCGCGTTGCCGACCAGCGTGGATGAAGTGCTTGGCCGCACGCTGGAGCTGATCAACAGCGAAGACGAGGAGCCCTTCCGGATCCTGATCGTGGAAGACGATGCCTCGCAGGCGCTGTTCGCCGAATCCATCCTGCGCAAGGCCGGCATGGTGACGCAGGTGCTGTATGAGCCGATCGCCGTGCTGGAAGAACTGGATCGTTTTCAGCCCGACCTGCTGCTGATGGACCTGAACATGCCCGGCTGCGACGGCCTGGAACTGACCGCGCTGATCCGCGAGCGCGAGGGTTACGTCAGTACGCCGATCGTGTTCCTGTCCGGCGACCCGGATGCCGATCGCCAGTTCGCGGCGCTGGATGCGGGCGGCGACGATTTCCTGTCCAAACCGATCCGGCCGAAATATCTGGTCGCGGCCGTCACCAATCGCGTGCGCCGCGCGCGTGCTGCCGCGCGCCGCCACCGCGAACGCCGCGCGCGCGATCCGGCCACCGGCTTGAATGAACGCGCACAACTACTGGAAGCGCTGAACGAGCGCTTCGCCGCGGCCGGGGGCACGCCGCTGCGCGGCGGCGTGCTGTGCGCAGAACTGGACGACGCGCCGACCCTGCGCGGGCGCATCGGATTGACCGCCTTCGACACACTGCTCGCGGAAGTCGGCGCGTTCATCGCCGCGCGCGTGGAGCGCGACGAAATGGTCGCGCGCTTCGGCAACGCGGGTTTCCTGATGCTCTCGCCACAGCGTGGCGAAGATGCGCTGGCCACTTTCGCCGAGGGCCTGCGCGCGCAGATCGCGCGCGAACGCTTCGGCGCGGACGCACTGCCGGCGGAAGTCAGCTGCGGCGTTTGTGCGTTCGGCTCGGGGTTGTCGGAAGCCAGTGCGGTGCTGGCCGCGGCAGAGCGCGCGCTGGATGCGGCCCGCCGTGACGGCGGCGGCATCGGCGTGTTCTCGAAACTGGACGCCGAAGCCGGCAGCATGCGCCGGCAACTCGAGACCGCGCTGCGCGCGGATGCATTCCATCTGGTGTTCCAGCCGATCGCGCCGCTGGTCGGCGCGGCCGAACCGCAATACCAGGCGCTGCTGCGCCTGCGCGACAGCAGCGGGCAGCTCTACACCGCCGCCGAACTGGTGCCGGAAGCGACCCGCGCCGGCCTGATCGGCGCGATCGACGACTGGGTGCTGGCGCGCTGCCTGGCCACGCTCGCCGAACGTGAACGCAGCGGCATGCACGCGCGGCTGTTCGTCAGCCAGTCGCTGGACGGCTGGAGCGACGAGGCGCGGCTCGCCGCGTTGCGCCACCAGGTGCCCGCCACCGGCATCGTGCGCGGCAGCCTGGCGCTGGAGTTCCGCTACGAAGAGGCCCGCGCGCAACTGCGCCCGCTGATTGATCTCGCGCTGGCGCTGCGCGAATTGGGCATCAAGCTGTCGCTGGCCGGCGTGGATCGGGAAACGAATGCGGCCGGGTTGCTCGAACATCTGCCGCTGGATTACATCAAGCTCGCGCCCGGTTACGGCGGCAACGCCGCCGATCTCGACGCGCTGGTCAAGCTGGCCCATGAACATGGCCGGCGGGTCATCGCGCCGCGGGTGGAAGATGCCGCCACCGCGGTGCGTCTGTGCGCGGCCGGGGTGGATTTCCTGCAGGGCAACTTCGTGCAACAGGCCGGCCAATCGCTGGACTACGATTTCAACGCCTCCCCGCAATGAACGCTGCACCCGCCGTCCCGCTGTGGTTGAAGCTGCTGGCCAGCGCCCTGCTGGCGAGCGCGATCGCGCTGTGTGCATGGTGGTTGCCGGTGATGCCGGCGGCGATCGTGAGCGCGCCGATTGCGGTGGTGATGCTGCTGTGGTGGATGCCGCGCGGTTCGGGTGAACCGGTGCACGCGCAAGTCCACGCACACGCGGGCGAGCCTGCACCCGGCCAGACGCGCATGACGGCGCTGGAAGCGGAGCTTGCCTCCCTGCGCGGCGTGCAGCGCGAATTGCTGTCGGCCAAGCAGGCGGCCGAATCGGCGATGCTCGCCAAGAGCGAGTTCCTCGCCACCATGAGCCACGAGATCCGCACGCCGCTGAACGGCATCCTGCCGCTGCTGGACATCGTGCTCGGCATGCCGCTGCAACCCACGCAGCGCGACTACCTCGCCACCGCGCACCGTTCCGCGCAGGAACTGCTGCGGATCGTGGACGACATCCTCGATTACTCCAAGGTCGAGGCCGGCAAGCTGGACCTGGAGAAAGTCGGCTTCAACGTTCGCGAGCTGATGTCCAACGTGCAGCGGCTGCTGGACAAGCCGGCCGAAGCGAAAGGTCTGGCGCTGCGCATCGTGGTGGACGAGGACGTGCGCGCCAGCGTGCGCGGCGATCCGGTGCGGCTGCGACAGATTCTCACCAACCTCGTCGGCAACGCGATCAAGTTCACCGAAAAAGGCGGCGTCTCCGTGCGCGTCAGCCGCCGCGCCGATACCGCCACCCATCACGAGTTGCTGTTCGCGGTGCGCGACACCGGCATCGGGCTGGCGCCCGAACAGGCCGCGCGGCTGTTCCATCCGTTCACCCAGGCCGATGCGTCGGTCACGCGCCGCTACGGCGGCACCGGTCTGGGTTTGACGATCTGCAAGAAACTCGTTGACCTGATGAACGGCAAGATCGGCGTGCGTTCGGAACCGGGCCGCGGCTCGGTGTTCTGGTTCTCGGTGCCGTTCGAGAAGATGCCCGGCGACATCGCCGGCGCGCGCCGCGAGGTGGGCGGCCTGCGTACCCTGCTCGCCTGTGGCAACACCCAGGCACAGAAACTCCTGCCGGTGCTGGCCGGTCTGGGGCTGGAAGTGACCCACGTCGCCGCGGCGGCCGGCGCACTGGTGAAGATGCGCCAGGTGGCGCCACTCGGCCGCGCCTTCGCCTACGAATTGTTGGTGATGGAAGCCGGCAGCCTGGAAGGCGATTCGACCGCGCTGTTGCGCAACGTGCTGCGCGATCCGAAACTCGCGGCGATCCGCGTGCTGGCGATCGGCGGCGCCGCGGAAACCGATCCGCGCATCGCCGTGCTCACCCGCAACCTCGACGACAGTTCCCTGCGCAACACCCTGCATGTGCTGTACGGCATGCCCGAGCGCGGCCGGCCGCAACCGCTGCTCGGTGCGCCGCCCACGCCGGAGCAGGCCAACGCGGCGGAACGGCAACTGCACGGGCAGGTGCTGCTGGTGGAGGATCACCCGGTCAACCAGCAGGTCGCGCGGCGTCTGCTGGAGCGGCTCGGCCTGAAAGTGGAGCTGGCGGGCAACGGCGCGGAAGCGCTGGAGAAAATCAAGCAACAACACTACAACCTGGTGCTGATGGATTGCCAGATGCCGATCCTGGATGGCTACAGCGCCACGCGCCGGCTGCGCGAACGCGAGTTGAGCGAATCGGTGCCGCGCCTGCCGGTGATCGCGATGACCGCGCACGCCATGGCCGGCGATCGCGAGCGCTGCCTCGACGCCGGCATGGACGATTATCTGACCAAGCCGCTGGATCGCACCCTGCTCGCGGAAACGCTCGCGCGCTGGCTGGACCTGGCCGGCACGCCACCGGCCCCGCCGGTGCAGATCGCGGTCACGCCGGAAGCGCCCGAGCCCGATGGCGCGCAGCCAATGGATGCGCCGCTGTCACCGGCCGACGCGTGGAACGCAATGCCGAAAATGGTTGCCGCCGCTCCGGCTCCGGCTTCCTCTCCCGCCGCCGCACAGGTTGCACCCGCCGCCACGTCCGCCGAGAAGCCTTTTCCTGCGCCGACACCGGGCACGAGCAACGTGCTGGATGCCGCCACGCTCGCCGACCTGGAAGACATCATGGGCGACGAATTGCGCGCGCTGGTCACCGCCTACCTCACCGACGGCGATGCGCGGGTGAAGTCATTGCGCGAAGCGGCCGATCGCAACGACGTGCCCGAAATCGGCAGGCTCGCGCACTCGCTGAAATCCGCCAGCGCCAACCTCGGCGCGCAACCGCTCGCGGCCGAAGCCAAGGGCGTCGAACAGGATTCCCGCAGCGGCACCTTGCGCGAGCCTTCCGCGCGCGTGGCGGTGCTGGAGAAACTCTACGGCGAGACTTCGCGCGCGTTGCGCGAGCGGTTCCGGTTGTAGCCGAATCAGCCCGCCGGCGCGTCCGCATCCCTGCTGCGTGGCGGCATCATCGTCAACGTGATCCGGCAGGCGGTTTCCACCAGCGGCGCGAAATGGCGCAGCGCGCGTTCGTAGACCTCGCGCTTGAACGCGACCACGTGTTCGGCCGGATACCAGAAATCCACCCAGCGCCACACGTCGAACTCGGGCGTTTCGTGCGCGTCCAGGCGCAACGCACTGTCGTCGTCCAGCAAACGCAGCAGGAACCAGACCTGCTTCTGGCCGATGCACAAGGGGTGTTCGTCGCGGCGCAGGTAACGATGCGGCAGGCGATAGCGCAGCCAGCCGTGGGTGCTGCCGAGCACCTCGACCTGCTCCGCGCGCAGGCCGGTCTCCTCGTGCAGTTCCCGGTACATCGCCTCGTCGGGGGTCTCGTCGGTGTTCATGCCGCCTTGCGGGAACTGCCAGCCGTCGCGGCGCACCCGCCGCGCCCAGAACACCTGGCCCTGCGCGTTCAGCAGCACGATGCCGACGTTCGGGCGATAGCCGTCGAAATCAATCATGGCCGGATTCAAGCATGGCGCGTGAAGAATCGGCAAGCACGCCGTCACATCTGCCGGACATGCCCCGATCCTTCGAAGGGCCCCCGGAGCTTGTGCCGATCCTGCCCCAAGCGCGCCCACAGCTTCCGTGAAGACGGGTTGCGGCTTGACACTCCCTCGCCGCGAGCTAGACTTTCCGGTTCTTTGCGGCATCGTGTGGCTAGGTAGCTCAGCCGGTCAGAGCGCGGCACTCATAATGCTGAGGTCGGCGGTTCGATCCCGCCCCTAGCCACCATTGTTCCGCAACCCCTCAGCGGCCGGTGAAGCCGTCCCGGCCAGGTCCGCTCCGTGGCGTCTACCGGACGAACACATCGCAATGGCATGCTATAGGGCGCGCAGTCGCCCGATGGCCATGCGCGCTGAACGCGAAGAAAAACTTTACGCCTCACTCACGGCAATTCACGCGCGACAAGTTAGCTTCGCCTGCGACACGATGACTGTTCCGACGGATCGGAGTTTTTGAAGCGGAAGCGTGGCGGGCGAAGGCAGGTTGCCGGAGCGCACCGCGCCGTTTCGGAGAAGGGAATCCATGAATACTTGCACAGGGAGCGTGCTGCTGGTTGACGACAATGACGCGTTCAGCACTGCCGTCGTTGAAGTCGCGCGAACCGCGCACTGCAAGATCACCGCCACCGACAACCTGGAATCGGCCCGCAAGCTGGTTGCCGAGAAGGCCTACGATCTGTTGCTGATTGATCTGGCGCTGCCCGACGGCAACGGGCTGGATCTGGTGCAGGACATTGACCTTGCGAGCCAGGGCCGGATCGCCATCGTCACCGGCAATCCCAGCATCGAGACCGCGGTACGCGCGGTGAAGTCGCCGGCCTTCGAATACCTGATCAAGCCGGTTTCGATGGAATCGCTGACGCGCCTGATGGAAGACGCGCACCAGCGCGCCCGTTCGCGGCAGGTTTCGGCCGTGCGCCAGTTCGGCGGCATGATCGGCCAGACCGAGTGCATGCAGGAGCTGTTCGAGAAGATCCGCCGCGTCGCATCGCTGGACGTCAGCGTGCTGGTGTACGGCGAGAGCGGCACCGGCAAGGAACTGGTGGCCCGCGCGCTGCACGAGCTTTCCGGGCGCGCGGGCAGATTCGTGGCGGTGAACTGCGGCGCGATCGCGCCGGAACTGCTTTCCAGCCAGCTGTTCGGCCACGAGCGCGGATCGTTCACCGGCGCGATGCAGTCGCACGCCGGCTATTTCGAACAGGCACAGGGCGGCACGCTATTTCTGGATGAAATCACCGAGATGCCGCTGGCCCTGCAGGTGTATCTGTTGCGCGTGATCGAGACGCGCACCCTGACCCGCGTGGGCGGCTCGCGTGAACTGCCGATCGACGTGCGCGTGATCGCCGCTTCCAATCGCGATCCGCAACGCGCGGTCGCAAGCGGCGCGCTGCGGTCGGACCTCTATTTCCGCCTGCTGGAATTTCCGCTGCAGGTGCCGGCCTTGCGCGAACGGCGCGAAGACATTCCCCTGCTGGCGCGGCATTTCCTCGATCGCCTGAACGAGCGTTACGGCACCACCAAGGTCTTCAACCCGGATGCGCTGCGCCGCCTGGGTGAGCGCGCCTGGCCCGGCAACGTGCGCGAGCTGCGGCATGCGGTGCAGCGCCACTACATCATGGCCGGCGAGAACGGCGAAATCGACGTGCAGCCGGAGCCCGAGCAGCCGCTGCGCCCGACCGGCGGCAGCGACGGTGCGATCCGTTTCACCGTCGGCATGACCTTCGACGACGTGGAGCGCGAGATGCTGTTGAAGACCCTGGCGCATTTCAACAACAACAAGCGTCAGGCCGCGCGCGCGCTCGGCATCACCGCCAAGACCATCTACAACCGGCTGCTGCGCTATCGCTCGCAGGAGTTGATCGGCGACGAGTTGCTGGGCGACCCGGTGGAGGAAAACGAGCGTCTGGCAGAGTGACCCGCAAGGTTTTGCGGGCGCTCACTTCAAACGAAATCCCACGCTCAGAAACGCTCCAGGAATTCCACCACTATCCCCAGTTCGCGCGCCAGCCTTTGCACTTCCCCGCGCGCCTGCTCGGCCGCGCGCGCATCCAGCGCATGCATCTCGACGTCGTGGAAATCCGCATGTTCGACGTCGGCGCGCAGACCGGCCGAACTTGAGTCCTCGTCCCGGTGCGGCTCCTCGTCGGCCACTTCCTCGACGCGATCCACGTTGTCGAAGCTGCGCGCCAGCGCGAGCAGTGTGCCGATCCGTTCGGGTTCGCCATCCAGCCGGAATCGCAATGTGCGCATTTTCTTACTCCATTCGCGGACATCCTTGCGCATCACGATCCGTGCCAGCAGGTCATCACATGGCCGTGACGAATGCGGCCATCCAGCTCTGGTGCGCTTCATGCTGCACACCGGCCAGGTCCGGCGAAGAAACACGCATGAGCAGAGTCTTTCGCGGCGGCGCCGGCAAGCGCTCCGGCATCATCAACCCGCGGCCCTCATCACGCGCCAGCGCAGAACGGTTTTTTCACCAGCAGTGCGCACGCGGCTGCACCCGAATTTTTTGCGCGCGTGCAGAAAAGTTTTGCTTGTCGCCATGACCGGCATCGGCATCCATGCTGCTGCTCGCGGACAAAAAGCGCTCATGCACGCGCCGCGGCATCGCTTGCGCATCGCGCAGGTTGCGCCCCTGGCGGAGTCGGTACCGCCCAGGCAGTACGGCGGGACCGAGCGCGTGGTCGCCTACCTTTCCGAAGCGCTCGCCGCGGCGGGGCACGAGGTCACCCTGTTCGCCTCGGGCGACTCCCGTGCGCAGGTGAACCTGCACGCCTGCTGCCCGCACGCCTTGCGCGGTCGGCGCGGGGTGTGCGACCCGCACCTTTGGGCCGCGCTGCAATTGCAGGCGGTGCTCGATCGGGCGGAGAGGTTCGACATCATCCATTTCCACACCGGATATCTGCATTTCGCGATCCACGGATACCTGCCGCCGCATCTCACTACCCTGCACGGCCGGCTGGATTTCGATCCGCCACAGTTCTACGCGCGCTATCCACGCGTCCCGCTGGTCTCCATTTCCCAAGCGCAGCGCAAGCCCTGGCCGCAGGCTTCGTGGTTGCGCACCATCCACCATGGCCTGCCGCGCGACCTGCTGCGCATGGGACCCGGCGACGGCGGTTATCTCGCCTTCGTCGGACGGATCTCGCCGGAGAAGCGCCTGGATCGCGCCGTCGAGATCGCGCAGCGCGTCGGCATGCCGCTGAAGATCGCGGCCAAGATCGACGAGGCCGATGCGGCGTACGTGGCGCAATCCATCCGCCCGTTGCTGAACGCGCCCGGAGTGGAATTCCTTGGCGAGGCCGACGAAGCGCAGAAGCAGCAGCTGCTGGCGCACGCGGCCGCACTGCTGTTCCCGATCGACTGGCCAGAGCCGTTCGGATTGGTGATGATCGAATCGCTCGCCTGCGGCACGCCGGTGATCGCCTGCGCGCATGGCTCGGTGCCGGAGATCATCGAGCACGGCCGCACCGGATTCCTGGTGGATTCGATCGGATCCGCGGTCAACGCAGTACGGCACCTGCGCGAACTGAGCCGTATCGAATGCCGGCGCGCCTTCGAGCAGCGCTTCACCGCGGAACGCATGGCCGCCGATTACGTGGAGGTCTATCATGCGGTGCTGGATGAACGGATGCCGGCGCATCTGCCGCGGACGCCTGACACGTTGCAGGCGAGCGCGTCATGAATGCCATCGCGCAACGCTCGTTCGATCCATATCACATCGCCTCGCACTCCACGCACGCCGATGCAGACGCTGCCTCCTACACGCTGAATCACGCCGACACCTTCGCGGTGCTGGATCGCTGGGGCGACGCCGACAGCCGCGCAGGCGGGTCGCTCGGCTTCTATCACCGTGACACGCGTTATCTCTCCCGCTTCCAGGTGTACCTCAACGGCGTGCGCCCGGTGCTGCTCACCTCCACCGTAGCCGACGACAACCTCACCCTGGTGGTGGATCTCACCAACGAGGGATCCGGCCGGCTGCCGAAAGACGCGCTGCACCTGCGCAAGTACGCGGCGATCCATGCCGCCTGCTGCGAGATCCTCTACGAAATCGGCAATTACGACATGGAGGCGCACGACGTCGAACTCGCGGTCGGTGTGGATGCCGATTTCCGAGACATCTTCGAGGTACGCGGCATTCATCGCCACCGCGTCGGGCCGCACTGCAAGCGCGAACCCGCCGGCGAGGAGTTGCGCTTCGAATACACCGGGCTGGATCACGTGCATCGGACCACGCACCTGAAATGGTCAGCCGCGCCGGCCCGGCGCGACAAGGATTCGGCGTACTTCCTCTGGCATCTCGAACCGGGCGAGCGCGTCAGCCTGACCGCCACTTTGCGTTTCGTCGAACACGGCTTCCAGCCGGCGCCGGCGAGGCGCATGCGCAAGCCCGATCACCTCGCGTTCTGGCACGAGCGGCTGCCGACCATCGAAACGACCTCCCGCCCGCTGCAACTCTGGCTGCGCCGCAGCGAGGCGGATCTCTCCTCGCTGATCGCGGAGACGCCGAACGGGCCGTATCCGTACGCGGGCGTGCCCTGGTACAACACCGCGTTCGGCCGCGACGGCCTGATCACCGCGCTGCAACTGCTGTGGGCGCTGCCGGAACTGGCGCGCGGCGTGTTGCGCTTTCTCGCCGCGACGCAGGCGACGGAAGAAGATCCCGCGCACGACGCCGAGCCCGGCAAGATCGTGCACGAGACGCGCGCGTGCGAAATGGCACGGCTGGGCGAAGTGCCGTTCGGCCGCTATTACGGCTCGGTGGATTCCACGCCGCTGTTCATCGTGCTCGCAGGCGAATACCTGCACCGGACCGGCGATCTGGAGCTGATCCGCGAATTGCAACCGTCGCTGCTTGCGGCGCTGGCGTGGATAGACGACTACGGCGATTCCGATCACGACGGCTTCATTGATTACGCAGCGCGCGCCCGCAACGGTCTCAACAATCAGGGCTGGAAGGATTCGGTGGATGCGGTCTCGCACCAGGACGGCACGCTGGCGAGTCCGCCGATCGCGCTGTGCGAGGTGCAGGCCTACGTGTTCGCGGCGTGGAATTGCGCCGATTTCATCTTCAAGGTGCTGCAGGACGAGGAACGCGCCGCGCGGTACCGCCGCAAGGCACGCGAGTTGCGCAAGAACTTCAACCGCACGTTCTGGCTGGATGAACTCGGCACCTACGCGCTGGCGCTGGATGGCGCACACGTGCCGTGCCGGGTGCTGGCGTCCAACGCCGGGCAATGCCTGTGGACCGGCATCGTCGAGGCCGACAAGGCCGAGCGGCTGGCGCGCAGCATGCTCGATCCGCGCCTGTTCGCCGGCTGGGGCATCCGCACGCTGGCCGAAGGCGAGGCTCGCTACAACCCGCTCTCCTATCACAATGGTTCGGTGTGGCCGCACGACAACGCGCTGATCGCGCGCGGCCTGAGTCGTTACGGTTTCATGGATGCCGCGGTGCGGGTGTTCAACGCGTTCTTCGAATCGGCCACGCTGCTGCCGCTGCATCGGCTGCCGGAGCTGTATTGCGGTTTCGTCAGGACCAGCAATCTCGGGCCGGTGCCGTATCCGGTAGCGTGCTCGCCGCAGGCCTGGGCCGTAGGGAGCGTGTACATGATGCTGGGTTCACTGCTCGGCCTGGACATTGATGCACGGCAGCGCACGCTGGTGTTCCGGTCATCGCAACTGCCGTGCGACGTGAAGTGGCTGCATATCGCCAATTGGCGCGTCGGCGACGGCGTGTGCGACATGGAGTTCCGCCGCCACGGCCGCGACGTCGCCCTGCATATCAACGAAAAGCCGGACCGCTGGACGGTCACGACGCTGAGGTAACGCCGGAGGGTCGCCGGTTGTCAGTTGTCGGAAGCAGAACCGGAAGCAATGGCCGGCAACCCGCAACTGACAACCAACAACCAACAACCCGGTTCTGCTACTGCTGACTGCACGCGTCGTATTCGGTGCGCGTGACCTTGCCGTCGTGGTCGGCGTCGCATTGCGCCCAGTGCGTGCCCAGCCACGAATTCTGCGAGGCATCCTGCTGGGTGAGGTAACCGTTGCCTTGCGTATCCAGTGAGCTGAACGGCAGCGGCGCGGTGTTGTTGGCGCTGTTGCTCATGCCGCTCTCGTTCATGCCGCTATTCATGCCGCTGTTCATGCCTCCTTGCGTGGTGGCCGGCGGCGGAGTCTGCTGTGGCTCCTGTTGTGCCGACGAGCTTTGCGCGAACGCCGCGCCTGCCATGAGCGAGAGTCCGCCCGCCGCGATGATGCTGATGATCTTCCTGTTCATGTCTGCCTCGAGTTGTCGTGGAGAGAGTCACGCCGCGCACTCCGCTTCGCACGCGCCGTGCCGCAGTGCGAGCAACGGCTGTGCCACGCGCCGGAGCGCCCACGGCTGCGTTCCGCGCCGCATTGTTCGCGCCGGAACGAACGCAACGCGTGGGCTTCTTTCACAAGTGGGAATGGAATACCCGCCGCGATCGCGCGCGAAACGAACGGGCGGGAACAGGCGCATGCGCTTGTTCTAACGGCAGCGTTGCACCGCTTTCACGCAAGCCAGCGCAGCATCCGCTGGCACATGCGTTGCACAGGGGCGCACACCACGGAGAAAGCACCATGCCCGGCAAGGAAAGCAATGCGATCGAACTCTTGAAGCACGATCATCGTGAAGTGGAATCCATGTTCAAGCAGTTCGACGCCGAGGAGGATTCACGCAGCAAATCCGAAATCGCCCAGCACATCTGCCTCAGTCTGATCGTGCACGGCGAAATCGAGGAAGAGTTGTTCTACCCGGCCGCGCAGCGCGCACTGGATGGCGAAGACCGCAACCTGGTTTCGGAAGCCAAGGTCGAGCACATGAGCCTGAAGCGGCTAATCGGCGACATCAGCGGCAGCAGCCCGGGTGACGAAATGTTCGAAGCGCGCATGGCGGTGCTGAAGGAATACGTGCAGCACCACGTGCACGAGGAAGAGCACGAGCTGATGCCGCAGATGAAGAAAGCGGATGTTGATCTCGACACCCTCGGGTCGCGGCTGACCGAACGCAAACAGCAGCTGATGCGACAGTACCGGCAGTACGCCGAGCAGAGCGGAACCAGCATCAAGTTGCCGCCGCTGCACCTGGGTACACAGCAGCACAAGGGCGGCGCAAGCGCCGGCCGGCATTCGACGCACGCACGCGTAAGCGTACCTTCGCGCAGCGCACGCTGAGCATCGCCAATCCAACCGTGAACAGGCCTTCGGAGAGTTCCGATGAACACGCACAGCCATGATCGCAAGGACCCGGGCCACGGCGGCATCCGCCAGGGCGAGACCCCCGACGAACGGCGCCGCCGCAAGGCCAGCGAGAGCGCCAACCTGGACGAGGCGGTGGACGAAACCTTCCCCGCCAGCGACCCGGTTTCGCCGTTCGTCCCGGCCAAGGCCCCGGAAGAAGATGATGAAGATCGCCACGGGCGCCACTGAGCGCGCCCGTGGTCACCTGTTCATGGCCCGCCCGCCGGTCCGTTGAACGGGCAGAAAAACTTTCCCCGCGATGGATTCGATTTCCCGCCTCGCGCGCGGCAGGGGCAACCCAAGTTGATCGTTGGCAAGGGTTTGTAGGCGTGAGTACGTTTGCACGCTTCCTGCATGGGATCGCGCGCTCCACTCCGCTTAAGCCTTCTCAAGGAGGAGAACGGTGAACTCGAGCAGCGTGCGCGTCGGCATCGTCGGCGCCGGCAATTGCGCCTCTTCCTTGGTGCAGGGCTTGCAGTACTACCGCGATGCCCGCGACGAAACGCCCATCCCCGGCCTGATGAGCAATTCGGTCGGACGTTACCGTCCGCGCGACATCACCATCACTTCGGCGTTCGACATCCACGCCGGCAAAGTCGGCCGCGATGTTTCCGAAGCGCTGCTGTCCGCGCCCAACAACACCCGCATCTTCGCCGACATGCCGCCGACCGGCGTGACGGTCGAGCGCGGGCCGACCCTGGACGGCATCGGCGAATACCTGCGCGAGGACATCATTGAATCCGAACGCCCGGTCGCGGACGTGACCGACATCCTGCGCCGCACCGGCACCGAGATCCTGGTTTCGTATCTGCCGGTCGGCTCGCAGCGCGCCACCGAGTGGTACGCGACGCGCGCACTGGAAGCCGGTTGCGCGTTCGTCAATTGCATCCCGGTGTTCATCGCCTCGGACGAAACCTGGCGCAAGCGATTCGAACGCGCGCGGCTGCCGCTGCTAGGCGACGACATCAAGAGCCAGGTCGGCGCCACCATCGTGCATCGCGTGCTGGCCAGCCTGTTCCGCGACCGCGGCGTGCGGCTGGATCGCACCTACCAGTTGAACTTCGGCGGCAACAGCGACTTCAAGAACATGCTGGAACGCGAGCGGCTGGTCTCGAAGAAATTGTCGAAGACGCGCTCGGTCACCAGCCAGGTGGAAGTCGCGCCCGACCACATCCACGTCGGCCCGTCCGATCACGTCGAGTGGCTGACCGACCGCAAGATGGCCTACATCCGGCTGGAAGGCACGGCCTTCGGCGGCTCGCCGCTGGCGATCGAGCTGAAGCTGGAAGTGTGGGATTCACCCAACTCCGCCGGCGTGGTGATCGACGCGGTGCGCTGCGCCAAGCTGGCGCTGGATCGCGGCCTCGGCGGCGCGATCGTGGGGCCTTCCAGCTACTTCATGAAATCGCCGCCGCAGCAGTTCCCGGATCACGTCGCGCGCGAACTCACGCTGGAGTTCATGCGCCTTTCTCCGCTGCGCAACGATCAACACCAGGATGAGCCGCCGCAACCCGCGCGCGGCCCGCATAGGAGCGTCAAGGATGACCACGCGCTTCCTGCTCGTGCGCCACGCCACGTGCGCGCAGACTGACCGCATCCTGCTCGGGCGCAGCCTCGACCCGCCGCTGGACGCGCGCGGACGGTCGCAGGCGCGCGCGCTGGCCCGGCAACTGCGCGGCGAAAATCCTGCGCGCATCGAATCCAGTCCGCGCAAGCGCACCCGCCAGACCGCGCACACCATCGCCGCGTCCATGCATCGCGACGTGCGGATCGAACCGGAACTGGATGAGCTCGACTTCGGCGAATGGTCCGGGCGCAACTTCGACGATCTCGAACGGGATCCGGAATGGCGGCTGTGGAATCGTGAACGCGGCAGCGCGCAAACACCTGCGGGCGTCACTATCGCCGGCGTGCAGGTGACGCTCGCCCATCACCTTGCGAAACTCGCACAGGCGCATCCGGATGCCAGCGTGCTGCTGGTGACGCACGCGGAAGTGATCCGGGCGCTGCTGATGCATGCGCTGCGCGCGCCGGTGGATCACTGGGCGCTGTACCAGATTCCGCCGGCTTCGGTCACGCGGATAACCTTCAAGGATGGCGTGTTGATCGCCGCCTCGGCGCCGCGGGAGGCCGTCGCCGCATGAAACTGGTCATCTTCGGCCTGAGCATCTCCTCCTCGTGGGGCAACGGCCACGCCACGCTCTGGCGTGGCCTCTACGCGGCGCTCATCCAGCTCGGCCATCGCGTCGTGTTTTTCGAACACGATGCGCCGTGGTACGCGCAAGCGCGCGACTGGGATGCGCGGGACGGCGGCCTGGTCGTGTATCCGGATTGGCCGTCCATCCGCACGCAGGCCGAGCGCGAGCTGGCCGACGCGGATGCCGCGATCGTCACTTCGTATTGCGCCGACGCGCTCGCTGCGCGCGAGGCGATGCTGGCAGCCGCGCGTCCGCTGCGCGTGTTCTACGACCTGGATTCCCCGGTGACATTGAACACGCTCGCCTCCGGCGAACCCGTTCCGTGGCTGGACGCGCGCGGCTTGCGCGATTACGAGCTGGTGTTGAGCTACGCCGGCGGTCCGGCCCTGCGCGAGCTGGAACGCGTGCTCGGCGCGCGCCGCACCGCCGCGCTGTACGGGCACGTGGATCCGGACGTGCATTCGCCGGCGCCGGCGCAGGACCACTATCGCGCGGACCTGTCCTGGATCGGCACCTACGCCGCCGACCGGCAACCCGCGCTGGAAGAACTGTTCGTCAATGTCGCGCGTGCGCGCCCGCAGCGGCGTTTCGTGATCGCCGGTGCGCAGTATCCGCAGGATTTCCCGTGGGGCGAGAACGTATGGTTCGTGCGGCACCTGCCGCCAGACGAACACGCCGCATTCCTGTGTTCCTCGCGGCTGGTGCTGAACGTGACGCGCGCGCCGATGGCACGCATGGGCTGGTGTCCTTCCGGAAGACTGTTCGAAGCCGCCGCCTGCGGCGCCGCGGTGCTGAGCGACGACTGGGCGGGGCTCGCCGACTTCTACCAGCCGGGCGAGGAAATCCTGCTCGCGCGCAACACCCGGGACGCGCTGGATGCAATCGATCTGCCCGATGCCACGCTGCAGCAGATCGGCCAACGTGCGCGCGAACGCACGCTCGCCGAGCACACCTCGATGCATCGCGCGCGGCAGCTGGTCGAAATGCTGGAGCGGACCGCGCTCGAGCGCAGTGTTCCTGTTCGCGACCCGCCCGTCCGCACCGCCGCGTCCATGGAGATCATCTGAATGGAGATCATCTGAATGTGGGGCATTATTCCCGCCGCAGGCCGCGGCACGCGCATCCAGCCGCTGGCTTTTTCCAAGGAACTGCTTCCCGTCGGCGCGCGCTCGCCGCACGATGCCGCGCGCCCGTGCGCGGTCGCCGAATACCTGGTCGAACGCATGCTGCGCGGCGGTGCCGACAAGCTGTGTTTCGTGATCGGTGAAGGCAAGTCCGACATCCTGGATTACTTCGGCGGTGAATTCGCCGAGGTGCCGATCGCGTACGTGGTGCAGGCCAAACCGTCCGGCCTGTGCGACGCGATCTTCCGCGCGTGGCCGCTGATCGGCCCGAACGATTCCGTGGCCATCGGCCTGCCCGACACGGTGTGGTTCCCGGATGACGCGCTCGCGCGCCTGCCCGAGGACATGCTGTCGTTCCTGCTGTTTCCGGTGGCGCAGCCGGAGCTGTTCGACGCGGTGCTGCTGGATGAATGCGACTGCGTGCAGGAGATCCGGGTCAAACAGGACGATCCGGGCACGCGCTGGATCTGGGGCGCGTTCAAGATGCCCGCGCGCGTGTTCACGCAACTCCGCGACCTGTGGATCGAACGCGGGAAGCGCGACGAATACATCGGCACGCTGGTGAACGCGTGGTTGCAGAAGGGGGGGCTCGCGATCGGCGTCAAGGCCGGCGAGTCGTACATGGACGTGGGCACGCTCGCCGGCTATCACGCCGCGATCAACCTGCTGGCCGCGCGCGACGCGCCCGATGCGGGCGCGCAGGTGTTCGGCCCCGCGCGCATGAATCCGGTGATGGCCGGGGAGAATCTCCGATGATCGAAGCGGTGATGCTGTGGAACGAGCCGAACAACAAATCGCACTGGGATCCGGCGATTGATCCGGACTGGTCGCGTTTCGCGCAGATGGCCAGGCTTGGTGCGCGCGCCGTGCACGCGGTCAATCCGAAACTACCGTGCGTGCTGGGCGGCATCTCGCCAATCGACCCGGAGTTCATCCGCAACATGCAAAAGCGCGGCGTGCTCGACGAAGTGGATCAGCTCGCCGTGCACGGTTTTCCGCTGGACTGGAATCTCTGGCAGCTCGACGAATGGCCGGACAAGCTGGCCGAGATCCAGGCGCTCACGAACAAGCCGGTGATCGTTTCGGAAGTCGGCGTGTCCAGTTTCGGCGCCGAGGAAGTGCAGGCGTGGGGGCTGGATCGCACCGCGCACCTGCTGCTCGGGCGCGCACCGCGCGTGCACTGGTACAGCCTCTACGACCTGCCGCGCGCGTGGGAAGCGACCACCCGCCACAAGGAAGCCGAAGGCTCGTCCTATTACCGGCATTTCCACATGGGCCTGTTGCGCGAAGACGGCGTGCCGAAACTCGCGCTGGAGAAATTCGCGCGGCACACGCCGGAACTCGGCCTCTGCCAGTGGTTCCATTTCGAGGATCACCGCCTCGACGACGCGGTGGAGTGGATGAAGCGGCTGGGCGTGCGCTACCTGCGCACGGGTCTGTCGTGGGCCGACAGCTTCCGCCCCAATGCGATGGAGTGGTTCGACCGCCAGATGTACGCGCTGCGCGAATTCGAGGTGATGCTCACTTTCTGCTTCACGCCGGAACACCTTGGCATCGCGCCGCACCACACCAGCGCGCCGCGCGATCCGGCGCTGTACGCGGATTTCTGCGCGCGCATGGTGGAGCGTTACGCGCCGGGCAGCGTGGCCGCGCGCGCCGGCGAGGAGCAAACCTTCGCATGAGCCGCGCGTTCCTGATCGTGCTGGATTCGGTGGGCGTCGGCGGCGCCCCGGACGCGCCGCGCTACCGCGACCTGGGTGCCGACACGATCGGCCACATCGCCACGCGCTGCGCGCGTCGCGACGCCGATCAGGCCGGCGTGCGCCACGGCGGTTTGAATTTGCCGTTTCTTGCATCGCTGGGCCTGGGCGAGGCCTGCCGCAGCGCAACCGGACGCGCGCCGCCGGGTCTGGAAGCACGCCGCTGGTGCCGCGGCCGCGCCGGCTGCGCGGCGGAGATTTCCGCCGGCAAGGATTCGCAAACCGGACACTGGGAAATCGCCGGCGTGCCGGTCAAGCGCGACTGGGGTTATTTCCCGCGCGCGCAACCCTGTTTCCCGCAGAATCTGATCGACGCGCTGTGCGAACGCGCGCAACTGCCCGGCGTGCTCGGGCAACGCCATGCCTCCGGCACGCAGATCATTGACGAACTCGGCGCGGAACATCTGGCGACCGGCAAGCCCATCGTCTACACCTCGGGCGACAGCGTGTTCCAGATCGCCGCGCACGAGGAACACTTCGGCCTGGAACGTCTCTACCGCGTCTGCCACATCGCGCGCGAGCTCCTGAATGAGCTGCGCATCGGGCGGGTGATCGCGCGTCCGTTCACCGGCACGCCGCAGCACGGCTTCCGCCGCACCGCGCGCCGCCACGACTACGGCGTGCCGCCGCCGCGCGGCACGCTGCTGCATCGCGCGGCCGACGCCGGTCGCGAAGTGGTGTCGGTGGGCAAGATCGGCGACTTGTTCTGCCACGACGCCACCGGGCGCGAACTGGTCGGCGAAGACAACCAGCGCATCTTCGATCGCATCATGGACGTGGTGCCCCGGTTGGGCGACGGCGGACTGCTGTTCGCGAACCTGGTGGATTTCGACACGCTCTACGGCCACCGTCGCGACACCGCCGGCTACGCCGCCGCACTGGAAGCGCTGGACACCCGCATGCCGGAATTGCTGGACGTGATGCGCGAGGGCGACCTCGCCATCATCACCGGCGACCACGGCTGCGATCCGACCTGGCCCGGCAGCGACCACACGCGCGAATGCGTGCCGGTGCTGGCGTTCGGTCCGGGCATCGCGCGCGGCTCGCTCGGCAAGCGGGAAAGTTTTGCCGACATCGGCGCATCTGTCGCGCGCCATCTGCATCTGCCGAATACGGTCGGTGCGGCTTTTTGATGGCGATCGTCCCTGATCGCGAGATCAAAATGCGGACATCCGTGTCCGCCCTGTTCTGAAATGCAGTGCGATCGTCCCTGATCGCACGAGGTCAAAAGACAGCCCTTCATGGCTGCACTTTCAATGCGGTGCGATCATCCTTGTTCGCGAGGCTCAAATCGACCATCCATGGCTGCACTTTTCAAGCGCGTTCGTTCTGATCGCGCGAACGGAAAAGCGCTCATTCTTCGCTGCGCCCTTCACATGTGAGTTGCGATCATCCAGATCGCATTTCAACGGCAACTCCGGTGCTGCACGCTCACATGGATCCGTGGACCAGCGCGATGTTGCGCGGCGATTTCGATGCCGCATGGAAGATCAGCGACAGCGTGCTGCAACGCAGGCTGCGCAACGGCGAACGCGCGCACCACATGCCGCGGCACTGGCAATGGCTGTGGGACGGGCGCGAGCTGGCCGGCGCACACGTGCTGGTGCACTGCTATCACGGGCTCGGCGACACCCTGCAATTCGTGCGCCTGCTGCCGCTGCTGCGCGCGCGCTGCGCGGCGATCACGCTGTGGCTCCAGCCGGCGCTGATCGGGCTGTTGCGTTCGATCGAAGGCGCGGATCGCGTCGAACCTTTGCACGATGGCGCGCCGGACATCACGCGCGATTGCGACGTCGAGCTGATGGAACTGCCGCATATCCTGCGGCTGACACCGCGGCAACTTCCAGCGCGCGTGCCGTATATCGGCATGGAGTTCCCGCGCGCCGGGCATCGCCAGGGACGACCACCGCGCGTGGGCCTGTGCTGGCGTTCCGGCGAATGGAACCACGCGCGCTCGATCCCGGAATCCGCGCTGTCGCCGCTGGCGCACGTGCGCGGCGTGCAATGGTTCTCGCTGCAGTACCCCGCGCACGGGCGGCCGTTCGCGATGCGCGAACTGGCCTGCCGGGACTTGCGCGAACTGGCGCGGCGGATGTGTGGGCTCGATCTGGTGATCTCCGTGGACACGCTGACGGCGCATCTGGCCGGCGCGCTCGGCCTGCCGACATGGACGCTGCTGCCCGCCGGCTGCGACTGGCGCTGGCTGCGCGAGCGCAGTGACTCGCCGTGGTATCCGACGATGCGGCTGTTCCGGCAGGCGCGCGCGGGCGAGTGGGCCGGCGTCATTGCCGAGGTCGCCGCATTGCTGCAAACGCGCGAATCGTTGTCCCGGCCATGGCTTGCCCGGAACCCGGAGCCATGGTTGGACGAGCCGCCGGGTCCGTGCCGGGTTGACGGAGAAGCCGTTCATCGCGCACGACGGGGGCTCGCATGATCGAGGCCGCGCTCGCCGCCGGTGCGCCCATCGAATCGCCGGTCGCGGTGGTGGTCGCGCATCCGGACGATGAAACGCTGGGCGTGGGCGCACGGTTGGCCAAGCTGCGCGATTTCAAATTGATCCACCTTACCGATGGTGCGCCGCGTGACATGCGCGATGCGCAACGCGAAGGGTTTTCCGATCGCGATGGATACGCCGCCGCGCGCGCGCGCGAACTGGACCGCGCGCTGCACGCACTGGGCGCGCACCCGCGCGAGCGCATCGGCTACGACTGCGTGGATCAGGAAACCGCCGGGCGGCTGATCGCGGTGGTGCAGCGGCTGTGCGATGACCTGGCCGACACGCAGATCGTGATCACGCATGCCTACGAGCACGGCCACCCCGATCACGACACCTGCGCGTTCGCGGTGCACGCGGCCTGTGCGCTGCTGCGCCGCACGCGCGGCGGCGCGCCTGCGATCGTCGAGTTTCCCTCCTACCACCTGCGCAATGGCGAATGGATCGCCGGCGAATTCTGGGCCGATGCCGGGCGTCCGGAACGCACCGCGCTGCTGGATGCGCGCGAACGCCGCAACAAGGCGCGTGCAATCGCCTGCTTCCGCACGCAGCGACAAATGTTGTCCGCGTTTCCGCTGGATCGCGAGCGTTATCGCGCCGCGCCGGCCTACGACTTTCACCGGCCGGCGCCGCCGCGACAGGCGTTCTATGACGCGCTCGGCTGGAACATCAACGCCGCGCGGTGGCGGCGGTATGCGGCGGAAGCGCTTCGTGCGTTCGACCTGACGGAGGAGCCATGACCCTGCGGGTTCTCAGCGTGCCGTTTCCGTTCGCGCCGGTGCGCAGCGACTCGGTCGGCGGCGCCGAACAGGTCGCCGCGGCACTCGATCGCGCGCTGGTCGCGGCCGGACACGAATCCATCGTGATCGCCTGCGAAGGCTCGCAGGTGGCCGGCAGCCTGGTCGCGCTGCCGCGCGTGGCATCCGGATCCAACGACCGCGCACGCATGCAAGTGCACACCCAGGTACGAGGCGCGATCGCGCGCGTGCTTGACGAGCAGCCCGTTGACGCGATCCATCTGCACGGCGTGGATTGCGGGGCCTATCTGCCGCCTCCAGGCGTGCCTGCGCTGATCAACCTGCACCTGCCGCTGAGCTGGTACGCGGACGAGGTGCTGCATCCGCAGCGGCCGCTGACCTGGCTGCAGCCGGTATCGCGGCATCAGGCGCACGGCGCGCCCGAAGGCGTGCGCCTGCTGGCGCCGATCGAAAACGGCGTGGCGGAGAACCCCTTCGCGCTCGTGGCGCGCAAGCGGAACTTCGCGCTGGTGCTGGGACGCATCTGCCCGGAAAAGGGTTTCCACGACGCCATCGCCGCCGCGCGCGCCGCCAACGTGCCGTTGCTGATCGCCGGCGAGGTATTCGCCTGGGAAACGCACCGGCGTTACTTCGACGAGCAGATCGCGCCGCAGCTCGACCCGCAGATCCGCTTCGTCGGCGCGCTGCGCGGTGCGCGCAAACAGCGACTGCTGGCGGCGGCGCGTTGCGTACTCATTCCCTCGCGCGCGCCGGAAACTTCTTCGCTGGTCGCGATGGAAGCGCTGGCCGCGGGCACGCCCGTGATCGCGTATCCCAGTGGCGCCTTGCCGGAGATCGTCGAGCACGGCGTCACCGGCTTCGTGGTGGACGATGTGGAAGCCATGGCTCGCGCCATCACCCAATGCGAATGCCTCGCCGCGCAGGCATGTCGCGAAACCGTGCAGCTGCGTTTTCCGCTGCAGCGCATGTGCGACGCGTACCTGGATCTTTATCAGCGCCTCGCCGCGCAAGCGCCGCAACGCGAGCGCGCGGAACGCGCAGCGGTCAGGTTGTCTCCCCACCCAAGCCCTCTCTCCTCCAGGAAGAGGGAAGCCAGCGCGGAGCGCTTGGCGGGCGAGGGGATTCAAGATGATTTCGTACCCAACACATGATGCATGCCTGTCCCAGGAATCCCTGTATGTCCACGCCCATTCCGATTCCCCTCGCGCTAGCGCCCGCGCGCAGCGTCGAGGTGCTCGGCTCGTTGTCCGAACTCACCGCATTGCGTGCCGAATGGTGGGCGCTGTGGCATGCGCTCCAGCAGCCGGTCCCGTTCCTGTCGCCATCGTGGCTGCTGTGCTGGGCGCGGCACTACGCGCCGGATCGCACGCGCGCGATAGCGGTGCGCGAGAACGGCGTACTGGTCGCGCTGCTGCCATTCTTCAATTGGCGCGGCGAGTTGCTGCTGGCCGGCACCGGCCCTTCGGATTACGGTGATGCGCTGATCGCGCCCGGCCGCGAGGAACTTGCCTCCGTTCTGCTGGATGCGCTGGGCTCCGCGGCCGGCGCGCTTGGCTGCGCGCGGATTGACCTGCAGCAGTTGTCTGCGGCTTCGCCGCTGTTGCACGCGTCCACGCCGCAGGGTTGGCAAAGTGTGGTACGCAATGGCGATCCCTGCACGATCGCGCGCGCACACGGGGAAGACGGCCTCGGCTGCATCAACGGCAAGACCCGCCGCAACCTGCGTCTGGCGCAACGCAATCTCGCCCGCGAAGGCGAAGTGACGATCGCACCGTTGTCAAAACCGGAATGGCGCGGCGCGGCGCGAACGCTGGAGTGGCTGCATGGGCGTCGCTGGCGGCAACGCGGCGAGTCCGGCCAGCTCGCCGATCCGCTGCTGTGCGCGTTCATGCGCTCGGTGATCCCGGATCTGGGCGAAGCTGGATTGCTGCGCTTTTATCGCCTGAAGTGCGACAACCGCCCGCTCGCCGCGGCGTTCGTGATGCGCTGCGGGCGCAGCGCGCATTTCTATCTCACCGGCTTCGATCCGGCGTGGTCGCGCTACAGTCCGGGACTGCTGACCGTCGTGGCAGCGATGCGCGGCGCGTTCGCCGAAGGCGTGGAGGAATTCCATTTCCTGCGCGGACGCGAAGCCTACAAGTACCGCATCGGCGCGGAAGATCGCCCGATGTTCCGCCGCGCACTATGGCGCGACGGCGCGGCGAACGCGCCCATGGCCGGCCGTGGTGCCGCGGCGTGATCGGGTGAACTTCGCAGCTCTGCTGCTAGGCCGTCGCCAGCGCGTCTCGCGCAAGATCGGTGCTTTCGAAGGCATCCCGGCAATGGGCCTGGATGCGCTGGCCTCGATCGCCTACGGCCCGGAAGCCGCGCTGCTGGTGCTCGCGCCGCTGGGTGTTGCCGCGCCGACGCATGCGCGCTGGCTGATGGCGCTGGTGCTGGTGCTGCTCGCGTTGCTGTACGTCACCTACCGGCAAACCATCGGCGCCTATCCCGGCAACGGCGGCGCCTACGCCGTGGCGCGCGAAAACCTTGGCGAGCTGGCCAGCCTGCTCGCCGCCGGCGCATTGATGATTGATTACGTGTTGAACGCGGCGGTCGGCATCTCGGCCGGCGTGGGCGCACTGATCTCGGTGTTGCCCTCATTGCAACCCTATACGTTGCCGCTGTGCCTGGTTGTGCTGGCGATGCTGACGATGATCAACCTGCGCGGCGCGATGTTCTCCGGACGCGTGCTGGCGCTGCCGACCTATGCCTACGTTGCCTGCTTTCTGGCGGTGATCGCGCTGGGCCTGTATCGCGCGGTGGTCGCCGGCGGCCACCCGCAAGCACTGATCACGCCGCACACCGATGGCGCGGGCAGCCAGCCCGCCAGCGCGTGGCTGCTGCTGTGTGCATTCGCGGTGGCGTGTTCCGCGACCACCGGCGTCGAAGCGGTCAGCAACAGCGTCACCGCGTTTCGCGATCCGGTGCGCCGGCACGGCCGGCATACGCTCACGCTGATCGTCGCCGCGCTGATGGTGCTGCTGGCCGGCGTGGCGTGGCTGCTGCCGGTGTACAGCATCCACGCGATGGATCAGTCGCGTCCCGGATACCGCACGGTGCTGGCGCAACTCGCCGCCGCGGTGAGCGGGCATGGTGTCTTCTTCTTCCTGGTGATGGCGGTGCTGCTGTGCGTGCTGATGCTGTCGGCCAACACCAGCTTCGTGGCCATGCCGCGCTTGTGCCGCAGTATCGCCGACGACGGTTACCTGCCGAAGAGATTCTCGGCGAAGGAAAACCATTTCGGGCAATTGTTCCTTGCCGGCTGCGCGGCGTTGCTGCTGATCGGTTTCGGCGGCATCACACAGAAACTGGTTCCGCTGTTCACCATCGGCGTGTTGCTGGGCTTCACGCTCTCGCAACTCTCGCTGACGCTGCATTGGGAACGTGCGCTGCGCGAAGGCCATTGGGGCACACCGCTCGGCCTGTGGCTGCGGCTGCTGATCAACGCACTCGGCGCGCTGGTGACGATGGTCGCGATCGTGGTGGTGCTGATCTCGCAATTCACCGAGGGCGCGTGGATCGCACTGCTCGCGGTACCGGCCACGATCGGATTGTTGAAATTCGTGCGGCGGCGGCGGACGGAACGGTGAAAAGGAAAGAAAACCCGCACCCGTGCCTTGCGGATACAGCCGCGAAGGGCGTGCGGTTCCGGCACACTTGCCGCGTCCGGTATCGGATGGGAAGATCGCATCGGGGATCGCCGGTGGCCAGGAAACACGGCGGGATTAGGCTGCGGAATTAGCCCGCGCAATCGGCGCAAACCAATGATTTGTCTAGGCAGGCACCCAGAGCACCTTCCGCAATGCCGGGGCTGTACTGCGGGGCTACACTTCGATTTCAAACCTACTTGTAGTTAGATCACATGCGACATGTTCTCGCTGCTCTCGTTCTCGCTTTAGTTGCCGTCGTGAGCTCCGCAGCGCCGGCGACACGAAAGGCATCGGCGAATGAAATTGTGGCAGCAACCAAACAGGCCGCCACCAAAGATTGCAGCCCGCACGATTTAGGCGGCGGCGAGCGCATATCCGGCTGTGAGTACTCACCAGCCTTCATAGATGGGCAATGGAGCGTAATCGTTCGCTACATCATGGTGGGCAAGGACGGGAAACGCGAAAACGTCATGGGTGCTTTTAGTTTGTACATCTTTAGCAAGGACGGTAAGTTCATTAAAATTATTCCGGGCATGTAATCTAACTACTCATTCCAGCGGACGCCGGTTCATCGCTTGCGCTTCGTACAGGCCTTGCGGCGCCGGCGCCGCTAAATTCAGGCGTTAGACAACATGAAATATGTCTTCGTAGCTGTTGTTTTGCTAGTTCTCGCTGGTTGCGACGCCCAGCACGACATCTCCAGTGTTGTGTCGGTTCTATCACCCGACCACTCCTATAACGCTGTCGCGTATACCGATGAGGGTGGTGGGGCGGCTGGTTGGTGCTACGTCTGCACGGATGTAGTTCAAGGCAAGCTCAATCCGCAAACGGCTCGGTGCACGCACGGCCAGCAATGGTTCCGGTGCAGCACACAAATAAAATTGCGTTGGCTCTCACCCAGAAGTTTGTTGGTGTCGTACTCGGGACTGCCCGCTACAACACCGGTTCCCACAAGTGAGCCTGCTCCTAGCACTCCGTCTGTGGCAATGCACTATCAACAATTACAGTAATGTTGTCTAACTACTCATTCCAGCGGACGCCGGTCCATCGCTCGCGTTCTTGCAGACCCTGCGGCCGGCGCCGCTAAATTCAGGCGTTAGCGCCCATGAAAGCACTGCTGCTAATAGTGTTGCTTCTTACAAGCTGCACATTGTTGGGCGCCAGTCCTTTCAAACTCCTGCCAAACCAAAATGGAGCACATATCTCACTTACCGGAGCGCTGTACTTCGAGCGACTGCCAGGCAGCAACTATTATCACCTCTGTCCGCGCAAGAGTGCCGCGCCCAGCTACGCACAATGCATCGATCTCGTTGTACCCGCAGCAATGCAAACATCTCTTCCGCAAGAGCAAGGTGTGTGCAAAGTGTTTGCGGGCAAGTTCAATGCGTTTGGTCCCAATAGCGTCGGTCTTGGGTGGTTCCGTAGCAATATCGGGTACATTGAGGTTACTCAAGTTTCCTCATGCAATGGGCGCTAACTACTCACTCCAGCGGACGCCGGTCCATCGCTCGCGCTCTTACAAACGGTGCGGTGCCGGCGCCGCTAAATTCAGGTGTTAGATGTTATGAGCCTTGTAGCCATCGCGAGTCCGCAATCAGAGTCGGAGCTTTCCGTCATGTTGTGCACGCTTGAGGCTGCTGGCATTCAGGCATTTGTGCAAGGCGGTAGTTTTGGCTCTTTGTTTCCTGGCCCGCAAATTCCCGCGTACAACGCCCGTCGCATCATGGTATCGAGCGTTGATGCGCCCAAAGCGCAAGAGGCGCTGGCCGCGTTCGCGCAACCACCTGCGCCAGTTACTTATCACTGGCCAGGCTTTCTCAACGTGCTGCGCATGATTTTCGAGGCCAGTCTGTTCGGCTGGTTCGTGCCCGGCAATAGTCGCCGCAACAAGAACATCTAACTACTCATTCCAGCGGACGCCGGTCCACCGCACACGTTCTTACAAACTCTGCGGCCGGCGCCGCTAAATTCAGGCGTTAGGCGCCACAGGGGAGTTCCATGAAGCTCGAATATCTGTTTTGGGTGTTCTTCGTGGGCGTCCTTGCTCATTTAGTTTGGCGCTACTTTCGCAACGGCAGCTTTACTGGCGCAATGCTCGGAGGCCGCGTCAGCGGAGAGATCGGCGAAATCCCCTTGTCTAGTGGGTCGTTTTCTTCCCAAGTACTTCGTGTCCTAAACATGGAGTCACCCCAAGGTGAGCGTTTCATCGGGCTCTCAGTCGTTTCCAAAGCGCCTTTGGCCGTAAGTGTGGCTCCATACCGCTTAAGCCGGGCCCAAGCTCAGCAGCTCGCGTCGTTGCTACAACGTGCATCCGAGGCGTAGTGTGTCGCCTAACTATTCATCCCAGCGGACGCCGGTCCATCGCTCGCGCTCTTACGAACGTTGCGGCGCCGGCGCCGCTAAATTCAGGCGTTAGGGCTCAATGATGAATGCCGTGTGCCCACATTGTGGCAAGTACCACCTGACCTACCTGAATGCGCTTTCTCTCGCGTCGCAGGGCGCATGGAATTTTCCGCTGACATGTCCTCAATGCGGGCGCCTCATCAAGGTTAGTGCTTCGTCTAGGGCCGTATACGTTCTGTGTTTCCTTATCGGGGCAGCTGCGTTCATTGTCATCATGCTGGCGTTCAATACTGGCAAGCCGAGCCCCCTTCAATACGTTGTAGCCGCACTGCCATTCTTCGCCGCATGTTTTGGCGCACCTCTAGTTGTTGCAAATTTCGAACTTTGGCACCCAACAAGGTACTGGCTACCTAAATCTCGGCTTCTGGCATACACCGTATACCTCGTAGTTCCGTTGCTGGTGCTGGTTGGGCTATTTGTTCTAGGTATTCGCCTCACGTAACATGACCTGCGCCCTAACTACTCATTCCAGCGGACGCCGGTCCATCGCTCGCGTTCTTCCAACCGTTGCGGCGCCGGCGCCGCTAAATTCAGGCGTTAGGTCGCAAATGGATATCCAAGTACCTGGCTTCATCTCGTTGCTCCTGATCGGAGATGGCGAGAACGAGCTGTACGCTATTCATGGCCGCATCGAGACCAGTCCACACGGCCACCAGTTCTTAGGCAACGCTAGAGCACGTGTTCCGCTAGAGCCGGAATGGCTCGAGCGTGCAAGGCCAATATCACAGGAGCTGCGCAGCATTTTCGGTGAAGCCTCGCAATGCTTCATCCCGCTCTCGGTCGGCTCGTTACCCGACGACGCCGATGTGTCCGGTCTTGTTCCCACGGGGCTCAACCTTGGCAATGCGCCCTAACTACTCATTCCAGCGGACGCCGGTCCATCGCTCGCGCTCTTACAACCGTAGCGGCGCCGGCGCCGCTAAATTCAGGCGTTAGGCCTTATGAGAAGCGCTTCCGACACTCAGGCGTTCAAGGAGGCTCTTGTTGCGGCGGCACGCGGACCTTTCTTTCCAGACTGGGAGTTCCAAACGCTTTTTGGCCTGGAACGCTCTGAGGTTGCGCGCATCTCGGAGGCCTTCTCATCCGACACGCCGCTCACAGGTAATATCTCTTTGGCAGTAGCGAATGCAGTGGTAAACCTTCTCGGTTATGCGCATGGGCAAGAGCTCGCTTGGTCCCAATGGCTGTCCGTCACACCGAGCGAACTGGAGGCGGCTTACCAGCGCTGGCGGGCCCTCAAGCAATGAGGCCTGACTACTCATTCCAGCGGACGCCGGTCCATCGCTTGCGCTCTTACAAACCTTGCGGCGCCGGCGCCGCTAAATTCAGGCGTTAGACGGCTGAGATACCCATGTGCAAACTGACCGCAAAGCTGATATTCGTTGGTGTTGCAATGCTTCTCGCAGGGCCGGCGTTCGCGGCTTCGCAGGCAAAGGTGGAGAATTGCGGCTGGCTTGTGCCAAAGAAAGATGCGCTCGTGCCTCAGCCTGATTCGTCACTTAAGCCAAGCGATCCGGCACCGTTATCTAAGCCGCCGCCGCAAGCTAAGGCGGCGTACTG
>JBQCCR010000060.1:0-8824 GCA_051961995.1 Rhodanobacteraceae bacterium | reverse complement strand
CCAGCAGCAGCGCGTCGCGGCCGTGCGCATCGCGTGTGTGCACATCCGGCTGCGCGGCAAGCAGCGCCTCCAGCGCCTCGCAGGCCCCGGCGCGCGCCGCCTCCATCAGCGCCGTGGTGCCGTGGCGATCGGCGAGGTCCGGATTTGCACCGGACTCCAGCAGCGCATGCACGATGTTCGCATGGCCTTCCAGCGCAGCGGTCATCAGCGCGCTGCGTCCGAGCGCGTCGGTCGCGTCCACGCGTGCCTTGTGCTTGAGCAGCATCTGCACGCCCTGGGGATCGTCGTCGGCAACCGCGGCTGCGGCCAGCAGCGCGGGTTCGCCCTGCGCGGGTTCGCACTTCGCGCCGCGTTCGAGCAGGAATTTCAGCAGGCTCCAGTTGCCTGCGCCTGCGGCCGAACCCAATGGCGACTGGCGATTGCGATTGAGTGCGTCCAGCGGCGCCTGCGCGTCAATCAGGATCGCGGCGATCGAGGGGTCGGCGGCAAGCGCGGCATGGTGCAGCGGGGTGTTGCCGTCGCGGTCGCACAGGCGCGGATCGGCGCCGTTGGCTAGCAGCGTCATGACAGCTTCGGCGCGGCCGTGGTAACTGTCGCGCGTGGCCGCGAGCAGTGCGGTGACATCGGCATGCGCCCGGTTGACCTGCGCGCCCCGCGCGATCAGCGCGCGCAGCAAACGGGTATCCGGCAACAGGGCGGCCAGCACCAGTGCGCTGCGCTGGTCGCGGGCGCCGACCGCAGGCAGCGCATCGGGATCGGCACCGCTTTCGAGCAATCCCAGCGCTTCATCCACGTTGCCGTTGCGCGCGGCTTCCAGAAGCTGCTGATTCAGCGCCGCGGGCGAAAGTTGCGCCTGCGCGGCGGGCGTGGCGCCATTCGGAACTGCAGCAGTTTCGGATCGCGTGCCGCCCGGTTCCGAGTGCGGCGGTTCATCGCTGCGCTTGTGTTTGCCGCGGCTTTCGCACAGCAGCGTGCGCAAGGTGCGGTTGGCCGCGATCAGGGTAAACAGCGGCAGCAGCACGATCGCATAGAGGAACAGCGCCGCGGTACGCAGCTCGTCGGGCATCACCGAGCCCACGCCGGCCAGCGCCAGCGCACCGAACGCGAGCACGAGGTAGGCGAGTGCGGCGGGCAGGAAGTGGCTGAAAAAATGTTCCTGTTCGCCGGTGAGATGTGCCGCAAAGGCGACGCTGCGGGTCAGCGCGGTGGAAATCCACGAGCGCTCTTCGCCTTCCGGATAAGCGTCGTCCCACACGAACACCAGGCCGAATGCCGGCCACAGCCGCCACAGCAGCGCGAGTGCCGCGACCAGCGCCGCACACAGCGCAAGCGTTGCGATCAGCGAAGGCGCTTGCGACAGCACCAGCAGCGGCCATGCAATGAATGCGAACACCACGGCCGTGTACAGCGAGAACAGGATCAGATGCGCCGCGCCTCGGCGCAGCACCGTACGCAGGAAGGAGGTTTCAGGATCGAAGCCGATCGCATGGCACATCGCGGCCATGCACAGTGTGTTGGCGATCAGCAGCGGCAACAGCGCCAGGGTGTGTGCACCGAAGGCAGCCAGCGCGACCGCGGCCAGTGCGGGCAGGAAACAGGGCAGGGAGCGCAGCAGCGGCGGCCGTCGACGCGGCTTGGAGCTTGGCATGGAACGGAAACTCGCAACGGCGGAAGCGCCGCAGTATACGCAAGGCCCACGCGCGCAAACGGTAACAGCGTGTTAAAGGGAGTTGTGGGTTTGCCGGCCATGGATTGCGGATTCCGGTGGGCGGAGCGCGGTTCCCGTCCGACAACCGACAATCAGGAACCAGCGACTTTCAGCCTCTTGCATCCTTGCCGTGTTCCGTTCACAGTGGCGCCCGGGCGTTCAAACAAGCGTATGAATCCGGTCGCGAGCAGCCAAAGCCGGACGCATTCAACACCTGAGGGAGAATGTTTCATGAGTACGACTTCGATGTTCCGGCGGCGCGCGCGTGGCCTGGTCCTCGCCGCCCTGACGGTGGCAGTGGCCGGCGCGCTGGTCAGCACGGACGCATCGGCATCCGGCTTCCAGATCAAGGAAAACAGCGCCAAGGCGTTGGGCCGCGCCTTCGCCGGCGTGGATACCGCAGGCAATGATGCTTCGGTGGTGGTCAACAATCCGGCGGCGATGTCGGATCTGACCGGCATGGTGTTCCAGGCCGATGTCACTGCGATTGACGTGAACACCCAGTTCCACGGCAGCGGCACCGATGCTTTCGGTGCGCCGCTCAGCGGTGGCGACGGCGGCAACGGCGGCGATGTCACCCCGGTGCCCGCGATGTATTTTTCAGCCCCGATCAACGACGCCTGGCGCATCGGCTTGGGCTTCACCGCGCCGTACGGCCTGAAGACCCAATACGACAGTGGTTGGGTGGGCCGCTATCAGGCGCTGAAGTCCAAGGTGACTTCGTTGGAC
This sequence comes from Rhodanobacteraceae bacterium, assembly GCA_051961995.1. Lineage (GTDB taxonomy): Bacteria > Pseudomonadota > Gammaproteobacteria > Xanthomonadales > Rhodanobacteraceae > 66-474. The sequence goes on along the minus strand of JBQCCR010000060.1, from coordinate 6,387 downwards.
TTGACCGGCTCGATTTCCTGGCAGGTCAACCCGCAGGTCGCCTTGGGCGCGTCCATCATCGCGCAGAAGACCAAAGTGGATCTGAGCAACGCGGTGGATTTCGGTGCGATCATCGCCGGTGCATCCATCCAGCAGTGCATCGCTTTGGGCGGCACCCCGGCGACGTGCCCGCCCGCCGTGCTGCCGCAATCCGCCGATGGTGTTGCGCGCGTGCGGGGTGATGACTGGAGCTACGGCTGGGCGCTGGGTGCGGAATTCAAGCCGACCGCGCAGGATCGCATCGGCCTGTCGTACCACGCCAGGATCAACCACACCATCAGCGGCAATGCGACGTTCGAAGTGCCGCCGGCCGCGCAGGTGTTCGGGCTGGGTGCGATATTCGCCAACGGTGCCGCCAGCGGCGATTTCGCCACGCCGGCTACAGCGACGTTGAGCTACTGGCATATCGGCAACGGTCCGGTGAGCTGGGGCGCGAACCTGGGGTGGACCGGCTGGAGTTCGTTCAAGCAACTGGCCATCAACTTTGCCAATCCGAATGTGCCGCCGAGCGTGGAAGAGGAACGCTGGCGCAACACCTTCTTCGGTTCGCTCGGCATGGACTACAAGCTCAACGAGCAGTGGACCTTGCGCGGTGGCGTGGCAATTGACCAGACCCCGACCCGCGACGAGACCCGCACGCCGCGCATTCCGGACGGCATGCGTCGCTGGCTCGCCGTCGGCGTGGGCTATACGCCGAGCCAGGACATCGAATTCAACCTTGGCTACGCGCACCTGTTCGTGGACGACGGCGACGTCAACAACATCTCGGCAACCGGCGATCATCTGGTTGGCAGCTTCGACAACAGCGGCAACCTGCTGAGCGTGTCGGGAACCTTCCACTTCTGACCGCATGGTTGAAAGGCGCGGACAGGGATGTCCGCGTGGTGACCTCGCGCGATTGTGGATCACGATGATCGCCAAAGAAAAGCCGGCCATCATGGCCGGCTTTTGCGATTGAAGAAGGAGCCGGGGCATCCTTGCCGACGCCTGCGTCCCTGAGTTCCTTGCGAGCCCGGCTCCCTGGATACGAACGAGCTTCCCTTCGTCCGCCTCCGGAACGACGCGAGCGCCGTGGGCGGAGTCCTCATCCATGATTCAGGCGCGCAACGACCCGTGCGCGGCGCGTCCTTGCGCAGGGAAGATTACGCAAGCCGCATGCCAAGTCGGAGGGTGTGATACCTCCGAGCCCGATCAAGCACTTGGCACCGGATCCTCGATGCCGTTCCGGGCATTGTGCAAAAGGCCCTGCATTGATCGTGCGATTTGCAAAGCTCAGGAGCCGGCTTGCCGGCCAGTGATCCAACGCCTCGCCTGCTCCGCTGAGCTCTGCGAACAGGCGCTTACTCCATCGTCAGCAGCGACGTATTGCCGCCCGCCGCGGTCGTGTTGATCGTGACCGTGCGTTCGGTCGCGAAGCGCAGCAGATAATGCGGACCACCGGCCTTGGGGCCGGTGCCGGAAAGATTCTCGCCGCCGAACGGCTGCACGCCGACGACCGCGCCGATCTGGTTGCGGTTGACGTAGGTATTGCCGACCTTGGCGCGCCGCGTGATGTGCTCGATGGTTTCATCAATGCGGCTGTGGATGCCCAGCGTCAACCCGAAGCCGGTCGCGTTGATCGCGTCAATCACCTGATCGAGTTCGCTCGCCTTCCAGCGCACCACGTGCAGCGCCGGACCGAACACTTCGCGGGTCAGCACGCCGATCGAGGGGATCTCGTAGGCGCGCGGCACGAAGAAGGTGCCGTGTTCGCTGCCTTCGCCGAGTTTCGCCTGGTTGATCAGCCGCGCTTCGCGGCCCATGCGCTCGGCGTGTTCGTTGAGGGTCGCGCATGAGGGGACGTCAATCACCGGGCCGACGTCGGTGGACAACAGTGCCGGATCGCCGACGGTCAATTCATCCATCGCGCCGGACAGCATCGTGATCACCTTGTCGGCGATGTCTTCCTGCACGAACAACACGCGCGCGGCCGAGCAGCGTTGGCCGGCGGAATCGAACGCGGAAGCCATCACGTCCTTGACCAGTTGCTCCGGCAGCGCGGAGGAATCGGCGATCAGCGCGTTCTGGCCGCCGGTTTCGGCGATCAGCGCGGCAATGGGCGCGTTGCGCGCGGCCAGCGTGCGGTTGATCGTCCAGGCGGTTTCAGTGGAACCGGTGAAGCACACGCCGGCCACTTCCGGACGCGTCAGCAACGTATTGCCGAGCACCGAGCCTTTGCACGGCACGAATTGCAGCACCATCTCAGGCACGCCGGCTTCGTGCAGCAGCTTCACGGCGGCGTGGCCGACCAGCGAAGTCTGGTCCGCAGGTTTCGCGATCACCGCGTTGCCGGCCGCCAGGCCCGCAGCGACCTGGCCCATGAAAATCGCCAGCGGAAAATTCCACGGCGAAATGCACACGAACACGCCGCGCCCGCGAAGGAACAATTGGTTGCTCTCGCCGGTCGGGCCGGGCAGTTCCTGCGGTTCGCCGAACAGCTTGCGCGCCATGGCCGCGTAGTAGCGGCACATGTCTGCGGCTTCGCGCACTTCCGAAATTGCCGCGGGAATGGTCTTGCCCGCTTCGCGCACGCACAGCGCGATGAAATCGCCACGGCGCTGTTCCAGGAGATCGGCTGCGCGTTCAAGGATCACCGCGCGGCTGGTCGCCGGCAGCGTGTCCCAGCCTTCCTGCGCGGCGACCGCGTTGCTCAGCGCGCGCTCGATCGTGGCCTTGTCGGCGTTGCGTGCCTTGCCGATCACGCTGCGACGATCGGCGGGATTGGTCACGTCGCGCTCGGGTTCGCCAGACTGTGCGCCGGGCACCAGCGGCTGCGCGATCCACGGCGCGCGCGGTGCATTGACGCTTGCCGCAAGCGCTCTCAGTTCATCGTCGTTGGCAAGATTGACGCCCATGGAATTCTTCCGCAGTGAACCGTAGAGATTGACGGCTAAGGGGATGCGCGGGTGCTCGTAACGCCCGCCGTGCGCGGCGCCGAACGCGCGCACGGTTTCGACCGGGTCCGCGACCAGGTCGCGCACCGGCACCGCTTCGTCGATCACGCGATTGACGAAGGAGGTGTTGGCGCCGTTCTCGAGCAGGCGGCGCACCAGATACGGCAACAAATCTTCATGGCTGCCGACGGGCGCGTACACGCGGCAGGGCACGTTCCAGTGCCCGGCACCGATGACCTCGGAATACAAATCCGCGCCCATGCCGTGCAGGCGCTGGAACTCGAAGGGACGACCATTCGCCAGATGATGGATGGACGCGATCGTGTGCGCGTTGTGGGTGGCGAATTGCGGATAAATCCATTCCCCATCGGCATCCAGCAACTTCTTCGCGCAGGCGAGATACGAGACGTCCGTGTTGGGCTTGCGCGTGAAAACCGGGTAGCCGGCAAGGCCCAGCTCCTGTGCGCGCTTGATTTCCGAATCCCAGTAGGCGCCTTTCACCAGCCGCACGCACCAGCGGCGATGGGCTTTGCGCGCGGTCTCGGCCAGCCAGTCAATCACGAAGGGCGCGCGCTTCTGGTACGCCTGCACCGCGAGCCCGAAACCGTTCCAGCCTTCCAGCGACTTCGCCGCGAACACCGCGCCGATGATGTCGAGCGAGATTTCCAGGCGATCGGCTTCCTCGGCATCCACGGTCATGCCGATGCCGTGCTGTTTCGCCATCTGCGCCAGCTGCAGCAACAGCGCGGTGAGCTCCACGTGCACGCGCTCGCGCTTGGCGACTTCGTAGCGCGGATGCAACGCCGACAACTTCACCGAGATGGACGGCGCCTCGCGCACGTCCGCCCACGGGCCGCGTCGGCCAAGCGCGACGATCGCGTCCGAATAGGCCTGGAAGTAACGCCGGGCGTCCGGTCCGGTGAGCGCGGCTTCGCCCAGCATGTCATAGGAATAGCGATAGGCGGCGTTGTCGTTCCTGGCCGAGCGATCCAGCGCTTCCTCGATGTCGCGGCCCATCACGAATTGATGGCCCATGATCCGCATGGCGCGGCGTACGGCAAGGCGGATCACCGGCTCGCCGACGCGCGCGATCAGGCGCTTGAAGGCGCCGGCGGCATCGCGCCGCGCGCCGGTGCCGAGATTCACCAGGTGCCCGGTCAGCATCAGCCCCCAGGTGGATGCATTGACGAACAGCGAATCGCTGCTGCCCAGATGTTTTTTCCAGTCCGCCTCGCCCAGCTTGTCGCGGATCAGCTTGTCGGTGGTCAGGCGATCGGGGATGCGCAGCAGCGCTTCGGCCACGCACATCAGCAGCACGCCTTCCTCGCTGGAAAGATCGTACTGGCGCATGAAGGATTCGATCGCGCTCTGGTCGGTGGCCTTGGCACGCACGCGCGCGACCAGTTCGGCGGCCTGCGCCAGCACCAGTTCGCCCTGCGCGGATGGCAATTCGGCCTGATCGAGCAACGTGGCGACGGCCAGCGTTTCATCCATGCCCCACGCATCGGTGATGCGCGCGCGCAACGGATCAGCCGCGGGAGGCAGTTCGGGGGAAAGGATGTCGGCCATCGAAAGACCGCGAAAGGAGAAGGCAAAGCGCGAATTGTAGAGCGCAAGACATGCGCGGCCAAGCGTGACGACAGGCATTTCTTGCCCAAGTCGGCAACGCGGCCTTATCATTGTGCGGTTGTACGCGCCGTGGAAAGGAATTCCATGATCACGCACGTGCTGGATGCCGCCGATTCGGAGCAGGTGACGCTGGTGCTCGCCCCCAACCGGGCGCTGAGCCGCGAAGCACTGCGAAGGTGCATCGGCATCCTGTTGCTTGCGGCGGCCGTGGTGGCGCTGATGGCGTCGTGGCAGGGCAACGTGTTCGCGCCGCTGTTCGCGTTGCTGGAAGCTCCATGCGTGGTGCTGGCGCTGCAGGCTGCCTGGCGCGCCGGCGAACGACGCGAGCGGATCACGCTGGATGCGCGCAACCTGCGCATCGAGACGATCCCCGCGCGCGACCGCGCGGTGGCGTTTCCGTCAGCGTGGGTGCGGGTGCGTCTGCGCGACTGGGGCGGGCACCGGCATGTGCTGCTCGCGGCCTCCGGGCGCGAGCGCGAAGTCGGCGCTTTCCTCGGCGACGAGGAACGCCTGGAGCTGTCGAAGGAACTTCAATCTGCCTTGGCGGCGTTGACGGGCAGGAAAATTTGAAAAGTGCGGGCGTGGATTGTCCGCCGTTTGATCTTCGCGATCAGGATGAACGCAAAAATGACCACCGGGGTACGAATCTGATGAGATCGAGCAACATCTTGCGCGCCTTCGCGGCTTTCGGCGCCTTGCTGGCCTCCACGGCGACGCTGGCGAATCCGGTGCCCTGGCAGATGAACCTCACGCCCGGCGTGACCTCGGAATCGCACGAGATCTACAACCTGCACATGGCCGCGCTCTGGGTTTGCGTGGCGATCGGCGTGGTGGTGTTCGGCGCGATGATCATCGCCATGGTCCGCTTCCGCAAATCGCGCGGGGCGGTGGCCGAGAGCTGGAGCCACAACACCAAGCTGGAATTCTTCTGGACCCTGATCCCGGTGCTGATCCTGATCGGCCTGGCCACGCCCGCCACGATCCTGGTCCGCCACATGTACGACTCTACCGGTTCCGACATGACCATCAAGGTCACCGGCTATCAGTGGAAGTGGCGCTACGACTACGTCAGCTATGAAGGCAAGCAGGTCAATAAGGTCGGCTACATGTCCAAGCTGGCCGCCAACAGCAACCGTATCCGCCAGACCGGGTCGGGGCTCGATCCCGACAGCGTGTCCGATCACGGCTTCAGGGACTACCTGCTGGACGTGGACAAGCCGCTGGTGATCCCGGCCGGCCTGAAGGTGCGCTTCGTGGTGACCGGCGGCGACGTGATCCACGGCTTCTGGATTCCGCCGTTCGGCATCAAGAAGGATGCGATCCCCGGCATCATCAACGACGTGTGGGTGAAGGTGGACAAGCCCGGCATCTATCGCGGCCAGTGCCACGTGCTGTGCGGCCAGGATCATGGTTTCATGCCGATCGTGGTGAACGTGCTGCCCAAGGCGCAGTTCGAATCCTGGCTGGCGGCGCAGGAATCGCAGGCCGCGCTGGACAAGGCCGCGCATACCGCGCAGATTCCCGCGCCGGCCGCGCCGGTTTTGGCCCAGCACTAAACAAGTTCTTCGAGGCACTTATCCATGGCACACGATGCAGCCCTGATGCATGACGATCATCACGCCGAACACAAGGAAGGTTTCTTCCATCGCTGGGTGATGTCCACCAACCACAAGGACATCGGCACCCTGTATCTGATCTTCTCGCTGACGATGTTCTTCATCGGCGGGTCGTTCGCGATGGGCATCCGCGCCGAGCTGTTCGAGCCGGGCATGCAGTTGATGCAGCC
>JBQCCR010000059.1:0-47882 GCA_051961995.1 Rhodanobacteraceae bacterium | reverse complement strand
CAGCGCAGTGGCTTCGCCGCCGTAAGCTTCCGCATACGCACCGATCGCGGTGTCGTAGTTGGTGATCGTCAGACCGGACGGGTCGCTGCCGGCGATCGCATTGCTGCCCATCGCGGTGTCGTAGTCGCCCCAGGCGCGCGCGTTGGCGCCGTCAGCCGTGCTGCGCACACCGGCCGCATTGCTGTTCTGGCCGGTCGCCGTCGCATCGAACGCGGTGGCTTTGGCGTTGGCGCCGGTCGCGGTGCTGTAATCGCCCGTGGCCGAGGAATTCGCGCCAGACGCGATGGAAGCCAAGCCGGTGGAGGTGCTCTGCGCGCCGATGGCGATGCTGCCGATGTTGCTCGCGTCCGCAGCATAGCCTTCGGCGATGCTGGCTTGGCCACTTGCGTGGTTGAACGAACCGATCGCGATGCTCACCCCGCCGCTGGCGAAGGTCTTGTAGCCCAGCGCGGTGTCATAAGTTTCGACCGTGCCATCCAGCGCCGGGTTGCCCGCGTGCGCATAAGTGCCGATCGCGTTGTCGCCGCGATTGAACGCCTGCGCGCCCCAACCGGCGGCGGTGCTGAAATCACCCGCCAGGCTCTCGCCCGTGTAGGTGGTGGTAATGCCGGTCGCCGGATCCGTGTCGGTGAAGACATGAGCAGGCTCACCACTGCCGAGCACCGTCGAGAACCCGCCGGAAGCGTTGGCGTAGTGACCCACCGCCACCGAATCCGGGCCGGCCGCATTGGCGTTGTTGCCGACCGCGGAGCTGTAGGCACCAGTCGCTTGCGCGCCGTTGCCCATTGCCACCGAGCTCAGGCCTGAGGCGAGCGCGTTGTAGCCGCCGGCCAGGCTGTTGTCGCTCTGCGCATACGCGCCGGTGCCGAATGCGGAAGCATTCGCGCCGGCCGCGACGGCATTGCTGCCCACCGCCGTGCTGTACGCGCCGGATGCGTCCGAGCTGTTGCCGACCGCGGTCGAGTTCAGGCCCTGCGCAATGGCGGAGAAGCCCGCCGCCAGGCTCAGGTCCCCGCTGGCCTGCGACATGGCGCCCACTGCCGTCGAGTACTCACCGGACGCGGAGCTGTTCGTACCCAGCGCGACCGTGCTGTAGTTACTGGCGGTAGCGTACAGGCCGCCTGCGAACGACGACTGTCCGCTCGCAGAGGAGAAATCGCCCACCGCGGTGGCGTCGTCGGCGGTGGCGTAGGCCGCTCTGCCCACCGCCGTGGCATTGAAGCCGGACGCATAAGCGCTGCGGCCAAGCGCGATGGAGTCAATGCCGGAAGCATCGGAACCGTACCCGATACCGATGCTGTTGGTGCCGCTGGCTGTCGAGCCGTAACCCAGCGCCGTGGCGCGCGTGCCGGCCGCCGTAGCGTAGCTACCCAGCGCGACCGCGCCAGTGTAGATGGAGCCGGCCTTGTTGCCGATCGCGATGGCGTTGCTGGCGCCATAGCCGTAGGCATTGCCGACGTACGCCCCATCGCCAATTGCGACGCTGTTGGTGGCGTTGCTGGTCTGGGCGGAAATCATGGCGTTGTGGCCGACCGCCACGCTGCCATCCGCGGAGAAGCTGTCTCGGGCGGAAATGTAGGAACTGCTACCCATGGCGAGCGCGTTCTTGGCGGTGGCGCCGTCCTCCGCATCGATTTGCGCATTCGCGCCGAACGCATCGCTGTGATCGGCAGTGGAGTCACCAGTGGCGTAGACATACGCATACGAACCCACCGCCGTGGCGTTGTTGGCGCTGGAGCTGAAATCCGCCTCAACGTTGGCCGTGTCGCCGAACGCGCTGCTATGGCTGGTGGTGCTGCCTTCGGTCGCCTTGACGTACGCACCCGAGCCCACTGCGGTTGCGTTGTTGGCGTTGCTGCCATCAATCGACGTCACGTAGGCATTGGCACCGAAGGCGCTGCTGTGGCTGGCGCTGCTGCCGTAATTGGCGAGCACATAAGCGCCGGACCCGACCGCCGTCGCATTGTTGGCGTTGCTGCCATTCAACGCGCCGACGTAGGCGTGGGAGCCGAATGCGCTGGCGTTGCTGGCGGTGCTTTCGCCGCTATCGCCACCGGCATAGACGCCGGCGTAGGAACCCACCGCGGTGGAATTGTTGGCCTTGCTGCCGTATTTGCTCAGCACGCTGGAGCGATAGCCCATCGCGCTGCTGGCGCTCGAATTGCTACCCAACAATGCTCCGACGCCGCTCTCATAGCCGAAAGCGCTGGCGGCATTGGCACTGCTCCCGTCAATGGCGACCACCCCGGTGTTGTAGCCGAATGCACTGCTGCCATTCGCGTAACCGCCGAATGCAGTGATCACCCCGGCGTGGACACCGACTGCCGTGGCATTCCGGGCGCTGCTGCCGTACTTGCTGCTGACGCCGCTGTCGTACCCGAAGGCGCCGCTGTATTCCGCGCTGCTGATGTCCTGCGCACGCACATAAGCCGAATCGCCTACCGCAGTGCTATGGCCACCTGCCGCCACTGCACCATTGCCCATCGCCAGATCCGAACCGGCGAGGTACGAGCCCGCGAACGCGCCGTTACCGATCGCGATACTGGAACCGTTGCTGCTGCCGGCGTAGGTATTCGCGCCGTTGCCCATCGCGATGTCACTGGCACCATTGGCGGTTGCCTGACGGCCAAGCGCCACGCTGTTGTCGCCCACGGCATCGGCATTGGTGCCCAGCGCCGTGCTGGACAGGCCGGCCGCCGATGCCGAACGACCGATGGCGGTGCTGAAGTCGCCACCCGCGTACGCATCGGAGCCCATCGCGGTGCTCGCGGTGCCTTCGGCCTGCGACTGACGACCGACTGCGGTGCTGTAGTTGCCCTGTGCGATCGAGCTTGCGCCCAACGCCACGCTGGAGGTGCCGTAGGCTGCCGCCTTGTTGCCGCCGGCGAAGCTCCACTCGCCTTCCGCGTAGGCATGGCTACCCAGTGCGGTGCTGTAGTTGCCGAGCGCGTTGGCCTGGTTGCCCAGCGAGGTGCCGTACGTCGAGGCAAACGCCTTGTTGCCGATCGCCGTGGCCTTGTAGTCGGCAGAGGTACCGTTGCCAATCGCGGTGCCGCGATAACCGAAGGCGTCGGCATTGTTGCCCATCGCAATGCTGCCGCTGCCGGAGGCGCTGGCGGCATTGCCCAGCGCGGTAGCGTGATCGCCCGCGTATGCACCGCTGCCACCGGCGAAGCTGTTGTCGCCTTCAGCATTGGCGCCCGCACCGTCGGCCGTGCTCTTGTAACCGGAGGCCACCGAGTTGAAGCCAGTCGCGGAGCTCTTGATGCCCGACGCCGTGCTGTGTTGGCCGAGCGCCGTGCTGTCGTCGGCACTTGCGGAAGCATGATCACCGAAGGCGCTGGCCGAGAACCCGGCCGCGCTTGCATTGAATCCAACCGCCGTGCTCTCGGTACCCGCCGAACTTGCCTTGTAACCCGCCGCGAACGAGGAGTCGCCCGCCGCCACTGCCAACGGACCGATCGCGATGGTATTCGCACCGATCACCTGCGCATCACCCAAGGTCGAGTTCGCGCGGAAGTAAGTGATGCCCTCACCGACATTGATGCCGTTGATGGCATCCACCAGCGGCATGATCTGGCCGACGTTGACCGCATCGGTCAACTGGGTACCCGCCGCCACGTTGGTGATCTGGCGCTCCGCACCCGGCGCACCCATCGACACTTCACCCACGCTCGTCACCGTCGTGGGGTTGAAGTTGGCATCGCTGCCGTAGGCGCCCTGCAACACGCCCGGCGGAATGTAGGTCGGATCAATGTGCAGCGGATTGGCGACGTCGGCGATTGCGCCCACGCCGTCGGCGGAAGTCGCACCCAGCGCTACGCTGTTGGCAAAGCCCGCCGTGTTGGCCTGGAAGCCGACCGCGACGCTGTTCTGGGCATCGGCCACACTGGCCTGACCCACCGCCGTCGCACCCTGTGCGGTCGCGAAGGCGAATTGACCCAGCGCGGTGGCTTCGCCGCCGTAAGCTTCCGCATACGCACCGATCGCGGTGTCGTAATTGGTGATCGTCGTGCCGGTGGTGTCGCTGCCGGCTATGGCATTGCTGCCCATCGAGGTGTCGTAATCGCCCCAAGCGCGCGCATTGGCGCCATCGGCGGTGCTGCGCACGCCGGCCGCGTTGCTGTTCTGGCCGGTGGCGGTGGCGTCCTTCTGGGTGGCCTGGGCATTCGCGCCGAAGGCACTGGCGTACTGGCCGGTCGCTTGCGCGTTGGCGCCAACTGCGGCGGATTGATAGCCGCTGGAAACGGCCGCATTGCCGAACGCAGCGCTTTGACCGCCAGTGGCCTGCGCGCCGTTGCCCACGGCAACGTCGGCGCCGGTCAGGTAGCTGCCTGCATAGGCGCTCGTGCCGATGGCAATGCTGCCGCCAACGCTGTTACCGCCGAAAGTGTGCGCACCGCTGCCCATCGCGATGTCATTGGTATCGTTCGCGGTGGCGTTGCGACCGACCGCCAGTGCCGAATTGCCGTGCTCGGACGCGTTGTTGCCCACAGCGGTGCCGTACTTGCCGGTTGCAGAAGCGTGATCACCGAGTGCCGCGGCGGATCCGGCAGTGACGCTGGCATAGTTGCCGATCGCCATGCCATTGCCACTGGGGCCCACAGGGACGTAAGTGCCCGTCACATTGGCGTGGTTGCCAATGGCGATGCTGTTGTTTGCGTTGGTGCCAAAGGCACTAACGCTGGCCGAGTTGCCCAAGGCAATGGAATTGTCGGCGTGGCCACCAAAAACGATGGAATCCGTCGCTGTGACACTGGCGTTGCTGCCCATCGCCATGCTGTTGTTGGCGGTGCTGTATTTCGAACCCGATCCGCCGTTGGCATTGACGCTGGCGTGGTCGCCGAATGCGCTGCTGCGGGTGACGCTGCCATAGGCATTCGCGTTGACGGAAGCGGAGTTGCCCACCGCCACCGAGTTCTCGCCACTGGCATTGGCGAGATTGCCGAACGCGGCGCTGTAACCGCCGGTTGCATGCGAACCCGCACCCACCGCGGTGTCGAAGCCGAATGCATTGCCGCCCGCATAGGCCTGGTTGCCCATCGCGGTGGCCTTGTTGGCGTTGGCCAGCGTGTGATTGCCGACCGCCGTGCTGTAGTCGCCCGTCGCGCGTGCGTCGTCGCCGAATGCGGAAGACTGCTTGCCGCTTGCATTGGCGTAGCTGCCGACGCCGGTGCTGTAGCCGCCGGTCGCGCTGGCCTGGTTGCCCATCGCGGTGTCGGACCCGTTATAGGAACCTGCAGAAGCGAAATTGCCGATCGCGATGCTGTTGCCGCTGGTGGTTCCGGCGTAGGTGTTCGCACCACTACCCATGGCGATGTCGTTGGTGCCATTTGCATGGGCGCCATTGCCGCCGGCGAAGCTATTGTCGCCGAAGGCGTCGCTGTTGTAACCCGTTGCGGTGCTGTTGAGGCCCGACGCCGAGCTGTCCTGACCCAATGCCGTGGCATTGGTGTTGACCGCCTGCGCGCCGTCGCCGAACGCGGAAGCCGACACGCCATAGGCGTGCGCACCGGTGCCGACCGCGGTGGAATAGTCGCCATTGCTATAGGCGTTGGCGCCCACCGCTACGGCATCGATGCCGTTGACTTTCGCGTTATCGGTGCCGTCGTTCAGGCCATTGGCCTTGAAGTAGTTGTCGGTTGCGGTGGCAAGCTGATCCACTGCATACAACTGCGAACCGTTCACCGCGTCGGTGCTGGTCGCGCTGAGCTGACCCGCCGCGACATTGGTGATCTGGCGTTCGTTGCCGACCGTGCCCACGCTGACCACGCTGGTCGGCGCACCGCCGGCGAAGTTCTGCACCTGGCCGTTGATGGTCACGCTCGGCGTGGCATTCGGCGCCGCCGCGACCGAATATGCACCCAGCGCGACCGCTTTTTCGAAGCCACCATCAGACGCCTTGAGGCCCAGCGTCGTTCCAAATAGGCCCGCGGCGTTCGAGTAGGCACCGAACGAGTTCGCACCCGCGCCTGAAGCAACGGCCTTATAGCCAACGCCCATTGCTCCATTGCCGGCGACATTGGCACCGGCTCCCAACGCAATGCCGCCGTTGCCGGTGGACGAAGCACCGTTGCCGATGGCTATGTTGTCGCCCCAGTCCGCAACCGTGGAGCCCGCGCGCGAATTGTTGCCAATGGCAATGTCGCCACTGTGGGTGCTTCCGCCGGCAATGCCCGCATACGCACCACTGCCCAGCGCGACATCGCTGGTTTCGATCGCCTTGGCGCCATTGCCGCCAGCGAAGCTGTTATTCCCGGTCGCATGCGCGTTGTAGCCCGTCGCGGTGCTGGCGATGCCGCTGGCGGTGCTGTTTTGGCCCAGCGCGGTGGCATCGGTGTTGGTCGCCGCCGCGCCATCGCCGAACGCGGAAGCGGACACGCCATATGCGTGCGCGCCGGTGCCGACCGCGGTGGCGTAGTTGCCGTTGGCGTACGCGTTGGCACCTACCGCAACCGCATCGGTGCCGTTGACCGCGGCGTTATCGGTGCCGTCATTCAGGCCATTGGCCTTGAAGTAGTTGTCGGTTGCTGTGGCGAGCTGATCCACCGCATACAACTGCGAACCGTTCACCGCGTCGGTGCTGGTCGCGCTGAGCTGGCCCGCGGCGACGTTGGTGATCTGGCGTTCGTTGCCGGCCGTGCCGACACTGACCACGCTGCCCGGCGCACCGCCGGCGAAGTTCTGCATTTGGCCGTTGATGGTCACGCTCGGCGTCGCGTTAGGCGCGGCGGTGATGGAGCCCGAACCCAGCGCGACATCGTTCGCATTGGCCGCCGTGGCGCCGGAACCGAGCGCCACACCATCGGCCGCTGCCGCGCTAGCGGTATCGCCGAAGGCGAGCGAACCGGCGCCAGCGGCATCGGAAGCATTGCCCAGTGCGACCGAGCCCTGGCCGGAGGCGGTGTTGCCCGCGCCCAACGCGACCGCGCCCTGGCCATTGGCCGTGTTGTTGTCGCCCATTGCAACCGCGCCGGTACCGGTGGCGGTGTTGGGGTCGCCGATCGCGACCGCGCCGTTGCCGGTCGCGGTGTTACCCGCGCCGATCGAAACCGCCTGGCCGCCGTTGGCGGTGGCGGCGCTGCCGATCGCAACCGCACTGCTGGTGCTGGCGATCGCATTCAGGCCGATCGCCACGGCGGAAGCGCCGGTGGCTTGTGCGCCGGTGCCTTCTGCGAAGCTGTTGGCCGCGTTTGCAAAAGCTCCGTCACCCAGCGCCACGCTGCTGCTGCCCGTGGCCTTGGAATTGGCCCCCGCAGCCAGGCTGTCGGCACCACCAGCGGTGGCCTTGTAGCCGACCGCCGTGCTGTAAGCCGCGTTGGCGTTCGCGTGGTCGCCGAAGGCTGCGGCGCTGTTGGCGCTCGCCGAAGCGTAATTGCCGATCGCGGCGGCATTGTTGGCGCTGGCAGCGGCCGCGTTCACGCTGGCGTGGTTGCCCAGCGCGATCGAATTGTCCGCCGTGTAGGCGCTATAGCCAGGATTGCCGCCGGTGGCGTTGACCAGAGCATCGGTGCCGATGGCGATCGCGTTGTTCGCGCTGGTGGTGTATGCACCGTTGGTGACGGCGACCTGCGCGCCGTCGCCCTGTGCCATCGAAGCAGCCCCGGCGGCACGGGCGCCCGTGCCCAGCGTGACGCTGTAATCGCCCGTGGCGTAGGAATGCGGCCCGAATGCGCTCGCATACCTGCCGGAGGCCGTGGCGCGGTGGCCAATCGCCACGGTGTCATGGTTTGAAGAGACGGTATTGCCGCCCAAGGCAATGGAGTTGCCGTCGCCGCTTGCACTCGCCTGGTATCCGATCGCCACTGCGCTGTAACCGCCGGTGGCTTGCGCGCCTTTGCCGAACGCCGCTGCATTGAGGCCGGAAGCGTTCGCATTCGGCCCCGCAGCCACGGCGCCGGGGCCGGTGGCGGACGCATTGTCGGTGCCGTCGTTGGCGCCGTTGGCCTGGAAGTAGTTGGTGCCGGTGGCGTCAATGCTCTGCACCGTGCTGTCCAGCGCGCCCAGCGCGCTGCCGACATCGTTGTAGTTGGTCGCAACGCCGGCGCTGTTGTGCAGGGTGTAGGTCGGAGCGGAAACGCCCGAACCCGTGGTGTAGGTGGAACCGCCGCCCAGTGCCGCGGCCGTGGTGGTGCCCAGCGTGGAGAGATACGTGTTGGTCGTGAACAACTGCCCGGCGTTCACCGCATCGGTGCTGCCGGCCCCGAGATTGCCGGCGGCAACATCGGTGATCTGACGCAGATTGATCGGGCTGCCTACGGAAACACTATTGGCGCGATTAACGACCGAACTGGCGCCGAGCGCCACGCTGTTAGCATAGCCGTTGGTGCTGGCGCCGTCGCCGATCGCAACGCCGTTCTGCGCATCCGCGATGGATCGCAAACCGAGCGCGACCGCTCCCTCGGCGCTCCCCGGACCACCTAGCACGCCGTTACCGGCCACAGCCCCCAAGCCGATGGCAACGGCGGCATAGCTGGTTGCGCTGGCTTTTTCGCCAAATGCATTGCCGCTTCTGCCGCTGGCTGACACATTGGCGCCCCAGCCCACCGCGACGCTGTTAGCGCCGCTGGCAACGGCTTTATAGCCGCCCGCGAAACTATTGGCCCCCGAAGCATTCGCCTTCGGGCCCGCCGCGGTCGCATCGGCGCCGGTGGCGGAGGCGTAATCGCCGCCCGCGCCATTGGCCTTGAAGTAATCGGCGGTGGTGCCGATCAGCGTTTGCACCTGGCCAAGATTGACGGCATCGGTCGGGTTGACGCCGGGGGCGACGTTGGTGAGCGTGCGGTTGAGCGGCGAACCAAAGGCAACACCCGTCTTCGGGTTGATGTCGGTGGCCGAGTGGCCGAACGACACCTGGTTGGCGGCGTTGTTGACCGAGTAGGCGCCGAGTGCCACCGAGTTGGAGAAGCCGGCGGTGTTCGCGCCATAGCCGATCGCGGTAGCAAAGCCGCCGGTAGCAGTGGCAAAACCGCCTGTTGCGGTGGAGTGGCCGCCGTTGGCGTAGGACTGATAACCGAAAGCGCTGTCGCCCTGGCCGCCGGCGTAGGCGCTGTAGCCGATCGCCGTGGTGTAGGCGCCGGCCGCATTGGCATTCAGCCCGCAACCCAATGCGTTGCCGCCGCCGGCCAGTGCGCCGGTGCAATTGGTCTGGCCTGCGAAGGCGAATGGCGCCGAGATCGCCAGCAACACCGCCAGCGCAAGTTGCGCCAGGCGCGTGCCCGCCGCGCGTCCCGTCCCCGCCGATCCGCCGACGCTCTTGGTCGTGGCGAGTTCCGAGGCCACAACGACTTGATTGAGGGACTTGTTCCAAACCAGGCTATAAATCTTCTTGTTCATGATCGGCTCTCAGATGAGATTGGACAGCGCACTGAAATGCGGAATTTTCTTTACGGGCACGACGAAATCCGCGCAGGCGCGTGGCCCGCACGGACGTGAATTGGGAGTGACGATTGTGTGATGCGCAGTCGGAAGACCGCGCTTGAGATCAGGCTTTTGCACGCATCAGACCCCCCTGAGTCTGTTGCAGTAATCCGTGGGGCTAAGTCCTTGAATTCCCCGGTAAACGACGCTTGCGATCAGGCGATCGCACCCGTCCCCTCGTTCACAGCCTCCGTGCTGCCAGCTGATTTGCTGAGGGACGAGCGTAACAGAACCGTGAAGGGCATCACAATCCTGCATCGCAACAATTCACAAAAAACAACTGTAAATTGCACGAAAGCCCTTTCAGGCTTGACTTGCAAGCCTGATTAGGTGCCCGAAACCGGGTGCGGCAGGCCGAAGAAGCTCCGCGCCGCCGCAGTGGAATTCGTGGCGGAGACTTCGGCGCTCTCGCCGCGGTCGCGGGCGACTTCTTCGCAGATGTGCGCCAGGTACATCGGTTCGTTGCGGCGATGGCCCGGTTGCGGTCGGACGGTGCGCGGCAGCAGATACGGCGCGTCGGTTTCCAGCAGCAGGCGGTCGGCCGGGATCTCGCGCACGAATTCGCGCAGGTGTGTGCCGCGGCGCTCATCGCAGATCCAGCCGGTGATGCCGATGTGGCAGTCCAGGTCGAGGTAGTCGAACAACGCCTCGCGGGTATCGGTGAAACAATGCACCACCGCGGCGGGCACCTTGTCGCGCGCGGTCTTCAGCAGCGCGAGGAAATCCGCGTGCGCCTCGCGCTGGTGCAGGAACAACGGCTTGCCGGTCTCGACCGCGATGGCCAGTTGCTTCTCGAATGCGGCGAGTTGCGCTGCGCGCGGTGAGTAATTGCGGTGGTAATCGAGCCCCGTTTCACCCACGGCTTTGACTTCCGGCTCACGTTGCAGCGTCCGCAGCAGCGCATCGGTTTCGGCGTCGTAATCGGATGCGTGATGCGGATGCACGCCGGCGGTGGCGAACAGCACGCCCGGGTGTGCACGCGCCAGTGCCAACGCCTGCCCGCTGCCTTCCTTCGACGCACCGGTCACGATCATTTGCTCGATGCCGTGTTGCTTCGCACGCGCAAGCACGTCGTCGAAATCATGCCGGAACGATTCGTGGGTGAGATTGGCGCCGATATCTATGAGGTGCATGGACGGATTGTAGGAGTGAGCGCACCTCCGACTCCATGTCGAACGAGACGCAACACCGTGGCCGTCATCCCGGTGACGGAGCTCTTGGCCACGGATGGCGGCTGTTTGCCGGGACCCAGCGACTTTGTGCGAAAGCAATCGGATCCCGGATCGCGGCATAGCCGCGTCCGGGATGACGTATTGATGGACGACGCAGAAGAAAGGACGCGGTCGCTCCGGTCGCCTGCATGCAGCTCCTGCAACGGTTCGGGCGTCGCGCGCAGACGCGCTCCTACAATGACGCGATGACGCGCGTCGCCGAATTTCCGATCACCCCATTGCTGCCGCAAATCCGCGCCTCGTTGCGCGAGCATCCACGGCTGGTGCTGGAGGCGCCCCCCGGCGCTGGCAAGACCACCCAGGTTCCGCCGGCGCTGCTGGACGAACCGTGGTTGCAAGGCAGGAAAATCATTCTTCTGGAGCCGCGCCGCATCGCCGCACGCGCGGCGGCGGAGTTCATGGCGAGCGCGTGGGACGAAGCCGTGGGGCAGACGGTCGGCTATCGCATCCGCTTCGAATCGCGCATGAGCGCGAACACGCGCATCGAGGTGGTCACCGAAGGCATCTTGACGCGCATGCTGCAGGACGACCCGGAATTGCCGGGCGTCGGTGCGATCCTGTTCGACGAATTCCACGAACGGCATCTGCACGGCGACCTCGGCGCGGCACTGGCGTTGGACGTCCAGGCCTCGCTCCGTCCCGATCTTCGACTCGCCATCATGTCGGCCACGCTGGAAGGCGAGCGCGTTGCGCGTTGGATTGAGGCGCCGGTGATCCGCAGCGAGGGCCGGGCGTTTCCCGTGCGCATCGAACACCCGCCGCGGCGGCGCGGCGAAGACGACAACTCACATTTGCGCCGCGCGGTCGAGCAGGCGTTGCAGGAAACCGACGGCGACGTGCTGGTGTTCCTGCCGGGGCGAAGGGAGATTGCAAGAGCACAGCGGACACTGGAAACCCTTGCCCCGCGGGAGAGGGCGACCGACCGGGTTCGGCGACACGAAGACCTCGCAATTTCTCCGAACCCTCACCCCAATCCCTCTTCCGGTGGGCGAGGGGCTTTCATCGAGGTTCTGCCCCTCCATGGCGAACTCTCGCTCGCCGAACAGCACGCGGCGCTCGCCCCATCCGAGCCAGGCACGCGCCGCGTGATCCTTGCCACCAACGTCGCCGAATCCAGCGTGACCTTGCCCGGCATTCGCGCGGTGGTGGATGCGGGTCTGGCGCGCGAGCCGCGTTTCGATCCGAATTCCGGCTTCACCCGCCTGCAGACCGTAAGCATCCCGCAAGCATCGGCCGATCAGCGCGCAGGCCGGGCGGGCCGCGTCGCGAGCGGTGTTGCATATCGGCTGTGGCCGCAGTCGCAGCGACTGGAACCTTCGCGCACGCCGGAAATCGCTCAGGCGGAGTTGTCTTCGCTCGCATTGGAGCTTGCCGCGTGGGGCATCGGCGAGGATGCACAGAGCGGATTGCCCTGGCTGGATCCGCCGCCGCCGGGCGCGCTCGCGCAGGCACGTGATCTGCTGCAACGGCTGGGCGCAGTGGATGAAACGTTGCGCATCACCAAGCTCGGCCGCGCGATGCTGAAGCTCGGCGCGCAGCCGCGCCTGGCTGCCGCCGCGTTGCGGGGGCCGGAAACGCAGCGCGCGTTGATTGCCGACCTGCTCGCCTTGCTGGAAGCGCGCTCACCGCTGCGCGGCGGGTTCAATGACGATTTGCGCGCGCAACTCGCCGCGCTGCACGTGTGGAGGGATGGCGGAACTCGCGTGCAGGGCGCCGACGCCGGCGCGCTGGCTGCGATCGAACAATCCGCGCGCGGCTGGCGCAAGCGTCTCGAAGTTCGCACCGCCGCGAGCGGCGTACCGGATGCGCTCACCGTCGGCAACCTATTGTTGCATGCGTTTCCCGATCGCGCGGCGAAACAGGACGACCGCGATCCGCGTCGTTACTTGCTCGCCGGCGGGCGCGGGGCGCGGCTGCACGAAGAATCCGCGCTGCTCGGCGAACCATGGCTGGTGATCGTGGAAGCCCGCTTCGATGCACGCGACAGCCTGGTGCTGAATGCCGCGCCGTTCGATCCGGCGCTGCTGGCACGCGATTTCCCGCGCCGCTTCGCGAGCGGACGTGTGCTGCGCTGGAACGAATCGCGCGAGGTGGTGGAAGCGTTCGAGGAAGAACGCTTCGATGCCATCGTGTTGTCGCGCAGGAGCGTGCCGGTCACCCCGGCGGACGCGTTGCCCGCGCTGCTTGCGCATATCCGCGCGCGCGGCCTGCAGGTATTGCCGTGGAGCGAAGCCGCGCAACGTCTGCGCGCGCGCGTGGCGTGGCTGCGGACGATCATGTCCCCGACTGACTTGCCGGATGTATCCGATCAGGCGTTGCTCGATTCCATGGAGCAATGGCTCGCGCCGGCCCTGCACGGCAAACGCAAGCTGGACGCGTTGTCGTCTTCAGAACTGTCGGACGCTTTTGTTTCGCTGCTCGACTGGCCGCAACGCAAGTTGCTGGACGAACACGCGCCGGACGCGATCACCGTGCCGAGCGGGATGTCGCGCCGCATCGAATACACGAGCGAGGGGCCGGTGCTCGCGGTGAAATTGCAGGAGTTGTTCGGGCTGGCCGGCACGCCGCGTATCGCCAACGGGCGCATGCCGGTCACCCTGCACCTGCTGTCGCCGGGCGGCCGGCCGATCCAGGTGACGCAGGATTTGCGCAGCTTCTGGGAACACACCTACCCGGAAGTGAAAAGGGAATTGAAGGGACGCTATCCGAAACACCCCTGGCCCGACGACCCGTGGACCGCGACCCCGACCCATCGCGCCAAGCCGCGGCGGTGAGCGGCCGCTCGGCCCGCCTCCGAATGCCGCCCTTCCTCCACGATCTCCCGCGTTTGCGGATTGCGTCCGTTGAGCTCGTGGCCGGTCGCGCGCAGGCGCGCTTCTACATCGGCATCATGGCTTCGTGACAGTGGCTTCCGGCGGCGAGCGCTCGAAACTTCCCGCATCGCCCGGAAATTCCACCGGGCTTTCCCAGCCGTCCTTGCTGATCGCCGAAACGCCGAAGAAATAGTCGTCAATATTGACGCCCTTCAGCACCGCGCTGGTCGCGCTGCCGGCCTCATGGGAATGCTGCCACTGTGGTGCGGTGGTCTCGCGCCACCACACTTTATAAGTGGCCGCGCCCGGCGAAGGCTGCCAGGACACGGTGGTGTCGTAGGCCACGGCACCCTTGATCTGAAGGTCCTGCGGCGGCATCGGCGCGCTCGCCATCGCCGCCATGGTCAACGCGTTCACGCGCGTGACGTTCGCGAGGTAATCGAAATCCACGTGGTCAATCGTGTCACCGTAGTGGATGCCGTTCTCCACGCGGATGTCCTGGTGCTGGTGTGTGTAATCCTCCTGCGACTCGGTCACGCGCACGGCGGGAAAACCCTGCTCCAGGAAGGACACCTGATCGCCGCCGCGGCCGTAGCGGTCGGTGCGGTAAATCATGCGCACGTGGAAGTCCTGCAGGTACTGATCGGCCAGCGCGTGCATGTAGCGCGCGACATTGCGCGAGGGCGAATCCAGTTCGCCTCCGTGATAGCCGCGCGCCTTCGCCTGCTCGCGCGTCTCGTTCATCTTGGTGCCTTCCGAGAACACGCGCACGGTGTGCGGGTCGGTCTGGCCGTCGCCGCCGCGCGGGCTGCCGACGATGTCGTTGTTGAGGTTCGCCTCGACGTTCCAGTGATGATCCACCGCGTACTGCGCGATGATCTGGCCGCCGTACAGACCTTGTTCCTCGCCGGAGTCAGCCGAGTAGACGAGCGTCGCCGCGAACTTGTATTGGCTCAGCACGCGCGCGGCTTCGATCAGCGCCGACACGCCGGAGGCATCATCGTCCGCGCCGGGTGCATCGCCGGTGGCATCCATCACGTCGGTGCGGCGCGAATCCAGATGTCCGGTGATCACGATCACGCGATCCGGATCCGTCTGCCCACGCTGGATCGCCACCACGTCCATCACTTCCACGCCGTTGGGCGGCGTGCGCTTGCCGGTGAACACCTTCGAAGGCGTCACGACTTCCAGACAGCGGCCACAATCTTTCGAGATGCCCTCGAACTTCGACTTCACCCAGCGCCGCGCCGCGCCGATCCCGCGGGTGTCGGACTTGGTGTCCGACAGGGTGCTGCGCGTGCCGAAGCCGACCAACGCCGCATCAATGTCGTGCAGCGACTTCGCCGACACGGCCTGCGCGATCGCGCGCAGTTCAGGATGCGTGTTGGCCGGCGGCGGATTCGACGCGGGCGCGTCGGCGAGCGCAGGCAGCGAGAACGCAAGCGCTGCGGCGGCGAGCGTTCCGTGGATTCGAAGCATGCGCATGGCGGGTTCCTCGCGGCGGGATCATGCAAGCCTAACCTTTCGCGGCGTGATATGCAGGCCAATCCATGCAGGACTTTCGTCATACGTGCGCTGCAACATGCCGTTCGCGCGCGCAGGCTCTAAACTGGTCGTTCGTCTGTAGGAGCGCTCGCCTGCAAGCAGCCTCCTGCCGTTTGCGCCCACCGCAAGGAGAGCCCCATGCGCCGCATCGTTCTGCCCGTCTTCATCGCCGCCGCGTGCTTCGCGGCTTCCGCACAAACCGCGAACACGCCCCCCGCGTCGAACGGCAGCGCCCCTGCGCAAGCCGCGCCGTTTACGTCCGCGATCACCGCGCAAGGCTTCCGCGATTACGACAAGGCGATTTCCTCCGACACCATGGAGGGCCGCAAGCCCGGCACGGAGGGTGAGAAACGCGCCACGGCGTACATCGTCGAGCAGTTCAAGAAACTCGGTTTGCAGCCCGGCAACAACGGCTCATGGTTCCAGAGCGTGCCGACGGTTTCGGCCACGGTGCAGGACAAGGGCACCTTGAAGTTGAAAGTCAACGAGGGCGGCGGCACGCAATCGTTCGCGTACGGCAGCGACATGGTCGCCTACGACCCGCAGGACAAGCCGCACGTTTCGATCAAGGATTCGCCGGTCGTGTACCTGGGTTACGGCGTGGACGCGCCGGAATACCAGTGGAACGACTACGCCGGCCAGAACGTCAAGGGCAAGACCGTGATCGTGCTGGTCAACGATCCCGGTTTCGGCGACCACGACCCGAACCTGTTCAAGGGCCGCGCCATGACCTACTACGGCCGCTGGACCTACAAATACGAGCAATGCGCGCGCGCCGGCGCGGCCATGTGCGTGATCGTGCATGACACCGAGGCCGCGGGTTATCCGTGGACGGTGGTGAAGAACAGCTGGACCGGTCCGCAGCTCAATTTGCCTGCAAGCGAGGATCCCGCGCCGCGCGTGCCGGTCGCGGCGTGGATCACCACCGATGGCGCGCGCCGCCTGTTCGCCAAGGCGGGGCTGGATTTCGACAAGCTGAAAGCCGCCGCTGACCATCGCGGCTTCAAGCCGGTCGCCCTGAATGCCAAGGCATCCATCGCCTTCGACAGCTCGATCGAACACGGCAGCGCCAACAACGTGCTCGGGCTGGTGAAGGGAACGAAATATCCCGATCAGGTGATCGTGTATTCGGCGCACTGGGATCACTTCGGCCGCGATCCGAAATTGAAAGGCGACCAGATCTTCAACGGCGCGATTGACAACGGCACCGGTATTTCCGCGCTGCTGGAACTTGCCGGTGCGTTCGCCAAGCAGAAGCCCGAGCGCAGCGTGCTGTTCATCGCCGACACGCTGGAGGAATCCGGCCTGCTCGGTTCGCTCTACTACACCATGCATCCGGTGTTCCCGCTGGACAAGACCGTCGCCGACATCAACATGGACGCGATGGACGTGATCGGCCCGACGAAGAACGTGCAGATCATCGGCAGCGGGCAGTCGCAACTGGAGGACATGCTGAAAGCGGCGCTGAAGAAGCAGGGCCGCTACGCCAGCCCGGACGCCACGCCGGAGAACGGCTTCTACTTCCGCTCCGATCATTTCAGCTTTGCGAAAGCCGGCGTGCCCGCACTGATGACGCAGACCGGCAACGACAAGGTGAAAGGCGGCACCGCCGCCGGCAATGCCGCGCTGGCGGACTACACCGCGCATCGCTACCACACGCCACAGGACAACTTCGATCCGGACTGGGATTTCTCGGGCGTGGTTGAAGACGCCCAGGCGCTGTACGAAGTCGGCCACGAACTCGCCAACAGCCAGCAGTGGCCGCAATGGAACAAGGACAGCGAGTTTCGCGCCAAGCGCGTGAAGATGATGGGCCACTGAGGTGCATCACTCACGCCTGTGCTCGCTGCAGATTGATTGCAAGGTTGAAGACATTGACGCGGCGGCCCGCTTCTGGGCCGCCGCGTTGGGCTGGCGGGTGGACATGGATCATCCGGGCAGCCGCGACAACTACCGGCAGCTCGCGACGCCGCCGGACCAGCCGATGGTGCAGCTCCAGCGCGTCGAGCACGAAAGCCGCGTGCACCTGGACATCGAAGCGGACGACATCGAAGCCGAAGTGGCGCGGCTGGAGAAACTCGGCGCGACAGTGTTCAAGCGATTGGAGCGATGGGTGGTGATGCAGGCGCCCACCGGCCAGCGCTTCTGCGTGGTGCGTGTGCAGCGGCCGGGATTCGCCGAGAACGCGAATCGGTGGATTAACTCGTAGGCTGGGCTGCAAAGCCCAGCAACATGCGATGAACAACGCTGGGCTTGTCAGCCCAGCCTACGGGCTGCTCGCAGGCGATTGCATCGTCGCCGTCATTCCGGGGCCGTTTGCGGATTCATTGCGAACGGAACCCGGAATCTGCTTTGTCGTCGAGTAGGGAAAGCAGATTCCGGATCGCGGCTGCGCCCCGTCCGGAATGACGAGCGGTGAGGCGGCGCTCTATCTGGTCAAGCGATCGCGCGCTCCTACACCCAATCCCTCGCCTTCAAATACTCCGCGAGTTTCGCTTCCGCACTCCCCGCGTCCGGCGCGTAGCCGTATTCGTAGCGCACGCGCGGCGGCAGCGACATCAGGATGGATTCGGCGCGGCCGCCCGATTGCAGGCCGAACAGCGTGCCGCGATCGTAGACCAGGTTGAATTCCACGTAGCGGCCGCGGCGGTACAACTGGAATTCGCGCTCACGTTCGCCGTAGGGCATGTCTTTGCGTCGTTGAACGATCGGCAGATAGGCATCCAGGAAGCCTTCCCCCACCGCGCGCTGGAACGCAAAGCACGTTTCGAAATCCCATGCGTTCAAGTCATCGAAGAACAGGCCACCGATGCCGCGCGCCTCGTTGCGGTGGCGGATGAAGAAATACTCGTCGCACCACTTCTTGTATTTCGGATAGACCTCGGCACCGAACGGCGCGCACAGGTCACGCGCAACCGTGTGCCAGTGCACGCAGTCCTCGTCGAACGGATAGAACGGCGTGAGGTCGAAGCCGCCGCCGAACCACCATACCGGTTCGGCATCCGGTTTGCGCGCCTCGAAGAAACGCACATTCATGTGCGCGGTCGGCACATAGGGATTGCGCGGATGCACCACCAGCGACACGCCGCTGGCCGTCCACGAGCGGCCGGTGAGTTCCGGGCGGTGCGCGCTGGCCGAGGGCGGCAGGGTGTCGCCGAACACTTTCGAATAGCCGACGCCGGCCTGCTCGAACACCACGCCATCCTTCAACACGCGCGTGCGGCCACCGCCACCGGAAGCACGCGTCCAGGCGTCCTCGCCGAAGCGCGTTCTGCCGTCCGCCTGCTCCAGCGCGGCGCACAGGCGATCCTGCAAACCGCGCAGGTAGGCGTCTACTTCCTGGATGTGTTCGTGCATGTGAATCGGAAAGTACGAAATCCGTTCGTGCTGAGCGTAGCTTGCGCAGCAAGCGGAGTCGAAGCACCTCAGCACTTCGACTCCGGGGCTTCGCCCCTGCGCTCAGTGCGACGGTGCCGGCCTATTGCGCCATCACCAGTCGGCTCTTGATGTCGCTCACCAGATTCTGGATCCAGCTCGCGTAATTGGTGTGGATGTAGCGCACACCGTTCTTCACCTCGTACTTCAGGTTGTTGCTGTCCACGTAATTGATCTGGATCTGCTGCAGCGTGTAATGCACCGCGATGGTCACGCTGAAATCGCGCGGCGCGTAAGTGGCGTCGAGCTCGCCCGGCAGGCGCTTGACGATGGTCCAGTGGCGCGCCATCAGCGAATCGGCGATGGCATTGGTGACTTGTGCATCGCTCATGCCGGCCGGCACATCGATCGGCGGCGGATCCACCAGCGGCGCCTGGCGAAACGCCATCAATACCAGCAGCAACGGCAGTAACAGCACGAGATGGATGCGTTTCATTCTCTTCCCCTTGTTGTAGGACAAAACGACTTGATGCAGCCGCGCAAGCTTAATGGGTAGGCCCGACGAAGCGAAGCGGGCGCGCCGATCACGTGACGCGCGCAAGCATGCGTTGGTTCCGGATGACGCGCGCCCACGCCGTGCCGGTTTGCAGCCACATCAGGTAACCGGCTTCCAGCGCGATCCGCCGCGCGATGCGCGCACTCCAGCGCAGGTGCGGTTCCGCCGCGCAGACCCGCGCGCGAAAACCCAGCGCACGCGCCAGCGCGAGGCAGCGCGCAAGGTGATAGCGGCTGCTGACCAGGATCACGCGCGGCAGCGGCGCGCCCAGCAGCGAACGCGCGTGGCGCAGGTTTTCCAGCGAATCGTTGGACGCCTGCTCCAGCGTGACCTCGACAGCGCCCGGCAAGCCATGCGCGCGCAGCCATGCCAGTCCGGCCGCGGCCTCGCTCACCTGCGCACCGGACGCGCCACCCAGCATCATCAGCTTCTGCGAAGGCTGGCGCATGAGTATTTCCAGCGCGCGCTGCAGACGCGCGACGTATTCGTGTCCAGGGTGGCCGTTCGCGTCCAGCCTGCGCCCGAACACCAGCAGCAGTGCGCCCGGTTCCGATTGGCACTGCGCGCGTTCGGCGATCACGACCACCCGGATCAGGTACACCAGATACAGCACGCCTGCGCTCAGCGCGCACGCCAGCGCGGTGACGATCAGCGAATGCCAGACGTCGCCGTCGCGCAGATAGCGGAACGGACCGCGGCGGAACAGGCGAGGGACCTGCAGCGTGATCGACATGGTGGATTTCGGATCGGGACGCTCGCTTATACTGCCTCACCACCTTATCCGCCGCCGAATCCATGCCGCAACGCATACCGCCCCTGGCCGTCACCGGCTACAGCGCGACCTCCGCGCTGGGTCACGGCGCGGCCGCGCACGCCGAGGCGTTGCGCGCCAAGCGCGGGGGTCTGCGCGCGAACGATTTCTCGTCGGCGCCGCTGGAGTGTTTCATCGGTCGCGTGAATGGCGTGGAAGCTGCGCCGCTGCCGCGGGAACTTTCGCACTGGGAATGCCGCAACAACCGGCTGGCCTGGATGGGGTTGCAGCAGGACGGGATTCTCGATGCCGTCGAGCGCGTGATCGCGTGCCACGGTGCGCAAAGGGTGGCGCTGATCCTCGGCACTTCCACCGCCAGCATCGGTGCGTCGGAGGAAGCTTATCGCCGGCTGGAGAACGGCCGCTTTCCCGATGACCTGCGCCGCCCGGCGATCCACACGCCGCATTCGCTGACCGCGTTCGTGGCCGAGGCGACCGGCATCGCCGGACCGGCATTGACCATTTCGACGGCGTGCTCGTCTTCGGCAAAAGTGTTCGCCAGCGCGGAACGTCTGATTCGACTTGGCCTCGCCGATGCCGCGCTGGTCGGCGGCGTGGACACGCTGTGCGACAGCGTGCTGTTCGGCTTCAGTGCGCTGGAACTGGTTTCGAAACAGCCGTGCCGGCCGTTCGATGCACGCCGCAACGGCATCTCGATCGGCGAAGCCGCGGCGTTCGCCGTGCTGGAACGCGTTGAAGCGGCGCCACGCGCACCGCGCCTGACCGGTTACGGCGAATCCAGCGACGCGCACCACATGTCCACGCCGCACCCGGAAGCGCGCGGCGCGCATGCCGCGCTCGACGATGCGCTCGCGCGCGCGGGACTCATGCCGAGCGAGGTGGACTACATCAACCTGCACGGCACCGCGACGGTCAAGAACGACCAGATGGAAGCATTGCTGCTGCCGGAGTTCGCCCGGCACACGCGCGCCAGTTCCACCAAGGGCCTCACCGGCCACACGCTGGGCGCGGCCGGTGCGCTGGAAGCCGTGTTCGCGTTGCTGGCGATCGAGCAAGGGTTCATTCCGCCCAATCTCCATTGCGAACAACCCTTCGATGGCGTGCAGGGCCGACTTGCACTGGAACCGCTGGAGCAGCGCGTGGATGTCGCGTTGTCCAATTCGTTCGGCTTCGGCGGCAACAATGCGTGCCTCGCCTTCGCCTGCGCGGAGGCAGCGTGATGGCGGTGCTGATTGACGCGACCGAATGCGGGCAGCGCGCCGAAGACCCTGCACGCGGGCGCGCGCCAACGCGGCTGACCGTGACCATCGCCGGCATCGGCGCGTGGACGCGCGGTGCGCCGGACTGGTCTTCGCTGCGCGCACTTTTGCGCGGTGAAGCGGGCCTGCGCGAAGACGCGCCGGCCCGACCTGCAGCGATCGCGTTGCCTGCCGGCGAGCGCCGGCGCGCACCGGAAAGCGTGCTGCTGGCTGCCGAGATCGCAGGCCAGGCGTGCGCGATGGCGCGGCGCGACGCGGCCCACCTGCCTTGCGTATTCGCTTCCACGCACGGCGAGCTGTCCGTCACCGATTACATGTGTGCGACGCTCGCCAGCGCGCCGCACGAACTGTCGCCGACCAGGTTCCACAACTCGGTGCACAACGCGCCGGCCGGATACTGGACGATCGCCGCACAGTGCACCGCCGGCTCCTCGGCGGTCACCGGCTACCACGCCAGCTTCGGCGCGGGCCTGCTGGAAGCCGCCACGCTTGCGATGGCCGACGACACGCCGGTGTTGTTTGCAGCCTACGACATCGCCTCCAGCGGTCCGCTGGCGGAGATGACGCGCACCACGCGCGCATTCGGTGCGGCGTGGGTGTTGTTGCCGGGCGAGGGTGCATCGCTGCCGCGCTTTTCGCTGGCGTTGCGAGCGAATCATGCGCCGATTGCGGCGACTCCCGATCGCGCCCAGGAACTCGCGCGGGACAATCCGCTCAACGCGCACGCATTGGCCTTCCTGAATGCGCTCGCGGGCGATGCCCCCGCGCGCTTGACCTTGCCTGCGGCTTCGGGTCTGCTGCTCGACATGGAAGTGCAACCGTGACGATGACACCACGTTATTGCGTGCTGATCCCGTGCCTCAACGAGGAACTCGCGATCGGCGACCTGCTGCGCAGTGTGCTCGCGCACTGCGCCGAGGTGATCGTGGTGGACGACGGCTCCGACGATCGCACGCCGGAAATCGTTGCGTCGCTGCCGGTGACGCTGCTGCGGCACGAAGTCCGGCGCGGCAAGGGCGAGGCGCTGCGCACCGGTTTCCGCGAAGCGCTGGCGCGCGGTTACGACGCGGTGCTGACGATGGACGGCGATGGCCAGCATGCGCCCGAGGACATTCCGCGGATCGTGGACGCGGCGCTGCGCTATCCGCACCACATCGTGATCGGCGCGCGCATGCTCAATCGCGGCCAGCAACCGGCCGGCCGGCACGCGGCCAACAACTTGGCCGACTGGGGCATCAGCTGGGGTTGCGGAAGGCCGGTTGCGGACACGCAAAGCGGGCAGCGCTGGTATCCCCGCGCGGCGGTGGAGCTGGCGAGTTTGCGCTCGCAGGACTTCGTATTCGAAGCGGCGATCCTGATCGCCGCTTCGCGTGATCTGGACATGGGCATCGTCTCGGTGCCGATCGAATCGCGTTACAAGGGTGAATTCCGGCTGTCGCATTTCCGTCCGGTACGCGACGTCGCGCGCATCACCCTCTACACCATCGGCCGGGTTGCGCACTATCGCGACATTGTCGCCAGTTATCGCCGCTCGCACGGCAGCCCTCCGCTGATCCACGATCCGGAGGGCCTGTGCGGCGGCCCCGATGCCCACCCGGCGCGATTGGGCCATACCTGAAATCCCGGAGAGTGATGGTGCAGGATGCGCAGTCCAGCGACGTATTGATCATCGGCGGTGGCCTGGCCGGCTTGACGCTGGCGCTGGAACTGCGACAGCGCTTTCCCGGACTTTCCATTCGCGTACTGGAGCGCCGCACGCATCCGGCGCCGCGGGCCGCGCACAAGGTCGGCGAATCCACCGTCGAGATCGGCGCGCATTATTTTTCCAACGTGCTCGGTTTGCGTGCGCACCTCGAGGCGGCACAGGTACGCAAGTTCGGCTTCCGGTTTTTCTTTTCGGAAGGGTGCGCCGGGCTGGATGGGGTGACCGAGCTCGGGGTCAGCCGCGTCTTGCCGACGCCGAGCTGGCAACTCGACCGCGGCGTGTTCGAGAACTTCCTTGGCGGACGTGCGCGGGAACGCGGCATCACGTTCGAGGACGGCTGCACGGTGCGCGCGATCGCCTTGGGCAATGGCGACACTTCGCACGAAGTGCGCTGCGAACGCGGCGGTGAAACGCGTACCCTGCGCGCGCGCTGGCTGATTGATGCCTCGGGTCGGGCCGGTTTGCTGAAGCGTCAACTCGGTCTGGCCGAAGACAACGACCATGCGATCTGCGCGGCGTGGTTCCGGCTGGACTCCAGACTGGAACTGGATGGCTGGGGCGACGCGGCTTGGCGCGCGCGCTGCGAGCCGCCCGAGCGCTGGCGTTCGACCAATCACCTGTGCGGATCGGGTTACTGGGTGTGGATGATCCCGCTGGCAGACGGGGCGCATTCGGTCGGCATCGTGGCCGATCCCGACGCACACCCGGTCGAGACGATGAATACCTTCGAGCGTGCGCTGGCGTGGCTGCACGTGCACCAGCCCGCGCTGGCGCGCGCGGTGGATCGCGAGCGCGACAAGCTGCTGGATTTTGCCTTCATGCGTCGCATTTCGTATGGATGCAAACAGGTGTTCAGTGCCGACCGCTGGGCACTGACCGGCGAGGCCGGCGTGTTTCTCGATCCGTTCTATTCGCCCGGCTCGGACTTCATCGCGATCGGCAACCGCTACATCGTCGAGCTGATCGCGCGCGAGCTGGATCATCAACCGCTCGCCGCGCATGCGGACATCTTCAACGGCCTGTTCTTTTCCTTCTACCGCAACATGCTGAGCCTTTACCGCAGCCAGTACGCGCTGTTCGGCAACGCGCGGGTGATGCCGATCAAGGTGACCTGGGACTACACCTATTACTGGGGCGTGCTGGGTCCGCTCGGCATCGGCGGATGGATGACAGATCTGTCGCTGCTGTCGGAACTGCGCCCGCGCCTGGAAGCCGCGCAGGCATTGAACCTGGCGATGCAGCGGTTCTTCCGCGACTGGCACGCGCGCAGCGATGGCGCCAATCCGCCGGTGTTCCTGGATCAGCAGGAGTTGGACTGGTTCGCCCGCCTGAATGCCAATCTGCACGAACGGCTCGATGCGCAGCAGGCACGCGCGCGGCTGCGCGAGAACATCGAGCTGCTGCACGCGCTGGCCGGCTCGATCGCCGATGTCGCTTCGGCGCAATGTCCGGAACTGGACGTTTCCGCGTTGCGTGCGGCGGCGGGGACGCGCGAGAAGCCGGCGCTGTTCAAGCCGGCACGCAGGTTTGCAACGGCTCAACCGGTCCGCGCCACGGCTGACCTCCCGTGAGCCGATTGGACAGCGTCGCGAGCGAGGCTGCCATCCATGGCAAAGAGGATGCCGCGCGCCGCCGGCACGGCATCCCGGATTGAATCAGGCCCGGGCGCAGCAGCTTTCCATCTGCGCTAGCCCATCCCGCCGTTGACGCCGATCACCTGTCCGTTGACGTATGCCGCGCCGTCCGAACACAGGAACGCCACCACGTGCGCGACTTCCTGCGGCGTGCCCATGCGCGCGGCGGGAATCATCTGCCGGATCTGATCCGGCGCGAACAGCTCGTGGGTCATGCCGCCTTCGATGATGCCGGGCGCAACCACGTTGACGGTCACGCCGCGCGAGGCCATTTCGCGCGCCAGCGATTTGGCCGCGCCGTGCAGTGCGGATTTGGCGGCGGCGTAATTGACCTGCCCGCGATTGCCGAGCACCGCAGCGACCGAAGACACGCACACGATGCGGCCGTGGCGCGCACGCGACATCGGCAGCAGCAGCGGTTGCGCGACATGGAAAAAGCCGTTGAGCGACACATCAATGACGCGCGTCCATTGCTCCTCGCGCATGCCGGCCAGCGGTGCGTCGTCATGGATGCCGGCGTTGTGCACCAGCGCGGAGACCGGGCCGGCCTCGAGCAATGGCTCGAGCGCCGCGCGCGTGGCGACACCGTCGGTGAGATCGAAGGCGACGGCTTCGGCGCTGCCGCCCGCCTCCGTGATCGCATCCACCACACCCTGCGCGCGTGCGCGATGGGTGTTGGCATGCACGAGCACATGAAAGCCGTCGCGCGCCAGCGCGCGGCAGATCGCGCCGCCGATGTCGCCGCTGCCGCCCGTGACCAGTGCGCGTCGGATGTTTGCGTCCATCGAAATTCCTTCGTCATCCCGCGCGAGCGGGACCCAGCGTCTTGTCGCCTGCGAGCAGGTCCTACTTGTCCCGGCACAGCACCGCCGCGCGCCCGGTCGCCAGGACATTCCCGCGATGCTCCACGCGAAACGCATACTGCAGGCTCCCGCCCGCATCCAGCAACTGCTCGGCGAACACATCCAGCGCGCCGGACAAGTCATCCACATGCTCGACGTGCAACTCGACCTCGCGCAACGAAACCAGATAGCCCGGCCGCACGCGGCTACCGCTTTCGCGTGCCAACAGCGCACCATGCACCGCCATGGCCTGCGCGCCGTATTCGCACAGTGCAACGGCATGCAGGCGGCCCTCCGCGCGCAGCGGGTTGTCCGCGCGCGCGTGGGTGGCGCTGATCGCATGGATGCGCGTGGCATCGTGCTCGACCACCGCGTCCAGCAGGCACATCGTGCCAGCGTGCGGAATCAAATCCTGCCAGTCAGTCTTCGGCAACACGCATCGGCTCCCCATGGTGCAAATGCGCGGCCGGCGCCATCAGCACCGACAGCGTGAAATGGAAGGCCACGCCCAGCGCCACGGTCAGCCCGATCGCGCGCAACACCGGCACGCTGGACAGCGCCAGCACGCCGAACACCAGCAGTGCGGAGATCACGCACACCAGGGTGGCGTGCAGGGTGCGGCGCTCTTCCTCCGGATCGTCGGTGCGGCGTTCGAAGAACAGCGCGTAGTGCAGGCCCAGGCCTGCGGCCAGCGTCAGCGACACCAGATGGAACAGCGACAACGGAATGCCGGCCGCGCGCAGCACCACCAGCACCATCAGTGTCGCCAGCGTCATCGGCGCCAGCACGTGCAGTGCACGGCGTGGACCGCGCAACGCGATCGTGACCGTTGCGCACAACAGCAGCGCGGCGATCCCCAGCGCGATCAGGACGCGCTGGCGGTAGGCGATCAGCAGTGATTCGGAAGAAGCTTTCAGGTCGAGCAAATGCACCGCCCCGTGCGTGGATTGCGACAGCGCAGCGATCGCAGCCGGGTCCCGCACGCCGATGAGGGTGCCGAGGCCGATCCACGGAGCTCTTCCGCCATGGTCGGCGCTCTTGTCGTCATGCTTCACCAGCATCGCCTGCAGACGCGCGCCCAGCGGCGATTTTTCGAACTGTTCGGGAGTCAGCGGCGGCAATGCGCGCGCGCGCTCCACGTCGGCCACGAACGGTGCAAACAAACCGGGTCGGAACGGCAGGTCGTGTTCGGCTTGCGCGAGCGATGCACGCAAGGTCGCTTCATCCGGCAAATTCGCCTGTCGCGCACGCTGGGTTTCCACGCTCGGCAGATAGCGCGACGGCAGCTCCACCGCATCCACCGCGTGATGCGCGATCAACGCGTCCACCCGCGGCGTGATCCGCTCCGACAGCTTCAAGACACCATCGGCACTGGGCGCGCGCAGCACCAGCAGGTAGCGCACGTCCGGCGCGCCCAGTTCCGCACCCAGCCGGGCCTGCGTCATCAGCATGTTGCGCGGCACCGGGGCCAGCGCGGACAGATCGTTCTCCCAGAACGCGCCCGGCGCGAACGCGACGGCCGACACACCCGCGACCAACACCAGCCACGGCAACCAGCGCGGCCGCGGCAATGCGCTGAGGAAGTGCCACGCCCGCGCCAGCCCCGGCGTGTTCGCCGCGTCGCGGAAGCGTTCCGGCAACACGCGCGGCAATAGATAGCGCGTGCACGCGCCGGCGACGATCAGGCCGGTGATGGTGAATACCGCGAGCTGCTGCAAGCCCGTCACGCCGGAGGCGAAGAAGGCGAGATAGGCGATGCAGGTCGAGACGATCGCGGTGGCGAGCAGCGGCCACAGACCGCGCACACTCTGCAACGCGGTCAAGCCGGCGCGGCGATGGCTGAACACCCGGATCGGATATTCCTGGGCCACGCCCAGCAGGGTGAAGCCGAACGCGATGGTGATGCCGTGCGCCTGCCCGAACACCAGCGCCAGCGCGGCGAAGCCGCACGCCGCGCCGGACAGCAGCGGCAACGCGGTCACGATCAGCGGCACCGCGCTGCGGTAGGCGAGCAGCAGCAGGATCACGAAGCCCGCCGTGGTGATGAGCCCGAAACGATCGGCCTCGGCCCTGGTGCGCGCGCTGACTTCGACCGAAAAATAACCCGGCCCGCTGATCAGCAGCTTCGCCTTTTGTGCGCCGGGCAACGCTGCGAAATCCTGCTGCAGCGCGCCGATCGCATCGCGCTGCGCACCGGGATCGAAACCGGGTGCGCGCGTTTCGGTCACCAACAATGCTTCGCCTTGCGAGGAGAACCACACCCCATCCCGAAGTTGCGGCTGCTTCGGAGGCGCCCAGCGCTGCGCCAGTTTCAGGATTTCCAGGGTCGGGTCACGCGGGAGCAGCGGCTTCAGCAATGTGGCCGCGGGCGAGGACAGATCATCCAGACGTTGCGTCAGTTGATCGCGCAGGGTCTCCGCGTCGAGGCGCTGCGTATCCAGCGTCGGCGACAACAGGTAGCGATACGGCAGCAGATCGGAAGCGAGCGCGCTGATGTCCGCATTGCCGTTGGCCACCCGCAGAAAGCGAGGATCCTTTTGCAGCGCAGCTTTCAGGCCTTGCGAGAGCTGCGCGAGCTGTTGCGGCGATTCGCCGGCAATCGCCAGCAGCAGCAGCCGTGAACCGGGGCCTTCGCCGATTTCGTCCAGCAACAATTTCTGATCCGCCGTCTGCGGCGGCGGCATGAAGCTGCGCAGGTCGGAACTGATCCTGAGCGTGCGCGCCACGCCCACGCCGAGCGCGGCGATTGCGATCACCCAGACCGCGAACAGGCCGATTTTGGCGCCGCGGCTCACGCGCGCGATGCATCAGTCATTGCGGCAAAGTGCGGCCACCGCGGATTGCTGCGGCACCGTGCTGCGCAGTCCCTTTTCGGCAAGCGCGCCGAGCAGGGTAATGGTGGTGTCGCCGTCGCTTTCATTCAGCGCCATGCAGCGCGGCGCGGCGTTGCGACCGTCAATCACGATGGACTGCACGCGATGCTTCAGTTCGCCGGAGCGCGGCGTCAGCGTCAGCACCCAACGCGCCGGATTGCCGACCGCCTGCACATCGAAATCGCGCGAAAGCGTGGCGGTGTCGCCGCCCAGCAATGCGCGGAAGCCGGCCAGGATCGCGCCCATCTGCGGCGCGCGCGCGATCGGCACGGTCTGCACCGGGTGATTGCCGCGCTGGATGCTCATCTGGCCGTCGCCGATCCTTGCGATGGCCTTGTAGGGTTTCTCGACGTCGCGCTCGAGCTTGTCGCCGCCCAGCCACTTCATTTCGCCGGAAGTGATCAGCGGGCGATCCAGCATGCCGCGGTAGCTCACCTCGATGAATGCGGTCTGCGCCGAGCCTTGTTTCGCCATGCCGGCCAGGATGGTGTCGGCGAGATCGGGCGCTGCGGCGAATGCCATTGCGGAGAAAAGCGCCGCGAGCACGCCCGCTCCTGCGCAAGCCATCCTCACGGCAGCCTGCGTGCCGGCGACCGTGGATGCACGCCTACTCCGCCGCACCGGCAGGAACCGCGGACGTCGGCGGTGCGGCGAAATCGTCATTGGGTTGCGCATGCCAGAAATCATAGAAGTTGAACCAGTTGTAGGGCGCCTCGCGCACGTAGTGTTCCAGCCGCGCGGCATACGCGCCAATGTACGCATCCAGCGCGGCCTGGCGATTCTCGCGCGGCAGCGTCACGCGCTCGGTCAGCGGCTCGAAAACCAG
Organism: Rhodanobacteraceae bacterium; assembly: GCA_051961995.1. Lineage (GTDB taxonomy): Bacteria > Pseudomonadota > Gammaproteobacteria > Xanthomonadales > Rhodanobacteraceae > 66-474. The sequence continues at coordinate 19,030 of JBQCCR010000059.1, read as the reverse complement.
GTCGTAGCGGTTGCCGCCGCGGTAGATGCCGATGCACAGCAGCACCGGCAACTCGAGCGCGGAAGCGATCAGCCAGGGCGCCACCGGGAACGGCGCCGGATCGCCGAGGAACATCGCGCTGCGCAGCACCTCGTGTGCGCGACCGCGATCGCCGAGCATCGCGACCATCGCAGACCCTTCGCGCACTGCTTCGGACATCGCCAGAACCACATCCGTGCCGCCGCGCGCCGCGTCAATGATGTCGGCGGCGAGATCCGGCGCCAGTGCACCGAGCAGTTCGGTCAGCGCCGGCATTTTCGACTTGTCCATCACCAGCCGCAGCTTGTATTGCGGCCGGTGCGTGGCCAGCACGCGTGCCGCCTCGAAACTGCCGTAATGCGCGCCCAGCAGCAACACGCTCCGGCCGGCATCGAGTTGCGCGTGCAGGTGTTCCAGACCCTGGGTGGTGATCCGGAAACCCTTGATCCCGCGCGCCAGCAGGAACACGCGATCGAGGATCGTGCTGGCGAAGGCATGGATCAGCTTCATCACCTGCCATGCGTTGGCCGGCCTGCCGAACACGCGGCGCAGGTAATCGTAGGACGAGCGCCGTTCCGGACCGCGCCGGAAATAGAAGTACAGCGTGATCGGATACAGGAACAGCCGCGCGAAACGGCGGCCGCAATACAGGCCGATGGTGCGGATCAGCCAGAGCGCGAAGTGACCGCCGCCTTCGGGGCGCGATTGCCAGTGTTCGGTCACGGTTGCGTCGCCTCGACCGTTCCGCGCGCAAGCACCGTTTCATCGCGACGGATCGCGAAGCGCACACGCGCGGCGTCCGCGTGCAATTGGATTTCCGCATCCTGCTCCGGCAACAGCGGTGCAAGGAATTTCACGTCGAAGCGCGAGATCGTTTCGCCGCGCCATTGTTTCAGCGCGCCGGCGACACAGCGCAACAGCACCACGCCGGGCACGATCGAGTTTCCGGGGAAATGTCCCGGCAGCGCGGGGTGATCGGCGCCGATGCGCAAGGGCGCGGTGAACATCGCCTCACTCATGACGCCACCTCGTCACGCACCAACTGCGGCCAGCGCTGCACCAGCCGCGTCAGGAATCCGCGCAAGGAAGGATGCGGCAGATGGCGCAGACGCCAGCGCCGGAACCCGTACTCCAACGCGAAGGCGACTGCGAACACCACCCAGCAGCCGGCCTCCGGATACCAGGCCAGCGCCGAGCGCGGGATCGCGACCGGAGCATTGACCCCGAACGCATCCAGCAAACCGCCGGGCACCGCGCAGACCAGCAGCACGATCAGGATCGCGGCCTGCGCCCCCAGCACGCAGGCCCAGTAGATCGTCACGCCGCGTGCGTAGCGGGCCACCCCGGGCAGGGCCAGCCGCTGCTCGCTTTCGATCACGCGGATGCAGCGCGCGATCAACGGTTCGCGTCCGCTCCGCAGCGTGCGCGCGAACAGCGCCGTCACCGCGATCAGGATCAGGATCGGCAACGCCGAAAACGCCAGCTGCAGATGTCCGCTCAGCGCGGCGGCGCTCATCAGGATCGCGAACACCAGCCACGCCGCCATCCCGGGCACGCTGCGTCGGCGCAACAGCGGCAATCCCACCGCGATCAGCAGCAACACGATGGCGGCGAAACCCAGCTCCGGGCGATGCAACACGCCGCCCAGCAGCGCCAGTACCGCGTAGCCGATCAGCAACGGCAGCACCCAGCGTGCGGACTGCGGGCTGCCTGCGGTCGGTCGGGAAACGGCGGAAGACATGCACAGAGACTCGTGTTGCGATTTCGATCGGGTCATTCAACGGCACGCTGGAGCGATCGCATTTCGATCTTCATGATCGTGGATGATCGCAGGAGCGGCGGCGCGCGAGTGTATATCATAGGAGATCGCATCAATCCGTTCGTGGCGAGGTATCGAGCCACGCACACATTCTTGTATGTTCGCCTCGATGCCTGGGCGAACGGTTCGGGGGAAGGATGGACGGCAACAACGACACGCACGACTGCGATGTGCTGGTGATCGGCGGCGGTCCCGGGGGTTCCACGGCGGCCACCCTGCTGGCCGGACGCGGCTGGCGCGTGACGATGCTGGAGCGTGATCGCCATCCGCGCTTCCACATCGGCGAGTCGCTGCTGCCGGCCAACATGCCGATCTTCGAGGAGATCGGCGCACTGGAGAAACTGCGTGCCATCGGCCGCTTGAAATTGGGCGCGGATTTCCCGCGCGAGGACGGCAGCTATTACACCTTCCGGTTCGATCGCGCGCTGGGCGATACGCCGCATTATTCCTTCCATGTGCTGCGCGAGGAACTGGACCAGATGCTGTTCGAGCATGCGCGCGAGCATGGTGTGGATGCGCGTGAAGGCGCCAGGGTCGAGCGGGTGGAATTCGATGCCGAGGGCGTGACCGCGCAGGTGAACGACAACGGCAGCGCGCGCAACGTACGCGCACGCTATCTGGTGGATGCCTCCGGGCGTGATACGTTTTTGGGCAAACAATTGAAACTGGTGAAGCGCAGCGAGCAGCACCAGAGTGCGGCGCTGTTCGCGCATTACCGCGGCGTCGCGTTCAATGAGGGCGACGACGCAGGCAACATCATCAGCGTGTATCGCTTCGAGCACGGCTGGGCCTGGTTCATCCCGCTCCCCGGCGGCGAGATGAGCATCGGCTGCGTATGCAAGCCGGAATACCTGAAGCAGCGCCGCGGCATGGACAACGGCGATTTCCTGGCACAAACGCTGGCGATGATTCCGAATGCGCAGCCGCGGCTTCGCCATGCGCAGCGCGTGTCCGAGGTGCGCGTCACCGGAAACTATTCGTACTCGTGCACGCGCATGTGCGGGCCGCGCTGGATCATGATCGGCGACGCCTGGGCGTTCCTGGACCCGATTTTTTCCTCCGGCGTGTTCCTCACCATGCACGGCGCGCAACACGCGCTCGCGGTGGTAGACGGCGCACTTCGCGAGCCCGCGCGTGAGCGCGCGCTGCAGCGCGCGTTCGTCAAGCGCATGCGTGAAGGGTATGCACGCTTCGCCTGGTTCATCTATCGCTTCAACTCGCCGGTGATGAAGGCGCTGTTCGCCGATCCGCGCAACGTCTGGCGCGTCGAGGAAGGCGTGGTCTCGATGCTGGCCGGCGACGTGTTCGACGACCGACGCGTGCTGCTGCGCCTGAAGATTTTCAAGTGCATCTACGCGATCGGCTCGCTGATCAACCTGCGCCGCTGGTGGGCCGACCTGCGCGAGCGCCGGCGGCAGAACCGGATGGCATTCAGCGGTGGCAACACGCCGGCGGACGCGGCGTAACTTCCTGGGGCGGGAGTAGCGCAGCGCAGCCCGCCATTCGCGAGCCACGGAAGGCGGGATACTCCCGCCCTGCGCGCTGCAACCCAGCCTACGGCTTACACGTACCAGCCCTCCAACGAAGCGTATGCTTTTCGTGCTCTGACCCGAGTGGAAACCGGTGGGTCAGTGCGCAACTCTCAATCGGAGGACATGGTCATGGAACGCACAAGTCTCGCGATTTTCGCAGCTCTGATTTGCACGGCCGCCCCATTCGCCATCGGACAAGTGGCGCAGCAAGCGGGCGCATCGTCATCATCCGGCAAGCTCGATGACTTTGTCGGCGCAGGTACGTGCACGGGCAACATGCAGGCCATGGGCGAGAATCCTGCCCACGCCACCACCGGCAAGTTTCGCGCCGAGAAGACGCTGGATGGCAACTGGGCCGTGATCCATTACGACGAAAACAAGACTGCGGCAAATCCGAAGCCTGTCAGTGTTGCGCAATACTTTGGCTACGACGCGGCGAAGCAGCATTATGTCACCGTGGTTTTCGACAATTCCGGGGCCGGTTACGGCACGGGCACCAGCCCGGGTTGGAAGGGCGATACCATCACGTTCGATGAGATGGTCCCGATGGGGGGCAAGCGCGTCGCCTTCCGGGAGGTCTTTACGAAAAGCGGATCAAGCCTGTCGGCCCATACCGGCATGATGAAAGACAAGAACGGCAAGTGGGTCAAGGCCGATGAGGAAACGTGCCACAAAGCGTAATGATTGTTGCTCGTCGGCAACCCATGCAATGCGCACGGGTTGCCGGCGAAACCGCCATGGGAATCGCAAGCTTCTCCCGAGGGAGAAGGAAAGGACCTCATCAGCCCGCGCGGGTTGGGTTCGCTAGAACGGCAACTGCAAACTCGAATCCACCGCCAGCAATTGCGCGCGGAACACGCCCTGGATGCGCTCGAGCGCGGCCTTGTCGTCCGCGTCGAAGCGCAGCACCAGCACCGGCGTGGTGTTGGACGCGCGCACCAGCCCCCAGCCGTCCGGCCAGTCGGCGCGAATGCCGTCAATGGTGGTGATGCGCGCGCCTTCGAACTGCGCGCGTTCGCGGAAGCGTTCGATGAAGGTGTAGTGCTCGCCTTCTCGCATCGGCACCTTCAGTTCCGGCGTGGACACGCCGTTCGGCAGCGTCGCGAAGATCTGCTCCGGCGTCCGGCCGGCCGGATCGTCGGCGAGGATTTCCAGCAAGCGCGCGGCGGAATAGATGCCGTCATCGAAGCCGTACCAGCGCTCGCGGAAGAAGAAGTGCCCGCTCATCTCGCCGGCGAGTTGCGCGCCGGTTTCCTTCATCTTGGCCTTGATCAGCGAGTGCCCGGTCTTCCACATCAGCGGGCTGCCGCCGGCCTTCAGGATCATCGGCTGCAGGTGGCCGGTGCATTTCACGTCGTAGATGATGGTGGCTCCCGGATTGCGGATCAGCACGTCCATCGCGAACAGCATCAGCAGGCGATCCGGGTAGATGATCTCGCCCTCTTTCGTGACCACGCCGAGGCGATCGCCGTCGCCGTCGAAGGCGAGGCCCAGATCCGCACCGGTCTTCTTCACCATCATGATCAGGTCGGCGAGGTTCGCGGGCTCCGACGGGTCCGGATGATGATTGGGGAAGTTGCCGTCCACCTCGCAATACAGCGGAGTCACCTCGCAACCGATCGCATGGATGACTTCCGGCGCCAGCGCGCCGGGGATGCCGTTGCCGCAGTCCACGACCACCTTCAACGAACGGCCGGTCTGGATATCGCCGGCAATGCGCTGCACGTAATCCGCCGAAACATCCATCTGCCGCAGCGTGCCCTGGCCGGTCGCAAGGCGGTTCTCGGCGATGCGCGCGTACAGGTCCTGGATCGCATCCTCGGCCAGCGTGTCGCCGCCGACCACGATCTTGAAACCGTTGTAGTCGGGCGGGTTGTGGCTGCCGGTGACCGCCACGCACGAGCCGGTGTTGAGATGGAAACTCGCGAAATACACCAAAGGCGTGGCGGCGGGACCGATGTCAATCACGTCAATGCCGGCAGAGCGCAGGCCTTCGATCAGCGCAGCCGACAATTGCGGACCGGACAGCCGGCCGTCGCGGCCGACCACGATTTCGGAAAGGCTCTTGTCGCGCATCACGCTGCCGATCGCCTGACCGATCAGCTTCGCGCCTTCCTGCGTGAGCGTCTTGCCGACTACGCCGCGGATGTCGTAAGCGCGGAAGATGCTGCGCTCGATGGCGGCTGAATTTGGCGCGGGCCTGGACCCCGCCTCGGCCGGCACTTTCGCCGCGGCGGTTGCGACCGCCGGCGCGGCAGCAGGCCGTGCGGCTTCGGTCGCCGGAAGCGGTTTTGCCAGCGGCATCTCCGCCGGTCCGCCGGCTTGCCCGCCCTCTGCGCGTGCGCGAATGCGCGTACGCACGACGAACAACACGATCGCGGCGAGAAACGCGAGCACCGCGAGGATCACCGCCGTCACGAACGATTGCGTGACAGGCAACCAGTACGCCGGCGGCGCGGCAGCAATGCGCAGGCGACTGTGCGGGATCGGCGTGCCGCGATCGTCTTCGGTCGAGAGTCCGTAGTCGCCGCGCGTGGCCAGCACCAGATCGCCGCTGCCGTCGCCCTGGCGCAAATCCAGGCGGCCGCCGTTGACGTTCAGCGACTCGAACGCGCCGCGCTCGGTCGCGAACGGCAACTCGACGGCCACGTACGCCAGCACCTCATGCTGCGCATTGTCGAGCGGTTGCACGAACGAGAGCATCTGCGGCGGGTGGGCGCGCACCTCGATGGGCGCGGCGGCGTGGTCGTTCTGCGCGCGCAACAATTGCGCCGCACGCGCATAGCCGAGCTGCTGCAGGTTGCCGTTCAGGACTTCATCCAGCCCGGCGCTGTAGAAGGCCACGTTTTTCGCGTCCGGCAATTTTGCGTGCAACCATTGCGCGGCGAGTGCACGGCCGGCTTCGTCGTTTTGCGCCAGTGCGTTGCGCAACGCCGGCAGGTTCACCGCCTCGTCCAGTTTCCGGCGCTGCGCATCCAGCGCGGCGGAGACTTTCTGCACCGCCGCATCCTTGTGCTGCATCAGCGCCTGTTCGTCGCGCGACTGCTGAGCGGCCAGCCAGGCCTGCCAGCCCATGAACACCGCAAACAGCATCAGCAGCACCGAAAACGCGAGGGCGAGATCCGCCGCCAGCTCCGCGGCGCCGCGGCGCAGATCGAAACGCGCACGCAGCGCGCCGGGAGAAAACTTGCCGATGACACTCATGCAGCGATACCCCGATCAGCCAACCCCGGTGGAACCGAATCCGCCCGCACCGCGTGCGCTCGGCGCGAATTCCCCGACCTTGCGAAAACGCGCGCGCGCCACCGGCACGAACATCATCTGTGCGATACGATCTCCCGGGGCGATGGTAAAAGCCGCAGCGCCGCGATTCCAGCACGAGATCATCAGCGGCCCCTGGTAATCCGCATCGATCAGGCCGGTGAGGTTGCCCAGCACCAGCCCGTGTTTGTGGCCCAGGCCTGAGCGCGGCAGGATCAGCGCGCACCAGCCCGGATCGCTGATGTGGATGGCCAAGCCGGTCGGGATCAACACGCTCGCGCCCGGCTCGATCGTGAGCGCGTTTTCCGGCGCGGCACGCAGGTCCATCGCCGCGGCGCCGTCGGTGGCATAAGCCGGCAGCGGGATCGAATCGCCAAGCCGCGCGTCGAGGATTTTCAGTTCAACGTCGAGCATGGAAGCCTGCGCGGGCATGTCCATCATTTCGCTCCGCGGTAACGCGCGGCGATGCGTTCGATCAGCATCGCGGCGAGTCCGGATTTCGGCATGCGCGGCAGCGCTTCATCGCCGCCGTTCCAGTACAGGTGCAGCGCGTTGTCGCTGGTCTCCATGCCGCGACCGGCGCCGACCTCATTGGCGGCAATCATGTCCAGCTTCTTGCGCTCGAGTTTTTCACGCGCGTTGCGCTCCAGGTTTTCGGTTTCGGCGGCAAAGCCGACCACGAAAGGCCGGGCGTGCATCGAGGCGACTTCGGCGAGGATGTCGGGATTTTCCACCAGCGTGAGCACCGCCGGCTTGCCATGCTTCTTGGTCTTGTGCGCGTTCGGCTCGGCCACGCGCCAATCCGCTACCGCCGCGGCGGCGATGAAGATGTCCGCATCGGTCACCGCGTGCAACACCGCATCGTGCATTTCGCGCGCGCTGCGCACGTCGACGCGGTGCGCGCCCTCGGGTGTTGCCAAGGCAACGGGACCCGCGATCAAGGTGACCCTCGCGCCGGCCTCCAGCGCCGCCTGCGCCACTGCGAAACCCATGCGGCCGGAGCTGCGGTTGCCGAGGAAACGCACCGGATCAATGTCCTCGTAAGTCGGCCCGGCGTTGACCAGCACGCGCACGCCGGCCAGCGCGCCACGGGGCTCTCCTGCCGTGGACGGCGCTCCCTCGCCTTCAAGGCGGTTCAATTCCGCCACGATCGCCTGCGGTTCGCGCAGGCGGCCGGGGCCGGATTCGCCTTCCGCCAGCGGGCCGTCGTCGGGGCCGATGATCACCGCGCCGCGCGCGCGCAAGGTGGCGACATTCGCCTGCGTGGCCGCATGCAGCCACATGCGGTGATTCATCGCCGGCGCAATCGCGAGCGGTGCGGTCGTGGCGAGGCACAGCGTGCTGAGCAGATCATCCGCAAAGCCGTGCGCGAGCTTGGCGATCACATCGGCGGAAGCCGGCGCGATCAACACGCGCTGCGCCCAGTGCGCCAGCTCCAGATGGCCCATGCCCATCTCGGCAGCTTCGTCCCACAGGTCGGCGCGCACCGGTTGCCCGGACAGCGCCTGGAAGGTGAGCGGCGTGACGAAACGCGCGGCATTCTGGGTCAGCACCACGCGTATCTCGGCGCCGGCATCGCGCAGGCGGCGCGTCAGCTCGCAGGCCTTGTAGGCCGCGATCCCGCCGGAAACGCCCAGCACGATGCGGCGATGGTGGAGAGCGGAGGCGCTCATCAAGAGCTTGCGCGGCCGGAATGGAGTGCAAGCTTACGGCAACCCCCGTGATTCGTCATGCCGGCATGCGCGTACACGGTCCGGTTTCGAAAGCTCCGCCATGCAATCGTTCAGCCGCTGATGACCTCTTGCAACGGCGCATCCAGTTCGCAAACCAGGCCACTGTCAGTGAAATCCATGCGTACCGCGGCGCCCAGATCGTGCGCCAAACCCTCCTCGATCAGCCGCGAGCCGAAGCCGCGCCGCGTGGGCGCACGCGCTCGCGGGCCGCCGGTTTCCGTCCAGCGCAGGCGGAAACGAGCTGGCGCGTGATCGTTGCCATCGACGCCGCGATCGCACCCCCAGCGGATCGCCACCTTGCCCGCGTCGTTGCACAGTGCACCGTATTTCACGGCGTTGGTCGCCAGCTCGTGCAAGGCCATGGACAGGGAAAGCACCGCGCCCGGCCGCAGGCGCAGGTCGGGGCCTTCGATTTCAAAGCGGCCCGCGTAGGCCGCCGCCGTGTTTGCCACCACTTCACGCAAACCGGCGCTCTCCCAGTTTTCGCGCGTCAACACATCATGCGCCCTGGACAGTGCGACCAGGCGCTGGTCCAGCACTTCACGCGCCTGGGCGGGGCTTTCGGCGTGTCGAAGGGTCAGCGCCGCCACGGATTGCACGGTCGCAAGCGTGTTCTTCACGCGGTGATTCAATTCGTGCATCAGCAGCTCGCGCTGCGCCTCCGCGCGCTTGCGCCCGGTGACGTCGGTGACGACCGCAACCAGCTGGGCGAGCTTGCCATCGGCGTCGCGCACGCCGGACACGCTATTGCTGGCCCAGACGATCGTTCGATCCTTGTGGATGTAGCGCTTTTCGATGACGAAAGCCGCCCCTGTCCGGACGAGCTTTTCAAACAACTCGAGGTTGTGCGGCAAATCGTCCGGATGGGTGATGTCCTGCATGCGGATGCGCAACAGTTCGGCTTCGGTATAACCCACCATCTGACAAAAGCGCGGGTTGACCATGCAAAAGTGCCCGCCGAGATCCGTCTCCACAACGCCGGTGGCGGTTTGATCAATGAGTGCGCGGTAACGCTTTTCGCTGTTGCGCAACGCTCGTTCCGCACGCGCCCGCTCGACCGCGTCCCAGGTGCGCGCGGCCACTTCCTGTATCAGGCTGACTTGCCCGGGCGTCCATTCCCTCGGGGTGGAGTGGTCGACCCCGAGCACCGCGTGGAACAGTCCGTCCTTGACCAACGGCACGCCGACGATCGCGCGGATGCGCAGCGCGTTGTACGCGGGCAGCAACGCCGCCGGAACCCGTGGATCACCCACCACATCATTCACGACGACATTGCGGCCGGCGTGATATTCGGCGGCCAGGTTGGGACCATAGTCGGACAACCGGTAATTGCCCACCAGGCTCGGCATCCCTTCGATCGTGTAATCGGCCTCGATGCTCAGGTGCTCTTCGTCCGGCTCCACTTCCACATAGAACACCCGGCTGGCGCCAAGATGCTCTCCCAGCAAGCGCGTGGCTTCAGCCTTGATCGCGCGCGCTTCGGTCAAGGGCCGCAACGCATCGCTGAGTTTCAGCAGGAACGCCTGCCGCTCCTCGCTCTCGCGCAACACCGCTTCGATTCGATTGCGTTCGAGATCGGCTTTGACGCGCCGGGTGGTTTCGAACACGGTAATCAGCACGCCGGCGATATGGCCGGCATCGTCGCGCAACGGGCTGTAGCACAGGGTGAACCACGCGTCCTCCATCGCACCGCGGCGGGCATCCGGATAAAGCTGGTCTTCGAAGATGACCGCTTCGCCCGTCCACACGCGTTCGAAGACGGACGCGTTGAAATCCCACCCTTCCGGCCAGCTCTCATGCATCGGCGAGCCGAACGCCGCCGGGTGTTTGCCCGCGATCATCACGCTGTAGGCGTCGTTGTAGATCTGGATCAGTTCCCGACCCCACAGCACCACCATCGGAAATTTGCAGGCGAGCGCGATGTCAATCGCGATTTTCAGGCTTTGCGGCCATGAGGCGATCGGCCCCAGCGGCGTGACCGCCCAGGCGTGTGCGCGAATGCGCGCGCACATCTCGCTGCCGCCGTCGGGCCACCTGGTTTCGTTAGCGCTCAAGTCCGTCTCGAGTCTGTAGGCATGTACCTACGCGCGACGCCTGCCGAGCTTACCGCCATCTCGGTGCCTATGCCGACCGACAAACCCGGCGTTCCGCGGCAGGCTGTGCGCATGACAATCAGGGATTGGCCGGTTGACGAACGCCCGCGCGAGAAACTGCTCGCACGTGGTGCACAGGCGCTGTCCAGCGCCGAACTGATCGCGGTGCTGCTGGGCAGCGGGACGCGCGGAGCAAGCGCAGTGGATCTGGGTCGCGGTCTGCTGACCGACGCCGGCGGATTGAACGCCTTGCTGGCGCGCGATGCCGGCCGGGCGAAGGGTCTGGGCCCGGCCAAGCGCGCCCGGTTGTCGGCCGCACTGGAACTGGCCCGGCGCTGCCTCGCTGAGGAGTTGCAACGGCAGCCGACGCTGGCCACCCCGCGCGACAGTGCGGAGTTCCTGAAGGCGCGCCTAAGGCATCTCCCGTACGAGATGTTCGCCTGTCTGTATCTGGACAACCGCAATCGAGTGCTCGGCTTCGAGGAGCTATTTCGCGGCACGATTGACGGCGCCTCGGTGCACGTGCGTGAAGTCGTGCGTGCCTGCATCGCACGCAATGCGGCGAGCGTGATCTTCGCCCACAACCACCCCAGTGGGGTGGCCGAGCCGTCCGCCGCCGACCGCGCGATCACCCGCGAATTGCGCGATGCCTTGGCGCTGGTGCGCGTTCGCGTGCTGGATCATTTTGTGGTCGGCGCAGGCGAGCCGACCTCGATGGCCGGGCGCGGGCTGATCTGAGAGGGGCGCATCGCGCTCGGCCCCGCCGCCGGTCCGCTCTTTCGTTCCCTTCGCTGCCCGCCTGCCGAACTTATTCACACTCCGCTTTGACGCGGATTTGCCGGCCACTCCTGTCAGAGACTTGCGATGATCTTCGCAAGTCTGCGCCCCGAAAGACATTTTCTTCGTGACCGACCGATGAATGCGGGTTTCCAGTGGCCTCGGCCGGCTCCCGTATTTTGCCTGCCCACAAACTTATCCACATGCTGCCCGATTCCCGCCCGCCGATTCAAAGGCACCCGGCGAAGACGGCCTGAAGCGATGGCTCGCCACCGCACCGTAGTTTCTCCACCCACACCCCGTGCGCTACGATGTTCGATCGTTCTCATGGAAGCATGGACGTGAAAGAGACCCTGTGCGATCTGCTGTTGCACGCTGTGGATACCCTGCACAAGCGCGGCGATCTGGTCCTGAATAGCCAGCCCGAATTCGCAGTCGAACGCACCCGCAATCGCGCACACGGCGATTTCGCCAGCAACATTGCCATGCAACTGGCCAAGACCCAGCAGCGCAAGCCGCGCGAGCTGGCCGAACTGATCGTGGGTGCGTTGCCGGCCAGCGATCAGGTCCGGAAAGTCGAGATCGCCGGCCCCGGTTTCGTCAATTTCTTCCTGAGTCCGAAGGCTTACCACGCCGAACTGGGCCACGTGTTTTCGCGCGGACTGGACTACGGCCGCAGCCGGGCCGGCGCGCACAAGATCGTCGGCGTGGAATTCGTTTCGGCCAACCCGACCGGGCCATTGCATGTCGGCCACGGCCGCGCGGCGGCGATCGGCGACACCATTTGCCGGCTGCTGGAAGCCACCGGCTGGAACGTCACCCGCGAGTTCTACTACAACGACGCCGGCGCGCAGATCAACAATCTCGCGCTGTCGGTGCAGGCGCGTTGCCGGGGCATCGAACCGGATGATCCGCGCTGGCCGGAAGACGGCTATCGCGGCGAATACATCCGCGATATCGCCCAGGCCTACGTCGCGCGCGAATCGGCTGCCCGCGACGAGAGCGCATGGGACAGCGCGCGCGTGGCCAGCGGCGACGTCAACGATCTGGAAGCAATCCGCCATTACGCGGTGGCGTGGCTGCGCAACGAGCAGGACATGGACCTGCAGGCGTTCGGCGTGAAGTTCGACGTGCATTTCCTGGAGTCCTCGCTCTACACCGAAGGCAAGGTGGAGCAGACGGTGCAGCGCCTCCTGGACGAGCGCCACGCCTACGAAGCGGAAGGTGCGTTGTGGCTGAAGTCCACCGATTTCGGCGACGACAAGGATCGTGTGATGCGCAAGTCGGACGGCACGTACACCTATTTCGTGCCGGACGTGGCCTATCACTTCAGCAAGTGGCAGCGCGGTTACAAGCGCGCGATCACCGAACTTGGCGCCGATCACCACGGCTCGCTGGCCCGCGTGCGGGCGGGTTTGCAGGCGCTCGATCTGGGCATCCCGAAGGGCTGGCCCGAATACGTGCTGCACCAGATGGTCACCGTGATGCGCGGCGGCGAGGAAGTGAAGATCTCCAAGCGCGCCGGCGGTTACGTCACGCTGCGCGACTTGCTGGACGAAGTCGGTCGCGACGCCACGCGTTACTTCCTGATCTGCCGCAAGAGCGATTCGCAGCTGGTGTTCGACATTGATCTGGCGCGCTCGCAAAGCCTGGACAACCCGGTGTATTACATCCAGTACGCGCACGCGCGCATCTGCAGCGTCGAACGGCAGATGCGTGAGCGCAGTCTGATGTTCGATCGCAAGCCGGCGCTGGCGAGCCTCGACCGGCTGGAGAGCCCGCACGCGCAGACCTTGTTGGTCGAAGTGTCGCGCTATCCGGAAGTGGTGGACGCGGCGGCGGCGTGTCTGGAGCCGCACCTGCTCGCGCAATACCTGCGCGAACTCGCCCAGGCGTTCCACACCTGGTACAACGCCGAGCAATTCCTGGTGGAGGACGAGCACCTGCGCGACGCGCGATTGGCGCTGGCCTTCGCCACTCGACAGGTGCTGGCGAATGGTTTGGGGTTGCTGGGATTGAGTGCGCCGGAAACGATGTAGGGCGGGTTGACGATTGCTGGTTTTCGGCAACCACTTCGGCGCCCGGTTCAGGCAGCTGACAACCGGCAACCGACACCCTGTCTGTGCGCCGATGCTGTAATCTTGGCGCGTTTCGTTTCACCTCTCTCAGGCGTTCATGGCAAGCAAACGCGGTAACGGCAGGCAGGCGGTGCGCAACGGCAACGGCGCGCCGGGTTGGATCTTGTTCGGCAGCGGTGTGGTGATCGGCGCGGTGTTGTGCGCGATCGTGGTGCTGGGCGGCTATGCGCCGAGCCTGCGCCGGCACGACCAGCCGCAGCCCAACCCGCAGGCGACCGCGCCGCAGGCCAGCGCACCGGGCATCGCCGATCAGGCGGCCAAGGACACCGGCAAGCCCACTTTCGATTTCTATTCGGTGCTGCCGGAAAAGGAAGTGGTGATTCCGGACGCGCAGTTGTCGGCGCAGGCGAAGGCGGAACAGCAGAAGACCACCGCTCCGAACGATACCGGCAACACGATGGCGAGCAACACCGGCGCGAACAGCGGTTATCTGCTGCAGGTCGGCTCGTTCCCGAGCGGCGCCGATGCCGACAGCATGAAGGCCAAGCTCGCACTGCAGGGCTTCAGCGCCAACGTGCAGCCGGTCAACATCAACGGCCAGACCTGGCATCGCGTGCGGCTGGGACCGTTCGCATCGGCGACCGATCTGGAGTCGGCCAAGCAGCGGCTGGCGGCGGCCGGCATCCATGCCATCGCGCTGAAGGAAAAATAGTGCGATGAGCAAGACGGTACTGGTCACCGGCGCATCCTCCGGCTTCGGTGCGGCGATCGCGGCGCTGTTCGCGCAGAGCGACTGGCGCGTGATCGCTTGTGCGCGCCGCGCGGACCGCCTGCAACATCTGGTCGAGCGCTTCGGCGATCAGCGCGTGCACGTGGCCGCCTTCGACATCCGCGACGAGTCGGCGATGCGCAGCGCACTGGCCGCGCTGCCGGCAGATTTCCGGGACATTGATCTGCTGGTGAACAATGCGGGTCTGGCGCTCGGGACGAAGCCCGCGCAGGAATGCGACCTGGCGCAATGGCGGCAGATGATTGATACCAACGTCACGGCGCTAGTCACGTTGACGCGCCTGCTGCTGCCGGCGTTGATCGAGCGGCGCGGCGCGATCGTCAACATCAGTTCGATCTCCGGCACGTATCCGTATTTCGGCGGCAATGTGTACGGCGCCACCAAGGCCTTCGTCACCCAGTTTTCGCTGGGCCTGCGCACCGACCTGCACGGGAAAGGCGTGCGCGTGACCAGCGTTGAGCCGGGCATGGCCGAAACCGAATTCACGCTGGTGCGCACCGGCGGCGACCAGGCTGCGTCCGACAAGCTCTACGGCGGCGCGCATCCGATCACCGGCGAGGACATCGCGCAGACGGTGTGGTGGATCGCCAACCTGCCGCCGCACCTCAACATCAATCGCATCGAGGTGATGCCGGTCAGCCAGTCGGCGGCGGGTTTGCAGGTCGTGCGGACACAATGACGGCCTCTAGGTCGGCTTGCTGACCATCAGCCAGAAAATCACCAGTACACCCAGGAACGCCGGCCACCCCAACCAGAACCACCAGCGCATCACGCGATGGTAGTTCCTGGGCAAAGCTGCATGGCGGGCGGCGGCCGCCCGCGCCAGATCGCGCGCGCGCACCTGCAGCCACACCACCGGCAACCAGCACGCGCCGACGACCAGGAACAGCACGAGCGCCGCTTTCAGCCAGAACGTGGAAAGTGCGAGGCCAAGGCTGTGTGTGAGCCACAATCCCGTGGTCAATTGGATCGCCACCGCGGGCGCGGTGAAACAGCTGTCGGCGATGACCACGTTGTGCGCGGTACCGGCGATCAGCGCGGCATCCCCGCTGCGGTGCGCGCGCCACATGAAAAAGGCGATCCCAAGACCCGTGCCGAACAACAGCGTGGACGCGAGGATGTGAATCCATTTGACCAGCAGATAAGCCATGCTCATCTCCGCTCGCCCAGAATCCACATCGCCGCGAGCGCGGGCAGGATCACCAGATTCTTTGCGAGGCCTCCCAGCGCCGCCAGCCAGGCCGCCGGCGAAAACAGGCTGAACGCGATCGTGTAGATCACGACGCTCAGCGCCATGCCCGCCAATGCCCAGCGCATGCGCCAGCCGGTCGCCAACCAGATTGCGAATACGAAATCCACGCAGGCGGCGAAGTTCGCCAAGGCGGACGCGTGTGGAATCGAGGAGCCGACCACTTCCCTGATTTCGGTCGAGCTCGTGAGCAAGCCCGTCACGCCCGAGACGACCCACAACGCGACCAGCGCGAAACGAAGTAGCGGTGCGAGGAAATACAGCCGCGCGTGCCAGCGATCCTGGACATGGCTCGGATGCTGCGAGAGCACCTCGTCGAGCGCATGCGGTGCGATGCCGAATGTCTCCTTGATGCGAGCCGATGCGTCTGGTGAGACCACATTGCCGCGCCGGAGCATGCGCCACATCGTTGTCCCCAGCGGTCCGCGGCCGATCCGCTCGGACACCCATGCCAGCGGTGTCGTCAGCGGTAGCGGCACCTTGATCACCCGATCGCCGTCAATGCGCAACCAGTGTCGCCATTGGCGCTGGTACTCACGCAGGGAAATGGGTGCGGGGCCACCAACGTCGAAGATCCCGTTCGCGGTCGAATCGATACTGCGGGCAACGATTTCCGCCAGGTCTTTCGCAGACAGCGGCTGCAACTGCCAGTCGCCGTCGCCCGGCACCCAGATGCCGAAGGGCAGCGCGGCCATCGCACGCAGCAGGGAGGTGCCGCCGTACGAACCGTCTGGCGCATACACCACGGAGGGACGCAACACCACCGCACTCAGCGGCAGCGCCAGCAAGGCCGAATCGAAACGGTGCTTGGAAGCGATGAACTTTCCGTCCCGCGGATCTCCCAGCGCAGAAATTTGCACGAAGCGCTGCACGCCGTGTTCGATACACGCGTGGGCTAGCGCCAGCGGGGCCCGCA
Source organism: Rhodanobacteraceae bacterium (assembly GCA_051961995.1). Lineage (GTDB taxonomy): Bacteria > Pseudomonadota > Gammaproteobacteria > Xanthomonadales > Rhodanobacteraceae > 66-474. The sequence goes on along the minus strand of JBQCCR010000059.1, from coordinate 2,764 downwards.
GATGCACCGCTTCGAATGTTTGCGCGCCGGCCTCGCGCAAAATTCCGGCAACATTGACGACTGCATCCGCTCCGGCAAGTGCCTCGCGCCAATCAGCCGGATTCGTCATCGTGCCCAGGTCACAACGGCGCTCTCCTGCCACGTCGATTCGCGGCGTGCGAACGCCACACAAAACGCGATAACCATGACCACGCAGACCGGCAGCAATGTATCCGCCCAGAAAGCCCTGAGCACCCACCACCAGCACTGTGCTTCGACGGGTCTCCGGTTCCATCTCGAAGGGATCTGCTACTCGTGCGGTGCCGAAGCTTCTGCGAGGTACGTGTACCCCGTCAATCCCGCTTCCAGCGCGGCCTGCAGGCCTTGCGCTTCATCCGGCGACACGCGCGCGGCGGCGATCTTGTCGCGATAAGCGGCGCGCAAATCGTCCAGCCGATAACCGACGTAATCGAGCAGCATGTCGGAGCTGTCGCCGCGGCGCAGGCCGTCCAGTGCGAAACCATCCTCCGCGATCCGCACGTTCACCGCGTCGGTATCGCCGAACAGGTTGTGGATGTCGCCCAGCGTTTCCTGGTACGCGCCGACCAGGAAGATGCCGAGCCGGTACGCTTCGCCTTCGCGCAGTTCGTGCAGCGGCAGGCTCACATCCAGCCCTTCCGAATCCACGTACTGGTCCACGCGGCCGTCCGAATCGCAGGTGAGATCGGCCAGCGTGCCGCGCCGCGCGGGTTTTTCGTTCAAGCGGGTCAACGGCATGATCGGGAACACCTGGTCGATCGCCCACACATCGGGAACGGACTCGAACACCGAGAAATTGCAGAACACCTTGTCCACGAGTTTCGCGTCGAGCTGATCCAGCACCTCGCGATGCGCGCGTTCCTCCGGCTTCAGCCGTGCGCGCACGGCATGCGCGATGACGTAGTAGAAATCGTCCAGCCGCGCGCGCTGCGCGAGATCCAGCGTGCCTTGCGCATACTGCGCCTGACCCTCGCCCAGCCAGTGCTGCGCCTCGTGCCAGGTTTCCAGCACCGGCCGTTGATCCAGCGCCGCATGGGTGGCGCGCAAGGCGCGCAGCACCTGCGGTTCATCCTTCGCCGTGGGCGCGATTTCGCCCGCCGGCGCGATTTCGACTTCGCTGACATTCACCACCAACACCGCGTGATGCGCGGTCATGGCGCGGCCGGACTCGGTCAGCACGTGCGGATGCTCCAGGCCCATTTCCGCGCACGCGGCGACCAGCGGCTCGATGATCGTGCGCGCGTACTGGTCGAGGTCGTAATTGATCGAGCACTCGCTGCGCGAGCGCGTGCCCTCGTAGTCCACGCCGAGCCCGCCGCCGACGTCCACGTGGTCCAGCGGCAGCCCGAGCGCGCGCAGCTCGGCGAAATGCCGCACCGCCTCGCGCATGCCGTTGGCGATGTCGCGCAGGTTGGAAATCTGCGAGCCCATGTGGAAATGCAGCAGGCGCAGCGTGTGCGCCAGGTTCGCTGATTGGAGTTTCGCCGCGAGCGCCAGCAATTGCTTCGGGGTCAGCCCGAACTTGCCCTTGTCGCCGCCGGTGTTCTGCCACTTGCCCGCGCCGATCGAAGCCAGCCGCGCGCGCACCCCGAGTTTCGGTTCGACGCCCAGTGCACGCGACTGCTCGATCACGTGTTCGAGTTCGGACGGCTTCTCGATCACGATGATCACGTCCAGCCCGAGCTTGCGGCCGATCAGTGCGAGCCGGATGTATTCGGCATCCTTGTAGCCGTTGCACACCACGGTCGTCCCGGGCTGCGCAAGGCCGAGCACGGCCAGCAGTTCCGGCTTCGATCCGGCTTCCAGGCCGAAGCCTGTGCTGAGCCCGTCCGACGGGCCTTCGCCGTCCGCCAGCGTGCCCGCGACCGCGCGCTGCTGGTTGACCTTGATCGGATACAGCGCGGTGTAGCCGCCGGAGTAATCGTTCGCGCGCATCGCGTTCTGGAAGGCCGCGCGCAGACGCGCGCGCCGGTCCAGCAGGATGTCAGGGAAGCGCAGCAGCAACGGCAGTCGCGCGCCCAGTCGCTTCGCGCGCGCGATGGCTTCGTCCAGCGCAATGACCGGCCCGCTTTCGCCGCGCGGACGCATCTCGGCGCGGCCGTGCGCGTCAATGCCGACGTAACCGTCGCTCCAGTGCGCGACCGAATACATGCGGCGGGCGTCGTCCAGGCTCCAGTCGGGCATTGCGGCTCCAAAGCAGGCGGAATGCGGAATTGTAGCGCCCACACGCTAGAATCATGGGTTCGCCTCAACCGCAGACCTGGATCGTCATGCAGCCAATGAGTTGGTTCACCGAAGCACACGCCGCCTCCGGTTCCTCGATCGGGTTCCGCACCGAACGGCAGCTGCACGCCGAGAAGACGCAGTTCCAGAACATCGAGATTTACCAGACCACCAATTGGGGCAACCTGATGGTGATAGACGGCTGCATCATGCTGACCAGCCGCGACAATTTCCTTTACCACGAAATGATGTCGCACCCGGCGCTGTTCACCCACGCCGCGCCCAGGCGCGTGGTGGTGATCGGCGGCGGCGATTGCGGCACGTTGCGCGAGGTGCTGCGCCACGAGGCGGTGGAGCAGGCCGTGCAGGTGGAAATCGACGAGCGCGTGACCCGGCTGGCCGAACAATATTTCCCCGAGCTGTGCGAGGCGAACGACGATCCGCGCGCGCAACTGCTGTTCGACGACGGCATCAAGTACATGGCCGATTGCCCGCCCGATTCGGTGGACGTGGTGATCGTGGA
>JBQCCR010000058.1:0-3627 GCA_051961995.1 Rhodanobacteraceae bacterium | reverse complement strand
CCGAACTGCCACAGCACGTCGGCGATCTCGCGCTCGTCGGCGCGGGCCAGGAACTCGGCCGCGCTCTCGCCCTGGGTGGTGTCCATGCGCATGTCCAGCGGCGCATCGGCCATGAAGCTGAAACCGCGCGCGGCCTCGTCCAGCTGCGGCGAGGACACGCCCAGGTCGAGCAGAATGCCGTCCAGCCCCGCGGCGGTCTCGTCCCACTCGGCGAGGCTGGAGAAATTGGCGTGGCGAATCGACACCCGCGGGTCGTCGGCGAAGGCGGCCTTGGCTGCGGCGATCGCCTGCGGATCCCGATCCATCAGCAGCAGGTGGCCGTCGGGACCCAGGCGCGACAGCACGGCGCGGGCGTGACCGCCGCGTCCAAACGTGCCATCCAGATAGCGCCCGCCCGCTTTCACGGCGAGACCCTCCACAGCTTCGCCCAGCATCACCGGAATGTGCTGCAGCGGCGCCGAGCCTGAATTTGTATTCCGGCTCTGGGCCATCCCGCACTCCCGCTCCCGTCCCGCACTTTGTCGCTGCACCGCCTGAAAACTCAGAGGCGCAGTTCGGCCATGTCACTGGTGATGTCGTCTTCGCCGATGGTCTGGCGGATCTTGGCCAGATGGGCCTGCTCGCTCCACAACTCGAACTTGTTGCCCATGCCCAGCAGTACCGCCCGCTTCTCGATGCCGGTGGTGCCGCGTTGGCTGGATGGCAACAGGATTCGCGCCGCACCGTCCGGCTCGACCCCCGCCGCCGCACCCACCAGCTTCATCTGCATGTTGCGATGGGCCGCCTTCACGCTGGGCAGCGCATTCACCTGGTCCCGCACCCGTTCCCACTCCGCGTACGGAAACAGCCACAGGCAACCGTGTTCGAAGGGGTTGTAGGTGATCACCAGACGATTGGCGCAGGTACCCGCGACCAGCTCCCGATACATGGTCGGGATGGCCAGCCGGCCCTTGTCGTCAACGGTGATGGCGGTTTCGCCCTGGAACACGACGCGATGACTCCACTAAATCCCACGATTTCACACTGAAACCCACGATAGTCTCGCCCCCTAAGACTGTCAAGGGAATTTCTTTTGTGAATCAAGGAGTAAAGGCAAAGAGGTGACGACAATTCACCCCTTACATGAGAAAGCAAGGCAAGGCGCTTGAATGACAGGGGTTTTTGCTTTTCCTGCCATGCCCTCACGGCGCCCAAAGCCGGCCCCTGCGCATGAACCGGCCGTTCATCCGCCTGGCTTCCCACGAAAAAAACCCCGGGCAGTGACCCGCCCGGGGTGGTGAAAGGTGGAGTCGGCCTGTAAGCCGGGTTCTGTACGCCTTGCGGCGTGACAGTCATTCCTCTCGGCCAGGCGTCGCCACCTGGCTCCAGCGACCTACCCGGGAACAACGCGGGCCGCGTTATCGTCCCCCTATTTGGTCTTGCTCCGAGTGGGGTTTACCGTGCCGTACGGCGTTGGCCCCGTACGCGGTGCGCTCTTACCGCACCCTTTCACCCTTACCACGCGCATCCGAAGATGCCGTTCGGCGGTCTGCTCTCTGTTGCACTGGCCGTCGGCTCACGCCGCCCAGGAATTACCTGGCACTCTGCCCTGCGGAGCCCGGACTTTCCTCGATGCACTTGCGTGCGACGCGACTGTCCGGCCGACTCCAGCGACGAGTCTAGTAGGAGCGCACCCCGTGCGCGATGCTTTTCGTCCTGACCTCTTCCTTTAAGAGCAGGAGCATTCGCGCCCAGGGTGCGCTCTTATGTTTCGTACAGAAGCTTGCGTGGCGCACCGCTGATCGCCGCGGCCAGCTTCGCCGCCTTTGCCGGTGGCAGTTCCTCGCGCAGGATCGCAAATACCCGCTGCCCCTCGGCCAGCCGCGCGTCCACTTCCTCGCCGCGCCCGGCCACCAGCAGCACACACTCGCCGCGCTGCTGGTCGGGATCGGCCGCGACGCGTGCCGCCAGATCATCGAGAGGTTCCCCGATCACCGTCTCGAACAGCTTCGTCAGTTCGCGCGCCAGCACCGCCTCGCGATCGCCGCCGAACACCTCACGCATATCGGCGAGGCTCTCCGCCACGCGATGCGAGGACTCGTAGAAGATCAGCGTGCGCGGATCTCCGGCCAGCTCCTGCAGACGCGTGCGTCGCGCCGCGGACTTGGGTGGAAGAAAGCCCTCGAACACGAAGCGGTCGCTCGGCAGGCCCGCAACCGACAGCGCCGCGATCGCCGCACAGGCGCCGGGCACCGGCACGCAACGCACGCCGGCAGCGCGCGCCGCACGCACCAGGCGAAACCCCGGATCGCTGATCAACGGCGTCCCGGCATCGGAGATGAGTGCCACCGATTCGCCGCCGAGCATGCGCTGCACCAGCGCATCGACTGCCTCGCGCTCGTTGTGCTCGTGCAGCGCCACCAGCGGCGTGTCGATGCCATAGTGCTGAAGCAGCGGCCGGCTGTGGCGGGTATCTTCGGCAGCGATCACCGCCACCTGACGAAGTGTCTGCACTGCGCGGGCGGTGAAGTCGTCGCGATGACCGATCGGCGTGGCGACCACCCACAGCGAGCCGGGTTGAACACGGGACATCGGGAAATCCTTACGGCCGCGGTGCGGCGGATTGATCGTCTATCATCGCGCAGTCCGACCCGTTCGATCACGACTCACCTCCACATCAAGGGACTTTCCATGCGCCTGTACCGCGCTGCCGGCCTCGCCCTGCTGATCAGCTTTGCGCTCACTGCCTGCGTGCCCACGGCCACCAAGCGTTCGCCCGCGGAAATCAGCGCGATTCAGAATGCCGACGCACTGCGCCAGCAGGGTCAGTTCGAACAGGCCGCGCAGGCCTATCTCGCCCTTGCGTCAGCCAACGCCGCACACGCCGACAGTTACCGCCTGAACGCGGCCGAGACGTATCGCCAGGAAGGCGAGCTCGATCGCGCCGCCAGCGTGCTGGCTGACGTGCGTCGGGAGCGGCTGACCGACGACGAGCCGGTACGCCTGGATCTGCTTCGCGCCGAGATCGCCCTGCACCACGGTGATCCGCGCGCTGCGCTCGCCCTCACCACCCAACCGGGTCTGCGCGTGCCGCAGGCGCTGCAGTTGCGTTTGCTGGAACTGCGCGCCCGCGCGCTCGATGCCAGCGGCGATCCGTGGGGCGCCGCGCGCACCCGCGTGCAGATGGACGATGCCTTGAGCGGGCTGGACCGCGCACAGAACCAGCGCCAGGTGCTCAGCCTGCTCGGTCGCCTGGGCGTGGCCGAGCTGCAGCGGCGGGCCGGCGCGATGACGCGCACCGACCGGATGCTGCCGTGGATCAACGAGGCGCTCTCGCAGCAGGGCGTTACTGTCGCCCATCCGCAGCCGGAGTTGAACCAGCCGGTCGGCACGATGCTGCCCGGCGCGGATGCCAACGTGCGCGAGGGCTACCGCATGCCCAGCCAGATCGCCCTGCTGCTGCCGGCCACGCGCGAACTGGCCGGCGCCTCCTCGTCGATCCGGGAAGGCTTCTTCGCCGCCTACGCCGACGCCAGCCGCAACCATGCGCCGCGCGCCGAACTGCATGTCTACGACAGCGGCGGCAGCGCGGACAGCGCCGTGAAGGCCTATCAACAGGCGGTGCGCGACGGTGCGCAGCTGGTGATC
>JBQCCR010000057.1:0-3806 GCA_051961995.1 Rhodanobacteraceae bacterium | reverse complement strand
CGGCAGCATTTCGCAGTTCTACATCGACGGCACCGGCTACGCCGGCGCTCCCACCTTCATGGTCAAGCCCTACGCGGGCATCTTTGCGGTGTTTGCCGATCAATGACAACGAAACCTCGGGTACGTTGGTTCCGCGCACTTTTCATCTTCCTGCTGCTTGTGGCGCTGGCGCTGATCACCGGCGCCTGGTGGCTGCTCGCCGGCAGCCGCGCGCAACTGGATGGCCGTCGCCAGGTGCCCGGGGTGCAGCACGCGGTGACCATCACGCGCGACGCCCTGGGCACGGCCACCTTCACCGGCCAATCGCGCGAGGACATCAGCTATGCGCTCGGCTACGTGCACGCGCAGGAGCGCTTCTTTCCGATGGACCTGATGCGCCGCGTGGCGGCGGGCGAGCTGTCGGAACTGGTGGGTGCGGCGGCGCTGGATACCGATATCAAGCATCGTCGTCATCGCCTGCGCGCCGTGACCGATGCCGCCTATGCGGCGCTTTCGCCCGAGCAGAAGCACACGCTGGACATCTATCGCGACGGCGTAAATGCCGGCTTGGCGAACCTGCGCGAGAAACCGTGGGAGTACCTGCTGCTCGGCACCAAGCCGCAGCCATGGCGTTCGGAAGACTCGATGCTGGTGATCGCGGCGATGTATCTGGACTTGAACGACGACGGCCTCAACCAACGCGAGCTGCACATCGCGCAGATGCGCGCAGCGCTGCCCGAGCCGCTGGTGAATTTCCTGATCTCGCCCGATCCGAACTGGGAAGCGCCGTTGAAAGATGGCACCTCGCCATCGCCGGTGATACCCGGCGCGGATGTTTTCGACCTGCGCCGTGCACACGCGCCAAGCGGCGGCGCGCCGTTGGCCGCTGCGTCCATTCCATCGGTGGATCGCGCGTATCCGGGCAGCAACAGCTTTGCCGTGGCGGGCAGCATTTCGCGCACGGGCGCGGCGATTCTCGCCAATGACATGCACCTGGGCCTGCGCGTGCCGGACATCTGGTTCCGCGCGCGCCTGCGTTATCCCGATCCGTCCGCGCCGAAGGGACAGCGCGATGTCGTCGGCGTCACCCTGCCCGGCACGCCGGCGCTGGTGGTGGGCTCGAATGGGCAGGTTGCCTGGGGTTTCACCAATAGCTATGGCGACTGGCAGGATTGGGTACGTGTGCAACACGATCCGCACGATGCGAACCGCTACAAAGTGCCGGATGGCTGGGCGACGATCGAATCGCATGACGAGATCATCCGCGTCAAAGGCGCCGCACCTTATACCTTGCGCGTGGAAGACACGCGCTGGGGACCCATCCTCAACAAGGACACCGACGGCACGCCGCTCGCGCTGGCATGGATCGGCGATCTGCCGCGCGCCTACAACGTGGCGCTGATGCAGCTCGAACACGCCGGCAGCGCATCGGCCGCGCTGGATCTGGCGCCGAGCTTCGGCATGCCGCCGCAGAATTTCCTGGTCACCGACAGCGCCGGCCATATCGGCTGGACCATTGCTGGCAACAGCATTCCGCTGCGCACCGGCTTCGATCCGCAGCGTCCGGCCGACTGGTCGCAGGCGAATACCGGCTGGACCGGCTGGGCCATGCCTTCGCAATACCCGCGCATCGAAAATCCCGCCGACGGACGCTTGTGGACGGCCAACAACCGCACGGTGGGCACCGACGAACTGGCCTTGCTCGGCGAAGGCGGGCACGACATCGGCGCACGCGCGCAGCAGATTCGTGACGACCTGCGCGCACGCGCCGATTTCGGTCCAGGCAATCTGCTGGACATCCAGCTGGATGATCACGCCCTGTTCCTTTCCCGCTGGCAGCAACTGCTGCAGGCCACGCTGGCGAACGTGCAGGATCCTTCGCTCAATCAGCTGCGCCAGCTCACCGCCGCGTGGCGCAACCAGGCCGCGCCGGACAGCGTGGATTACCGCCTGGTGCACGCCTTCCGCGACGAGGTGCACAAGCTGGTGCTGGCGCCATTCGCCGCGCAGATCCAGCAGCGTTTTGAGGATTTCGAATGGCCCGGCCCAGGCAACCAGGAAGCGGCGGTATGGATGTTGATCCAGCAACAACCGCCGCATCTGCTCGATCCGGCTTATCGCGATTGGCACGCGTTGTTGCTGCAGGCGGCGCGCGATGTCGCCGATAGCCTGGGCAAGCAACCAGGTGGTTTGGGTGCGCGGACGTGGGGTGAAGTGAATCGCGCTGGCGTGCGTCATCCGCTTTCGCGCGCCCTGCCCGGCTTCGTCAGCCATTGGCTCGACATGCCGGACGAACCGCTGCCCGGCGATCACAACATGCCGCGCGTGGCCTCGCCGGGGTTCGGCGCGTCCGAGCGCATCGATGTGTCACCCGGTCACGAAGACGAAGGCATTCTGGAAATGCCCGGTGGGCAAAGTGACAACCCGCTGTCGCCGTTCTATGGCGCCGGTCACGAGGATTGGGTGCGCGGAAAGCCTACGCCGCTGATGCCGGGTGAGGATCGGCATACGTTGGTGTTGGAGCCTGCGTCACGTTGAACGGGACGGCATAGGTTGGGGTGCGAACCCCAACGTCGCGATGTATGCGTGCATGGTGATGTTGGGGTTTGCACCCCATCAGCAACACGACTTCAACAGCATCCGCTCGCAGATCGCCTGATACAACTCCGGCAAGCGCTCCAGTTCCGCCACGTCGATGCATTCATCCACCTTGTGGATGGTGGCGTTGACCGGCCCGAGCTCCACCACTTCCGCACCCATCGGCGCGATGAAACGGCCATCGGACGTGCCGCCGCCGGTGCTCTGTTCCGGCTCGGTGCCGCATAGCTCGCGGCACACGGAGACCACCGTGCTGCGCAGGCGTCCGCCGGAGGGACACAGGAAGGGTTCGCCGGAGAGCGTCCATTCCAGCGAGTAATCCAGGCCGTGCTTGGCGAGGATCGCCTCGGTGCGCTTGCGCAGGTTCTCCGCCGTGCTGGCGGTGCTGTAGCGGAAATTGATCAGCGCGGTGAGCGAGCCGGGAATGACGTTGGTCGCGCCGGTGCCGGCGTTGAGATTGGAAACCTGGAACGAGGTTGGCGGAAAATCCGCGTTGCCTTCGTCCCAGCGTTCTGCCGCCAGTTCGGCCAGCGCCGGCGCAAATGCATGAATCGGGTTCAATGCCTTTTCCGGATACGCCACGTGCCCTTGCACGCCGCGCACCGTCAACGTGCCCGAGAGCGAACCGCGCCGCCCGACGCGGATCAGGTCACCCAGCTTTTCCTTGGACGAAGGCTCGCCCACCACGCACCAGTCGATATGGTCGCCGATCTCGCGCAGATAACTGGCGATGCGTCGCACGCCATCGAGATTGGTCGGGCCTTCCTCGTCGCTGGTCAGCAGCAAGCCCACGCGGCCCGGATGATCCGGATGCAGGGATACGAAGCGTTCCAGCGCTATCGTCATCGCCGCCACTGCGCCTTTCATGTCCGCTGCGCCACGGCCGTATAGACGGCCATCGCGCACGCTCGGTTCGAACGGCGGACTCTGCCAGTTTTCTTCCGGACCGCTCGGCACGACGTCGGTATGGCCCAGAAACACCAATAGCGGCCCCTGCCCCGGCGCATTGTCCGCACCATGCGTGGCCCAGAAGTTGTCCGTCTCGCCATAGCGCAGGTGCTCGATGCGAAAACCCAGGCGGGTCAACCGTGCGCCGATTTCCGGCAGGCAACCGGCATCTTCCGGCGTGATCGAACGGCGGCGAATGAGATCGACAGCAAGATCGAACACCTCTGACATGATGTTTAACGCCCGAACAGTTTCTTGAAGCCGTTATCGGTGAATCCCAC
>JBQCCR010000056.1:0-17901 GCA_051961995.1 Rhodanobacteraceae bacterium | reverse complement strand
CTGTTCGAGAACGGCCGTTTATATTTCAACGATATTAACACGCGTTTCCAGGTAGAGCATCCGGTGACGGAACAGATCACCGGCGTGGACCTGGTCCGCGAGCAGTTTTTGTTAGCCCGCGGCGCGAAGCTTTCGATCAGGCAGGAAGACATCAAGATCACCGGCCACGCGATCGAGTGCCGGATCAATGCGGAAGACCCGGACAGCTTCATGCCCTCACCCGGCACGGTGAAGCGCTTTGAAGGCGCGGGGGGCCCGGGCGTGCGCATTGATACGCACCTCTACGACGGCTACAAGATTCCGCCCAACTACGATTCCATGATCGGCAAGCTGATCGTGCACGGCCGCGATCGCGAAACCGCGATCGCGCGCATGCGCATCGCGCTATCCGAGATGGTGATCGACGGCATCAAGACCAACATCCCGCTGCAGCAGCGGATCATGAACGACGGCGGGTTCCAGCACGGCGGCCAAAACATCCACTATCTGGAAAAGCGGATCGCGGAGCGCAAAGAGAAGGGCCTCGCGCTGACGTGAGCCGATGGCCTTCCTCGAACTTTCACTGACGCTTTCAGCCGAACAGCAAGCGCGCGCCGAAGCCGCACTGGAAGAATCGGGCGCGCTCTCGATCACCTTGCTGGATGCGGACGCGGAGACCCCGGACGAGCGTGCGATTTTCGAGCCCGGTGTGGGCGAGACGCCGCTGTGGAAGGCGCTGGTGCTGAATGCGCTGTTCGAAAGCGATGCGGATCGCGCCACGCTTCTGGGCGGATTGCGTGATGCGTTGCCCGAGCTGTCACCGGAACAGATCGTCTTCCGCGAAGTGGCCGACCAGGACTGGGAACGCGCCTGGATGGATCGCTTCCAGCCGATGCGTTTCGGACGGCGGCTGTGGATTTTTCCGTGGAACATCGAACCGCCGGCGGATGAAAGCGGCAGCGTGATCGTCAGGCTCGACCCGGGCCTAGCCTTCGGCACCGGCACACACCCGACCACCGCGCTGTGCCTGGAATGGCTGGAAGGCTTGCCGCTCGCCGGCAAGACCGTGCTGGATTTCGGTTGCGGTTCCGGCGTGCTGGCGATCGCAGCGCTGAAACTGGGTGCGGCGCACGCCATCGGCGTGGACAACGATCCGCAGGCGCTCACCGCCTCCTCGGACAACGCGCAGCGTAACGGCGTGGCCGATCGGCTGTCGCTCTACGCACCGGATGACTTGCCGCGGCACACACCATGCGATGCGCTGGTGGCCAATATCCTGGCCGGCCCGCTGCACGAGCTCGCGCCGGTTTTCGCCACGCTGCTGAAACCCGGCACCCCGTTGGCACTGTCGGGGATCCTCGCCGGGCAGGAAAGCGAACTGTTGCAGCGTTACGCCGCGACCGGTTTCACCGACCTGCAGATCACGCGGCGCGAAGATTGGATTCGCATCACTGGCATGCGAAGCGAAAGCTGAGACACTGGATGCCGGCTTTCGCCGGGTGACGTCTGCATTGCTACGCTTCTGCAATTCCTATCCTCGATCCTCGGTTCCCGATCTCCGATCCCCGCATGTACGCCCAATGCCCCGAATGCCTGACCGTCTACGCGCTGGATGCGGCGACGCTTGCGCAGGGGCACGGCAGCGTGCGCTGCGCGCATTGCACGATGATCTTCGATGCGCTGCCATCCCTGAGCGAGACGCTGCCGCCGGAGCCTTTCATGAACCTGCCGGTGCAGCCGCCCGCACCGGAACCGCCGCAACTGGTGCAGCCGGTGTTTCGCCCACATCCGGATTACGTGTCCGATGTCGAAACCGAAGCGCCGGCGGCGGCGCCGGCGGTTGCCGCGGCACCACCGGCTTTCGTGCGCCGGCGACACCCGCGCAGGCGCGGCCACAATGGCCGCTGGATCGGTGGCTGTGCACTGCTGGCCCTGTTGCTTGCGGGGCAACTCGCCTGGGCCAAGCGCGCGGCGCTGGCGAGTGATCCCGGGGCGCGTCCGTTGCTCGCGCACGTGTGCGCCGCCTTGCGTTGCACCTTGCCGCCGAAACAGGATCTGTCCAGGCTCACCCTGCTGTCGCGCGACATCCGTCCGCACCCAAGCGTGCCGGGCGCACTGATCATCAGCGCGACGATCCGCAACGACGCCGAGTTCACCCAGCCCTATCCGCTGATCCGGATTGCGCTTTCCGATCTGGATGAAAACGAGATCGCCATGCGGCGCTTCCGTCCGGCCGAATATGTGAGCGATCCCAAAACACGTGCGGCCGGACTTGCGCCGGGTGCAACCATCGCGGTGGCGTTCGAAGTGGAAGACCCTGGCAAGAATGCGGTGGCGTTCGAGTTTGGATTCGAATAATCGTCGAGAACGCAACACTTATCTTTCCCGAAAGACGGCGCTACACTCACCGACCCGGGTGCGCAACGCACCGAGAGCTGTGAACTCGAAAAGTGGAAGCTGCGGCCTTGAATGCGACGACGCCCCTGCATCCGACCAACGCCGACACCGGCGCGGTCGCACTGCACGAGTGCGTGGCGCGCAGCACGCGTCGTTTCCTTGCAGATCTCAACGGCACGCCGTGCGATGAAGGCTTGTACGCATTGCTGCTACGCGAAGTGGAAGTGCCGCTGCTCACCGAGGTGCTGAACTGGTGCGGCGGCAACCAGAGCCGTGCCGCGGAGGCGCTCGGCATCAACCGCGCCACCTTGCGCAAGAAGTTGCTTGCGCATGGACTCGCCTGAGCCGCCCGGCGTGGCCGGCGCAGGCACCATACCCGCTGCGGTGTCCGCGGTCGTTCCGGTACGCCGCGCGCTGCTGAGCGTCTCCGACAAGACGGGCCTCGCCGATCTCGGCCGTGCGCTGCACGCGCTGGGCGTGGAACTGGTCTCCACCGGCGGCAGCGCGCAGGCGTTGCGCGATGCCGGCGTGTCGGTGCGTGACGTCAGCGACGTCACCGGCTTTCCTGAAATCATGGATGGCCGCGTCAAGACGCTGCATCCGAAAGTGCACGGCGGCCTGCTCGGCCGGCGCGAGCTGGACGATGCGGTGATGCGCGAGCACGGCATCATGCCGATAGACCTGCTGGTCGTGAACCTGTATCCGTTCGCGCAAACGGTCGCGCGCGAAGACTGCAGCTACGAGCAGGCGGTCGAGAACATTGATATCGGCGGCCCGGCGATGCTGCGTGCCGCGGCCAAGAATCACGAACGTGTGGCAGTCGTTTGCGATCCGGCCGATTACGCCGACCTGATCGAAACCCTGCACCGCGAGGGAGGCAGCACGCCGGAGTTGCGCCAACGCCTCGCCGCAACGGCATTCGCGCACACCGCGCGCTATGACGGCATGATCGCCGACTGGCTGTCTGCGCGCGTCGAGGGCGAGCGCGCACATGCGTTCCCGCCGACGTTGCATGTTTCGCTGCGCCGCGCACGCGAACTGCGCTACGGCGAGAATCCACACCAGGGCGCGGCGTTGTACGTCAACGAACGCGCGCCCAACGGCAGCGTGGCCGGTGCGCGCGTGCTCGCCGGCAAGGAGCTGTCCTACAACAATCTCGCCGATGCCGACACCGCGCTGGAATGCGTGAAAGCCTTCGGCAAGACGCCTGCGTGCGTGATCGTCAAGCACGCCAATCCGTGCGGCGTCGCGCTGGCCGATGATCCGCTCGCGGCCTACGAGCGCGCCTACGCGGGCGACCCGGTGTCCGCCTTCGGCGGCATCATCGCCTTCAACCGCGCACTGGACGGCGGCACCGTGCGCGCAATCCTCGCGAAGCAGTTCGTCGAGGTGCTGGTCGCGCCGGAATTCGACGCCGATGCACTGGATGCCCTGACGAAGAAGCCGAACGTGCGTGCACTGGCGACCGGCGCATGGCCGCAAACCGCGCCGCTCACGCGTGAATGGCGCACCCTCACCGGCGGCGTGCTGATGCAGGACTCCGATCGCGACACGCTGCTGCTTTCGGATTTGAAAGTAGTGAGCAAGCGCGTGCCGGACGCGACCCAGTTGCACGATCTGCTGTTCGCCTGGCACGTGGCGATGTTCGTGAAGTCCAACGCGATCGTGTACGCGCGCCAGGGCCGCACCATCGGCATCGGTGCGGGTCAGATGAGCCGAGTGGTCAGCGCGCAGATCGCCGCGCTGAAAGCCGAGCAGGTGGATCTGGCCGTGACCGGCAGCGTGATGGCTTCGGATGCGTTCTTCCCGTTCCGCGACGGCATTGACGCCGCCGCGCAAGCCGGCGTGGTGGCGGTGATCCAGCCGGGCGGTTCGATGCGCGATGCGGAAGTGATCGCCGCGGCGGACGAACACGATCTGGCGATGGTGTTTACCAATATCCGCCATTTCCGCCATTAGAGGGCGGTCTGAAGCTGCTGCGCTCGGCAGCTTGCGACGCTTTCAAACCGCCCTGAAGCGCATCGGCCGGCGAATCCTTTACTGGCCGCCCGAATCCGCCGGCTTCGGCGGCGCGCCCCACTGGTAAATCGTGTAGTACACCGGATCCACCGGACCCATGCGCGGATCGCGGATCAGCTTGCCGTTGCCGCCATTGACCATGAAGGTCTGCGTGATCCCGTTCTTCGGCGTGATGCGCACCATGTACAGCGCGGCGCCGCGCCGGTATTCCTCGACCGTGTCGCCGTTGGGTTCGGTCTTGACCGCGACGGTCGGTGCCGGCTCGCCATTGGCGGCGCGCAATGAAGGCGCCTCCGAAGGCCGGATGCTGCTGCTCGGCAGCGGAATCGAGGATGGCTGCACGCCTTGATCGTTGATGTCCGGCGGCGGCAGTCCGGAACCGGGCGGCGGTGGCGCGGAATGCGCCGTTGCGAGGACTTGCGCCGAAGCCGCAAGCGGCAGCGCCGCAAATACCATCAGAAGAAGAACCAACACACGTGGCATGGCAGTGCTTCCGGGCGACGGGATATCAGGATACAACGCGCCGATGAACGCAGTGTGCGTCGTGAGACAATCCGCGAATGCCGAAACTCGTCCTGATTGATGGTTCCAGTTATCTCTACCGCGCCTTCCACGCGTTGCCGCCGCTGACCAACCCCGCCGGCGAACCGACCGGCGCCCTGTTCGGCGTGGTCAACATGCTGCGCGCCACACTGAACGCCAAACCCGACTACGCCGCCTTCGTGCAGGATGCTCCCGGGCCGACGTTCCGTGACGCGCTCTACGCCGAATACAAGGCCAACCGCGCGCCGATGCCGGACGATTTGCGCGCGCAGGTCGAGCCGATGATGAAGATCGTGCGCGCGCTCGGCCTGCCGATCCTGCGCGTGCAGGGCGTGGAGGCCGACGACGTGATCGGCACGCTGGCGCAGCGGGCAGCCGCGCAGGATATCGAGGTCACCATCTCCACCGGCGACAAGGATTTCGCGCAGCTGGTCGGGCCCAACATCACGCTGGTCAACACCATGTCCGGCAGCGTGCTGGACCGCGAGGGCGTGATCGAGAAATTCGGCGTGCCGCCCGAGCGCGTGACTGACCTGCTGGCACTGATGGGCGACAGCATCGACAACATCCCCGGCGTGCCCAAGTGCGGCCCGAAGACCGCGGCCAAATGGATCAGCCAGTATGGCGATCTGGATGGGGTGATCGCGCACGCGGATGAAGTGGGCGGCAAGATCGGCGAGAACCTGCGCGGCGTCTTGGCGCAACTGTCGCTGTCGCGCCAGCTCGCCACGATCAAGACCGATTGCGAATTGGAGGCTGGACCGACCGATCTGGCCTTGCGCGAACGCGATGTGGCCGCACTGCGGGAGCTGTACACCCGGTATGCGTTTACACAGGCGTTGAAGGAACTGGATGCGGCTGAAAAGGGGCCAGGTTCATTTTCGGATTCGAAGCCTGCGACCGTGCCCGATCCCGGCACGAAAACGAACCTGCCCCCTTTTCAAACGGAGAAGCCTTCCGCCGGACCCGGCGAATACGAACTGGTCACCACGCGCGCGCAACTGGATGCGTGGATCGGGAAATTGCGCGGCGCCGAACTGATTGCCTTCGACGCCGAAACCACCTCGCTGGATGCGATGCAGGCGCAACTGGTGGGGCTGTCGTTCGCGGTGGAAGCCGCGCGCGCCTGCTACGTTCCGGTGAGCCATGACTACCCGGGCGCGCCCCCGCAACTGCCGCGCGAAGAAGTGCTCGCTGCGTTGAAACCCATCATGGAAGACACGAACAGGCCCAAACTCGGCCAGAACGCCAAGTACGACCTCAACGTACTGTCGTCCTGCGGCATCACCGTGCGCGGCCTGGCCTTTGACAGCATGCTGGAATCCTACGTGCTGAACGCCACCGCAGGCCGCCACGACATGGACACGCTGGCCAAGCGGCACCTCGATTACAACACGGTGAAATACAGCGACATCACCGGCAAGGGCTCGAAGCAGATTTCGTTTTCGCAAGTGGACCTGGACACGGCCTGCCGGTACGCCGCCGAGGATGCCGACATCACCCTGCGATTGCACCAGGCCTTGTGGCCGCGGGTACAGGCCCAACCGCACACGAAGAAGCTGTTCGAGGAAATCGAATTGCCGCTGGTGGCAGTGCTGGCGCGGATGGAGCAGCGCGGCGTACTGGTGGATGCAGCCGCATTGCGCCGGCAAAGCGATGAACTGGGCAAGCGCATGCACGAGTTGCAACAGCGCGCCTTCGCCGTGGTCGGCCACGACTTCAACGTGGATTCGCCCAAGCAGTTGCAGGTCCTGCTGTTCGAGGAACTGAATCTGCCGGCGATGATGAAAACGCCGACGGGCCAGCCGTCAACGAATGAAGAAGCGCTGGAAGCGATCGCCGACCAGCACGAACTGCCGCGCGTGATCCTGGACTACCGGGCGCTGGCCAAGCTGCGCAGCACCTACACCGACAAGCTGCCGCTGATGATCAACCCGCGCACCGGCCGCGTGCACACCTGCTATCACCAGGCTGCGGTCGCGACGGGGCGCGTTTCGTCCACCGATCCGAACCTGCAAAACATCCCGATCAAATCCGAGGAGGGCCGTCGCATCCGCCAGGCCTTCATCGCGCCGCCCGGCTGGAAGGTGGTGGCCGCGGATTATTCGCAGATCGAACTGCGGATCATGGCGCATTTGTCCGGTGACGAGACGCTGATCCGTGCGTTCAAGGAAGGCGCCGACGTGCACCGCGCCACCGCCGCGGAAGTGTTCGGCGTGGCGCCGGACCAGGTGGATGCGAACCAGCGTCGCGCCGCCAAGGTGGTCAACTTCGGCCTGATGTACGGCATGAGCGCGCACGGGCTCTCGCGCGCGCTCGGGATCGGCCGGCTGGAAGCGGGCGAATACATTGCGCGCTATTTCGAGCGCTTTCCCGGCGTGCGCGCGTTCATGGACAACACCCGCGAGCAGGCGCAGCGCGATGGCTACGTGGAAACGCTGTTCGGCCGGCGGCTGTATCTGGAATCGCTGCGTTCGCGCAACGCCGCACAGCGCGCCGGCGCCGAACGCGCCGCGATCAACGCGCCGATGCAGGGCACGGCCGCGGACATCATCAAGCGCGCGATGATCGCGATTGATGCATGGCTGCTGGAACGCGACGACGCGCACATGCTGATGCAGGTGCACGACGAACTGGTATTCGAGGTGAAAACCGAAGCACTGGATGAAATCGCGGCGGGCGTGCGCGAACGCATGCAGGCCGGCGCGCAATTGTCCGTGCCACTGCTGGTTGAAGTGGGGTCGGGCGCGAATTGGGACGAGGCCCATTGAAGCGGGTTGCCGGGTGTCGGAAGAACCGGATGTGCGAGGCTTTCCGGCCACCAGGGACCAGCAACCGACCAGCCGCTCATTTGGCCATCCAAACGCCGCGTCCGTATGCCGGAAGTCACACCGGTTCCGGAGCATGAATCGCCCCTGAATTGGTCTCGAAAACTCATTTGAACTTAACGACCCCCGTGCTTATCTAAGCATCGGACGCACGCAACGGCGTCCGGGTTTCACTCACCTCCCTGAGTGGAACACAGGGGTCGAATCCCTCCCCAGGTTCGGCTCCACCCCGCCCCGAGAGCTCCCCCCTGGCTCTCGGGGCATTTTATTTGTGCAGCATCCCTCCCCATTGGGCGAAACGCCGCAAAAGAGCACTTTCGATTGCTTTCGCGTACGATCACGCCAGGTTCACCGCCGAGGGCATTCACATGCGCGCAGCACTGATCGTGGTCGGCATCCTGATCGCCGCACTGGGCGTGTGGATTGCGCTCGGCCGGTTCACCTACAACTCCACCAAGACCGAAGCGCAACTCGGTCCGTTGGCGGTGCAGACCACGCAGGAGAAAGCCGTCCCCACCGGGCTCGGCTATCTGGGCATCGCGATCGGCGCGGCTCTCGTGATCGCGGGCGCGGTTCGCAAGCGCTGACCGCGGGAGGCCACGCGCGGCCGGTACAATTCGGCCGATGGATGTTTCACATTTGCTCGATTCGCTGAACGCCGCGCAGCGCGAGGCCGTCAGCGCCCCGCCCGGTTCGTACCTGGTGCTGGCCGGCGCCGGTTCCGGCAAGACCCGCGTGCTCACCCACCGCATCGCCTGGCTGGCGGAAGTGGAACACGTGCCGCCGTGGGCAATTCTCGCCGTGACCTTCACCAACAAGGCCGCAGGCGAGATGCGCGGCCGGCTGGACTCGCTGCTGCCGGCCGGCACGCGGGGCTTGAGCGTCGGCACCTTCCACGGCATCGCGCATCGGCTGCTGCGGCGGCACTGGCGCGAGGCGAACCTGCCCGAGACGTTCCAGATCCTCGACGCTGACGATCAACAACGCCTGGTGAAGCGCGTGGTCGCGGGGCTCGGCCTGGACGAAGCGCGTTTCCCGCCGCGCCAGGCGACCTGGCAGATCAATGGCTGGAAAGATGAAGGCAAGCGGCCGGAGGCGATCGAAGCCGGCGATCATCCGGTCACGCGTACATACCTGTCCATCTACCGCGCCTACGAGGAGGCCTGCCGGCGCGCGGGCCTGGTGGATTTCGCGGAACTGCTGCTGCGCGCACACGAGCTGTGGCTGCACAACCCGGAAGTGTTGACGCATTACCGCGAGCGCTGGCGGCACCTGCTGATCGACGAGTTCCAGGACACCAATGCCTTGCAGTACGCCTGGATCCGCGTGCTGGCCGGCAACACCGGAAAAGTTTTCGCGGTCGGCGACGACGACCAGTCCATCTACGGCTGGCGCGGCGCGCGCGTGGAAAACATGCACGCGTTCCTGCGCGATTTCGCCGGCGCCCAGACCATCCGGCTCGAACAGAATTACCGCTCCACGGCGATCATCCTGGAAGCGGCCAACGCGATCATCGCACGCAATCCCTCGCGCCTGGGCAAGCAGTTGTGGACGGTCGGCGAAAAGGGCGAGGCGATCGCTCTGTATTCGGCCTACAACGACCAGGACGAGGCGCGCTTCGTGATCGAGCGCATCCGCGAGCACATCGAGCACGGCGGCCGTGCCGACCAGATCGCGGTGCTGTACCGCTCCAACGCGCAGTCGCGCGCGTTCGAGGAACAACTGCACCAGTACGACGTTCCCTACCGCGTCTACGGTGGCCAGCGCTATTTCGAGCGCGCCGAGGTCAAGGACGCGCTCAGTTATCTGCGATTGACGGCCAACCGCCACGACGACGCGGCCTTCGAGCGCGCGGTCAACACGCCGCCGCGCGGAATCGGCGAACGCACGCTGGACCAGCTGCGTCGCCGCGCGCGCGCAGAAAACATCTCCATGTGGGATGCGGCGCTGGCGGAGTTATCCGGCGCGGAATTGAACGCCCGCGCGAAGAACGCGTTGAAGGCGTTCCTGACATTGATCGAGGAATTCGCGCGTACGTTCCAGTCCTTCAACTTGTCCGAACAGGTCGAACACGCGACCGCGCACTCGGGCTTGCGCGACTACTACGAACGCGACTCGCGCGGCAATGCCGAGTCGCGGGTGGAAAATCTCGATGAGCTGGTCAACGTTGCCAGCCGCTTCGAGCCGACCCAGGAAGACATCGAGGCCGGCCTGTCGGAACTCGCTGCCTTTCTCGCGCACGCCGCGCTGGAAGCCGGCGAAGCACAGGGCGAGGCCGGCGAAGCCTGCGTGCAATTGATGACGCTGCACTCGGCGAAAGGGCTGGAATTCCCGATCGTGTTCCTGGTCGGGCTGGAGGAAGGCTTGTTCCCGAGCCAGCGCTCGACCGAAGATGCTTCAAGGCTGGAAGAAGAACGCCGCCTCGCCTACGTCGGCATCACCCGCGCGCGCCAGCGTCTGATCCTGACTTACGCCGAATCGCGCCGCATGCATGGATCGGAAATGCTGGCGCGGCCATCACGTTTCCTCGCCGAATTACCGCAATCGCTGCTGGAAGAAGTGCGTCCGCGCGCCAGGATCACGCGTCCGGTCTATACACCGCGCGACTACGGCCACAAGCCGCTCGTGGACGAATCCATGCCGGTGAAGCTGGGCCAGCGCGTGCGCCATGCGCATTTCGGCGAAGGCGTGGTGGTGAGCGCCGAAGGCAACGGCGCGCACACGCGGATCCAGGTGAACTTCGCCGACGTCGGCCCGAAATGGCTGGTGGCGGCGTATGCGAACCTCACCGCCTTGTAGGAGCGCCGGCGCGCGGCCGCAGCCCTGACCGGGCCTGCCGCACTTGGCTTCCCTCTCCCGTGAACGGGAGAGGGGATCAGAGCACGCTCACGCGTACCCGTCCAGCGCGAGCTTCAGCAGGATCTTCATCTCCTCGCGCAGCGGCAGCGGGGCGATCACTTCCGCATCCGGCCCGTACTTCATCACGTCCATCAGCAGTTCGCGCGAGTTGGAATACGGCACGCGCAGCTCGTAGCGGCCGTCCGCCAGGAACTGGCCTTCCTGCTGGGAGTGCCAGTGCTCGTCGGCCACCCAGCGCGCCGCGCGCGCGGAAAAACGGAGCGTGGCCCAGGCTTTCGGCGCACCGGCAAAAATCCCGTAGCTGGACGCCAGCACAGCATCGAGTTCGGCGGCGTCGCGGTCCGTTGCGGCAGCATCCAGTTGCTCGGGCTCCACGATGCGATCCACCGCGAAGCTGCGCAGCGCCTCGCGATCGTGATCCCAGGCATCCAGATACCAGTTGTCGCGGTAATGCGTCAGCCGCTGCGGCGAGACCGTGCGCGTGGAATCGGCATCGGTGGTGCGCGCGCGATAGCGGAACTTCAACTGCTTGCGCGCCAGCACCGCCCCGGCCACGATCCGGAACACGCGCTGATCCAGCTTGCGCGCCCCGTACGGAATCACGCGGATGCGTTCCAGCGGCAAGGCCGCGCCCTCGGCATGTTCGCTGAGCAGGCGCTCCATGCGCGATTTGAACGGGGCCAACGCGCCCGCGAGCACGCCCGGATCCGAGCGGCCGACCAATTCGTTCAGCGCCATCAGCGCGGCCAGCTCCTCGCTGGTCAGCCACAGCCCCGGCAATTCGAAACGGTCAGCCTCTTCCCGGTCGTAGGAAAAACCGTGGCGTTCGGGATCGCTGTCCAGCGGGGCACCCAGTGCGTCGCGCAGGAAGGCGATATCCCGATACAACGTGGCGCGTGAGCAGCCGAGTTCGTCCTTCAGGCGCTCCTGGCTGACCGGGTGGCGCGCGGCCTTGAAGGTGCGATGCAGGGTGAGAATGCGCTCGTAACGATCCATGGCGGCGGTGCGAATGGCGAAGCCGAAAGCATGACCGGATGCCCTCGCGGCGGCAAGCATGTCTCTGCTTCGGCTAACATGCTGTTTCGCGAAATGATGTTGATCGTCATTCCGGGGCCGCGAAGGCGGAACCCGGAATCTGGCGCCTTTGCTTTCGGAAGTCGCCGGAATTCCCGCTTGCGCGGGGATGACGGCCGGGACCTTCAATGCCGCACCGCAACCTAAAGCTCAACGAGCCCACCGGGGACGAGGTCAAGACGACCACGTGTTACATGTGCGCGTGCCGATGCGGCATCCGCGTGCACCTGAAGGACGGCCGCGTCCGCTACATAGACGGCAATCCGGAACACCCGGTCAATCGCGGCGTGATCTGCGCGAAGGGTTCGTCCGGCATCATGCAGCACTACTCGCCGGCGCGGTTGCGCAAACCGCTGCTGCGCATCGGTGAGCGCGGCGAGCGCAAGTTCCGCGAAATCGAATGGGATGAAGCACTCGACATCGCGACCAAGTGGCTGGGCGACATCCGCGCGCGCAATCCGGATGAGTTGGCCTTCTTCACCGGCCGTGACCAGTCGCAGGCGCTGACCGGCTGGTGGGCGCAGCAATTCGGCACCATCAACTACGCCGCGCACGGCGGTTTCTGCTCGGTGAACATGGCCGCCGCGGGCATGTACACCTTCGGCGGTTCGTTCTGGGAATTCGGCGAGCCGGATTGGGACCGCACCAGATACCTGATGCTGTGGGGCGTGGCCGAGGATCACGATTCCAATCCCATCAAGCTCGGGCTTGGAAAACTGAAGGCGCGCGGCGCCAAGATCGTAGTGGTGAATCCGGTGCGCTCCGGTTACGGCGCAATCGCCGACGAATGGATCGCGATCAATCCCGGCAGCGACGGCCTGCTGGCCGGCGCCTTGATTCGCGAACTGCTGATCCACGACCGCGTGGATTTCGAATATCTGGTGCGCTACACCAACGCGCATCACCTGGTGATCCGCGCGCCCGGCGCAGCGGACGATGGTTTGGTCGCGCGCGATGCCGAAGGCAAGCCGCTTTGCGCGGTGCGCGATTCAGAGTCTTGTCACCCCGGCGAAAGCCGGGGCCCAGCGACTTCAGCCCAAGGGGAGTCAGCGGGTTCCGGCGTGCGCCGGAGTGACGGGGGCTATCGGGTCGTTGATGCCACGCAGCCCGACATCGCTCCGTTGATCGCCGGCGAGTACACGCTGGCAGATGGCCGCCGCGCGGTACCGGCGTTCCAGTTGCTGGCCGAAAGATTTCTCTCCGACGAGTACAAACCCGAAAACGTCGAAGCTCGCTGCGGCGTGGACGCAGCCACGATCCGCCGCATCGCTTCCGAGCTTGCACGCACCGCGTTCGACGGGGCGATCGAACTGCCTATTGCTTGGACCGACACGCACGGCCGCGAGCACGCGAACATGGTCGGCCGTCCGGTCTCGATGCACGCGATGCGCGGCATCGCTGCCCACGCCAACGGCTTCCACACCTGCCGCACCCTGCACGTGCTGCAGATGCTGCTGGGCGCGATCGATACGCCCGGCAGCTTCCGCTACCAGCCGCCCTATCCCAAATCCGCACCGCCAGCCAGCAAGCCCGCGACCGCGCGCAATCCCGACGGCACGCTCAACCGCAATCCGCTGGGCTATCCAACTTCGCCCGAGGACCTGCTGGTGGACGCGCACGGCGCACCGCGCCGTATCGATCATGCCTTCTCCTGGGCGTACCCGCTGGCCGCGCACGGCATGTTGCAGAGCGTGATCCGCAATGCGGTGGCCGGCGATCCATACCGGATAGACACGCTGTTTCTGTTCATGGCCAACATGGGCTGGAACTCGGCGATGGATACCGCGCACACGCGCAAGCTGCTGTGCGCGCGCGACGACAACGGCGACTACAGGATTCCACACATCATTTATTCGGACGCCTACGATTCGGAAACGGTGGCGTTCGCCGACCTGGTGTTGCCGGATACGACATACCTGGAACGCCACGACTGCATCAGCCTGCTGGATCGCCCGATTTCGGACGCCGATGCCGCCGCGGATGCGATCCGCACGCCGGTGGTCCAACCGGATCGCGACGTGCGGCCCTTCCAGGACGTGCTGCTGGAGCTCGGTGCGCGCTTGAAGTTACCGAACCTGGTGGATGAGCACGACCACGCGAAGTACCGCGACTTCGCCGACTACATCGTCCACCACGAGCGCGCCCCGGGCCTGGGCCTGCTGGCGGGATGGCGCGGAGTGGATGGCGCGGGCGAAGGCAAGGGTGCGCCGAATCCGGATCAACTGGGACGCTATCGCGAACACGGCTGTCATTGGGAAGCACGTGTGCCGGAGCGCGGCGCGTTCTATCGTTTCGCCAACCGCGATTACCTGCAATGGGCGCAACGGATGGGCTTCACCGGTTCGACCGAGCCGATCACCTTGCAGTTGTATTGCGAAACACTGCAGCGCTTTCGGCTGGCCGCACGGGGACAGGGTCCGGTGCAGCCACCGGAGTACGAGCGCGCACGGGTGGAGAAATTTTTTGATCCGGTACCACTCTGGTACGAATCCGCGGGCGCCGAACCCTCACCCCAACTCTCCCGAGGGGAAAGGGGCTTTTCAGAAGGTTTCGATCTCCACGCCATCACCCAGCGCCCCATGTTCATGTACCACTCCTGGGGTTCGCAGAATCGCTGGCTGCGCCAGATCGCCACGCGCAATTACCTGTACGCGCATCCGCACACGCTGGCCGCGCAAGGTATCGCTGACAACGAATGGGCGTGGATCGCCTCGCCGCGTGGACGCATCCGCGTGCAGGTGCGCGCGCATGCGGCGACCGCGCCGGGCACGCTGTGGACGTGGAACGCGCTCGGCAAGAAGCGCGGTGCGTGGAAGCTGGATCGCAACGCGCCGGAATTCGTGGACGGCTTCCTGTTGAACGACCTGATCGGCGAACGCGCGCGCGACGGCCGCTACAGCAATGCCGATCCCGTGACCGGTCAGGCTGCATGGTTCGACCTGCGCGTCCGCCTCGAACGCGATCCGCAACCGCATGTGCCCGGCCATCGCGTGGAGTTGCACGATGACGCGCCGGCCACCACGCGCGAGCCGCGGAGCGACCCCGCATGACGTGGCAGGCCTGGGCCACCGCCGCGATCATCGTCTTCGCGATGGCGCTGTTCGCCAGCGAGAGGGTGCGCATAGACATCGTCGCCCTGATCGCACTTGCGCTGCTGATGGTCCTACAGATCGTCACGCCGGAGGAAGCGCTGTCGGGCTTCAGCAACGAGGCCACGGTGACGGTGGCGGCGATGTTCGCGCTGTCCATGGGCATCGAGCGCTCCGGTGCACTGGAGCCGCTGATTCGCCTGCTCTCCCGCATCAGGAAGCCGTGGCTGCTGACGCTGGGCGTGATGCTGGCGATCGCGCCGCTGGGCGCGTTTATCAAGAACGTGGCGCTGGTGGCGACCTTCCTGCCGCTGGCGCTGCGCGTGTGCGCGCGCACCGGCACCTCGCCTTCGCGCGTGCTGATGCCGATGGCGTATGCGGCGCAGATGGGCGGCGTATGCACCCTGATCGGCACGTCCTCCAACCTGCTGGTGGACTCGCTGTCGCAGAAGCACGGTCTGGCGCCGCTGGGCGTATTCGAGTTCACCAAGCTGGGCGTGTTGCTGGCCGTCGCCGGCATCATTTACCTGATGGTGATCGGCCGCTGGCTGCTGCCGCGGCAGATTGACGCCCAGATGCCGGAGATCATGCAGGTCGGCAAGTACGTCACCGAGTTGAAGGTGATGTCCGATTCCACACTGGTCGGGCAGACCATCGCCGAAGCGCGGCTGGGCGAAAAACACGGCGTGTACCCGCTGGAGTTGCTGCGCGGCGAGGAGCACATGTGGTCGCCACGCACGCAGAAGCTGCAGGTGGGCGACGTGCTGTTGATGCGCGGCGCATGGGAGCGGCTGGAGGAATTCCGCAGGCAGACGCGGCTGGAGATCGACCCGGAGTTCAGGCACGCGCGCGACGACGGCGAGGCCCGGGTGCTGATGGAAGTGCTGGTCACGCCGGCCAGCCCGATGGAAGCGCGCACCCTGCCGGAGCTGGATCTGCAATCGCGCTACGACGCCACGGTGCTCGCGATCCACCGCCGCGGCCACGTGCTGCGCGAGAAGATGAGCCGCATCCCGTTCGAAGTCGGCGACGTACTGATGCTGCTGGTGCCGGAAACCGTGGTCGCCAAGCTGCGCGCGGACGACCGCTTCATCATCCTCAACGAACGCGACGATGCGCGCCGCCCGCCGTACAAGGCGCTGATCGCGGTGGCCATCATGATCGGAGTGGTCGTGGTATCCGGGTTGCGCGTGCTGCCGATTCCGATCGCCGCGATCTGCGGCGTGGTGGCCATGGCGCTGACGCGCTGCTTCGGCCGCAAGGACGTGTACGAGGCGATGGACTGGAAGATCATCATCCTGCTCGGCGCGATCCTGCCGCTCGGCATCGCGATTGAAAAAACGGGCTTGTCGAAATACGTGGTGGATGCGGGCTTGAGCGTAGTCGGCGACCATGGTCCGATCGCCGCTCTGGCGATGGTGTACCTGCTGACCGCGCTGTTGACCGAACTGATGGGCCACAATCCAGCGGTGGTGCTGATGGTCGGCATCGCCATTACCGTGGCGAAGGTTGTACATGCCGACCCGCATCCGTTCATTGTCGCCGTGGCATTCGCCGCCGCGACGTCGTTCGCGACGCCGGTGGGCTATCCGACCAACACGATGGTCTATTACGCGGGCGGATATCGTTTCACCGACTTCATGAGGGTCGGCATCCCGCTGATCGCGTTGTTCTGCGGACTGTCGATGTATTTGATTCCGAAGATGTGGCCGTTTTGATGGGTAAGTCTAAGATTCCTGTGAGTGTCTACTCGTCATCCCGGCGAAAGCCGGGACCCGGCGACTTCGATGTCCGACATCCTTGTCGTTTTCCGCGCCGTCCCACGGGGCCGGTTACTTTTGTCTCCGCAAAAGCATCGTCGCTGCGGCATCGCGACAGCACGAGCGCTCACACGGTCATCCATGGCCTGCGCTCCAGAAACGAAGAAACTCCGCGAGCGTGTGGAGGAAGACGCTCATGACCGCACTCCCTCCCCCTTCCAAGAAGAAACTCGGCCTGGTGATTGATCTGGACACCTGCGTGGGCTGTCACGCCTGCGCGGTGGCGTGCAAGGAGTGGAACGACGGCGGCCAGTTCGGGCCGCTGCCCGATTCCGATCCGTACGGCGCCGATCCGATCGGCGTGTGGGTCAATCGGGTGCATACGTACGAAGTTTTCCCTCTCGCCTCGGGAGAGGGCGACACACGCAGCGCGACGGGTCAGGGTCCGCAATCCCGAACCCTCACCCCCACTCCCGATGGGAGAGGGCAGCAAATCCCGCAAATGGTCCATTTCCCGCGCTCGTGCCTGCATTGCGAGACACCGGACTGCGTGACGGTGTGCCCGACCGGCGCCAGCTACAAGCGCGCGGAGGATGGCATCGTGCTGGTGGACGAGGACAAGTGCATCGGCTGCCAGTTGTGCGCCTGGGCGTGTCCGTATGGTGCGCGCGAAATTGGCGAACAGAAGGGCACGATGCAGAAGTGCACGCTGTGCGTGGATCGCATCTACAACGAAACGCTGGAGGAAGAGGACCGCCAGCCAGCGTGCGTCAAGGCCTGCCCCACCCGCGCGCGCCATTTCGGCGACCTCGGCGATCCGGACTCGTCCATCTCGAAGCTGGTCGCCGAGCGCGGCGGTTACGACCTGATGCCGGAACTCGGCTACAAGCCGGTCAACAAATACCTGCCGCCGCGCCCAAGGCGTGACGGATCGCACATGCAGCCGGCGCCCGCGCGGGAAGAAACTCCGGATCCTGCGCAATGGCCCCCCTTGCTCCGGTGGCTGGATAAAGTATTGTCCCGGTGAGCGCGCAGCGGGAGATGCAAACATGAAACCCGCTCTGTCGGTAATCTTCTTCACCGTGCTGGCCGGGGCCGGGTTCGGCCTGTGGGCGCTGCTGGGCGGCGCGCTGGCGCTCGGCGTGTATCCGCCCGGGCGCGGCAACGTGCTGGGGCCGCTCGCGATCGGCTTCGTGTTCGCCAGCATCGGCCTGCTTTCCTCAACGCTGCATCTGGGCAGGCCCGCGCGCGCGTGGCGCGCCTTCTCGCAATGGGATTCCTCGTGGCTGTCGCGCGAAGGGTTGGCGTCGGTGGCAACGTACCTGCCGATGTTCGCGGTGGCGGGACTGGCGC
>JBQCCR010000055.1:0-26935 GCA_051961995.1 Rhodanobacteraceae bacterium | reverse complement strand
TGCTGCTTTCGCGCGCCGAGCGCTCCGGTCCGGTGGATGGCGAAACCACCGATGTCGCGAAAGTTGCCGCGGAAGTGATCGACACCAACCACCAGCACATCGGCCCCAAGCCGGTGACGATCCGGCTGGAAGTGGAAAGCGCGTGCGAGGTGGAGGCGCCTTCATCGGTGGTCGCGGTCGCGCTTGGCAATCTGGTGGGCAATGCCTGCAAGTACACGCTGGAAGGTGAGGTGGTGGTGCGCGTGCAGGCGGACCGCGTGCTGGTCGAGGATACCGGGCCGGGCATCAAGCCGGAGGATGCCGAACACCTGTTCCAGCGCGGCGTGCGCGGTGAAGGGCAGACGGTGAAAGGCGCGGGCCTGGGCCTGGCGATCGTGCGCCGGCTGTGCGAACTCTATGGCTGGCGCGTGTCGCTGGCGCCGCGCGCGGAACGCGGCGCGGTGGCGATGCTGGATTTCCAGCCGGAAATGGGAAGTCGGGAATAGGGAATCGAAACCGGAGCTCGCGCTTTCGCCTTGCTCTTGCTGTCCTCGATTTTCCCATCCCCGATTTTCGGCTTTATTCCAGCCATCCCCACTCGTCTTTCGTGCGGCCATCGAACAGGCCGAAATACAACTCCTGCAAACGGCGCGTGACCGGGCCGGTCCTGCCGGCGCCGACCGGCTTGCCGTCCACGCTGCGGATCGGCGTGACTTCCGCAGCAGTGCCGCACATGAACACTTCATCGGCGAGATAAAGATATTCGCGCGGCAGGTCGCGCTCGACCACCTCGATGCCGTCGGCGCGCGCCAGGGTGATCAGCGTATGGCGGGTGATGCCGTTCAACAATGCGGCGCTCACCGGCGCGGTGTGCAGCGCGCCGTCCATCACCAGGAACACATTTTCGCCGGCACCCTCACTGAGCAAACCGGTCGACGCCAGCGCAATGCCTTCGCCAAATCCGAGCCGGCGCGCCTCGCGCGCGATCAATTGCCCGGAAAGATAATTGCCCCCGGCCTTGGCGCCTGCGGGAATCGTGTTCGGCGCCATCCGCTGCCATGACGATACGCACGCGGTGATGCCGTTCTCCAGCGCTTCCGGTCCGAGATACGGCCCCATCGGCCAGGTGGCGACCGCCACGTCGATCGGCGTGTCCGCCGACAATCCGAATCCCCCTAGGCCGCGGTAAGCCACGGGCCTCAGATACGCCTGCTCGAGCTGGTTCGCCTTCAGCACTTCGCGGCAAGCCGAAGCGAGTTCTGCGGGCGTGCAGGGAATCGCCATCTCATACACCTTGGCGGAGAGATACAGCCGCTTCAGGTGATCGGAAAGGCGGAAGATCGCCGCGCCGTTAGGCGTCTTGTAACTGCGGATGCCCTCGAACACCGACGAACCGTAATGCAGCGCGTGCGCCATCACGTGCACGGTCGCTTCGCGCCACGGTTTCACCGCGCCGTTGTGCCAGATCCATTCGGGATAGGTTTGCGCGGCCATGCAGTCGCTCCTCGGAGAAACGCGAATGATAACGGGAGACGGCAGACGGGGGAGGGGGAGATGAAACGGCGTGGAATCCAACGGCGTCCTTCCGGGACTGCGGCGGATGAAATCCGACACGGAACCCGGACTCCAGAATCCAGCGACTTTGCCCTGGTGGCGAAGAACGGGTCATCGGATTCCGGCTTGTGCCCGGATTGACACCGGGGTGTGACCTTGCCGCCGGTTCCCGATGCCTGGCTAGAACATCAACCACCAGCATCCGCCTTTCTCGACCATGCCGAAGCTGCGCGTCTCCGGTGCCGGCTCTCCGGATGATTGCGTGAGCACGGTCAGGCCCGAGGGATCGGAAGGTGTGTAATCGGCATCATCCGGTTGCGCGCCGGAAGGATCGGCGGCACCGGAAAACTGGACACCGACCAACGGATGTTTCAGCCAGCGACTGAAGTCCTTCAGCCGCGCGTCCGCACTCTGGCGCGAAAAGCCGCGCCAGTCGAACAATCCGGCAAGCGCATTGGGGTTGTTGTCGTTGAAGGCCAGCGCGATGCGGTCGCGCACCTGCTCAGGCGAACGCGGGCAGGTCGCCGCGATGGGCGTGCCGGGCGTGGCAGGCGCGACGCTCGTCGTGCCCGCTTGCTCGCTGCGATCGAGAGGGCTGCTCGCCACATTCGCCGACAGCTCGGCAGCGCCGCAAGGCTGGTCGGTGAACACAGGTTCACCCTGCGCGCCGATGCAGCGGTGGATCTGCGCGTGCGCGCCGCGCGCGAAGCCCAGCAACGGAACCAGCAGCAGGAGCAGTGGGAGCGCGCGCATCGCGGCAGTGTAGCGACCGGCCGCGTTCGGAAAGCGTGATGCGCGCAGTGCGATTCAGGCTTGCGGCCGCTCCAGCCTTTCCAGCACCGACGTTGTCGCGCGCGCACGATTGAGCGTGTAGATGTGCAGGCCCGGCGCGCCGCCGTCGAGCAGGCGTTGGCACAATGAAGAGACGATATCCGCACCGAATTCGCGGATCGCTTCCGCATCATCGCCGAACGCTGCCATGCGCTTGCCGATCCAGCGCGGGATCTCGGCGCCGCACAGTTCCGAGAAGCGACGCAGCTGCGAGAAATTGGAGATCGGCATCACGCCCGGCACGATCGGAATGTGCACGCCCGCACGGCGCGCATCGTCCACGAAACGGAAGTACGCATCGGCGTTGTAGAAGTATTGCGTGATCGCGCCGTTGGCGCCGGCATCCACCTTGGCCTTGAAGTGCTTCAGGTCCGATTGCGCGTGTTCGGATTGCGGATGGCATTCCGGGTAACACGCGACCTCGATGTGGAAGCAGCCGTCGTGTTCGCGGCGGATGAAATCCACCAGCTCGCTGGCATAGCGGAAATCGCCGGGCGTGGCCATGCCCGAAGGCAGGTCGCCCCGCAACGCGACGATGCGCTTGCAGCCCATCGCCTTGTACTGATCCAGCAGCGCACCGATTTCCGCGCGCGAGCCGCCCATGCACGAGACGTGCGGCGCCACTTCGAACGCATGCGATTCGCGCAGGTGCTGCACCGTGCGCGGCGTCTGCGTCAGCGTGGACCCGCCCGCGCCGAAGGTCACGCTCACGTATTCCGGCGCCAGCGCCTTAAGCCGTGGCAGCGCGCGCTCGAGTTGGTTGATTTGCTCGGGAGTCTTCGGGGGGAAGAATTCGAGGGAGATCGGAGGGGCGTGAGCGGTGAGCGGTGCGCGGTGAGCGTTCATCGCGGCTCCTTGCTGCGGTTGGATGAAATCAGCGCGTCAGCAGCGCGCCTCGGCTGAATGCTCGACCCAAACTGCTGCGAGTCCGGAAAGTCGGAAGTGGCGCGATACGCCTCGCGTACGAGGCGTATCGAATCTTTCCGGGCTTCCAGAGCGTAATGCCGTGGAAGCTGCGCAGGCGTTTTCCGCTGACCGCTCACGGTTGACCGCTCACTAGTACCTGTAGTGCTCGGGCTTGTACGGCCCATTCACGTCCACGCCGAGGTAATCGGCCTGCTCCGGCGTGAGCTTCGTCAGCTTCACGCCGATCTGCTCCAGGTGCAGGCGCGCGACTTCCTCGTCCAGTTTCTTCGGCAGGCGGTAGACCGTCTTTTCGTAGGTGTCCTTGTTCTGCCACAGATCGATCTGCGCGAGTGTCTGGTTGGAGAACGAATTGGACATCACGAACGCCGGGTGGCCGTGCGCGCAGCCGAGGTTCACCAGCCGGCCTTCGGCGAGCAGGTAGATCGCGTTGCCGTTGGGGAACACGTAGCGGTCCACCTGCGGCTTGATGTTCTCGCGCGTGGCGGTCTGCTGCAGGCGATCCACCTGGATTTCGTTGTCGAAGTGGCCGATGTTGCACACCAGCGCGTTGTTCTTCATGCGCTGCATGTGTTCCAGCGTGATCACGTCGCGGTTGCCGGTGGTGGTGACGTAGATGTCGGCGATGCCCAGCGTGTCCTCGACGGTCGCGACCTGGAAGCCTTCCATCGCGGCTTGCAGAGCATTGATCGGATCGATCTCGGTGACGATCACGCGCGCGCCGAAGCCCTTCAGCGAATGCGCGCTGCCCTTGCCGACGTCGCCGTAGCCACACACCACCGCGACCTTGCCCGCGACCATCAGGTCGGTCGCGCGCTTGATGCCGTCGGCCAGCGATTCGCGGCAACCATACAAGTTGTCGAACTTGCTCTTGGTGACCGAGTCGTTGACGTTGATCGCCGGCACCAGCAGCTTGCCCGCTTCCATCATCTGGTAGAGACGGTGCACGCCGGTGGTGGTTTCCTCGGACACGCCGCGCCATTCGCTGGCGACTTTCTTCCAGAAGCCGGGGCGTTCGGTGCGCGTCTTCTTCAGCAGGTCCTTGATGACCTGCTCTTCATGGTTGGCGCCGGGCGAGTCCGCCCAGTTGGAACCGTCTTCCATCTCCACGCCCTTGTGGATCAGCAGCGTTGCATCGCCGCCGTCGTCCACGATCAGCTCGGGGCCTTTCATGCCCGGATGCGTCAGCGCATCCAGCGTGCACTCCCAGTATTCCTCCAGCGTTTCGCCCTTCCAGGCAAACACCGGAACGCCGGCCGCGGCGATCGCGGCGGCGGCATCGTCCTGCGTGGAGAAGATGTTGCAGGAAGCCCAGCGCACCGAGGCACCGAGCGCGGCGAGCGTCTCGATCAGCACCGCGGTTTCCTTGGTCATGTGCAGCGAGCCGGTGACGCGCACGCCCTTCAGCGGCTGCTGCGGCGCGTAACGTGCGCGGATCTGCATCAGGCCCGGCATTTCCTGCTCGGCCATCATGATGCGCTTGCGGCCGAGGTCGGCGAGGGTGAGGTCGCGCACCTTGAAATCGTGCGTGGAAGATTCTTTGGCGACAGCGTTCATATGCATGCTCCGTTGTTGGAGTCGCAGGGACTCCGTGAACGGGCGCGGTTTTCAGAACAGTGCGGTCAGGATGACCGCTTTGTGCAATTGCGTTTGCCCGAGCAAAGGCATTGCAGAAAACCGCATCGAGCCTGGCTCCGATTGGGCGGAGTCGCAGCGCCCCTCGATGGGCGAATGGAGATTATATATCTTTCCGTCGCGATGGAAAGATGAAAGGACGGGTTGTCCGGGGTCGCGAAAGCACAACGGACCGCAATGCGGCCCGTTGTGTTCACCTGCGCGCAGGCTGGTCCCTTGGCGATCAGGCCTGATCGCGCAGATCGAAAAGCCGCCGGGAGTTGCCAGCCATCGCCACCAGTCCCGTGGCTGCACTTTCAATCAACCCTTGAGCTTGGCCGCCTTGCGTAGTTCCTCGGCGCGGTCGGTTTTCTCCCACGAGAACGCGGTCGCGACCTCGGACTTTTTCACTTCCTTGCCTTTCTCGCGCTCGGTCCACTTGTAGGTGTGCTTGAACGGCGTGCGGCCGAAATGGCCATAAGCCGCCGTGAGCTGGTACATCGGGTGGATCAGGTCGAGCATCCTGATGATGCCGTACGGGCGCAGGTCGAAATGCTTGCGCACCAGCTTCTCGATCTTGTCGTCTGAAATCTTGCCGGTCCCGAACGTGGTGACCGAGATCGAGGTCGGCTCGGCCACGCCGATCGCGTAGGAAACCTGCAACTCGCAGCGATCAGCCAGGCCCGCGGCGACGATGTTCTTCGCGACATAGCGCGCGGCATACGCCGCGGAGCGATCCACCTTGGACGGATCCTTGCCCGAGAACGCCCCGCCGCCGTGACGGGCCATGCCGCCGTAGGTATCCACGATGATCTTGCGCCCGGTCAGGCCGCAATCGCCCACCGGACCGCCGATCACGAACTTGCCGGTCGGGTTGATGTGCACCTTGTTCTTCGGCAGCGCGGCCAGCCACTTCTTCGGCAGCACCGGTTTCAGGATCAGCTCGCGCACGCCTTCGGCGAGATCGGAATGCTTGATCTCAGGGTCGTGCTGCGTCGAGAGCACCACCGCATCCAGGCCGATCACCTTGTGCTGGTCGTCGTAGCGCAGCGTGACCTGCGACTTCGCGTCCGGACGCAGCCACGGCAGCTTGCCTTTCTTGCGCACGGCCGCCTGCTGCTCGACCAGACGGTGCGAGTAGTAGATCGGCGCGGGCATGCATTCCGGGGCCTCATTGCAGGCGTAGCCGAACATCAGGCCCTGGTCGCCGGCGCCCTGTTCCTCGGGCTTCTTGCGGTCCACGCCCTGATTGATGTCCGGCGACTGCTTGCCGATCAGGTTCAGCACGCCGCAGGTGGCGCCGTCGAAACCGACCCGCGAAGAGTCATAGCCGATCTCCAGGATCACCTTGCGGGTCAGCGCCTCCAGATCGATCCACGCACTGGTGGTGACCTCGCCGGCGACGATCGCCACGCCGGTCTTGACCATGGTTTCGCAGGCCACGCGCGCGCGCTTGTCCTGCGCGATGATCGCGTCCAGCACGGCGTCGGAAATCTGGTCGGCGACCTTGTCCGGATGGCCTTCGGACACCGATTCGGAAGTGAACAGGTAGCTGCTCATCGTGGCTTGTATCCCTTTATACGGATGAAAGGATGGATCAGCCGACCATGATACATGGAAGCGGCCGGTTTTGCGTGAATCTACGCCGCTGCCGCGAACTTCGATTCGGCACCGGCCTCCAGTGCATCGAAGTACTCCGCCGTCAGCCGCAACTGTTCGGCAGCGCTCTCGGCGCGATTGACCACCGAACGAAAGGCGGCATTCTCTGAACGATCTTTCGCATACCAGCCCAGATGCTTGCGTGCGATGCGCACGCCGTGCGCTTCGCCGTAGAACGCATACAGTGCGTGCAAGTGCCCGAGCAGGATGTCTCGCACCGCGATTACATCCGGTTCCGGCAGGCGTTCGCCGGTCGCGAGGTAATGCGCGATTTCGCGGAAGATCCAGGGACGGCCCTGTGCCGGGCGACCAACCATCACCGCGTCGGCTTTCGTGTAATCGAGCACGAAGCGCGCTTTGACCGGCGAATCAATATCGCCATTGGCGATCACCGGCATGGCGACGCGGGCTTTCACCGCGGCGATGGTGTCGTATTCGGCCAAGCCTTCATATTTGTCGGCGCGGGTGCGGCCGTGCACGGCCAGCGCGGCGATGCCGGAATCTTCGGCGATCCGCGCGATGTTGAGCGCGTTCTTGTGCTCGCGATCCCAACCGGTGCGGATTTTCAGCGTGACCGGCACGCTCACCGCTTCCACCACCGCGCGACAGATGCGCGCCACCAGCGGTTCGTCCTGCAGCAGCGCCGAGCCCGACCAGACGTTGCACACCTTCTTCGCAGGGCAGCCCATGTTGATGTCAATGACCTGCGCGCCGTTGTCGGCATTGAAGCGCGCGGCCTCCGCCAGCATCGCCGGATCGTAGCCTGCGATCTGGACGCTCACCGGGTCAGGCTCGCCGGCGTGGTCCATCCGGCGCAAGGATTTGGTCGTGTTCCACAGGCGCGGATCAGCGGTGGTCATTTCCGACACGGCCAGGCCGGCGCCAAGCTTTTTGCAAAGCTGGCGGAACGGCTTGTCGGTGACACCCGCCATCGGGGCGAGGATCACCGGAGGTTCGATGGAATACGGACCGATGCGCATCAGGCGGCGTTACGCATGCGCTCCCGCACCAGTGCCTGTACTTCCTGCGGAGTTTTCAGACGCGCGCCGCGGAAATAGCACACGCGCAAATCCAGCCCGCGCGGGCTCTTGCCGAGGTAGCTGAACCCGGTGGTGTTCCAGTGCGCCCATTGCAAGGATGTAGCGAAGCCCTCGTTCTCCAGTTCCAGCAACACGCCGATGCACGGGAAATCGTGATCGCGCGCGTAATCCTCCAGCACGCGCTGGCTCTGTCGAATCAGCGGCCGCACCAGCCGGCCGGAGCGCCACGCCTTGCCGACGAAACACCGGTAGTAATAAAGCGGTTGGCCCAGGCGCGGCAAGACCCTCGGCACCGCCGTCGCAACCGCCGCGATTTCACCGTTCTTGTCCAGTGCATGCAGTACGACCTGCTGCACGCGGCGCACAGCTTCCTCGCCTTCGACGTTGGCCTGCTCACGCGTCCAGAACGCGCGGATCGCGTCGCTCGCCTCGTCGTCGAGTTGCTTCCAGTCGGTGATGTAGCGCATCTTGTGTGGCTTGGACATTTGCATCCCCTGTTTAATTGTTGTGTAACAGGCGAGATTAGGGCAGGGCGCTGCGCGCGGCAACTCAGCGCAGCAGGATCCACACGCCCAATCCGGCGAAAAGCAGCGATGCGCAAATCCGTGCGGTGCGCAGCGGCAATTTCGCCGCGAAGCGCGTGCCGAGGAATACCACGGGCACGTTCGCAACCAGCATCCCGGCGGTGGTGCCCGCGACCACTTCCCAGAGCGGGTGATATTGCGCGGCCAGGATCGCGGTGGCGATCTGGGTACGATCGCCCATTTCGGCGAGGAAGAATGCGATGACGGTGGCGATGAATACGCCGTGTCCGCCGCGTTTCGCCGCACCGTCGTCGGCCTTGTCCGGAAACAACGCCCAGATTGCGACGACGATGAACGACGCGCCGACCAGCCAGCGCTGCACGTCAGGTGTGAGCCAGCGCGCCAGCCACGCGCCGACTTCCGCCGCGATGGCGTGATTGGCCAGCGTGGCGACCAGCACGCCGAGGCAGATCGGCCACGGCTTGCGGTATTTGGCCGCCAGCACCAGCGACAGCAGTTGGGTCTTGTCGCCGACTTCGGCCAATGCGACCGCGCCCAGCGAAATCAGGAAGCTCTGCACGACTGCTCCGATGGGCCGGGGTTGCGACGCGATAATCCGCGCGCGATCTCCCGGCCCGGGTGGATCGCACGTGAACTATCGGTCTCGCCGCGTCGCGTGCCGCTGCGACTTTTCGCGCCATGGCTGCAAGCCAAGCATGTTGACGCGGATGCTTCGGATGATCCGAAGCCGGCTACTCCCCGATGGAGCGCGGGCAGTTTAAACGCGCATACTGTACGGCTGCAAATGCGATCCCTTCCGTTCGCGCTGAGCGTAGCGAGCGAGCGTACGCGAGTGGAGTCGAAGCGCGTCGCCCTTCGACTCCGCGGCCTGCGACCGCTACGCTCTGGGCGAACGGATTATTTGGAGCACGTCATGCACTATCGCCGCCTTGGATCGTCCGGCCTGCAACTCTCCGCGCTGTCGTTCGGTGCGTGGGTGACCTTCGGCACCAAGGTGGATCGCGGCGGCGCGCGCGAATTGCTCGCCTGCGCCTACGACCACGGCGTCAATTTCTTCGACAACGCGGAAACCTATTCGCGCGGCGAAGCGGAACGGATCATGGGCGATGCGCTCGCCGATCTGCGCTTGCCTCGCGACTCCTGGTGCGTGTCGAGCAAGGTGTATTTCGGCGCGGTGCGCGATCCGTCGCCCACGCAACGGGGGCTGTCGCGCAAGCACGTGGTCGAAGCCTGTCATCAGGCGCTGCAACGGTTGCGCGTGGAGTATCTCGATTTGTATTTCTGCCACCGCCCCGATCCGGACACGCCGATCGAGGAAACGGTGTGGGCGATGGACACGCTGATCCGGCAGGGCAAGGTGCTCTACTGGGGCACATCCGAGTGGCCGGCGGAAGCGATTCGCGAGGCGCACGCAACCGCGCGTGCGCATCATCTGCATGCGCCGACGATGGAGCAGCCGCAATACAATCTGCTGCATCGCGAACGCGTGGAAGTGGAATACGCGCCGCTGTATCGCGAGTTCGGCATGGGCACGACGATCTGGTCGCCGCTTTCTTCCGGCGTACTCACCGGAAAATATTCCCGAGGCGTGCCGGCGGATTCGCGCATGAACACGCCAGGGTACGAATGGCTGCGCGGACACGTGGACTCGCCGCAAGGCCGCGCCGACATCAAGCGCGTGGACAAGCTGCTGCCAATCGCGAAGGAGCTGGGTGTGTCACCGGCGCAATTCGCGATCGCGTGGTGCCTGAAGAATCCGCATGTCTCCACCGTGATGCTGGGCGCGACCAGGCGTTCGCAACTGGAGGAGAACCTCGGCGCGATAGATGCAGTCGGCAAGCTGGACGATGCGGTGATGCGGGAGATCGGCGAAGTATTGGCGGGTTGACCGGATCGCGACGCGCCTGCGCGCGATCCGATCAACCCGTACGGCCCTTTGATACCGGCGGGGGCGGCGCCGGCGCCGGAGGCGCAACGGGCGCAACGGGTGCGGCGGGCGGAGCCGGCGGCGCGGGCGGCACCAGATTGCCCCCCGCAGGCACCTTGAAATCCAGCGCGATCTGCTTGCCGTGCCGGAGCACCTTGAGGTGCGCCGTCGCATCCGTGGGCAGCGACTGCAACGCGCGCATCACGTCGCCCGGGCGCGCCACCGCATGGCCGTCCACCGCGACGATCACGTCGCCGGATTCCAGCCCGCGATAACTCTTGTCGTCCACCGACAGCACCAGCGCGCCGCTGTCGGCGCCGAAGTAGCGGCCGAGTTGCGGGTTCAGCGAAGCGAGATTCAGACCCCACCACGGGGCGAACCAGCGGCCGTTGAAATCGAAATGATCGCCCCGGTGCCTGGCGATCTCCGCGCGCGCGCGCTCGGTCTGCTTCATCGCGTCTTCGATGCGCCGATCGAGCTGCCTGCGGAACTCCGGTGAGTTCACCGACGCGAGCGAGCGCTGCGCCGCGGCCTGCGCGGTGCGCGCCAGTGCCTGCCAGTCCGCCGCCTGGAAGCGCTCGGGCGTGACATGGAACTGCAAGGCCTTGCCGTCGCGCAGCACCGAAAGCGCAATCGGTTTGCCTGCGACGAGATCGTCCCGCGACATGGCGCCAGCGTGCACGGGCTGGCCGTCGATCGCGGTGATCACGTCGCCCTCGCGAATGCCTGCGCGTTCCGCCGGACCGTCCGGGGTCACCGCACCGACCCGAAGACCCGCCGAATCATGGTCCAGAACGATGCCCAGCATGCCGCGCTTGCCGTCGGCGAGGTAACGCAGCGCGCTGGCGCTGGCCCGATCGCCGGCCTTCACGGACAGCTCTGCCATGCGCTGTGCGAGATCGTTCATGCGCATTTGCAGATCCGCGAGTTTCTGCGCGTCGGTCGCTCGCCGTGCGGCGTCGTCGCCGGCCCGCGCGGCTTCGTCGGCCGTTCGCGCTGCATCGCTGGCGGCGCGCTGGGCTTCTTCGCGCGCATGCGCGGCC
Source organism: Rhodanobacteraceae bacterium (assembly GCA_051961995.1). Taxonomy (GTDB): domain Bacteria; phylum Pseudomonadota; class Gammaproteobacteria; order Xanthomonadales; family Rhodanobacteraceae; genus 66-474. The sequence continues at coordinate 15,819 of JBQCCR010000055.1, read as the reverse complement.
TTGCCAGCCATCTGCGCGGCTTCACGGCCCGACTCCGCGGCGATCCCGCTGGAGGACGCGCTGGGCGGCGCAGCCACTGCGACACAAGCGAACAGCAACAGCGGCAAAGCGATCAGGCTTTTCATGGCGGGACTCTCAAAGAATGGTCGTTTCGTTCGGCATGGAATGGGTGTGCTCGGCCACGCTGTACGGTTGCAGGTGCAACAGTCCGAGCTGTTGCAGCAGGAGATTGCGCTCCTGCCACAAGGATGCGCGGGTCGCCGGATCGGTCGCGGCGCTCAACTGCAGATCGACCAGTCCGATCCGGTCCTGCAGCGCGACCGCGCCGGCGAGCGCGTCACCATCCAGGGGGCCGCCGTTTCGATCCAGCGTTTGGACCCATGCCTGCAAACGTTGCGATTGCGCGCGCAATGCATTCAATTCCGTTCCAGAAGCGCGTGCCGGAACCGGTGCGTGTTGCGCCACACCCGATGGTGCCACCGGCGCGCGCGCGGGCCCCAGGTGCGGCAGCGTGATCGCGATCGCCACGCCTGCCGCCAGCGCGGCGGGCACGGCGATGCGCAACATCGCGCGCGTGCGGCGGCGGCGTGCAATGCGCGCGGCGAGTTGCGGCCAGCCGTCAGGCGGGGGCACGGCGGCGGACAGCGCCCGCAGGGCGGCGGCCAGCGCGGGATCGCCGTTCACGTATTGGCGGGCTTCATCGTGCATGGCGTTTCCTCGGTATGCGATCGCAACAGTTCGCGGAGGCGCCGCGTGGCGCGCGCGAGCTGCGATTTGGAAAAACTCACCGTCCGTCCGAACCGTTGGGCGATCTCGATGTGCGTGCAACCTTCGACGTAGTACAGCCACAGCACCGCGCGCGCGGTGTCGGGCAGGCGGTTGAGCGCGCGATCCAGAGTCGTTGCATCCGCCCGCGTCCACGGTTCGGCGGCATCTGCATCCGCCTGCGTATCGGTGAATGCCTCGAATACGTGCAGGCGGTCGTGGCGCAGCCGCATCAAGGCTTCGTTGATCACCAGCTTGCGCAGCCACGCCGAAAACGGTGCATCGCCGCGGTATTGCCGGGCGCGCTCGTAGGCCTTGAGCATCGCGTCCTGCAGGATTTCCTGGGCGACGTCGGCCCGTCCGGTCAAGCGCAAGGCAAGCGTCCACGCCGCGCGTTCGAACTGCCGGTAAATGCATTCGAACGCAGCGAGGTCGCCGCGTTGCAAGCGGGCGACCAGCTCCGGTTCCACCGGCTGCTGGAAGGAATGTTGCTGGGAGGAAGAGGGCGGCTCCACATGTCTAGGATGCCGTACTCACGCAAAAGGTCGCATCACGTGCACGGGCTTCCGTCCGGCCTCTCGTCCGCTCCTGTCCGCGGACACTTTTGCCTGCGCAGAAACCCGTGCAAACCGCGCTCCCATGCCATTTCCGTCCTTGGCATCGCGATTGCAGAAGCCTGCTCGTGGTCGCACGTCGCGATCGGCAAACGGAGCGGAGCACGAACAATGGCAATACGCGACACCTCGGCGCAGGACCGGCTGATCGAGCGCAAACCTTCCACGCGCAAACGCATGCTGTGGATCGGGGGCGCGGTCGCGGTATTGATTGCACTCGCGCTGATCGTGCCGACCGCCATGCGCATGCTTTCCACCGACGCCTCGGTGAGCGCGACGCGCATTTCCATCGCCACCGTCGAGCGCGGTCCGTTCGTGCGCGACATCGCTGCGGAAGGCCGCGTGGTCGCGGCGGTCAGTCCGACGATGTACGCCACGTCACCCGGTGCGGTCACGTTGAAGGTCAAGGCCGGCGACACCGTGAAGCAGGGCCAGGTGCTGGCGGTGGTGGACAGCCCGGAACTGACCAACAAGCTGGCGCAGGAAGAATCCAACGCCGATGCGCTGCAGGTGGATTACCAGCGCGCGCAGATTGACGCGCGCAAGCAGCGGCTGGAATTGCAGAAGGCGCACGACAACGCCCAGATCGACGCCAAGACCGCGCAGAACGATCTGGTGCGCAACCAGAAAGCCTTCGCCAAGGGCGCGATCGCGCAGATGGAAGTGGCGCACGCGCAGGGCACGCTGGAGAAGGCGCAGATCGCGCTGAAGCATGCGACTGAAGATCTTTCGCTCGACAACGACAGCCTCAACTTCGACGTGAAGGCCAAGAAGCTTGCCTGGGAGCGCCAGCAACTGCTGGTCAAGGATCTGGAGCGGCAAGTGGACGAGTTGAACGTGCGCTCGCCGGTGAACGGCCAGGTCGGCCAGTTGTTCATCGCGCCGCGCGCGACCGTCGCCAAGGACGCGCAACTGCTCACGGTGATTGACCTCTCCGCGCTCGAGGTGGAAGTGAAGGTGCCGGAGAGCTTCGCGCGCGATCTCGCCGTCGGCATGGCCGCCGACATCACCGGCAACGGTGGCAGCTGGAAGGGCGCGGTGAGCGCGATCTCGCCGGAAGTGGTGGATGGCCAGGTCGCCGCGCGCGTGCGCTTCGTGGATGCCAAGCCGGAACACCTGCGCCAGAACCAGCGGCTCTCGGTGCGCATCGTTTTGGATCAACGCAAGGATGTGCTGACCGTGGCACGCGGTTCGTTCGTGGACGAATCCGGCGGCAATTACGCCTACGTGGTGAAGGACGGCATCGCAACCAAGACGCCGATCCGCGTGGGCGCCAGCTCCATAGACAAGGTCGAAATCCTGCAAGGGTTGAAGGAAGGCGACCGCGTCGTGATCTCCGGCACCGACGCGTTCAACGGCGCGCAGCGCGTGGCGATCAGTGATTAGCAGTGTTGCCGGACGCCGCGCGACGACCAAGGCAACTGACAACCGGACCGACAGTGCAACCCAAATCGCATAACCCGCATCCGAACACCATCAGCGAAGGAAAACACGCCATGTTGAAAATGACCCATCTCTCCAAGGTCTATCGCACCGAAGTGGTGGAGACCTACGCGCTGCGCGATTTCAACATTGACGTGAAGGAAGGCGAGTTCGTCGCCGTAATGGGGCCGTCCGGTTCCGGCAAGACCACCTTCCTCACCATCGCGGGCCTGCTGGAAAGTTTCAGCGGCGGCGAGTACCGGCTGGACGGCGTGGATGTCAGCGACATGAACGACAACGCGCGCTCGAAGATCCGCAACGAGAAGATCGGTTTCGTTTTCCAGAGCTTCAACCTGATTCCCGATCTCAACGTGCACGACAACGTGGAAGTGCCGTTGCGCTATCGCGGCATGAAATCCGCCGAGCGCAAGCGGCGGATCATGGATTCGCTGGAGCGCGTGGGCCTGGCTTCGCGCGCCAAGCATTACCCGGCCGAGCTTTCCGGCGGCCAGCAGCAGCGCGTGGCGATCGCGCGCGCGCTGGCCGGCTCGCCACGGTTGCTGCTCGCCGACGAGCCGACCGGCAATCTGGATACGCAAATGGCACGCGGCGTGATGGAACTGCTGGAGGACATCCATCGCGAAGGCGCGACCATCGTGATGGTCACCCACGACCCGGAACTGGCCACGCGCGCGCAGCGCAGCGTGCACATCGTGGACGGCCAGGCCGTGGACATCACCGAGGAGCCGCGCTTCCACGCGCGCGCGCATGCGGCAGTGGTGAACGAGCGCAGTTGACGGCCCAGGAGTGGGCGTCACTCTCGTTCGAGAGAAGAGGTCAGGAGAATCGTCATGGACAAGAATCAGCTATTCGCAATCACGGGTGCCGTGTTGATCGCGACCGGCGGTGTCGCGGGCGTGCGCGCGTGGGCCAACGCTGCGGGCGCAGCGACGCTGCGCGCGCCGTCGGCAGAAGTGGACAACATCCACACGTTGGCGCCGATCGAGGTGCGGCCCACCCGCGAGCAATTGCGGGAGCTGCATCCGCAGGCGCGTGCGGAGCAAGACTCCGATGTGGCCGGCGGCGGCGGCGTAGCGCTGGACATGCCGTACTACTCGTTCGCGGTGACGCCGATGCGGGCGAGTAGGGGTTGATTTGAAGTCATCCCCTTGAAGGGGAGGATTCGGGTGGGGATGGTGCGGGTCCGAAAACCAGCGCCACCCCGGCCCTCCCTGAGGGGAGGGAGTCCACTTCCGGAGTTTTCGAATGTTCCGCTACTACATTGATCTCGCCCTGCGCAGCCTGAAACGCAGCCCGGGGCTCACCGCGCTGATGATCCTCACCATCGGCTTCGGCGTGGCCGCGTCCATGACGACGTGGTCGGTATTCCGCGCGGTGTCGGGCGACCCGATCCCGTGGAAATCCTCGAAACTTTACGTGCCGCAGATCGACATGTGGGGGCCGGCCTCGCACTCCGAAGATACAGACAGCGAGAAGGGGCCGCCCAACGCGCTGGATTACAACGATGCCGTCGCGCTGATGCGCGATCACCGCGCGAAGTTTCAATCGGCGCTTTACATGATCACGCCGTCGGTGGTGCCGGCCCGGCCTGGCACGCATCCGATCAACATCACCGGACACGCGGTGTTCTCGGAATTCTTCCCGATGGTGGACATGCCTTTCCTGTACGGAAACGGATGGAGTCCCGCGGACGACGAGCATCGTGCGGAGGTGGCGGTGATCAGCCAGGACCTCAACAACAAGGTGTTCGGCGGCGGCAACAACGTCGGCAAGACCATCAACGTCGAAGGCCGCGATTACCGGGTCGTGGGGATTATCGGAAAGTGGAATCCGCAGTTGAAGTTCTACGACGTGGTCAACACCGGCGGTTTCTACGTGGACAGCGAGGATCTGTTCCTGCCGTTCAACACCGCGATCGCGGCGGGCATGCCCAACGATGGCAACACCAATTGCTACAAGATGCCCGAGGAGGGTGGCTTCGTCGGCCTCCAGCATTCGAGTTGCATCTGGATCGCCTACATGGCGCAACTGGACGACGCCGCCGCGGCGCACCGCTATGAGAATTATCTCGAGGGCTTTTCGAAGCAACGTTATAGCTGGACGCCCAACGTGCGTCTGCGCGGCCTGATGGACTGGCTCGATCACGAGCACGTTGTTCCCCGCGACACCAAGGTGTCGCTGCTGGTGGCACTGGGGTTGCTGATCGTGTGCCTGGTCAATACCGCCGGCCTGCTGCTGGCGAAGTTCCTGCGCCGCAGCGGCGAGATCGGCGTCCGTCGCGCGCTCGGCGCGCCGCGTTCGGCGATCTATACGCAGTTCCTGACCGAAGGCGGCGTGATCGGTCTGGCCGGTGGCGTGCTGGGCATCCTGTTGACCGGGCTCGGCGTGGCCAGCGTGGGGCTGGTACTGCCCAAGGACATCGCGGACCTGGCGCGGCTGGACGTGACGCTGCTGCTCATGACGCTTTTTGTGGCGGTGCTGGCCAGCGTGCTGGCCGCGTTGTACCCGACCTACCGCGCATCGAGCGTGCAGCCGGCCTGGCAACTGAAGTCGAATTGAGTGCAGGAGCGCGCCTGCGCGACAGGAATTTCAAAATCCAAGAGCCGCACAGGTGCGCTCCTGCATTGAACGAACAATGAGGACATGACATGACCCTCCATCCCATCCTCGCAGCACTCCGCCGCCACAAGGCCGGCGTCGTGCTGATCGCGCTGCAGATCGCGTTGACGCTGGCGATCGTGTGCAACGCCATCTTCATCATCGGCCAGCGCATCCAGCGCATCCAGCGCCCGAGCGGCATGGATGAGAAGAACCTGTTCCTGATCACCCAGCTCTGGGTGGGTGCGCCCACGGGCGACGACCAGGCATCCACCGACAAGCTGGATTCGATGTTGCGCACCGATCTTGCGACCCTGCGCAACCTGCCGGACGTGGAGTCGGCCACCACGATGAACACGATCCCGCTGATCAACAGCAGTTGGACCAATGGCATCCGTCTCAAGCCCGATCAGAAGGATGCCACTGTGCATGCCGCCTTCTACTTCGGCGACGAACAGATGTTGAACACCATGAAGGTGCAATTGGTTGCCGGGCGCGCCTTCACCGCAGCCGATGTACAACACCGTGGCATGCGCGCCAAGGACGAGCCGCCGATCATCATCGTCACCCAGGCGCTGGCCGACAAGCTGTTTCCACACGGGGGCGCGGTGGGCAAGGGCGTGTATCTCGCCAACAACACCATGCCCAGCACCATCGTCGGCGTAATCAAGCGCCTGCAGGCGCCGAGCACGCAGAACTGGGTCAACAGCTTTTTCTGGAACTCGGTGCTGGAGCCGGTGCGCCTGGACGCCAACTATTCGCGCTATCTGGTGCGCGCCAAGCCCGGGCGCCTCGATGCCGCGATGAAGGAGGTGCGCGAAGCGCTGTTCGCGACCAATCCGATGCGCGTCATTGACGACAGCGCCGAGCACAACAGCATCGAGTCCCTGGATCATATCCGCGCGCGCGCCTATCGCGCCGACCGCGGCATGGCGATCCTGATGGGCGTGATCTGCGTGATCCTGCTGGGCGTCACCGGCGCGGGCATCGTCGGCCTCACCAGCTTCTGGGTCGGCCAGCGGCACAAGCAGATCGGCGTCCGTCGCGCGCTGGGCGCGCGCAAGGTGGACATCCTGCGCTACTTCCAGACCGAGAACCTGCTGATCGCCGGTGTCGGCGCGATCGCCGGGATCATTCTCGCGGTCGGTTTGAACCTCTGGCTGATGCACCGCTTCGAGATGGATCGCATGCCGGTGCTGTACGTGCTCGCCGGCGTAGTGGTGGTGCTCGCGTTGGGCCAGGCCGCCGTGCTCGCGCCGGCGCGCCGCGCCGCCAACGTGCCGCCGGTGGTGGCGACGAGAACGGTGTGATGCCTTTGCAGGAGGGCGCCAGCGCGTGACAAAAGTGTCGTCCGGGTCAGCAGCTCCATCGTCCCGCGCAGGCGCGCTCCTACATTCGACTTGGAACAACGATGTTCGCCTACTACCTCAACCTCGCCCTGCACAGCCTCAAGCGCAACAAGGTGTTGACCGCGCTGATGGTGCTGGCGATTGCGGTGGGCATCGGCGCCAGCATGACCACGCTCACGGTGATGCACCTGCTTTCCGGCGATCCGCTGCCGGGCCGCAGCGCGCACATCTATTACCCGCAGGTGGACGCCAGTCCCGCGGATTTCACCAAGAGCGAGCCGCTGGATGTGCTCGATTACCGTTCGGCAGTGGACTTGTGGAGCGCGCATCGCGCAGACCGGCAGGCGTTGATCGCCAACAGCCAGATCAAGGTGCGTGCGCCGGATGCGAGTCTTCCGCCGTTGATGTTGAACATGCTTTCCACCACGTCGGATTTCTTCCCGATGTTCGATGTGCCGTTCCGCTATGGACAAGGCTGGAGCGCGCAGGATGATGCCAGGCATTCGCGCGTGGTCGTGATTTCATCCGACCTCAACGACAAACTCTTTCATGGCGGGAACAGTGTCGGCCGCACGCTGCGGCTGAAGGATTCCGACGCGCGCATCGTCGGCGTGCTGGCGCCGTGGCGGCCTTCACCGCTTTTCTATGATGTGCGGGGCGGCCGGTTCGCCAACGGCGATACCGCGGGTTTCTACGGCAAACCGGAAGACGTGTTCACGCCGTTCTACACCGGCCTGGAAATCAATGACGGCAATTTCTGGCAGTTCACCTGCTGGCATGCGCCGGACAAGCCCGGTCATCTGGAGAACGCACCCTGCGTCTGGGTCGCCTTGTGGGCGCAATTGAATGATGCGCCGAAAGTCGCCGCCTATCGCAATTTCCTCGACCACTACGCACGGGAACAGAAGGCGCTGGGCCGGTTCGCCAAGACCCACACCCGCCTGCGCACACTGATGCAATGGCTGGATTTCAACGGCGTCGTGCCGAGCGACGTGAAGCTGCAAACGTGGCTGGCGTTCGCGTTCCTGGCGATCTGCCTGTTCAACACGATCGGCCTGTTGCTGGCGAAATTCCTGCGCCGCGGCGGCGAGATCGGCGTGCGCCGCGCATTGGGCGCGTCGCGGTGCGCCGTGTTCGCGCAATGCCTGGTGGAAGCGGGCCTGATCGGATTGCTGGGCGGGATCGGCGGCTGGCTGCTGACCATGCTCGGGTTGTGGCTGGTGCGGCGGCAATCGGTGGCCTATGCCGACCTCGCGCATCTGGATGTCGGAATGTTTTTCACGACGTTCGTGTCGGCGGTCGTGGTGAGCCTGATCGCCGGTGCCTTGCCCGCGCTGCGTGCCAGCCGGATCGCACCAGCGTTGCAGCTCAAGACCCTTTGAGGCCCCATGCAAATCCGACCCATCCTCGCCGCGCTGCGCAAACATCGGCTCGCCACCCTGCTGATCGCGCTGGAGATCGCGCTGGCCTGCGCGGTGCTGTGCAACGCCTGTTTCATGATCGCCAACCGCCTCTCGGCGATGCGCATCGACAGCGGTGTGGACGAGGCCGCGTTGGCGACCGTGCAGCTGACCGGCTACGACGCGTCTGCATCGGCGGATGTGGACGCGCGCGCGCGGGCCGCGTTGCGCGCGGTCCCCGGGGTGCAATCGGTCACGCTGCTCAATTCCATCCCGTTCGGGATGCGCCGCGGCACCGCGGGCATTGCCACCGACGCCGCCGGCCAGCATTTCGGCGGCGTGATCGAGTTTTACGTCGGTGCCCCGGGGAGCTTTGAAGCGCTCGGCGCCAAAGTGGTCGCGGGGCGCGGGCCGCTGCCGGATGATTTTCATCCGTTCACCGGATGGATGCCGGACGAGGCGTCCATCCAGATTACGCAAAGCCTGGCCGAACACTTGTGGCCCGGCGCCAATCCGCTCGGCAAGGAAATCTGGCAGGACAAATTCCACTTCCGGGTGGTGGGTGTCCTGAAGGCCCTCGCGAGGCCCGATCCTCCGGGATGGACTCCGGAAAAACGCCAGTGGTCGGCATTCGTTCCGGCGCTGCCGGGGCCGTATCTGTCCGGCAGTTATCTGCTGCGCGCAACTCCGGACGACATGCCGGGCGTCATGCGCGATGCGCTGGTGGCAATCAACAAGGCTTTGCCCGATGTGGTGATCGACCGCGAGGACAGCCACACACTGTCCGAACTGCGGCACAACGTGTTCAAGAACGATCGCGCCATGGCCGGCTTGCTGATCGGCGTGATCATCGCCTTGCTGGGCGTGACCGCGCTCGGCATCGTCGGGCTTGCGAGTTTCTGGGTCGCGCAGCGGCGCAAGCAGATCGGCGTGCGCCGCGCGCTGGGCGCGACGCGGGGCGACATCCTGCGCTACTTCCAGGCCGAGAACTTCCTGATCGTCACGTTCGGCATCGTGATGGGTGTGGTGCTCGCATTCGCGATCAACCTCACCTTGATGAAGTTCTACGAGTTGCCGCGGCTGCCGTTCTTCTATCTGCCGATCGGTGCGCTGGTGCTGTGGGGTCTGGGCCAATTCGCCGTGCTCGGCCCGGCGCTGCGCGCCGCGGCCGTGCCGCCGGTGGGGGCGACGAGGACGGTGTGAAATGTTTGGCTAGTACTTCGACCGTGCCCTGCACAGCCTCAGGCGCAACAAGGTGCTCACGGCGTTGATGGTGCTTGCGATCGGATTGGGGATCGGCGCCAGCATGACCACGCTGACGGTACTGCACGTGCTCTCGGGTGATCCCTTGCCGGGCCGCAGTGCTCACCTGTTCTATCCGCAGATCGATCCGCGTGACATGAGCGGCTACGACCCGCATGGCGAGCCGCCGGGACAGGTTTCCTGGACCGACGGCATGTACCTGCTGCATGCGAAGCGCGCTCACCGGCAGGCGCTGATGACCGGCGGCCAGGTGCCGGTGCAGCCGACGCAGGCCAATCTCGATCCGTTTTACGTGGATGCCCGTTACACCACGGCGGATTTCTTCCCGATGTTCGATACGCCTTTCGAGTACGGGCGACCGTGGACTGCGGCGGAAGACGAACGCGCCGCGCGGGTCGCGGTGATATCGAGTTCCCTCAACAAAAAGCTCTTCGAGGGCAAGAACAGTGTCGGCCAGACGCTGCGGGCGGACGACGCCGATCTGCGCATCATCGGGGTGATGGCGGACTGGCGGCCCAATCCGCATTTCTATGACCTGAACCTGGGCCAGTACGGAGAGAACGAGGACGTGTTCGTGCCGCTCTCCACTTCGCAGGATCTCAAGTATTCGCACAGCGGCTCCGTGGATTGCTGGAGTTCGGCCGGCCAGGAAAACATGAAAACGGCGCCGTGCACCTGGCTGCAGTTGTGGGTGCAACTCGATACGCCGGCCGATGTCGCCGCCTACAAGTCGTTCCTGGTCCATTACTCGCAGGAGCAAAAGGCGCTGGGCCGATTCCAGCGGCCGCCCAACGTGCGGCTGCGCAACCTGATGCAGTGGCTCGACGCCAGCCACGTGGTGCCGGGCGACGTGCACCTGCAGACGTGGCTCGCGTTCGGATTCCTGCTGGTGTGCCTGGTGAATACGGTCGGATTGATGCTGGCGAAGTTTCTGCGCCGCAGCAGCGAAATCAGCGTGCGTCGCGCGCTTGGGGCGGCGCGTCGCTCGGTGTTCGCGCAGTTTCTGATCGAGGCCGGCGTGGTCGGCCTCGCGGGCGGCATGCTCGGGCTGTTGTTGGCGCTGTTCGGATTGTGGCTCGTGAGACAGCAGCCGGCTGACTACGCGAAATTGGCGTATCTGGATCCCACGATGCTGGTGATCACGTTCGTGCTTGCCGTCGGCGCCACGCTGCTGGCCGGTTTGCTGCCGGCCTGGCGTGCCTGCGGAGTCGAACCTGCGCTGCAACTGAAGAGCAACTAGGGCCCCCAATATGGAAATCCGGCCGATCCTTTCGACGTTGCGGCGGCACAAGGTCACCGCATTGCTGATTGCAGTGGAAATCGCACTGACCTGCTCCATTATCTGCAATGCGGTGTTCCTGATCAGCCAGCGATTGCAGCGAATGAACCTGCCCAGCGGCGTGGCCGAGCACGAACTGGTGCAGGTGCAAGTGGTGGACATAGGTGATCGCCCGGATGCGAAGGCGCGCGGGGAAGAAGAGCTGGCGGCGCTGCGCGCGCTCCCCGGCGTCAAGTCGGTCGCGCGAGTCAATCAATTGCCGTTCACCGACTCGTCCTGGAACAACAGCATTTTTCTTTCTGCCACCCAGACGCAGCCGACGCTGAATGCGACGATGTATTTCGGCATCGATGTGCTGAAAACCCTGGGGACACGACTCATCGCGGGCCGCGATTTCTATCCCGCCGAATACGCGGAATATCGCGACGTGCTGCGCGATCCCAAACTCACGCCGCACGTGATCATCATCACCCAGGCGCTCGCACAGAAGCTCTGGCCGAACCAGAGCGCGCTCGGCAAGACGATCTACTTCGATCCGCAAACACCGCTGCAAGTGATAGGCGTGGTTGCCGGCCTGATCCGACCTTCGCTGTCCGAGGGCGAAGGTGCGGCGCAATGGAGCACCGTGGTGCCATGGCGTTTTTCCGGCGGCGGATCCTACGCGCTGCGCACCGATCCCGCGCGGCGGCAACAGGTGATCAAGGCAGCGGTGGCCGAGCTCAAGAGCCTGGATCCCAAGCGCATCTTCCGACAGCAGCGCACGCTGGACGAGGCGCGTGCGGAATTCTTCCAGGGCGACCGCTCCATGGCCGGCCTGCTGGGTGGCGTGATCGTGGCGCTGTTGCTGGTCACCGCGCTCGGCATCGTCGGGCTGGCCAGTTTCTGGGTGGCGCAGCGGCGCAAGCAGATCGGCGTGCGCCGCGCACTCGGCGCGACGCGCGGCGACATCCTGCGCTACTTCCAGACCGAGAATTTCCTGATCGTAACCTTCGGCATCGTGCTGGGCATGGTGCTCGCGTTCGCGATCAATCTCACCTTGATGAAGTTCTACGAGTTGCCGCGGCTGCCGTTCTTCTATCTGCCGATCGGCGCGCTGGTGCTGTGGGGGCTGGGCCAGCTCGCCGTGCTCGGCCCGGCGCTGCGCGCGGCTGCGGTGCCGCCGGTGGTTGCCACGAGGACTGTGTGAACATGTTCGCCTACTACTTCGATCTTGCGCTGCGAAGCCTGAAACGCAATCCGGCCCTCACCACGCTGATGGTGATCGCGATCGGCTTCGGCGTGGCAGCCTCGATGATCACCTATTCCGTGTTCCGTGCGGTATCGGGCGATCCGATTCCGGACAAGTCCGCGCGCTTGTTTACCCCGCAGATAGACAGCTGGGGGCCGGGGCAGAACCTGCAGGGCGAGCCGCCGAGTGCCTTGAACTACGTAGATGCCATGGCGCTGATGCGGGCTCACATCGCGAAGAGGCAGACGTTGCTGTATCCGGTGAGCTTGCCGGTCCTCCCGGGCGGGAACCGCAGCCTGCCGGTGAAGGCAGACGGCTACGCCGTGGGCGGAGATTTCTTTCCGATGTTCGAGGTTCCGCTTCTTTACGGGAGCGGCTGGAACGTCGCACAGGACGAAGCTCGCGCCTCGGTGGTGGTGCTGGGCGAAGAGTTCAACCGGAAGCAGTTCGGCGGGGCCAACAGCGTGGGCCGCGAGATCAACATCGGCGGCCACGACTACCGGATCGTGGGCGTGACGCGACACTGGAATCCGGTGCCGCGTTTCTACGAGCTGTTCGGCAGCAGCGGCTTCGAGCAGCCCGCGGATTTCTATTTGCCGTTCACCCGCGCGCTGGACCTTCGAATTGACACCGCAGGCAACAACAGTTGTCGGGGAACGATCAAGATCTCCGGTTGGGACGACTGGCTGCACAGCAACTGCGTGTGGATCGAGCCGTGGGTCGAGCTGGACAGCGCAAACGACGTGGCACGCTACCGCAGCTTCCTGGAAGCCTATTCGGCCGACCAGCAGCGCTCCGGCCGTTTCGCCTGGGCGCCCAACGTGCGCCTCCGCAACGTGACGCAGTGGCTCGAATACATGAAGGTCGTGCCGCCGGAGAGTCGCATTTCCCTGCTGGTTTCCGTGGGCTTCCTGGTGATCTGCCTGGTCAACACCGTCGGGCTGCTGCTTGCCAAATTCATGCGCCGTGCCGGCGAGATCGGCGTGCGTCGCGCCTTGGGCGCATCGCGGCGCGAGATCTATCTGCAGTTCCTGATGGAGGCGGCGACCGTTGGCTTGCTAGGCGGCGTGCTGGGGCTCCTGCTGACGGCGGCGGGCATCTCCGGCGTGGGCCTGCTGTTCCGCCCTGCAATCGCGCGGCTGGCGCATGTGGACCTGGTGCTGGTTGCGATGACGCTGGGAGTGGCGGTGGCGGCCACGGTGGTGGCGGCGTTCTATCCCACTTGGCGCGCGGCGCAAGTGCAGCCTGCCTGGCACCTGAAAACCAATTGAGGAACCCCGGCATGCACGTCCAACCCATTCTCGCCGCGTTGCGCCGCCACAAAGCAGGCACCGTGCTGATCGCGCTGCAGATCGCGCTGACGCTCGCGATCGTCTGCAATGCCCTTTTCATCATCCACCAGCGTCTGGCGCACTTGTCCGAACCGACGGGCATAGACGAAGCCAATCTGTTCGTGATTGAGAGCCAGTGGGCCGGTGACTTGTCCAACCAGCAGGTGGATTCGCAGATCCAGTCCGATCTGGCCGCGCTTCGGCAGCTGCCGGACGTGAGCGACGCCGCGCCCAGCAACTCCTATCCGCTGCGCGGCGGCGGCTGGGACGATTTCATCATGATGACGCCGGAGCAAAAGGAAAAGACCACCGACGCGTCGGTGTACCTGAGCGACGAGCATCTGCTCGACACCCTGGGCGTAAAGCTGATCGCCGGACGCAACTTCCGCCCCGATGAAATCGAACCCATGGGCGTGCGCGAAGACAAGATGCCCTCGGTGGCCATCGTGACCAAGGCATTGGCCGACAAGCTGTATCCGGACGGCTCGGCGCTGGGCAAGACGTTCTACTCCATGAGCCCGCGGCCGATCACCATCATCGGCATCATCGAGCGCCTGCAACGGCAAGAAGTTGACACCTGGTCGCGCGACTACGTTTACCAGGACATGCTGTGGCCGCGGCGCCTGGACACGCAATGGGGTACGTACTACATCGTGCGTGCCAAACCGGGACAACTCGCCGCCGCAATGCGCGAATCGCGCAAGGCGCTGATTGCGCAGAACCGGATGCGCATCATTGATCCCGACGACGGCGTCTTGAGCTTCGCCGAAATCCGCCACCGTGCGTACGACAGCGATCGCGGCATGGCGATCCTGATGGGCATCATCTGCGCGGTGCTGCTGGTGATCACCGGGGCTGGCATCGTCGGCCTCACCAGTTTCTGGGTGGGGCAGCGGCGCAAGCAGATCGGCATCCGCCGTGCGCTGGGCGCGACCCGGCACGACATCCTGGGATACTTCCTTGCCGAGAACCTGCTGATCGGCCTTGCCGGCGTGCTGATCGGCATCGTGCTGGCCGTGGCGATCAATCTCTGGATGATCATGCACGTGGAGATGGCGCGCCTGCCCCTGTGGTACGTGCTGGCAAGCGTGGTCGCTTTGCTGCTGCTGGGTCAGGGTGCGGCGCTGGCGCCGGCCTTGCGCGCTTCCCGCGTTTCGCCGGTGGTGGCGACACGGACAGTATGATGGCAACCCTTTCCATCGCGGGCGCATCCAAGCCCGCATGCACCGGAGCCACATGCGCACCGTCCTGATCATCGACGACAACCCCGCCGTGGGCGAGGCGTTGTCGCTGCTGCTGTCGCTGCACGATATTCGCGCGCAGGTGGCGCACACGCCGGAATCGGGGCTGGCGCTGCTGGCGCGCGGGCACGTGGACGTGGTGATCCAGGACATGAATTTCACCGCGGACACCACCTCCGGCGAGGAGGGCGCAAGCCTCTTTCGCGCGATCCGTCAGCGTCATCCCGATCTGCCGGTGATCCTGCTGACCGCGTGGACTCATCTCGAGAGTGCGGTGGAACTGGTGAAAGCCGGCGCGGCGGATTACCTCGCCAAACCATGGGACGATGCCAAGCTGCTGACCACGGTCGAGAACATGCTGGAACTCGCCGAGGCTTCGCACGCGGCTTCGCGCGCGCGGCTGGAACGTCAGCGCCGCCGCGAGGAACTGGAACGCCAGTACGATCTGTGCGGCATCGTGTTCGAGTCCGAGGCGATGAGCCGTGCGGTGGAACTTGCATGCCGCGTCGGCCGCGCCGATGTGCCGGTGTTGATCACCGGCCCCAACGGCGCGGGCAAGGACCGCCTCGCGCAGATCGTGCACGCCAACTCGATGGTGCGCGACAAGGCCTTCGTCGCGGTGAACTGCGGCGCGCTGCCATCCGAATTGGTGGAAGCGGAATTGTTCGGCGCCGAGGCCGGCGCCTATACCGGCGCCAACAAGGCGCGCGAGGGGCGCTTCGAGCTGGCCGACGGCGGCACGCTGTTCCTGGACGAAATCGGAACGCTGCCGCTTTCAGGCCAGGTGAAACTGCTGCGTGTGCTGGAGAGCGGCGAATTCGAACGGCTCGGCTCCGGCCGCACGCGCAAGGTGAAGGTGCGCGTGATCAGCGCAACCAACGCCGACTTGAAAGCGATGATCCGCGCCGGCACCTTCCGCGAGGATTTGTATTACCGCCTGAACGTGATCGAGGTGAACGTGCCGCCGCTTGCCGAGCGCACGGACGACATCCTGCCGCTGGCCGCGCATTTCATCGGCGGCCGCGCGCACCTGGGCGATGCCGCACGCGAAGCGCTGCTCGCCTATGCGTGGCCGGGCAACGTGCGTGAGCTGAAGAACGCGATCGAGCGCGCGAGCCTGCTGGCGGGCGAAGGCGGCACGATCGTTCCGGCGCAGATGAACCTGCCGCATCATGAACTCGCATCGGTGGGCGCGCGCAACCTGGACGAGCCGTCGCAAGCCGCGGTGGAAACTGCGCTGCGCAACGCCAACGGCGTGATCAGTCGCGCCGCGCAGGCACTTGGGCTGTCGCGCCAGGCGCTGTACCG
>JBQCCR010000054.1:0-38313 GCA_051961995.1 Rhodanobacteraceae bacterium | reverse complement strand
AGTCGGCATGGGCGCGCGGACCGGCATTCTGCTGATCACGCTGCTGATCGCATTGGTGGGGGGTTTGCTGTTCGGCTATTTGCTGGTGGCGCCGCGGCGCAGTTTTTATGGGCGCAAAAAAAACGCCGGCATGTGCCGGCGTTTTTTTGAATCGTCCAGAGCGGATTATTTGATCAGCATGCTCTTTTCGGACTTGCCGCTCTTCAGCGCATCGTTGAACCAGCGCGGGCGCTTGCCGCGACCGGACCAAGTCATCGCCGGATCGGCCGGATTGCGATACTTCGGCGCCACTGCGCCGCGCTTGCCGCGCCGTCCGCGGCCGCCGTACAGGTCCGCGAAGGTGAAGCCTTCGGCCTTGATCAGCGCGTCCACCTTGGCGCGCACCTTGGCAATGCGTTCCTTGCCGAGATCACCCTTGCGGGCGTTTGCCTTGCGGATCAATTCATCCAGTTGACTGGCGTTGAGTGTCTTCAGATCAATGGCCATGGTGGCTCCTCGGGACAGGGCAGTGGAAAAGGCCGGATTGGAATGGACAATAATCCGAACCGGCGTCCGGACATTCTGGCCTAAATAATCGCCGCGCGCAAAACCGGGCAACCCGGGGTGACCAGGAAAACCGGAATAAAGCCGAGTGGGCTATTCGAACAAAGCCAACAGCGATTGCTTGTCCAGATTGCGGCTTTCCGCGTCGCGGCGGCCGCGATATTCGAAAGTGCCCGCGGCCAGACCGCGTTCGCTGACCACGATGCGATGCGGAATTCCAATCAGTTCGATGTCGGCGAACATCGGCCCTGGGCGCAGGCCACGGTCGTCCAGCACGGTCTCGGCGCCGGTCTCGTTCAATTCGCGATAGAGCGCTTCCGCGGCTTCGGCCACTTTCGGATCGTTCTTCGGATTGATCACGCACACCGCCACCCGCCACGGCGCCATCGGCTCCGGCCAGATGATGCCGCGCTCGTCGTGACCCTGTTCGATGGCGGCGGCGACGATGCGCGACACGCCGATGCCGTAGCACCCGGTGTAGGGCGTCACCGATTGGCCGCTGGCATCCAGCACGGTGACATGCAACGCCTGCGTGTACTTGCGACCGTTCTGGAAGATGTGGCCGACCTCGATGCCGCGCGCGATCGAAAGCGTGCCGCGTCCATCCGGCGAAGGGTCGCCGGCGACCACCTTGCGCAGATCGGCCACGCGGGTGACGCGCGCATCGCGGAACCAGTTGGCGCCGGTGCGATGCGTGCCGTCCTGGTTGCCGCCGCAAACGAAATCCGCGAGCACGGCGGCCGCGCGATCCACGATCACCGGAATGTCTTCCGGCAAGCCGACCGGACCGATGAAGCCCGGATGCGCACCCGTGGCAGCAAGAACTTGCTCTTCGGAAGCCAGCACCGATTCGCCGCCCAGTTCCGGCAGCTTGGAAGCTTTCACCTCGTTCAATTCGTGGTCGCCGCGCAGGCACAGCGCGACCACGCCTTCCGTGCCGCGCACCAGCAGGGTCTTCACGCATTGCGTGGCCGGCACTTTCAGGAACGCGGTGATTTCCTCGATGGTCTTCTGCGTGGGCGTATCCACGCGCTTCAATGCCTGCGAAGGCTCGGGGCGAACCGCTTCCGGCGCGATCGCTTCAGCCAACTCGACATTCGCCGCGTAATCGGATTCGTTCGAAAACGCGATCGCATCTTCGCCGGAATCGGCGAGCACCTGGAATTCATGGCTGACGTCGCCGCCAATCGCGCCGGAATCGGCCGCGACCGCGCGGAACTTCAGTCCCAGCCGGGTGAAGATGCGCGAATAGGCCTCGTACATCTTCGCGTAGGTTTCGCCGACGGACTGCTCGTCGAGGTGGAACGAATAGGCATCCTTCATCAGGAACTCGCGCGCGCGCATCACGCCGAAGCGCGGCCGGATCTCGTCGCGAAACTTGGTCTGGACCTGGAAAAAGGTGACCGGCAATTGCTTGTAGCTGGAGATCTCGCTGCGTACGAAATCGCAGATGATTTCCTCGTGGGTGGGACCGAAGCAGTATTCCTGTTCCCGGCGGTCGCGCATTTTCAGCAAGGTCGGGCCGTACTTTCCCCAGCGCCCGGACTCCTCCCACAACTCGCGCGGCTGCACGCAGGGCATGGTCATTTCGATCGCGCCGGCGTGCTGCATCTCCTCTCGCACGATGCCTTCCACCTTGCGCAGCACGCGCAAGCCCAGCGGCGACCAGGTGTAGATGCCGGAGCCGAGCTTGCGGATCATGCCGGCGCGCAGCATCAGCTTGTGGCTGGCGATCTCGGCATCGTTGGGCGCCTCGCGGGTGGTGGCGAGGTGGAATCGGGACAGGCGCATGGAAGCGTTCCGCGTAGTGGAACGCGGAATTGTAGCGGAATGTCCGCTACTCCCTCCGGGAGAGGACCGGCTATTGGCAGTATTGCTGCTTCTGCGCGCGCGCGGTCGCCAGTTCCTGGCGGCGCTGCACGTCACTCATGTTCTGCTGCGGAGCGCTGGCATCGCCGGAGGTGAGCGGCTGATCGCTGCTGAGCAAGCCGATGTTGCGGTCGAGATCCTTGCACAGCTTGGCGCGATTGGCGGCCGTATCGGGAATCTTGGCGGTCGAGGCAGGTGCCGGCTGAGTCGCGGGTTGCGCCGCTTTCGCGGCGGAAGCGGCGGCCGTGGTGCTCGCCGGGGATGCCGGCGTGGCGACTACCGCCGTCGCGGTGTTGCTGCTTATCTGCACCTTCTGGTACTCGACACCGGCTGCCGGCGCCGAATCGGAGTAGTGCGTCACCCCCTTGGCATCCTTCCATTTGTAAACCTGCGCATCGGCCGAGGCGGCGAGGGCGAGCGCGGCGGCAGCGAACACGAAGGCGGGCAGGCGCGGCATGGTTGTCTCCGGTGCGCTTCAGGGGCGCGGGTGGTGCGCACTGGATAGCACTACATGGACTGCGGAACAAGCGTGATGCGTCACGGGTATGATTTAGACTTGCGATCCGATCCGCTCTTCGAGAGGTCTGGATTCGCAGAACCCACGCCCATGAATGATCCCACGCCTCCATTGCCGCAACCCCCGCGCCCGCCGCTGCGCCGGCGCGGCATCTACCTGCTGCCGAACCTGTTCACCACCGGCGCGATGTTCGCCGGCTTCTACGCGATCGTCGCGGCCATCGGCGGATACTTCACCGATGCGGCGATCGCGGTGTTCGTCGCCGCCTTGCTGGATGGCATGGATGGACGCGTGGCGCGGCTGACCGGCACGCAAAGCGAATTCGGCGTGCAGTACGACTCGCTTTCGGACCTGGTCAGCTTCGGCCTCGCGCCAGCGCTGGTGCTCTACACATGGTCGTTGCAATACCTGCGCGATTACGGCGTGCTCTGGGGCAAGCTGGGCTGGGCCGCAGCATTCCTGTACGCGGCCTGCGCCGCCTTGCGGCTGGCCCGCTTCAACACCCAGGTCGGTGTGGCCGACAAGCGCTACTTCCAGGGCCTTGCGAGTCCGGCCGCCGCGGGTCTGTGCATGTCGTTCGTGTGGACGATGCGCGAGGCGCAGATCGAAGGCGCATGGCTGTGCTTCTTTACGCCGATCCTCGCCGGTGTCGCGGGACTGCTGATGGTCAGCCGCGTGCGTTATTTCAGTTTCAAGAGCTGGCCACGCAACGACCGGGTGCCGTTCGTGTGGATCATTCTGGCGGTGCTGATCATCGTGGCGTTGGTGCTCGACACCGCGACGGTGCTGCTGATCATCATCGGCCTGTACGTGTTGTCCGGACCGGTGATGACATTGTGGGGCCTGCGCAGCCGCTCGTCGCGCCGGCGCCTACGCGCGCAGCGTCGGCAATCGGCGTCGAAGCAGTGAAAAGGGGCCAGGTTCATTTCGGGATTCGGATTCGGTAGCGAGAGGCATGGAACAGAGCGGAAAAATGAACCTGGCCCCTTTTCACTCGCGAACGCAGGTCCTGAAGGCCCTGGGCGTGATGCCGTTGCGCTTGCGCGCACCCGTGGCGGTTGCCGCGGAAGTTATTGCTCCTGAACGGGCTCCAGCGGTGGCGCAGCCGCCGCCAGCCGTGCCCGACAAGCGCATTGCGTTACTGCGTGCGCAGTCGGAAATCGAGCAGCCGGCCTTAGCAACGCTCTACACCAGGATCACCGAAGCCATCAGCGCGTTGGGCTTGCAGTGTGTGCGCCAGGCGGATGCGGAGAACGATCCGCGCGTGCGCGTGCTGGTGTTCGGCGATGTAACGTTGCCGGGTACGATCGAAGACTCGCGCGCGCTGCGCGTGGAGGCACTCGCCGTGCTGGACAGCGATCGCAACCGCAAACGTGCATTGTGGCAACTGATGCAGAAGATCGCGCGTGAGGCGGAGACAGCTTGACATGGTTGCCGTCGCCGCAAGCCCGCTGCCGCAATGGCGCCCGATGACACATCACGACGTCGCGCAGGTCGCGGCGATCGAAGCCAGCGCCTACGAGTTCCCGTGGTCGCCGCAGATCTTCCGCGACTGCCTCACCGCCGGGCACAAGTGCTGGGTGTTGCAGGAGCAAGGCGTCGTCATCGGTTACGGCATCCTCTCGACCGGCGCCGGCGAGGCGCACGTATTGAACATCTGCGTCACGCCGAAGCAGCAGAAACAGGGCCACGGCCGCCGCATCCTGAAGCGCTTGCTCGATCTCGCCCGCATGAATCGCGCCGCCCGCGTGTACCTGGAAGTGCGTCCGTCCAACGCGCGCGCGCAGGCGATGTACGAACACGCAGGCTTCAACGAGATCGGCCGCCGTCCGAACTATTACCCGGCACGCCGCGGCCGCGAAGACGCGATCGTGATGGCGATGGAGCTGCTGCCGCATTGTCCGTAGCGTTGATGCGGCTGGTGTGCGAGCGCGCACGCCGTGCACCGAGGACACGCTACGAGAGCTTCGTTGCCTGCTCCCGCAGCGCATTCAACTGCGTGTTCCAGTCCGTGAGCCGCGCGCGCTCCTGCGCGACCACTTCCGCTGGCGCATTGGCGACGAAGTTGGCGTTGCCGAGCTTGCCCTGGCATTTCTTGATTTCGCCTTCGATGCGCGCGATTTCCTTTTTCAGGCGCGCGCGTTCGGCGTCGAGATCGATCAGTCCGGCCAGCGGGATCAGCACGCGCATCGTGCCGACCACTGCGGCGGCGGATGCGGGCTCGGCTCCGCCGGCCTGGAGCCAGCGCGGCGATTCGCTGCGTGCGAGAAAGGCGATCTGTGCGGAAAATTTATCCGCGCGGCGGCGATCATCCGCATCGCCGTCGGCCAGCAGCAGCGGAATGGTTTTCCCCCGCGCGATGTTCATTTCCGAGCGGATCTTGCGCACGCCGGTCAGCACCGCCTTGAACCATTCGATCTCCGCGCTGGCGGATTCGTCGGTCGCGAATTCATCCGCGCGCGGATAGGGCCGCTGCATGATGCTTTCGTCTTTCAACCCGAGCTGCGGCGCGACCGACTGCCAGATCTCCTCGGTGATGAAAGGGATGACCGGATGCAACGCGCGCAGCACAGTTTCCAGCACATGCAGCAGCGTATGGCGCGTGGAGGCCGCAGCGTTCGCGTCCTCGCCGTTCAATGCCGGTTTCGAAAGTTCCAGGAACCAGTCGCAATACTCGTTCCAGACGAATTCGTACAGCGCCTGCGCCAGCAGGTCGAAACGATAAGTCGTGAAGTGCTGCTCGACTTCGGCCAGCGTGCGGTGCAGGCGGGTGAGGATCCAGCGCTCGGCTTCGGTTCTTGTTTTTCCTTCTCCCTCCGGGTATGGCTGCCATCCATGGCCAAGAGCTCCTTGGTGGCGCGAAGCGCCGGATGAGGGTTCGGACTTGTCGGAGGTTTCGGCAGGTTCCGAACCCTCACCCCAACCCCTCTCCCGAGGGGAGAGGGGCTCAGTGTTCAGCAGCACAAACCTTGCCGCGTTCCACAGCTTGTTGCAGAACGCCTTGTAGCCTTCGGCGCGCTTGATGTCGAAGTTGATGGTGCGGCTGTAGCTCGCCAGCGCGGCGAAGGTGAAGCGCAGCGCGTCCGCGCCGATCGCGGTGATGCCGTCGGGATAATCCCTGCGGATGCGCTTCTCAACCTTCTCGCGCACCTGCGGGATCAGCAGCGAGCGCGTGGATTTCTCCAGCAGCGCATCCAGCGTGTTACCGTCGATCAGGTCCAGCGGGTCCAGGGTGTTGCCCTTGGACTTGGACATCTTCTGGCCTTCGGCATCGCGCACGATCGCGTTGATGTAGACCTCGCGGAACGGCACCCGGCCGGTGAAGTACTTGGTTGCCATCACCATCCGCGCAACCCAGAAGAAGATGATGTCGAAGCCGGTGACCAGCACCGAACTCGGCAGGAAAATCTGGTCGGTCTGCCAGTTCGCGACGATCTCGCCGCGCTCGTTCTGCACCGGTTGACCGGCGGGCCAGCCGAGCGTCGAGAACGGCCACAGCGCGGAAGAGAACCAGGTGTCGAGGACGTCGTCGTCCTGGCGCAACGCTCCGACCGGTTGCACGCTCGCGTGCGCGCGCGCATCGGCCTCGTCCTCGCCGACGAAGATGCTGCCCGTCTCGTCGTACCACGCCGGGATGCGATGGCCCCACCACAGTTGCCGGCTGATGCACCAGTCCTGGATGTTCTCCAGCCACTGCGTATAAGTGGTCGTCCAGTTTTCCGGCGCGAATTTGATGTCGCCGCTGCGCACCGCATCCAGCGCCGGTTGCGTGATGGCGCGGCGCCCGCCGGGCCGGCCGTCATCCAGCGTGTCGCGCGTCAGGTCCACGAACCACTGGTCCGTCAGCATCGGCTCGATCACGGCGTCCGAGCGCTGGCTCACCGGCACCTGCAGCTTGTGCGACTTGATCTCGACGAGAAGACCTTGCGATTCCAGATCGGAAACGATGCGCTTGCGGGCGTCGTAGCGG
The DNA here is from genome assembly GCA_051961995.1 of Rhodanobacteraceae bacterium. Classification (GTDB taxonomy): domain Bacteria; phylum Pseudomonadota; class Gammaproteobacteria; order Xanthomonadales; family Rhodanobacteraceae; genus 66-474. The sequence continues at coordinate 31,414 of JBQCCR010000054.1, read as the reverse complement.
TCGAGGCCGCGGTATTGTTCGGGCGCGTTGTCGTTGATCTTCGCGTCGAGCGTGAGCACCGTGATCTGCGGCAGCTTGTGCCGCTGCCCGATCGCGTAGTCGTTGAAATCATGCGCCGGCGTGATCTTGACGCAGCCGGTGCCGAACTCGCGGTCCACGTAGTCGTCGGCGATGATTGGAATCTGGCGATTGGCGAGTGGTAGCGTGACCGCCTTGCCGATGAATTCCCGGTAGCGTTCGTCTTCCGGATGCACCGCCACCGCGACGTCGCCCAGCATGGTTTCCGGGCGCGTGGTCGCGACGATCAAACCGCGCTCGCCGTTCGGGCCGCGCAATGATTGGTCGGCGAACGGATACAGGATGGACCACAGGTGCCCGTCGCGTTCGAGGTTGTTGACCTCGAGGTCCGACACCGCGGTCATCAGCACCGGATCCCAGTTCACCAGCCGGTTGCCGCGATAGATCAGACCGGCGCGGTACCACTCCACGAACACCTTGCGCACCGCCGTGGACAAGCCTTCGTCCATGGTGAAGCGCTCGCGCGACCAGTCGGCGGCCGCGCCGATGCGGCGCATCTGCCGCGTGATGGTGGAACCGGATTCCTCTTTCCACTGCCACACGCGCTCGACGAATTTTTCCCGGCCGAGGTCGTGGCGGGTCTTGCTCTCGGCGGCGAGCTGGTTCTCCACGATCTTCTGGGTGGCGATGCCGGCATGGTCGGTGCCGACCTGCCACAGCGTGTTGTCGCCGCGCATGCGGTGCCAGCGGATCAGCGCGTCCATGATCGTCTGCTGGAACGCGTGCCCCATGTGCAGCGTGCCGGTGACGTTGGGTGGCGGTAGCAGGATGCAATACGGATCGCCGTGGCCGCCCGGCTTGAAGCAACCCAGTTGCTCCCAGCGCGCGTACCACTTCGATTCGATCAGCTTGGGGTCGAAACTCTTGTCCATGCGGGGCGCCTGGCGTGCCGCGCGACGACACGCATCCGAAATCGAGGTGAACGGGCGATTGTACGGGGGAGGGCGCGGGCGCCCAAGCGCCTGCGCGAAAAAAGCACGGCGCTTCGCACCGGTCGCCTGCACGCAGGTTCCTACAAAGGGGGCGTTTGCAGGAGCGAGCGTGCTCGCGGCCACAAGCCTTGCCGGATGCAACAAGGAATCAGGATTGGTGCACCGCCTCCACCAGCACGCGCACGTTCTCCGGGTCCACCTCCGGCGTGATGCCGTGGCCGAGGTTGAAGACATGGCCGGGATGCGGGCCGAAGTCGTCGAGCACGCGGCGGGCCTCGCGGCGGATCACCTCGGGGGCGGCGAGCAGCGTCGCAGGATCCAGGTTGCCCTGCAGCGCGACACGATCGCCGACACGGCGGCGCGCATCGTTCAATGAGATCGTCCAGTCCACGCCCAGTGCGGCGCAGCCGCACATCGCCAGCGTTTCCAGATGCGCGTTCGCACCCTTGGAGAAAAGGATCAGCGGCACCTCGCGCGCGTGCGCGTTTTCGCGCAGCAGCGCCGCGATCTGCGAGAGGTATCGCGCGGAGAATTCGTCGAACATCGCCGGCGACAGCAAGCCGCCCCAGGTATCGAACACCATCAGCGCCTGCGCGCCGGCGGCGGCCTGCGCGGACAGATACGCGGCGATCGCACGTGCGTTGATGTCCAGCAGCTTGTGCATCGTCGCGGGATCGTCAAGCGCCAGGGCTTTCACCCGCGCGAAGTCGCGCGAGCCTCCACCCTCCACCATGTAGCAGGCCAGCGTCCATGGGCTGCCGGCGAAACCGATCAGCGGCACGCGGCCGTCCAGCTCGCGGCGGATCAGCCGCACGGCGTCGGTCACGTAGCGCAGCGAAGATTCCGGATCGGGCACGCCGAGTTTTTCGATCGCGGCAGCCGAGCGCAGCGGATGATGGAACTTCGGGCCTTCGCCCTCCACGAAGTGCAGGCCCAGTCCCATCGCCTCCGGAATCATCAGGATGTCGGAAAACAGGATCGCCGCATCCAGGTCGAAACGCTCGATCGGTTGCAGCGTGAGTTCGCAGGCCAGCTCCGGCGTCTTGGCGAGCGCCAGGAAGCTGCCGGCGCGTTCGCGGGTGGCACGGTATTCGGGCAGGTAGCGCCCGGCCTGGCGCATGATCCATACGGGCGTCACGTCCACCGGCTCGCGCCGCAGCGCGCGAAGGAAACGATTGCTGCGATCCGAAGTATCAGGCATGCGGGTTGTCGAATCCTTGAGTGATCATCACCTTGAAGCCGCGCTTCAGTTGCGCATCGCGCGCGTTTTCCAGCGCGGTCAGGGCTTCCTCGCGTTGCAGGTACACCTCGCGCTTCAGCGTCGCGCGCCCGCCTTCGGTGCCGGATTCGCGGTACAGCGTCCAGCCGCCGAGCAGGTCCTGCTCCAGCGCGAGCCGGCAGTAGCGCGGCGCGCCATCGGCAGCCGGCGGGGTTTGCATGTAGAGGTGCATGCGACGTGGTACGGCGAAGGGATGGACATTGTAAGTGAAGCGGGGATTGGGGGATGGGTAATGGAGGTGCACGAGCGCACTCGGCGCGTTCGTCCTGAGCGCAGGTGTCGCCTTGAAAAGGCGGCGCCGGAGTCGGCGGACAAGGGCGCTTCGACTCCGTTCACTGGGCTCGCTACGCTCAGCGCAAGCGGTTCTCCCCACGGGTCACCTGCAAGCAGGCTCCTGCAAAAGCGTTTCCCGCACCGCCGCCTCATCCACCCGTTCGACGATCTCCGCCCGACCGATCCCGCGCCACAGGATCAGTCGCAGCGTGTTCGCGCGGTTCTTCTTGTCCAGCCGCATGCGCGCGAGCAGGGTGTCGGGTTGCAAGTGCGAGGGCGCTTCGATCGGCAGGCCGAACGCTTGCAGCAATGCGCGCAGACGTTGCGTATCGGAGTCGTGGGCCATGCCAAGTCGCGCGGACAAACGCGCGGCCAGCACCATTCCGATTGCGACGGCCTCACCGTGCAGCAGCATCCCGTAACCGGCTTCGGTTTCGATCGCGTGTCCGAAGGTGTGACCGAAATTCAGCAATGCGCGCTCGCCGGTTTCGCGTTCGTCGCGTTCCACCACGCCGGCCTTGAAGCGGCAGCAGGTGGCGATCGCATGCGTCAGCGCATCCGTATCGCGCGCCAGCAATCGTGTTGCGTTCGCTTCCAGCCAGGAAAAGAATGCCGCATCGCCGATCGCCGCGGTCTTGATCACCTCGGCGAAACCGGCACGCAGTTCGCGATCGGGCAGGGTCGCCAGCGTGTCGAGGTCTGCGATCACCACGCGCGGCTGGTGGAACGCGCCGATCAGGTTCTTGCCCGCCGCGTGGTCCACGCCGGTCTTGCCGCCCACCGAGGAGTCCACCATCGCCAGCAGCGTGGTCGGCATCTGGATGAAATCCATGCCGCGCATCCAGCACGCCGCGGCGAAACCGGCGATGTCGCCGATCACGCCGCCGCCCAGCGCGACGATGCACGCATCGCGCGTGGCGCCGAGCGCGGCCAGCGCATCAAAGATGCGCGACACCGCATCGAGGTTCTTGTGCGCCTCGCCGGCAGGCAGGGCCAGCAGCGATGTGCGCGCCGCAGCATCGCCTGACTCGAGAAGAGATTTCACGCCAGCGGCGTAGAGCGGCGCGACGTTTTCATCGCTGACGATCAATGAATGCCCGCCGCGGATGGCTGCCCGGATTGCCTCCCGCCCCTTTGCGGAATCGGAAAGCAGGCCCGATCCAATCCGGATCGGATAGCGCCGGGCCCCCAGACCGACTTCGATTTCGGTCACCGCGCCGCTCATGCGCTGCGCGCCTGCGGCGTGCGGTGCCAGCGATGCTCCAACTCCTGCGCGACGTGTTCGGCCGCCTGCGCGGGCGTGTGCGCGTGCGAGGGCACGGTCAAATCGGCGATTTCGGCATAGAGCGGATTGCGCGCGTGCGCCATTGCTTCCAGCCGCTCGCGACGATCGGCCGATTGCAGCAAGGGACGATGGCGATCGCGTTCCAGCCGCTGCAATTGCTGCGCGACATCGGTCTGCAGCCACACCACGAATCCGCGCGCGGCGAGCAACCCGCGATTGTTCGTATCCAGGATCGCGCCGCCGCCGGTGGCGAGCACCACGCCATCGCGCGCGCTGCACTCGGCCAGCAACGCCGATTCACGGCGGCGAAAGCCGGGTTCGCCCTCGATATCGAAGATCAGCGGCACGTCGGCACCGGTGTGCGCTTCGATTTCGGCGTCGAGATCCATGAACGGCAGGCCGAAGTGCGCGGCCAGCCGCTTGCCGACGGTGGTCTTGCCCGCGCCCATCGGGCCGATCAGGAACAGATTGCGCGAAGGATTCAAGGAAATAACCTTCCGGGGATGGCCCATGATGCCATTGCGCGCGCGCTTTTTTGAGAAGTGCGGGTAAAAGCGCCCGGGCTGCCATCCATGGGCATGCAGCTCCGCCGCCGGGGGCTCCGCGCCCGCATTCACACGCAAGAACGCGTACGAACGTGACGCGGCAACGCGCATTCAACACCCCGAGTTTGCTACGATGTCCGGCGTACGGCTACGCATGTTCTCCGCGAGCCGGGGCGGGCCATCTGCAAAGGAGGTTCCCATGTCAGTCACCAAGGTGATCGAACTGAGCGCGTCGTCGGAGAAGGGCATCGAGGATGCGGTGAAGCAAGGCCTCGGCAAGGCTTCGGCGACCGTCAAGAACATCAAGGGCGCCTGGATCAACGAGATCAAGGTCGCCACCCATGACGATGGCAGCATTCGCGAGTGGCGGGTGAACATGCGGATCAACTTTGTGGTGGATTGATCCGCCGCGGACTGTGCGCACCAGGAGATGCCATGGCCAGGGAAGGCGCGATTTCATTTTGATTTGAGCGACTCGATGGGGGAGCGCGCATGAGCGAACGCGAATGGACGATCGGTTGTCTGGAGGACGATCCCGAGCAGGCGGCATTGCTGCGGTTGTGGCTGGAATCGGCCGGTTATCGCTGCGCGGTGTTCGCCAGCGCCGGTGAATTCCGCAAGCGCCTCGGCAGCGAAGCCGTGGACCTGTTGCTGCTGGACTGGAATCTGCCGGACGCGACCGGCCTTGAAGTGGTGGACTGGATTCGGCACTCGCCCAATTCCGATCTGCCGGTACTATTCCTGACTGCGCGCGCCGACGAGAGTGACATCGTCGAAGGCCTGCAGGCGGGCGCCGACGATTACGTGGTGAAGCCACCCAAGCAGGCCGAATTGCTGGCGCGCGTGCACGCAGCCTTGCGCCGCCGTAGTGGCGCGGGCGAAAGCGAGGTCCAGGCTGCGCTCTCCTTGCCGCCATATTCGGTGGACCCGCAGCGCCGCCGGATCAGCGTGGCCGGCGATGAAATCGAACTCACCCAGCGCGAATACGAACTCGCCTGTTACCTGATCCGCCGCCAGGGCCGCATTGTCAGCCGCGACTCGCTGCTGGAGAACATCTGGAATCTCGGGCCCAGCGTCAGCACGCGCACGGTGGACACGCACGTCAGCCGGCTGCGCAAGAAACTGCAATTGTCCGGCGAGCATGGCTGGCGTCTGACGGCGATTTACCAGCACGGCTACCGACTGGAACCGGCCTAGAGCGGGTCTTGACCCGCCGACGGCGGGCCGGCTTGAATTTCCATGGCGGGTCTGGGTCCGCCCCACACGGCTTTGATAAGGATGTTGAATCTCGAAATCCTCGCCACCCTGCGCAACCTGATTGACGAGGCGCGGCGCGACGGCGATCCGGAACCCGGCGCGGTCAACGTCGCCACCGTCGGCGCGGACGGCAAGGTGTCCGCGCGGATGGTGCTGCTGAAGCATGTGGACGAGCGCGGATTCACCTTCTTCACCGATTACCGCAGCGAAAAGGCGCTGGCGATGGTGGCGCACAGCCAGGTCGCGCTGACGCTGCACTGGAAGCATCTGCAACCAGCCGCGCAGGTGCGCATCGAGGGTCGCGCGGAAAAGTTGAGTGAGCAGGAATCGGACGTCTATTTCGCGACCCGCGCGCGCCTGAGCCAGCTCGGGGCCTGGGCTTCCGAGCAGTCCAGCACGCTGCCGGATCGCAAGCTGCTGGAGACGCGCGTCGAGCAGCGCGAACAGGAGTTCGAGAACCGCACGATCCCGCGCCCGCCGCACTGGGGCGGCTTTCGCGTGGTGCCGGACATGGTCGAGTTCTGGTATGCGCACGTGCATCGCCTCAACGAGCGCGTGCGCTGGGAGCTGATCAACGGCGAATGGAAACAGCGCCTGTTGTACCCATGAGCAGTGCACGGCCCGTTACGCGTATCGCAAGTTCGAGCTTCGAAGTGCGTACGCGCGGACGTGGCTTCGTCGAGCTGGATGACAGACTCCGAGCGGCACTGACCGGAAGCGGATTGCGCGAAGGCGTGGCGAATGTGTTCACGCATCACACCAGCTGCTCGCTGCTGATCTGCGAGAACGCGGATCCGGTGGTGCGCGAGGATCTGGAGCGTTTCTTTTCGCGGCTGGTGCGGGATGGCGATCCGCTGTTCCAGCATGATGCGGAAGGGCCGGACGACATGCCCGCGCACGTGCGCTCGATCCTGACCGGAGTGAGCTTGAGCTTGCCGGTGCGCGACGGCGAATTGGCGCTGGGCACCTGGCAGGGCGTGTACCTGTGGGAACATCGTGCCGCGCCGCACACGCGCAAGATCAGCATCACGTTCCTCGGATATTGAATGCGCGGGCCCCATCGCATCGTCTGCCTCACCGAAGAGCCCACCGAGGTGCTGTACGCGCTCGGCGAGCAGGAGCGCATCGTCGGCATCAGCGGTTTCACGGTGCGGCCGCCGCGCGCGCGCAAGGAGAAGCCGAAAGTCTCGGCGTTCACCAGCGCCAGGATCGGCGAGATCCTGAAACTGAAACCGGATTTCGCGATCGGTTTTTCCGACATCCAGGCCGACATCGCGCGCGAACTGATTGCGAATGGTGTGGAAGTGTGGATCAGCAACCACCGTTCGGTCACGGGCATCCTCGACTACATCCGCAGGCTTGGCGCGCTGGTCGGCGCAGGCGAAAAAGCCGAAGGGTTGGCGAAGGAAGCGGAAGCGCACATCGGGAACGTGCGCGCGCAGGCCGCGCGACTGCCGCGCAGGCCGCGCGTGTACTTCGAGGAATGGGATGAGCCGATGATTTCCGGCATCCGCTGGGTGGCGGAACTGATCCGCATCGCCGGCGGCGACGACGTGTTTCCGGAACTTGCGGAGCAATCGCTGGCGAAGTGCCGCATCATTGCCGACAGCGAGGAAGTGGTCCGCCGCGCGCCCGACGTCATCCTCGCATCATGGTGCGGCAAGAAATTCCGTCCCGCGAAGCTGGCGGCGCGTCCGGGTTGGGACAAGATTCCGGCGGTACGCGAGGGTCAGCTGTTCGAAATCAAATCGCCCATCATCCTGCAGCCGGGCCCGGCCGCGTTGTCCGACGGGCTGGACGCGTTGCACGCGGTGATTGCCGATTGGGCGAGGAGTCCGGAAACGCCCATGTAGGAGCGCTCCTGCGGAAGAGCTCAAAGGCTCAGGCGATGGCCGAGGTCGAACAGCGGCGTCACGATCAGCAGCCGCAGCAGCAGGATGATCAGGATTGCCAGGGCCGGCGAAAGATCGAGCCCGCCCGGCGCCGGCAGCCATCTGCGCAACGGCCGCAGCACCGGCTCCACCAACCGGCCCAGCAGCGGAATCAGCGGATGGCGTGCGTCCAGGCTGACGAAGCTCAGCAGCGCCCACACGAAGATCATCACCAGGTACAGCACCGCGAAGAAATCCAGCAGGTCGGCGAAGCCCAGCAGCATCACGCCCGGAATCGCGCCGCGGAAACCGATCAGCGCATACAGCGCCAGGTTCTTCAGGAACTCCGCCAGCCACGCGATCAGCAGCGCAGCGATGTTGATGCGGCGGAAGTTCGGAATGATGCGCCTGAGCGGCATCAGTACCGGGTTGGTGCAGCGGTAAAGGAACTGGCTCAACGGATTGTAGAAGTCGGCGCGCACCGCTTCGGCCAGCAGGCGCAGCACGAACAGTACGACGATCACGCCGAAGGCGATCTCGATCAGCAGGGCGGCGGCGCTTGCGAAGTAGGACATGGAATGGGTGCCGATGACGTTTCCTGGTTGCCGGACAGCCTACATGCTCGTCATCCCGGCGCAAGCCGGGACCCAGTGCCTTTTGCTTTCAAGTGACGACAGGGCGGAGCCGCTGGGTTCCGGGTTCCGCCGCGATGGCGCCGCGGCGCCCCCGGGATGACGGCTGCTTTTATGCTCCCGGGTCCCTGGCCCCCTTCTCAATCGAGCATTGCCGAAAGTTCTCCACCGCGGCGCGTGGCCGCGGTCATTGCGCGTTGCACCAGTTCGCGGAAGTCGCCCTGCGCGAAGGTATCCAGCGCGGCTTGCGTGGTGCCTTGCGGCGAGGTGACGCGCGCACGCAGGGTCGCCGCGCTGTCGCCGCCTTCGGCCAGCATGCGTCCGGCGCCGAGGCACGTCTGCACCGCCAGCGCGCGCGCGGTGTCGCGCGGCAGGCCCAGTTGCACCGCCGCGTCTTCCATCGCCTCCACCAGCAGGAAGAAATACGCGGGGCCGGAACCCGACAGTGCGGTGACCACGTCCATCTGCGCTTCGTGTTCGATCCAGCGCGCGACGCCGGCGGCGTTGAGGATGCGCTCGGCCAGCGCACGCTGCGCCGCGCCGACACGTGCATTGGCACACAGGCCGGTCGCACCGGCGCCGATCAGCGCGGGCGTGTTGGGCATGCAGCGCACGATGGCGAGATGCGCGCCCAGCCAGCGCTCCAGTTGCTCGATGCGCACGCCGGCAGCGATCGAGATCAGCAGCGGCCGCGCTTCGCGCAGCGGTTCGGCCAGATGCTCGCAGACTTTGCGCATCATCTGAGGTTTCACCGCGAGCACCACGCAGCCCGCGCCCACGACGGCATCGGCATTGTCGGAAAAAGTGCGTACGCCGAAATCGCGCGCCAGTTCGTCGCGCGCATCCGCGCGCGGCTCGGCCACGGCGATCGTCGTGGCATCGGCGCCGTGCCCGATCAGCGCGCCGATCAGGCTGCGCGCCATGTTGCCGCCGCCGATGAAGGTGGTTGCACTGTGGACGGCGAGCGGTGAGCGGTCAGCGGTGGTGGTCATCGCGATGCACGTGATCAGGCGGGTGCGGCAAGGTTAGCCGCAACACGAAGCGAATGCGCGGACTTCCGCTTGTCGCCCACGATTCACCGCTCACGCTTTCGGGGCCCGAACAACGCCGTCCCGACCCGCACCATCGTCGCGCCTTCCCGGATGGCCAATTCGAAATCCTCCGACATGCCCATCGAGAGCGTGTCCACTTGCGCGTGCTCGCGGCGCAGCGCTTCGAACATTCCACGCAAGCGCGCGAATGCCACGCGACGCTGCCCGCGATCGGGCGTGGGTTCCGGAATCGCCATCAATCCGCGCAGGCGCAGCCGTCGTGCTTGCGCGATCTTCGCAGCCAGCGCGGATACCTGCTCCGGTGCGCAGCCGGACTTGCTGGCTTCGTTGTCCAGATTCACCTCGATCAGCACGTTGAGCGGCGGCCTGTCTTCGGCCCGCGCGCGATCCAGCGGCGCGATCAGTTTTTCGCGATCGAGACTTTGCAGCCAATGGAAATGCCGCGCCACTTCCTCGCACTTGTTGGATTGCAGCGGACCGATCATGTGCCACTCCAGGTCCAGATCGGTCAGCTCGCGCTGTTTGGCCAGCGCCTCCTGCACGTAGTTCTCGCCGAAGGCGCGCTGGCCGGCCGCGGCCAGTTCGCGGACCGCCGTGGCCGGCTGCGATTTCGAAGCGGCGATCAAGGCCACCGGGCAGCCGGCTGCGGTTTCGATGCGGGCCTGGATGGCCTTGAGAACCGGTTCCCGATTCATGCGCGGGGCCCGTTTCGCGAAACCTTCACCAGCGTATACTCGGGCCGGGTCGCGCCTGGCGCGGCGCCCGGTCTTTCAGGGGAGTGATCCATGGACATTGCTGAACTGCTGGCCTTTTCGGTCAAGAATAAGGCCTCCGACCTGCACCTGTCCGCTGGCCTGCCGCCCATGATCCGGGTGGACGGCGACGTGCGGCGCATCAACATCCCGGCGCTGGACCACAAGCAGGTGCACACGCTGGTGTACGACATCATGTCGGACAAGCAGCGCCGCGATTACGAGGAGTTCCTGGAAGTGGACTTCTCGTTCGAGATCCCGGGCCTGGCGCGGTTCCGCGTCAATGCCTTCAACCAGAACCGCGGCGCGGCAGCGGTGTTCCGCACCATTCCGGCCGAGGTATGGACGCTGGAAGACCTTGGCGCGCCGAAGATCTTCAAGGAACTGATCGACCAGCCGCAGGGTTTGATCCTGGTCACCGGGCCGACCGGTTCGGGCAAGTCCACCACCCTGGCGGCGATGGTGGATCACATCAACAAGAACGAATACGGCCACATCCTCACCATCGAGGACCCGATCGAATTCGTGCACACCGCGCAGAAGTGTCTGCTCAACCAGCGCGAAGTGCATCGCGACACGCACGGTTTCAACGAGGCGTTGCGCTCGGCGCTGCGCGAAGACCCTGATTTCATCCTGGTCGGTGAGATGCGCGACATCGAAACCATCCGGCTTGCGCTGACCGCGGCAGAAACCGGACACCTGGTGTTCGCGACCCTGCACACGTCCTCGGCGGCGAAAACCATTGACCGCATCATCGACGTGTTCCCGGCAGGCGAAAAGCCGATGGTGCGTTCGATGTTGTCCGAATCGCTGCGCGCGGTGATTTCCCAGACACTGCTGAAGAAGGTCGGCGGCGGTCGCGTCGCCGCGCACGAGATCATGGTCGGCATCCCCGCCATCCGGAACCTGATCCGCGAGGACAAGGTCGCGCAGATGTACTCCTCGATCCAGACGGGCCAGCAGTTCGGCATGCAGACGCTGGACCAGTGCCTGCAGGATCTGGTGCGCCGCGGCCTGATCACCCGCCAGGAAGCGATCGGGCGGGCGAAGAGCAAAGACATATTCAAGTGACCACGGGATGTGGTCGTCCCGGCCGGCACTTGAAGTGCGGCAGCCGGGATCCGGCCTTGCCGAATGTGATCATTCCGTGCAGGGCGGGTCACCGCATTTGTGAAATGCGACGAATGCATTTCGCGCAGTGGCGAGCGCCGGAGGCAGGACGCCGAGACGCCTGGCGATGACCGATGACACGGAGCCGGCCCCTTCGTCGCGCCCGTGAGCGGGCGCCCCATCCAGACCCGCAAGACCACACCCGGGAAGCGTGACGCGGCCCGCACCACTGCCCGCGCCAGCGCACTCGAACCGGCGTAAGCTAACTGCATCGGCCGGCATGGCCCAGGGGATTTCCATGAGCAGCGTAGATTTCAGTTCCTTCCTCAAGTTGATGGTGCACAAGAAGGCGTCGGACCTTTTCATCACGGCCGGCGTGGCGCCGTCCATCAAGGTCAACGGCCGGATCGTGCCGATCACGCAGACGCCGCTGTCGCCGCAGGAATCGCGCGACATGGTGCTGAACGTGATGACGCCCAACCAGCGCGAGGAATTCGAGAAGACCCACGAATGCCAGTTCGCGATCGGCGTCTCAGGCGTGGGCCGCTTCCGCGTATCGTGTTTCTACCAGCGCAACTGCGTCGGCATGGTGTTGCGCCGGATCGAATCCAAGATCCCGACCGTCGAGGAGCTGAACCTGCTGCCGATCGTCAAGCAGCTGGCGATGACCAAGCGCGGCATCGTGATCTTCGTCGGCGCGACCGGCGCGGGCAAGACCACTTCGCTCGCCTCGGTCATCGGTTACCGCAACCAGAACTCGACCGGCCACATCATCACCATCGAGGACCCGATCGAGTACGTGCACAAGCACGAGGGCTGCATCATCACCCAGCGCGAACTCGGCATTGATACCGACTCCTGGGAAAACGCGCTGAAGAACACGCTGCGCCAGGCGCCCGACGTGATCCTGATCGGCGAGGTGCGCACCCGCGAGACGATGGAGTACGCGATCCACTTTTCCGAAACCGGCCATCTGGTGCTGTGCACGCTGCACGCCAACAACGCCAATCAGGCACTGGAGCGCGTCATCCACTTCTTCCCGGAAGACGTGCGCGACCAGTTGTACATGGATCTTTCCATGAACCTGAAAGGCGTCGTCGCGCAGCAGTTGATTCCAACGCCCGACGGGATGGCGCGACGCGTCGCGCTGGAGGTGCTGCTCGGCACGCCGCTGGTGCAGGACTACATCCGCAAGGGCGACATCCACAAGATCAAGGATGTGATGAAGGAATCCAACAACCTCGGCATGAAGACCTTCGACCAGAGCCTGTTCGACCTTTACCAGGCCGGCGAGATCTCTTACGAGGACGCGCTGCGTCACGCCGACTCCGCCAACGAGGTCCGCCTGCGGATCAAGCTAGCGCAGGGCGGCGATGCGCACACGCTCAGCCAGGGTCTGGGCGACGTGGAAGTGGCGGAGACCTGAGCGCGTCGCGCCGCTCACTCGGAATACAAAAGGGCGGCCGTGCCGCCCTTTTGCTTGAACCGCACCGCGCCGCCTCCGGCAGGTGCGCGAGCGCTAAAGTTTGTGGCCCCAGCTCTTCGGATCCACCGGGATGACGATGCGCGTGCGGTAGGCGTGCGCGTCGAGCTGCTTGAGGAAACCCAGCCAGTCGTTCCAGTGATCGGCATCACGGCTGAAGCGGGCCTTGTCCTTTGCCAGCAGCCAGCGGTCGTAGTCATCCTGCGAACCGTCCGGCGCCCTCGGATACTCGGCTGTCTCCAGATATTGATAACGCTTGTACAGCGCAATCAGTTCCGCGCGGCTGTGGTCGTAGGGGGCAAGAGTGCCGTCCTTGAGTCCGTCGAACAGGTCGGACATCTTGTTCATCGCTTCCAGCTCGCCCGGCTTCATGCCCACCTCTGCCGACATCTCATCGGCTTGCGCGTCCATTTGCGCCTGGGCTGCAGCCAATTGCGCGTACATCTTGTCCAGGTTCGGATCGCCGGTGCTCTGCGGCTTTTCGGGAGCATGTTCGGGTTCGCGCTCCTTGGACTGGATCACGATGCCGGCGCTGTAGGCATCCACCACGTTTCTCAGATAGCGCGCCGTACCGCTCTGGCCGAGCAGCACCTTTGAATAGCACTTGTTGACCGTGCCGAGCGGAACATTGCGCATGCACAGCCCGTGGTTCGTAGAGTTGCGCGAGTCACTTCCGTCCGCGAGCTTGATGCCTTGTGCCTGGTACCAGGCCTGCACCTTCTCGATGGGATCACGGGTGAAAAAGGATTGGTAGTAATCGCTGTCGGAGGCCGCATCATGCACCGCGCCCGGATACACCGGCGCGAGCAGCGTATGGGCGGCTTGCGCCGCGGGAGCAATCAAAAGGCAGAGTGCAACGAGCACCTTCATTCCAGACATCACATGACTCCCCATGTCGGTAATGTTTTGGAAAACGACCGCCGGACCCCCGGGCCGGTGTAGGCCGACCCAGGCTCGTCGGTTACTGGGCAAGCGCCATATCGAGCTGCATGTGCATGCCTTCGTCATCCAGCGTGACCTTGCTGTCCACGCTGCGCAGCCACTTGGCATAAAGGCGCATCATCGCGCCCTGTTGCTGCAATTGCGGCTGCATGGCCGGTGGCATCTTGGCCATCAGCGAATCGCTGAAATCGGCGAAGGTGCCATACAGCTTGCCATCGAAGTGCATGCGCAGCAGGCCGCTGCCGTTGCCCGCGTCCGCCGTCAACATGCTCGCCAGCCTGGTGTCTTCGCCCGCACCGATCGCGATGCCGATCGAATGCTGGTCGGCGGCGATCCAGCCTTGCGATGCGCCGCCGGCCAGCGACTGCAATGGCGGCGGCAGGGTGACCGCGATCGGCTTGCCATCGGCCTTGACCTCCGTGATCGCGAGTTGCGGCAGGTTCTTCTGCGCCATTTGCAGCAGCGCATCCGGATCGGCGCTGGCCACTTGCAGGCGCGCGGCGAACTGCGTCGGAGCGGCGGGGCTGCTGCCGAGCACCAGTTGATCCAGCACCATGCGCACGCCAAGCAGGGAAGAAACCTGCGGCGGCATCTGCGTCTGCAGCGTGGTCGCCATCGACTTGAAGCCTTCGTTGAGCGGCGCCAGTGTCGGGCACTTGTACGGCTGCGCGGCGACCGCCTGCGCGCGTGCCTGCCAGAACGCCCGGACCTTCTGCAACGGCAGCGCGAGCACGAGATCGAACAGCGAATCGTCGGACGTCGCCGCCATGCCGGGAACCGGCTGCTTCAGATCCGCCAGCATGCCGCGCAGCGGCGCCGACAGTGAAACATCCAGGCTGGCGCGGATGTGGTCAGCCTTGAAATCCTCGACGCCGAAACTCGCCAGCGGCATTTGCGCGCCGATGGAGGCGAATTCAGCGGGACATGAAGGATCGCTGCCGGGAGCGGGTGCGCCGAGTGCCGCGGCATAGGCCAGCGTGACCGGATCCTTCGAATCCGAGAGGTGCGACAACAGTTTCGGCAGATCTAGGTAGCCCGAACCGTAATCGGTGTAGCCGTGCGCGCCGTCGATGTCGGACAAACGCTCGGCTGCGCTGTGCTCCGGCTTGGTCAATCCAAGCAGTCGCTTCAGCAGCGCCGGGTCCGCATTCGCCGGTGCCAGCGTGGCGACCAGTTGCCTGTTCGGTTCGATCGCCAGCAGCAGGTGCAACTTGTCGCCTGCGCCGCCGATGTTCCAGTAATCCTGGGTGTCGAGCTTGGCGACCGCGAAGGATTGACCGATGCTCTTTTCGATGCGCGCGAGCAGTCCGCGAAACGCATCCGGATTGGCCAGCTCGACGCGTGCGACCGGCGCCAGGCCGATGCCGTAGAACGCGATGCGCGCCTGCTGGCTGAAACCGGTGGTCTGCTCCAGTTGCTGCGGCGTCTTGATGCCGCCCATCTCGGTGGCGATTTCGTCCAGCACGCGTGCCAGGTCCGGATTGTTCGCCGCCAGCATCTGCGCCATGCGCTTGTAGCTTGCTGCCGAATACTGCATCAGCGCGAAGCTGCGCTTGTTCATCGCCTGCCGCACGTCATTCGGCAGCGGCTTGAAATTGGCATAGAGGTAGGGCGTGTCCGCGGGCGCGAACGAAAGCGGCGCGGTGTCCTCGACGGTCTTCTTGCCGCAGCCGGCGAGCAGCAACAGTGACACGCAGGCGGAGACCAGCGCGCAACGGCGCATCGAACGGTACATGGCTTTCCCCCCGGATGATGAATGGCCGGATTATGCGTTGGAAACGAGCAGCTCTGCCAGCACGGCCATGCGCGTGAACACCCCGTTGCCCACCTGGTCCAGGATGCGCGAGTGTGCGCCGTCGGCGACTTCGCCGGTGATCTCCACGCCACGGTTGATGGGGCCGGGATGCAGCACCAGGCAATCGGGTTTGGCCAGCGCGAGCCTGCGCGTATCCAGACCGTAATGGGTGAAGTAATCGGCGTCGGCGGGCAGCAGCGCAGCGGCCATGCGTTCCTTCTGGATGCGTAGCATGATCACCACGTCCGCGCCGTCCAGCGCGGCATCGAAATCTTCGGTCAACGTGCAGCCACGGAATTCGTTCGCGTCTTCCGGCAGCAGTGCGCGCGGCGCGCACAGGCGGATGTCCTTCGCGCCCAGTGCGGTGAACGCATGCACATCCGAACGCGCGACGCGCGAATGGCGGATGTCGCCGCAGATCACGATGCGCAGATTTTCGAAGCGGGTGCGGCGCTGGCGGATGGTCAACGCATCGAGCAAGCCTTGCGTGGGATGCGCGCGATGGCCATCGCCGGCGTTGATCACCGCCACCTCGCTGCGTGCATGTTCGGCAAGATAATCCGGCAGGCGGTTTTGGCCATGGCGCACGATCAGCGCATCCAGTCGCATGGCTTCCAACGTGTGCAGGGTGTCGAGCAGGCTCTCGCCCTTGGCCGTGGACGAGTGCGAAACATCGAAGTTGACGACATCAGCACCCAGCCTGCGCGCGGCGATCTCGAACGAAGTGCGGGTGCGGGTGGAGTTCTCGAAGAACAGGTTCAGCACCGTGCGGCCGGCAAGCACCTCGCGCTGCTGACCGAGCGCACGAAACGCTTCGGCGCGATCAAGCAGGTGGATGATTTCCGCGCGCGGCAGATTTTCGAGGGTCAGGAGGTGGCGCATGGCGCGCAATGATAATGGAGTGAGGCCATGATCACGGCGTTTCACGCAACCACGCCTCCAGGATCACCACCGCGGCCAGCGAATCAATATTGGACGCGTTGCGGCGGCGTGCGGTACCGGCTGCGCGCTGTTCCGCAAAACGGCGCGCCGCTTCCTGCGAGGTGTGGCGTTCGTCCATAAGGTGCACCGGCAGTCCGTAGCGTGCGCGCAGCTTCTGCGCGAAAGCACGCGCGCCGCGCGTCACCGCTTGTTCGCCGCCATCCAGCGTCAGCGGCAGGCCGACCACCAAGGCATCGGGTTTCCATTCGGCGAGCAATGCGTCCACGCGTTGCCAGTCGGGTTCGCCGCCTTTTGCCGGCAGGGCTTGCAGCGACTGCGCACCGGCGCTGATCGGAGAGCCCGCGGCAATACCGATGGTGCGCGTGCCGTAATCGAAACCCAGGACACATCCCGTCATACAGCGGCTTTCCGGACCACTTTACGCGTGGCCCGCGTAGTCGCTGAGTTGATTCGGATCCACACCGACGAGCGCGACCGCGGCCTGCCAGCGATCTTCCAGCGCGGTGTCGAACAGGATGCGTTCGTTTGCTTCCACGGTAAGCCACGCGTTCTCGCGCAATTCCTGTTCGAGTTGACCCGCACCCCAGCCGGCATAGCCGAGCGCGATCAGCGCGCGCTTCGGGCCGTTGCCTTCGGCCATTGCGGCGAGGATGTCGCGCGACGTGGTCACCGCCAGTGCATCGCTGATGCGAAAGGTGGAATCCCATTGACGTTCGTCCGGCGCGTGTAGCACGAAGCCGCGCTCGACCTGCACCGGGCCCCCGATCAGCACCTGCTGGGTAGCCACGTCGTCGCGTTCGCAGGCCATCTGCATTTGCGCCATCACGTCGCCCAGTTTGTATTCGGAAGCACGATTGACCACCAGCCCCATGGTGCCTTCCTCGCCGTGCTGACAGACGAAGGCGACGCCGCGCGCGAAGTTGGGGTCGCCGAGCGCCGGCATTGCGATCAGGAAGTGACCGGTGAGGGTGGAGGTGTCCGCCATAGGGTTATTGTACGAGAGTGCGGAGATCGGAAACGGCACAACGATTGTCATCCCGGCGAAAGCCGGGGCCGGGTGACTCTTCGGGCCGGGGGAGCAAAGTCACTGGGTCCCGTTCCGTTCGTGGTGAGGCCGCGAACGGCCCCCGGAATGACGAGAATTTATGCTTCCGAGCTCCGAGTCCCGAAACTCATCGCGTCAGCAATTCGTTTCCCGGCAGGAACTGCCAGGTGCGGGTGATGTAAAGCTCGTCCACGCCTTTGCGGCCGCGGTCGTCCTTGCCTTGCGGGATCGGCGGAAACGGGGCGGCCAGGTGCACGATCCGGATCGCGGCATCGTCCAGCACCTTGTGGCCGGAGCTCTGGATGATGTCCACGCTCTTCACCCGTCCGTCGTGGCCCAGGCCCACGGTCAGCACCAATTGCCCGTGCAGTTGCCGGTGGCGCGCTTCGTCGGGGTAGTTGAGATTGCCGATCCGCTCGATGCGGCTCACCCAGGCTTTCATGTACGCGGCGTACGCATATTCGCGGGTATTGGCGGAGATGTGCCGCTTGCGCGGGCGCTTGGCGTAGGCTTCTTCTTCCGCACGCACTTCCTGGGTCAGCTTGGCCATTTCCAGTTGGCGGTCAATCGGGATCGCTGACTGGCGCGGTGCGACCTGATCGCGTTCGCGGCGCTCCGGGACCCGCGAGACTTTTTCATCGGCCTGCGCACGCGTGCTGAGATAGCGCGGCGCGCTGGCCACGCTCGGCGCAGGTGCGGAAGGTTGCAGCGGCATCGGCGCGACGCCTTGCTCGTCGGTCGGCAGCGGGCCGGAGAACAGCGTGCTGGGGCGCTTCGCCCGGTCGGCGTCGCCGCCGCCCGAATTGTTGGCCTGCGCCAGGAAATCCGCCTTGTCCGGCGCCAGCGCGTTGGCGCTGGTGAGCAGGGTGACATCCAGCGCGGGCAGGCTGGGCTTGGGTTTGGCGAATTCGAAGCCGATCCCCAGGATCAGTACCGCATGCACGACCAGCGAAAACAGCAGGGTGACGCCGAGCCGGTCGGTATCGCCCGAAGACGGATGTGCAGCAACAGCGTTCACGCGCGAAATGCCCGGGTCCCGGTTTTGGAGTCCCGGGACCCCGAGGCGGCTTCGATCGCATCGAACACCGATCCGGCGATATTCAGCCCGAACAGCGCATCCAGCTCGCGCACGCAGGTGGGCGACGTGACGTTCACTTCGGTGAGGTAATCGCCGATCACGTCCAGGCCCACGAACAACATGCCGTGGCGCGTCAGTTCCGGCCCCACTTGTGCAGCGATCCAGCGATCGCGTTCGGAAAGCGGCACGCCTTCGCCGCGCCCGCCCACGGCGAGATTGCCGCGGAAATCGCTGCCCTGCGGGATGCGCGCCAGCGCGTAGGGCACGGGCTCGCCGTTCACCATCAGGATGCGCTTGTCGCCGGCCGTGATTTCGGGGATGAATTTCTGCGCCATCGCGAAGCGCGCATCCTCACCGACCAGCGTTTCGAGAATGGAATTGAGGTTGGGGTCATCGCCGCGCGAACGGAAGATGCCGCGGCCGCCCATGCCGTCCAGCGGCTTCAACACCACCTCGCCGTGTTCGCGCGCGAAGCGGCGCAGTTCGTCGCGATCGCGGGCCACCAGCGCCGGTGCGCAGCACTGCGGGAACAATTGCGCCGCCAGCTTCTCGTTGTAGTCGCGCAGGCCCTGCGGATCGTTGATCACGCGCACGCCTGCCTGCCGGGCGGTTTCCAGTACCAGCGTGTCGTAGAGGAATTGCGCATCGAAGGGCGGGTCCTTGCGCGCCAGCACCACATCCATCTCGGCCAGAGGACGCCAGTGCGGCTCGCCCAACTCGAACCAGCGGGAAGGGCTGTCCGCCACCTCCAGCGGCGCGAGCTTCGCCCACGCCGCGCCGTCGCGCACGGCCAGATCGCGCTGTTCCATGTAGAACAACGGATGTCCGCGCCGCTGCGCTTCCAGCAACAAGGCCAGCGTCGTGTCCTTCTTCGGCTTGATCGTGCCGATCGGGTCCATCAGCACGGCGAGTTTCAACGGCATGGTTTGGGCGACTCTAAATCCGAGGGCCGGATCAGGCGCTTCCCTGCGCAAATGATCCAGGAGCCGGCGGGGCAAGGGGACGCAGATCTTCGCATACGCCAGCGCCGGCCACCGGCTTCCGCGCGGCAACTCTACTTGACAGTGCCGGCCCGCGGTGTTTTAAGCATCACATCCTTCGTGCCATCCGGCGTGCGCGATGGAGCGACCGATGGCGGTCCGGCGTGCTGAACGGAATGTGACTTCCGGCACGCATATTGCATCCACACATGGCCGGTTTTATGCGGCGGGGATCTCAAGTGAACGACATTGCGAACCATGGCAGCCTGGTCGGCCTGAAGGTGATGGTCATCGATGATTCCAAGACCATCCGCCGCACGGCCGAGACCTTGTTGAAGAAGGAAGGCGCCGAGGTCCTGACCGCCGTGGACGGCTTCGAGGCGCTGTCCAAGATTTCCGACCTGAAGCCCGACATCATTTTCGTGGACATCATGATGCCGCGGCTCGACGGGTATCAGACCTGCGCGCTGATCAAGAACAACCAGCACTTCCGCGCCACGCCGGTGATCATGCTGTCCTCCAAGGACGGCCTGTTCGACAAGGCGCGCGGAAGGATCGTCGGCTCCGAGCAATACCTGACCAAGCCGTTCACGCGCGAGGAACTGCTCGGCGCGATCAAGCGGCACGTCGAAACCACCTGACCAACCGAATACCGCGCGCGGCGCGGGTGAAGAAGAGGAAAGCATGGCTCACATCCTGATCATTGACGACTCGCCGACCGACGTGAAGGTGCTCACCGGCGCGTTGCAGAAGGCGGGCCACAAGGTCACTGCGGTGGCCGACGCCGAAAAGGGCATTGCCGCGGCCAAGGCGGAACGGCCCGATCTCGTGCTGATGGACGTGATCATGCCCGGCATGAACGGCTTCCAGGCCACGCGCACGCTGTCCAAGGACCCGGAAACCAGCTCCATCCCGGTGGTGATCGTCACCACCAAAACGATGGAAACGGACCGCATGTGGGGCCTGCGCCAGGGCGCCCGCGACTTCCTGACCAAGCCGGTCAGCGAAAAGGACCTGCTGGCGCACATCAGCAAGCATCTGCCAAGCGCAGCCTGAGGCGGTCGCCGGGAGAGGCAATGGGCAAGAAACGCTCCCCCAGGATCCCTGCCCACCGCGCGCACGATGGCGCGCGCGAAACTGCACACGCCATCAATGCGGAGGAGCGGATGAATGCCGATGATGTCGCCATCGCGATGGCCGGGGAGGAGGCTGCGGTGGAAGTGATCGAAGCCTCTGCCGATGAGACGGCGGAAAACCAACCCGCGCGCAAGCGCGAAGCGCGCCCGATGCTGAACAGTTTCGAGGCGCTGGTGGATTACGAGCGGCGCTCGCTGGCGCATGTCGCCGGCGTGCCCGAGCAGATCGAGGCGCCCGGCCTGTGGAGGGGCATCGGCTTCCGCATCGGCGACCGTTATTTCGTCGCCAGTATCTCGGAAGTCAATGAAATCCTGAGCATGCCCGCGGCCCTGACGCCGGTGCCTTCGACCCGCAATTGGCTGCTGGGCGTGGGCAATGTGCGCGGCAACCTGCTGGCGGTCGTGGACCTCAAGCACTTCCTGATGGAGCAGCGCACGCACGTGTCGGATCGTTCGCGCGTGCTGTGGGTGAAGCAGGCGGGCGGCGGCGTGGGCCTGCTGGTGGACGAAGTGCTCGGCCAGCGCAATCTGACCGACGAGCAGCGCATGGATGCGGAAGGCGAATCCGATCCGCGGCTGGCGCGCTTCGTCACCGAGAACGTGATGCTGAACGAGCGCAAGTGGGGCATGTTCAGCATGGTCGAGCTGAGTCGCGCCAGCGATTTCCAGCAGACTTCGATGTGAATGATGCAGGATCGCAACAGCGAAGCCTGTTTTTTTCGTCCCTTGGGTCAAGGGGCAATCGAATCCGCGCTGTCGAGGATTCGATAGGGGTTGTGGGGATGCGGAGCCTTGAACGGAGCCCACGGCTCCGCCGGACAAATGACTATTGAAAGCGGTGAGGTAACAACATGAGCGCGACTTCGGGAGCGGTACAGGGGCGCAAGTCGGGGGCACAGACCTGGCTGATCGTCCTGCTGGTGGCGGCGATCGTCGTCGCAGGTCTGGACTTCGCATTGCTGAACATCCGCAACGGCGACGACCGCAAGGCGGCGGCATTGACCACGCAGGTCCAGGTGGACTCGCAGTTGGTGGCGAAGTTCGCGATCGAATCGGCGGGCGGCAACATAGATTCCTTCAAGGAACTGGACAGCACGCGCGCGGAAATTGACAGCGCAGTCCAGCACCTGAACAAGGGCGACCCGGCCACCGGCATGCCGGCCTACGGCAATGCGCTGGGCCTGTCCGGCCCGATGGCGGAACTGAACAAGTCGTGGTCGCGCCTGAACGCCGATCTGGGCAAGATCGCCGCCAACAAGGACGCGGTACTGGATTCCGCAGCCCAGGCCGACACCTTCACCCAGAAAATGCCGCTGCTGAACTCGCGCATCAACGAGGTGGTGAACATCCTGCAGCAGCGCGGTTCGGCTTCGCAGATCTACGACGCCTCCCAGCAGATGGTGCTCGGCGATCGGCTGATCCGCCGCGTCACCGACGTATTGCAGGGCGGCGACAGCTCCGCCGCCGCCGCGGACGGCCTGGCGCGCGACTCCGCGACTTACGCCGGCGTGCTGAACCAGCTCTCCGCCGGCGCACCGCCGGAAGGCAAACAGATTCTTGCCGACGTGCAGAAGACCTGGTCGCAACTGGATGCGCCGGTGCACAAGCTGATCGCCGCGGCGCCCACCATCGTTGCGGTGAAGGACGCGGCCAACCAGGCCTCGCTCGATTCCGGCGACGTGTTGTCGAAAGCCAAGTCCGTGGCCGACACCCTCGGCAAGATCCGCTCCGCGCCGGTGTATTTCTGGGCGTTCCCGAACGTCGCCATCGGCGCGCTGTGCGCGGTGCTGGCCGTTTTCTTCGCGGTACTGCTGGCGATCAACTTCGTCTACAGCGAGCGCCGCCGTTCGGTCGAGAGCCGCAGCCTCAACGAACGCAACCAGCAAGCCATCATGCGGCTGCTGGACGAAATGGGTTCGCTTGCAGAAGGCGATCTCACCGTGAAGGCGACCGTGACCGAGGACATTACCGGTGCAATCGCGGACTCGGTGAACTTCGCCGTGGAAGCGCTGCGGTCACTGGTGACGACCATCAACGAGACGGCCGTGCAGGTTTCGGCCGCCGCGCAGGAAACCCAGGCAACCGCCATGCATCTGGCCGAAGCCGCGCAGCATCAGGCGCAGCAGATCACCTCGGCTTCCGCAAAGATCAACGAAATGGCGGTGTCCATTGACCAGGTGTCCAAGAACTCCGCCGACAGCGCCGAGGTGGCGCAGCGCTCGGTGAAAATCGCCTCCAATGGCGCGGCGATCGTGCGGCAGACGATCAGCGGCATGGACTCGATCCGCGAGCAGATCCAGGAGACCTCCAAGCGCATCAAGCGCCTCGGTGAATCCTCACAGGAAATCGGCTCGATCGTGGAACTGATCAACGACATCGCCGAACAGACCAACATTCTCGCGTTGAACGCAGCCATTCAGGCGGCCTCGGCCGGTGAGGCGGGCCGCGGATTCGCGGTGGTCGCGGACGAGGTGCAGCGACTGGCCGAACGCGCTTCCGGTGCGACTAAGCGAATCGAGACGCTGGTGCAGACCATTCAGTCCGATACCAACGAGGCGGTCAGTTCGATGGAACAGACCACCACCGAGGTGGTGAACGGTGCGCGCCTCGCCGAGGATGCAGGTACCGCGCTGGGCGAGATCGAAACGGTGTCGAACAACCTCGCCGGATTGATTCAGGGCATTTCCACCGCGGCCAAGCAGCAGTCCGCGGCGGCGACCAACATCACCTCCACCATGCACGTGATTCAGGAGATCACCGCGCAGACCTCGGTGGGCGCCAGCCAGACCGCCGAGTCCATCGGCAACCTGGCCCAGCTCGCGCAGGACCTGCGCCGCTCGGTGGCGGACTTCAAGTTGCCGGCGTAAGCGACAACATTTCCGACACGGATCCACACGGGTTGGCGCGGAGTGAAAACTTGGCTTTGTTTTTATCCGCGCTGATCCGTGTCTAAAACGCTTTATGTGCCGCTCGCGTGGCCGCAGCAATCCCCGAGCGGCGCAGGAATTGGCATCAGGACTCGACGATGCAACTCGAAGACGACATTGACTTCACCACGCTGGGCTGGGTCAAGCCGCAGATTGACGAGACCCTGCTGCAGGCGCGGCAGGCGCTCGAGGCGTACGTCGAGGATCCGGCCGACTCCAGCCTGATGCGCTTCTGCGCCACCTATCTGCACCAGGTGCAGGGCACGTTGCGGATGGTGGAGCTGTACGGCGCGGCGATGCTCACCGAGGAAATGGAAGCCCTCGCGCAGGCGCTGCTGGACAACAAGGCGCCCGATCGCGACGAAGCCTACACCGTGCTGATGCGCGGGCTGGTGCAGTTGCCCGATTACCTCGAGCGCGTGCAGGCCGGCAACAAGGACATCCCGATCGTCCTGTTGCCGCTGTTGAACGAGTTGCGCCGCAGCCGCGCCGAGGCGCCGCTGGCCGAAAGCGCGCTGTTCGCGCCCAATCTCGAGCACGCGCTGCCGCCGGACGTACCCGGTGCGCGCGTGGCGTTGCCGTTCGGCGATTTGCGTCAACGTGCCACCGCATTGCGCGCGCGTTTCCAGGCGCTGCTGGCAACGTGGCTGCGGGCGCCGTCGAATGCCGATTTCGCCGGCATGCGCCAGGTCCTGGATCAACTCGGCGCGATCAGCCACACCTTGCCGGCACGGCGGTTGTGGTGGATCGCCGGCGGCGTGCTGGAAGCGCTGCAGGAGGGCAAGCTGGACGAGCCCACGACTGAAGCGGCCAAGCAGCAGTTCGGCCGCGTGGACCGCGCGATCAAGGCTCTGCAGGACGACGGCGAAGCAGTGCTGGCCGACGAGGATCGCAGCGACCTCAATCAGTCACTGCTGTATCTGCTGGCGCAGGCCAAGCCTGGTGCGGCGCGCGGCGACCAGATTCGCAAAACCTACGCGCTGGACGCGCTGCTGCCGAGCGCGGAAGAACTCGAGCAGGCGCGCGGTTCGATGAGCGGCCGCAATCGCGTGCTACTGGACACCGTTTCGCAGGCGCTGAAGGAAGACCTGCTGCGGGTCAAGGAAGCACTGGACATTTTCCTGCGCCGCGAAGGCGCCGATTCCGCCGAACTCGCGCCGCACATTGAAACCCTGCACCGCGTGGGCGATACGCTCGGCATGCTCGGGCTCGGGGTGCCGCGCCGCGTCGTTTCCGAACAGCGCGAAGTGCTGGAAGCCGTTGCACACGGGCAGCGTCCGGCTGCCGAAGAGACCCTGCTGGATGTCGCCGGCGCGCTGCTGTTCGTGGACGCTTCGCTGGACGATCACATCGAGCGCATCGGCGCACCCGCCGAGGAACAGGCAGAACCCGAGGCCATGCCGCGGGCGGAAGCGCGCAAGGTCGTGGATGCGCTGATGCGCGAAGCCGCGGCCAATCTGTCGAAAGTGAAGGATGACATCGTCGCCTTCATCGAATCACCGTGGGCGCACGACCGCGTGCTCGGCGTGCCCGCGCTGCTGGAAGAAGTCTGCGGCGCGCTGCGCATGCTGGACATGCCGCGCCCGGCCGAATTGCTGGCCGGCATCGGCCGCTTCGTGGACAACGAGCTGATCGCCGACCGCCGCATCCCCACCGCCGAGCAGATGGACACGCTGGCCGACGCGATGGCCGGTGTGGAGTATTACCTCGAAGCTGCGCGCGATGCGCGCGGTGGCGGCGAGCGCATTCTCGCCGGCACGCAACGCAGTCTGGAAGCGCTCGGTTACTGGCCGGTGCCGGCCAAACGCGAAGCCGCCGAGCGGCCCGCGCCGGCGGCAGTCAGTTTCGCCGCGCCGGATCTTTCCGAAGCGGTCAGCATCGCGGCGGGTTCGGATGTATCCGATCTGATCGTCGGCACCGCACAGGCGCCGGCTTCCGGTGCGCAGGAACTGGCGGGCCTGAATCTCGTGGAGACCCAGACCGCCGCCGAATCGCAGGCAGATCAGGGCGAGGGCGAATGGGTCGAGGTCGAAGAGGAAGTCGAGGAGCCGGTGGCCGGCGATGCCGGTGCCGCCCACTTCCAGGATGCGGCCGGCATTGACGAGGACATCCGCGAGGTGTTCGTCGAGGAAGTCGGCGAGGAGATCGCCAGCATCCGTCAGCACCTGCCGCCGTGGAAGGCCGATCCGGAGAACCTGGACGCGCTGAAGAGCGTGCGCCGTTCCTTCCACACGCTCAAGGGTTCCGGCCGCCTGGTCGGCGCGCTGGCCCTGGGTGAATTCAGCTGGAAAGTCGAGAACATGCTCAATCGCGTGCTCGACCGGACCATTCCGCCGGATGCCAACGTGCAGATGCTGGTGGATCACGCGCTGGCCGCGCTGCCCGAATTGCATGCCGCGCTGCAGGGCGGCGAGGCGCCGCGCGCACCGTTGGCGGCGATCATGCAGGCCGCCGACAAGCTCGCCGCAGGCGAACCCGCGCGCGTGGAAGATTTCATGCAGACGCACAAAGTGCGCCGCATGGTGCGCCGCTGGGTACCGCGTGCTGCGGAGGTCGAACAGGTTCCGCAAGCCACTCTGGCCGCAACGGTGCCGGCGGTGGAAACGCCCGCGCCGCAGGAGCCGGTGTTCGCCGGTCCGCTGCTGCCGCCGGTGGACCCGATGCTGCTGGAAATCCTGCGCAGCGAAGTCGCGCAGCACCTCTCCACCATGCGCGATTACCTTGCGCACGCCGATGCGCCGCGGCCGATAGACGATGCCATGGTGCGCGCCGCGCATACGCTGCACGGTGCCGTGGCGATGGTGGACATCCCGGTGCTGGCGGCGGTGCTGACGCCGCTGGAAAGCTGGTTCAAGCGCATGCGCGCCGCGCGGGCGGCACCGGATGCCGAAGGCATCGCTGCACTGCGCGACAGCGTGGCGATGACCGATCACGTGATCGCGCAATTCGACGCGCCGGAACCGGAAGTGCCCGATTCCACCGCGCTGGCCGAACGTCTGGCGCGTTTGCGCGACACGCTGCCGGAAGCCGCACTTGCCGACGTGCTGCACATGAGCGACGAGGACGAAGTGCCGGCGGTGATCACGCTGGAGTCCGCGGCAGCCGACGTGCCGGTCGAAGAACCGGTGCAGCCGCAGGAGATCGCGCAGGTCCCGATGGCGGAAGAATCCGCGTCCGAGCCGGAATCGGTATTCGGCGACGAATCCGAAGGTGACGAGAGCGCGGCGGTGGCGAGCTTCCTGCAGGGCATCGCCGCCGAAACCGGCGCGACCGCTCCCTATTCCCAGTTCGCGGATGCAGAAGGCGAGCGCGCGGCCGAGCAAGCCCGGGCCGAGCAGTCGGAAATCGAACGCTTTGCCGCGGAAGCGCAGCGTCTCGAAGCCGAGCGCGCCGCCGAGGCCGCACGTGCGGCTGAACAAGCCGCACGCGAACGTGCTGAAGCCGAACGGCTGGCGGAAGAGCAACGCGTTGCCGCCGAACGTGCCGAGGCCGAACGCATCGCCGCCGAACAGGCTGCGTTGGAGGCAGAAAGGCAGGCCGCGCAGGCACGCGCGGAGGAGGCCGAACGCGTCGAAGCAGAACGGCTGGAGCAGGAACGTCTGGCGGAACGCGCCGAAGCGGAACGGCTCGAGCAGGAACGCCTTGCGGCAGAGCAGGCCGAAGCTGCGCGACTCGCGGCCGAGCTGGAAGCCGAACGCCTGGAACAGGAACAGATCGCTGCAGAAAAGGCTCAAGCCGAGCGTCTGGAAGCCGAGCGCATCGCGGAGGAACGCCGCCAGCGTGCGGTCGCGCGCGCGATGACGCTGGCTGCGATGCCGCCCTTCCCCGACGACGCACAGCCCGAAGGCAGGCTCGACCTGCCCGATATCGATCCGGACCTACTGGAAATCTTCACCCAGGAAGGCACCGAACTGCTCGATCATTCCGACGGTTTGCTGGCCAGCTTGCGCGACGCGCCGGAAGATCGCGAGCCGGTGGTCGGCCTGCAACGAGACCTGCACACGCTCAAGGGCGGTGCGCGCGTGGCCGGCATCGCCGAAATCGGCGATCTGGCGCACGTGATGGAAACGCTGCTGGAAGCCATCGCCGAAGGCCGTCGCGAAGTGGATGCGCTGGTCGTGGAATCGCTGGAGCGCGGCTTCGATCGCCTGCACGATCTGTTGCAGCGCGTGATGCGCGGTCAGGCCATCGCGATGCCCGTCAACGCCATCGCGCGTTTCGAACAACTTTCCAGTGGCAAGGTTGCGCCCGCGGAGCTTGGGGCGGCACCGGCGGAGCAACACGCCGGATCGGCCGCCGAAGCCGCCTCCGCACGCGCCGCGGAAGCACCGAAGCTGGAAAAACCCGCGCCGCGCGCGGCGCCGGCCTTCGAGGAAGAAGCGCGCGCGCCGCAGGAAATGATCCGCGTGCGTTCGGACCTGCTGGATTCGCTGGTGAACTATGCCGGCGAGGTGTCCATCTACCGCTCGCGCCTGGAGCAGCAGGTTTCCAATTTCCGCTTCAACCTGGTCGAACTGGACCAGACCGTGGCGCGCCTGCGCACGCAGTTGCGTTCGCTGGAAATCGAAACCGAAGCACAGATCCTGTCGCGTTACCAACGCGAGAACGAGGGCCACCACGAGACCACGTTCGACCCGCTGGAACTCGACCGCTTCTCGCAATTGCAGCAGTACTCGCGCGCGCTGGCCGAGTCGGTGTCGGACCTGGTGTCCATCCAGAACATCCTGGACGATCAGGCGCGCCAGTCGGAAACGCTGCTGTTGCAACAGTCGCGCGTGTCTTCCGACTTGCAGGAAGGCCTGATGCGCACGCGCATGGTGCCGTTCGAATCCATGGTGCCGAGTTTGCGTCGCACGCTGCGGCAGGCGGCGATGGATTTGGGCAAGCGCGCGCAGTTGCGGGTGGAAGGTGCGCAGGGCGAAATGGATCGCAACCTGCTCGAGCGCATGAAGGCGCCGTTCGAGCACATGCTGCGCAATGCGCTGGCGCACGGCATCGAGGATCCGGATTCACGCATCGAACACGGCAAACCCGAAGAGGGCACGGTCGCGATCAACGTCAGCCGCGAAGCGACCGAAGTGCTGATCAAGGTCAGCGACGACGGCGCCGGCTTCGATCGCGACGCGATCCGGGCCAAGGCGATCGAGCGCGGATTGTTGAAACCCGAAGTGCAGTTGTCGGACCGCGATCTCTACGCGTTCGTGCTGGAGACGGGTTTTTCAACCGCGGAGTCGGTGACCCAGATCGCCGGCCGCGGCGTAGGCATGGATGTGGTCGCCAACGAGATCAAGCTGCTCGGCGGCACGCTTTCGATCGATTCCGAGCGCGGTCGCGGCAGCAGCTTCAATATCCGTCTTCCATTCACGCTCGCCGTGACCCAGGCGATCATGGTGCGCACCGCCGAAACGATCTATGCGGTGCCGATGACATCCATCCAGGGCGTGGCGCGCATCCAGCGCGCCGAGCTGGAGAAGCGCATCGCGGCGGGCAATCCGACCTTCACCTACGCCGGCGAGGAATACGGCATCCACGATCTGTCGCAACTGCTCGGCCTGCCGGCCGTGCACGCGGTCGAGGAAGGCCAGTTGCCGCTGCTGATGATCCGCACCGGCGACCTGCGCGCGGCGGTGCGCATTGATGCGGTGGTCGGTTCGCGCGAAATCGTGGTGAAGTCGGTCGGCCCGCAGATCAGTTCGGTGCCGGGCATCTTCGGCGCGACCATCATGGGCGACGGTTCGGTGATGCTGATCCTGGATATCGCCCCGCTGGTGCGCCGCGTGATCGCCCGCCAGCAAATTGCCGCCGAGATGGCCGAAGCGCCGCGGCAGTCGAGTGCGGACCAGGAGGAGCGGCCACGTCCGCTGGTGATGGTGGTGGACGACTCGATCACGATGCGCAAGGTCACCAGCCGCGTGCTGGAGCGCAACGATTACGAGGTGCTCACCGCCAAGGACGGTCTGGACGCGGTGGAGAAGCTGATAGACCGCGTGCCGGACCTGATGCTGCTGGATATCGAGATGCCGCGCATGGACGGTTACGAGCTGGCCACGCACATGAAGAACGACCCGCGCCTGGCCTCGGTGCCGATCATCATGATCACTTCGCGCACCGGCGAGAAGCATCGCCAGCGCGCGTTCGAGATCGGCGTCGAGCGCTATCTGGGCAAGCCTTACAACGAAGCCGAGTTGCTGCGCAACGTGCAGGAAATGCTGGAGACCGCGAATGTCTGAGCACCTCGACACCATGCCGGCCGAAGTGCCCGCAAGTTCCGGTGGATCGACCGCCGAGCTCCCGCGCACCGCGCTGCTGTATGCCGACGAATCGTTGCTGCCGCATGTCGAGCAGACACTGGCCGCGTTGCGCATCCCGGTGGTTTACCGCGCGGCGATCGCGCAGGATCATTCCGCGCTGGCCGGGGCGCGCCCGGAAATCGCACTGATCAACCTGGACGACCGCTGCGGCGAGGAACTTGATCCGCTGACCGCGATGCTGGATGCGGCCGGCGTGCCGATCGTGTTCAACGATGCGGATATCTCGAACAGGCTGGAAGGCTGGGGGCGCGCGCGCTGGGCGCGTCACCTCATCGCCAAGTTGTGCGGCAAGGACGACGTGGATCCGCCGCGACCCACGCGGCCCGACGCGATCGCGCCGGCGCCGGCGGGTGCGCTGACCGAGGCGCCACCGGCTGCAGCCATCGAGGCGGCGCCTGCGCCGGTTGCGGAGAACGGGCATCCGGAGCCTGCCGCAACCGAACCGGCCGCGGCCTCGCGTCCGCTGAGTCAAAACGAAATTGATGCGCTGGTGGTGGATTTCCCCTCGACCGAAGCCGCTGCGGCAGGGGAGGACACCGAAGCATGGTCGGCGCAGATTGATGCGCTGCTCGCCGACGCGCCGGACAGTGCCTCGCGTGAGCCGGCGCCCTGGGAAGTGGTCGGCTTCGCTGAAGATGCACCCGGGCAGCAGCCCGCCGCGGCGGCCGAGCCGAAGCCCGATACCGCGGCCGTCGCACCCGCCGCGGCCTCGCCGGCGAAGTCGGCGCTCGCAGCGAGCGCCGATCAATGGCAACTGGTGGATGACTTCACGCCGGTTGCGCCCGCGGCGAAACCCGCCGCACCTGAGTTGTCCACGAATTTCGGCAGCGGACTCGCCCTCGAGCTGGAGCCGCTGGATCCGACGGAGAGCGGCCGATGAGCGCCATCCACGATCTGCCGCGCGAAGTTCGCGGCGTCATGATTCCGGTGACACATGGGCGCGTGCTGCTGCCCAACGCCACCGTGGCCGAGGTGGTGACCTATTCCACTCTGGAACCGATTCCCTCGGCACCGGCGTGGTTGTTGGGGCGGCAGTCCTGGCGCGGCTGGCGCGTCCCGCTGTTCTCGTTTTCGGTGCTCGCCGGATTCGCGGAAAGCGAAGGCACCGACACCGCGCGTGTCGCCATCCTGAAAGCGCTGGAAGGCCATCCCAAGATGCCGTTCCTGGGTTTGCTGACCCAGGGCTTCCCGCGTCTGACCACGATCTCGCCGGACATCCTGATCCCCAGCGGCGACGATCAGCCGGTGCCCGCGGGCGTGCGGGAACAGGTGATGGTACGCGACGATCTGGCCTATATCCCCGATCTGGCGGGAATCGAGGATATGGTGCAGGAAGTGCTCAAGCACGCGGCGTAAACCGGTTGCTGGTTGCTGGTTGTTGGGCGCGCCGCGACTACACCTCAAAAATCCCCATACAACGCCTGCAGCGCAGCGATCGCGGCCATGCCCGCGGTTTCCGTGCGCAACACGCGTGGTCCGAGACGCAGCCCTTTGAAGCCGGCCTCGCGCAGCCGCGCCAAATCGTTTTCATCGAAGCCGCCTTCGGGGCCGATCGCGAGTAGCACCGTGCCCGCGATTGCGCGCAACTCGCGGGCCGCCGTCTCACCTTCCGGCAGCAGGGCCAGCCGTGTCGCCGGTGCGCTCTCGTCGAACGCCGACAGCCAATCGTCCAGCCGCTGCACGGGGGCGATCACGGGCACGCGCGCGCG
>JBQCCR010000053.1:0-5838 GCA_051961995.1 Rhodanobacteraceae bacterium | reverse complement strand
CGGTGCCTCGGCCGCGCTTGATCACGATGACGTTCTTCGCCAGCGACACGTCGAGGATCGGCATGCCGTAGATCGGCGAACCCGGATCGGTTTTCGCGACCGGATTCACCACGTCGTTGGCGCCGATCACCAGCGCGACGTCGGTGTTGGGAAATTCCGGATTGATGTCGTCCATGTCGGCGATCAGGTCGTAGGGCACGCCGGCCTCGGCCAGCAGCACGTTCATGTGGCCGGGCATGCGGCCCGCGACCGGATGGATCGCGAACCTCACTTTCACCCCGCGCTCGATCAGCAGCTTGGCGAACTCCCAAACCTTGTGCTGCGCCTGTGCCACGGCCATCCCGTAACCGGGCACGATCGCCACACGCTCGGCGTAGGCCATCATCACCGCGGCATCCGGCGCTTCGATGGGCTTCTGCGAACCGGCAATCTCCTGCGCGCTCGCCGCGCCGCCGCCGAAGTTGCCGAACAGCACGTTGCCGAGCGAGCGATTCATCGCCCTGGCCATCAGCTGTGTCAGCAGCGTACCGGCCGCGCCGACCACCATGCCGGCGACGATCATCGCCTCGTTGCCGAGCACGAATCCTTCGAACGCCACCGCCAAACCGGTGAAGGCGTTGTACATCGAGATCACCACCGGCATGTCGGCCCCGCCGATCGGCAGCGTCATCGCGACGCCGAACAGCAGTGCCAGCAAATAGAACGCGATCAGCCGGTCGCTGCCCATCGGCGTGCCGTGCGCGCCGAGCCACAACGCCCACGTGCCCGCCGCGATCGCCGCCAGCAGGATCGCCATGTTCACCCAGCGTTGCAGCGGGAACACGAAGCGGCGGTCCATCCAGCCCTGCAATTTGGCGAACGCGATCAGCGACCCGGTGAACGACACCGCGCCGATCAATGCACCCAGCAGCGCCAGCGCCAGCTCCACCGAACCCAGCCGCGCGGCGTGTGTCGCCGGCCCGGCCCAGCTCTCGGGCAGGATCGGGAAAGTGTCGGGCACCAGCGCGAAACTGTGATCGAAGCCGAACAGCTCGACCGCGCCGATCGCCGCCGCTGCGCCGCCGCCCATGCCGTTGTAAAGCGCGACCATCTGCGGCATCGCGGTCATCGCGACCTTCTTGCCGGAGATCCACGCGAGGATGGTGCCGATCACGATCGCCGCGGCGATCAGCGGGATGTTGTGCAGGCCCGGAAGGAAAAACGTCGCGATCGTCGCGACCAGCATGCCCGCGCCAGCCCAGAGAATGCCGCCGCGCGCGGTGCGCGGCGAACTCATCCGCTTCAGGCCGAGGATGAACAGCAGCGCGGCGACGAAATAGCTCGCCTTGACGATGGCTGGCAGATAGTGCGGCAGGGTCATCGTGTTCCCCCAGTCAGATTCATTCCGCCGTGGCCCGGCTTGGACCACGCACATCGGAGATGAAAGGTTCCCGGATCGGCGCACTCCTGCGCCGTCCGGGACTCGGCCTTCCCGGCCTCGGCTTTCGCCCCATGAACTACTTCGTCCCCTTCGAGGACTTGAACATCTCCAGCATCCGCTCGGTCACCACGTAACCGCCCGCGGCATTGCCCGCGCCCAGCAGCACGGCGATGAAGCCGATGGTGATCTCCAGCGGCGTGGTCGCGTGCCCCAGCGCGACCATCGCGCCGACCAGCACGATGCCGTGCACGAAATTGGACCCGGACATCAAGGGTGTATGCAGGATCACCGGCACGCGCGCGATGATCTCGTAGCCGGTGAACGCGGCCAGCATGAAGATGTAGAGCGCCAGAAAGCCGTCGATCATGATTTGCCTCCCGAGCCGCGACTGCCGGCATCATACGGCAACCCTCTCCGTTCCCTGCAACTGTCAACCCGATCCCGCGCCGCGCGTTGATGCCATGAATACGCAAAGGACATCGGATGAGGTGGACGCGCTCGCTCGCGATGAAGGTTTCGGCACGGTGAGCTGGACCGGGCCGGCGTTAGTGGAACCCGCGATGGCTGCGGCACGGCCGGTCGCGCGCAGCATCGAGGCGTTCCTGGCCTCGATCGAGCGCCGCGCCTGGCGCGTGGCCGAGATGGCGTTGAACGACGGCGACGAGGCGCTGGACGCGGTGCAGGACGCGATGCTGCGACTGGTGCGCCATTACGGCGACAAGCCGGCCGACGAATGGCCGCCGCTGTTCTGGGGCATCCTGCGCCGGCGCATCACCGACCTGCAGCGGCGGCGCAGGGTGCGCAATCGCATCCTGGTCTGGACTGGCCGCGCGCGGCAGGACGAAGACGGCGACGAACTGCCGGCGTGGGATGCGCCCGACCCGGGACCCGATCCCTCGCGCGCGCTGGCCGCGCGCCAGTCGCACGCGGCGATGTCGAAAGCGGTTCGCGCGCTGCCGCGCCGGCAGCAGCAGGTTTTCATCCTGCGCGTACTGGAAGGCCTGGACGTCGCCGACACCGCGCGCGCGATGGGCTGCTCGGAGGGCAGCGTGAAAACGCATCTTTCGCGCGCGATGGAATCATTGCGCGGACAACTGGAGGCATGGCGATGAACACTTCGCCGGAGAAGACGAACAATGTCGATCTCGAACTGGTCATGCGTGCGCAGGAGATTTACCTGGAAGCCTGCGCCAACGTGGATGCACGCACCCACGCGCAACTGGCTGCCGCGCGCCGCAATGCCATGACGGCCGCGCGAGCGCCTTCGCACAGGAGCGTGTGGCTGCCCGCCGCCGGCGCAATGGCCGCCTGCGTGCTGGCTGTGGGCGTGATTTTCTGGCGCCCGGCTTCGGCGCCCGCGCCTGCGCAGAATCCCCAGACCGCATTGAACGACGCGGACCTGCCCCTGGATGCCGACAACAGACAGATGGATATCTACCAGAACCTCGAGTTCTATCAGTGGCTGGCGCGGCAATCGGATGCGCGTACGCCGGCCGACGGAGCACCGCAATGAAGTCGTTTCGCACACCCTCGTTGATGCTGGCCTGCGCGCTGGCATTCGGCATGCCCGCACTGGCGGCCGCGCAAACCGCACCGAATGCGAGCGACGCCGCGCCGGTTGCGTGGGCCCAGCTCGCGCCGGCGCAACAGGCCCAACTCGCGCCGCTGCGCGACGAATGGAATCGCTTGCCGCCCAAGCGTCAGCGGAAGCTCGCCGACAGCGCGCAGCGCTGGGCCAGCCTGCCGCCGCAACGCCAGCAGGAAATCCATGAGCGCCTGCAACGCTGGGCGAACATGACGCCGGAGCAGCGCAAGCAATTGCGCCAGAACATGCACGCGTTCCGGCAGATGTCGCCGGAGCAGCGCGCAAAACTGAAACAGGCATGGCAGCACTTCCAGGCGCTTCCGCCCGAGCAGCGCCGCGCGTTGCGCGAAAAGTGGCGCAATGCCACGCCGGAACAACGCAGGCAATGGCTGCGCAACGGCGGCCCGGAACTGAAGCAGCCGCCGGGACATTGAGCGGTTGCCGGCTGCCGGTTGCCGGTTGCCGGTTGCCGGTTGCCGGAAACAGCATGAAGCCCTGACGTCACTCCGGGGCCGTTCCCAGCTTCATTGGAATCGGAACCCGGAACCTGCTCTTGAACCGAAAGCAGATTCTGGCCCGCGGCTTCACCCCGTCCGGAATGACCGAATCGGAAATCCTTCCCGAATTCCCGTCCCTGCTATTCGAACACCACCTCGCCGTTATGCACCACGCAGCTCTTCGCTACCAGTTCGTCTTCGAAATCCGGTTTCACTTCCCCATCCTTTGCCAGCAATTCGGAGAAGTTGGCGAGGTTGCGCGCATACATTTCCGATGCGTGCAGCGGCGCACCGGAAGGCAGGTTCAGCGGTCCGATGATCGTCACGCCGTTGCGCGTGATCGTCTCGCCGGGTTGGGTGACTTCGCAGTTGCCTCCGCTTTCGGCGGCGAGGTCCACGATCACCGCTCCGGCTTTCATGCCATCGGCCATCGAAGCGGGGATGATCTTCGGCGCGGGCCGCCCCGGCACCGCGGCCGTTGAAACAATCACGTCCACGCCCTTGACGTGTTCGGCCAGTTTCGCCTGCTGCGCGACGCGTTCTTCCGCGGTCAGTTCGCGCGCGTAACCGCCCTGCCCCGCGGCGCTGACCCCGAGATCGAGAAACTTGGCGCCCAGCGATTCGATCTGCTCGCGCGTTTCCGGACGCACGTCGAAGCCTTCCACTTGCGCACCAAGGCGCTTCGCGGTGGCGATCGCCTGCAATCCGGCCACGCCCGCGCCGATCACCAGCACCTTGGAAGGCCGCAGCGTGCCGGCCGCGGTGGTCAGCATCGGAAAGAATTTCGGCGCGGCTTCCGCTGCGATCAACATCACGCGATAGCCCGCGACTGCGGCCTGCGAGGACAGCACATCCATCGCCTGCGCGCGCGTGGTGCGCGGCAGCAGCTCCAGCGAGAAGGCGGTGAGTTGCCGCTGTGCGTATTGCGACAGGCGCTCGCCTGCGCCGTGCGGGCGCAACTGCCCGGCCAGCAGCGCGCCGGATTTCATTGCCTGTGCGCGCGGGCCATCCAGCGGTTGCACGCACAGAAGGATGTCCGCTTGCGCGAGCACCTCGTTCGCGTCCACGCACTGCGCATCGGCGTAAGCCGCGTCGGGAAAACCCGCCTGCGCACCGGCACCGCGTTCCAGCAACACGCGCCAGCCGCGCGCGGCGTACTTCTTCGCGGTCTCCGGCGTGATCGCCACGCGCCGCTCGCTGGCGGCGGTCTCGCGCAAGGCAGCAATCGTGATTGGCATCGCACATCTCCTTCGCCGCCGAATCCTAACGTATGCGCGATGCGTGCGCTTGCTAAACTTGGCCGATGTCCTCTCCCATGCTCGACTTCCTGCGCGCGCGCCACTCTACCCCGGCGATGCAACTCGGCGAGCCCGGGCCGGATCCCGCACAACTGCGGCAACTGCTGGAGACCGCCATCCGCGTGCCCGATCACGGCAAGCTCGCGCCGTGGCGGCTGATCGTGCTGCAGGGTCCGGACAAACCAATCTACGGCGAGCGCCTGGCCGCACTGCACGCACGCGTTGATGCGCAGGCGCCTGCGCCGAAACTCGAAAAGGATCGCCAGCGCTTCAACGCCGCGCCGGTGGTGGTCGCGGTGATCGCGCGCGTCGAGGAGGATCACCCGAAGATCCCCGCGCAGGAACAACTGCTTTCAGCCGGTTGCGTCGCCTATAACCTGCTGCTCGGTGCGCAGTCGCTGGGCTTCGGCGCGCAGTGGCTGACCGGATGGTCGGCCTATAGTCACGAGGCCGGAGCGTTGTTGGGCTTGCATCGAAATGAGCGCCTGATCGCCTATATCCATATCGGCACCGTGCAGGGTGCAAGCCCCGAACGCGAACGCCCGCTGGCGGACGAAGTGGTTTCCGAGTGGACGGCGTGAGCGCGCCGGCACCCACGTTGTACCTGCTGGATTCCAGCATGTACGTGTTCCGTGCCTGGCACTCCATGCCGGACCAGTTCGTGGACGTGGATGGCGCTCCGGTGAACGCGGTACACGGCTTCGCGCGATTCCTGATCGAATTTATCGAGCGCACGCGGCCCACGCACGCGGCGGCCGCATTCGACATCTCGCTGACCAGTTCCTTCCGCAACACCATTTATCCCGCCTACAAGGCCAATCGCGATCCGGCGCCGCCGGAATTGAAGCGCCAGTTCGAATACTGCCGCGAGTTCGCCTACGCGCTCGGCCTGACCGTACTGGCCGATGCCGCCTATGAAGCCGACGACCTGATCGGCAGCGCGCGCGCGGCATTGCGATCGCACGGTTTCCGCGCGGTGATCGTTTCCGCCGACAAGGATTTCGGGCAGTTGCTGGAAGATGGCGACGAGCAATGGGA
>JBQCCR010000052.1:0-35340 GCA_051961995.1 Rhodanobacteraceae bacterium | reverse complement strand
CTATTCCTGATGCTGCTGGCGGCAGGCTTCGGCCACGTGCGCATGCCGCTCGCGAACTGGGGGGCGTTGTTGCTCGCCGACGTTCTGGGCGTGCTGCCGTTCTGCGCGCTGGGGCTGCTGGTCGGTACGCTGGTCGGCGGGCAGGGTGCGCCGGCGGTGGTGAACCTCATCTACCTGCCGATGTCGTTTCTCTCGGGCCTGTGGTTGCCGCTGAAGCTGCTGCCGAAGTTCCTGCAGCAACTCGCGCCGCTGTGGCCGGCCACGCACCTGGGACAGATCGCGCTGTCCGTGAGCGGGCAGGACGGCGACGGCCGGGTCGCGATGCACGCCGCGGTGCTGGCGGGATTCACCGTGGTGTTTTTCGCGATCGCGCAGCGGCGTCTGCGCAGGAACGGGTGACGCATGAACGCGCAGGCATTGATTGCAGCCTCGCACTTCCACGCCGTCGTGTTGTACGTCGCGATGGCGATCTGCTTTGGCCCGGAATGGATCGGCAGTTTCATCCAGCGGCCGGAGAAAGGCGCCACGAACCGCGATCGCGGTTCGCATGTTGTCCTGATCGCCGCGATCGCGGCGGGTGTGTTCCTGGGGTTCTGGTGCGTGAACGGCGTGCGCATGGCCACGCTGACCTGGCAGCAGCCGGTCCAGTTCTGGATCGGCATTGCGCTGATGCTGGCGGGTCTGGCGTTCCGCTGGCACGCGATCCGCGTGCTGGGAGAATTCTTTACCCGCGACGTGGCCACTCGTCCCGGCCAGTGCGTGGTGGAAACCGGTCCCTATCGCTGGATCCGGCATCCTTCCTATACCGGCTCCTTGCTGATGCTGCTTGGCACCGGGCTGGCCATGACCAACTGGGCCAGCTTGCTGGCGGTCGTAGGCGGCGCGTTGATCGGCCATGCGTACCGCGTGCGTGTGGAGGAACGGGCGTTGTGCGCGGATCTGGGAGACGCTTATCGCGAATACATGCAGCGTACGCGGCGGTTCATCCCGTTCGTATGGTGATGTTGCGCCGCGGTTCGCCGATCGGCGCGGTTATCATGGTTTCAATGCAGACTGGAATGCGCCCATGATCTTCAAGATCGCCCCCGATTCGGTCATCGGCCGTTCCTGCGCGACGCAGGGTTATCCGCGCAGTCGCTGGATTCCCGCGGTGATGCTGGTGTGGACGATATGGATTTTCGCCACGCCGGCGTTTGCGGACAAAAAGGGCTGGCTCTTGCCGACTCTGGCGACGTTTGCCGTTTTCCTTCCGCTTTATTTTTGCGCCTATTACGGACCCAGGACCCGGATCCTGTGGTACGCGCTGGCTATCGGAGCGCTGGGTTTTGCGCTCACTCCCGTGAATGCCGGCGGCCAGTGTTACGTCATCTATGCCTGCGCATTTCTTGCGTTCACGGGGCCGACGTTGCGCGCCGCGATTCGCTACATGCTGGCGTTGAACGCGTTGTTTGCGTTGGAACTGGCGCTGCTGCATGCGCCATGGCTGGTCGTCGGCAGCTCGGTGCTGGTGTCGATGGCGATCGGACTGATGAACGTGTTCTTTCGCCGCAATCAACAGCAGGATGCCGAGTTGCGGCTGAGTCACGACGAGGTACGCAGGCTCGCCGCGACCGCGGAACGCGAGCGCATTGGCCGCGACCTGCATGACCTGCTCGGCCACACGCTGTCCCTGGTCGCGGTGAAATCCGAACTGGCGAAGCGCCTGCTTGAGCGCGACCCGATTGCTGCGCGGCGCGAGATCGCCGAGGTGGAACGTGTCGCGCGCGAGGCGTTGAGCCAGGTGCGCAGCGCGGTGACCGGGATTCGCGCCGCGGGCCTTGCCGCGGAGCTGGCTTCGGCGCGACTGCTGCTCGAATCCGCCGGCGTCACGTTCGACTATCGGCCGTCCATCCAGGCCTTGCCGGTGGAAATCGAAACCGCGCTGGCGCTGGTGCTGCGCGAAGCGGTCACCAACATCCAGCGGCACGCGCACGCCACGCGCGCCGAAGTCAGCGTGGAAAACGAGCGCGACCATGCGATCCGGCGGGTGCGCGACGAGGGCCGCGGAGGCAGCGGCGCGCACGGCAACGGGATCACCGGCATGCGTGAGCGCGTCGAGGCGCTGGGCGGCAGCCTGGCGATCCGTTCGGAGCGCGGCCGCGGCACCGAATTGACGATCGCATTGCCGTTGCCGGCATCCGCGCCGTCGAAAGCGGTGCGGGATGCCGGGTCCGCGACACCGGTCGGTGTGTGGAAGCACGCATGATCCGCGTCCTGCTGGCGGAGGATCAGGCGATGCTGCGCGGCGCGCTGGCCGCGCTGCTTGCGCTGGAATCCGATATCGAAGTGCTCGGCAGCGCACCGGATGGCGAGACCGCGTGGCGCGAAGTGCAGCGCCTGAAACCCGATGTGCTGATTTCGGATATCGAAATGCCAGGCCTGACCGGACTGGAGCTGGCGCAGCGCATCCAGCGCCACGAACTGCCGATGAAGGTGATCATCGTCACCACGTTCGCGCGCAGTGGTTACCTGCGCCGCGCGCTGGAAGCGGGCGTGTCGGGTTATCTGTTGAAGGACGCGCCGGCCGAGCAACTGGCCGATGCCGTGCGAACCGTGCACCGGGGCGGGCGCTCGATTGATCCGCAGCTCGCGCTGGAAGCGTGGTCGGAGGTCGATCCGCTCAACGATCGCGAGCGTCAGGTGCTGCGGCTTGCCGGCGAGGGTCAATCCGCCGGCGACATCGCGCAGCAGCTCAATCTTTCTCACGGCACCGTGCGCAATTACCTCTCGGAAGCCATCGGCAAACTGGGCGTCGGCAATCGGATCGAGGCGTATCGGCTGGCGCGGCAGAAAGGGTGGTTGTAGAAACGGTGGTCGGTCGTTGGTCGTTGACCTTGGAAATGGCTGGCGCAGCCAGCAACCAGCAACCGGCAACCAGCAACCGTTCCTCAAAGCTGCGACGACGTCAGCGACGACAGCCAATCCTTGACCTTGCGCATCAACGGACGCTGGCGCCACTGTGTCAGCGTGGTTTCGCGCGAACGCCCCAGGTCCTGCTCGAAGATCTGCGTCATGTGTGCCGCAAAATCGGGGTCGTAGATGTTGAGGTTGGCCTCGTCGTTGAGCCGGAACGAGCGGTCGTCGAAATTGGCCGAGCCGACCATCGTGAGATAGCCGTCCACGATCATCAGCTTGCAATGGAACAGACTGGGTTGATAGCGATAGATGTGCGCGCCGGCCCGCAGCATCGTGCCCCACTGCGCCTGCGAGGCGCTGTCCACCAGTCCGCTGTCAACGTGTGGGCCGGGCACGATGATGCGCACGCGCACGCCGCGTTTCAGCGCGGCTTTCAATGCTTTCCGGATCAGGCTGCTCGGAATGAAATAGGCCGCTTCCAGGTCTATGGATTTGTTCGCAGCCGAAATGGCCAGCAGGTACATGAGCTGCATGTTCTCGCTGCCGTCGTCGGGCGAGCTGGAAAACATCTGCGCGGCTGATTTGCCCACCGGCGGCAGCTTGGGAAAGTACGCCGGGCCGTACAGCACGTGGCCGGTGGTGACGATCCAGTTGCTCTCGAACACCGCCTGCATTTGCGCGACCGCCGGGCCTTCCACCTGGAACTGCATGTCGCGCCAGTGATCGGGTTTGCGTGCGTCGCCGGCCCATTCGTCGGCGATGCCGATGCCGCCGGTGAAGCCGATCCTGCCGTCCACGACCAGGATCTTGCGATGGTCGCGATTGTTCAGCCGGTCAAGCGTCCACCAGTGCAGTGGATGGAAGAACTGGAACTTCACGCCGGCCGCGCGCAGTTGGTCCACTACCGCGTCGTCCATCTTGGCGCCGCCGATCGCGTCCACCATGACATGTACCGGCACTCCGGCGCGTGCGCGATCCTCCAGCGCGCTTGCAAATTCGCGGCTGACCCTCCCGGACCAGTCCACGTAGGTTTCAAAATTCACCGACCTTGTCGCGCCGCGGATCGCGGCCAGCATGGCCGGAAAGGATTCGGCGCCGTCCTGGAGTTCGGTGATGCGGTTGCCATCGAGCACGGTCGGGCCGGGCAGGTGGGAAACCTCGTAGCGGAACTGCGCGCTGTGAACGGCGCTGGCGCCGCGAATGTCGCGATCCAGCAGCGCCTCTTGCGGCATCAGGTTGACCACCGCCAGCACCACCGCAATGGTGGCGACGATGCTGAGCACGCAGATCACTCCGCGTATCAGCCACTTCTTCGTGGTTGCTCGCATGCGAAGCCCTGTTGCCTCCCGCATGAAAATCATCATGCTGATCCAGTGCTGATCCCGTGATGGCCGGGTGCGGCACGCGCGCAGTGGCGCAGCGGGCAGTGGTTCGAGTCGATGCCGGAGTTCAACCACGTGAATTGATGCGCGGCGAGCCGGAACCCGCCCTACAATGCGCGGTTGCCAATCGTTGCCGCTGCGCCTTGAAGAAATCCGACTTCCACTACGAATTGCCCCCCGAACTGATTGCGCAGGCGCCGCTGCCCGAGCGCAGCGCCAGCCGGCTGCTGGTGCTGGATGCCGGACAGCGCGCGTGGCAGGACCGCATGTTCCGGGAACTGCCGCAACTGCTGCGCGCGGGCGACCTGCTGGTGTTCAACGACACCCGCGTGCTGCCGGCGCGCTTGTTGGGCCACAAGGAAACCGGCGGCGCGGTGGAAATCCTGCTGGAGCGCATCACCGGTACGCACACGGCGGTTGCGCAGCTCGGCGTCAGCAAGAAGCCGCGCGCGGGCTCGCACATTCTTCTCGGGGATGGCACGCGCGTGCGCGTGCTCGGCCGCGACGGCGCATTTTTCGAGCTGGAATTCGAGACCGCCGAGCCGCTCGACAAAGTGCTCTCGCGGCTCGGCCGCATGCCGCTGCCGCCTTACATCGCGCGCGAAGCAGGCAAGGC
The DNA here is from genome assembly GCA_051961995.1 of Rhodanobacteraceae bacterium. Taxonomy (GTDB): domain Bacteria; phylum Pseudomonadota; class Gammaproteobacteria; order Xanthomonadales; family Rhodanobacteraceae; genus 66-474. The sequence continues at coordinate 30,447 of JBQCCR010000052.1, read as the reverse complement.
CGATGCGGAGCGTTACCAGACCGTGTATGCGCGCGAGCCCGGCGCGGTGGCCGCGCCGACCGCGGGGCTGCATTTCGACCAGCCGCTGCTGGATGCCTTGCGCGCCCAAGGCGTGGAATTCGGATACATCACGCTGCATGTCGGCGCCGGTACGTTCCAGCCGGTGCGCAGTGAAAGCATTGAAGACCATGTCATGCACCGTGAATGGTTGAACGTCGGCGCGGAACTGGTCGAGCAGATCCGCAGTACACGCGTGCGTGGCGGGCGGGTGATCGCGGTCGGAACCACGGTAGTGCGCGCGCTGGAAGCCGCACGCGATGGTGGGGTGTTGAAACCCTTCGCCGGTGAAACGCGCATCTTCATCGTGCCCGGCTACCGGATCGAGAGCGTGGACGCGCTGATCACCAATTTCCACTTGCCCGAATCCACGTTGCTGATGCTGGTGTCCGCATTGGCCGGCCGCGAGTTGATCCTCGATACGTATCGCCACGCGGTCGAGCAGCGCTACCGGTTCTTTTCGTACGGCGATGCGATGCTGATCCTGCCGCGAGGGGCGGACGCATGAGCGCACTCCGGTTCGAATTGCTGGCGAGCGACCACGCCGCGCGCCGCGGCCGCATCACGCTGCCGCGCGGCACGATCGAGACGCCGTGCTTCATGCCGGTCGGTACCTATGGTTCGGTCAAGGCAATGACCCCTCGCGACCTGACCGGGGTCGGCGCGCAGATCATCCTCGGCAATACGTTCCACCTGTGGCTACGGCCGGGACTGGACGTGATCGAAAAGTTCGGCGGGCTGCATCGCTTCATCGGCTGGAGCGGGCCGATCCTCACCGATTCCGGCGGATTCCAGGTGTTCTCGCTGGCACAGATGCGCAAGCTGAGCGAGGAAGGCGTGGCATTCGCATCGCCGGTGGACGGCGCGCGCGTGTTCCTCTCGCCGGAGGAATCCATGCGCATCCAGCACGTGCTCGATTCCGACATCGTGATGTCCTTCGACGAATGCCCGCCGCATGACATTGCGCCAGACGTCGTGCGCGAATCCATGGAACTGTCGTTGCGCTGGGCGGCGCGATCGCGCCGCGCGCATGACGCGCTGCAGAACCGCAACGCGCTGTTCGGCATCGTGCAGGGCGGCGTGCACGCGGACTTGCGCGAGCGCTCCGCGCGCGGGTTGCTGGAGATCGGCTTCGACGGCTACGCGATCGGCGGCCTTGCGGTCGGTGAATCGGAAAGTGACCGCAACGCGACGCTGGATGCGACCCTAACGCTGCTTCCATCCGACCGGCCGCGCTACCTGATGGGCGTGGGCCGGCCCCAGGACCTCGTGGAGGCGGTGCGCCGCGGCGTGGACATGTTCGACTGCGTGATGCCCACCCGGAACGCGCGCAACGGTTTCCTGTTCACGCGCTCGGGCACGTTGCGCATCCGCAACGCGAGATACGCGCAGGACACCAGCGTGATCGAGGAAGGCTGCGAATGCTACGCGTGCGCCAACGGGTTCGCGCGTGCGTACCTGCGGCATCTGGATCGCTGCAACGAAATCCTCGGCGCGCAACTGGCGACCGTCCACAACCTGCATTTCTACCTGCGCCTGATGCGCGAATTGCGCGAGGCGATCGCGGCGGGGAAGCTGGAGGATTACGTGACGGACTTTTACGCGCAAATGAAAGAGGTGAGCATTTAATCGATGCGCTGCTTGCGCTTGGGTTCGTGCCTCGGCTCAAGATTAGCTCGTGCTCTCGCTCCGCGTGTGCGAGTTCCTCGCTGAGCGATTTTTCCCAGCATCGTCACAAATATTTCGCTTGCCCGTTCTTCAACACGTTTCTTGAGTGCGTCGTTTTTGCTCTTGAGTGATATGTTTTCAAGCTCAAGCTTTGCTACTAACACATGTAACTTCTGGTTTTCAGAGACGAGCAATTTGTTGCGTAGCTGCTGATCTTTGACCGAGAGCTCCTTGAAAGGCCTTGCCGCCATATTGGGCTCCTGAACTACGCGTACAAATCCGTCGCCAGCGATCGCGCTTCCTTCCGCGAATGGTTCTGCAGTCGGTTCAACCCGTGCGCGCAGAAGCGGCGCAGGGCCGACAGCGGCCGCGGATCGGCCTGTGCGCGCAACGACCACGCCGCATGCCGGGCCAGCAGCGCGGCGGCGAAGGCGCGCGCATAGGTGAGCACCAGCCCGCGCGCGCCGGCTTCCGCTTCGTTCGATTGCAGGCGTGCGTCCGCCGCGGCCAGCGCCTCCTGTGCAAGCTTGCCCACCGCCGCGAAATCCTCGCCTTCCGCCTGCGCGAACAGTGCGCGCTGCGCATTGCGCAGCGGCGTGCTGCCGCGCTTCACGAGCGCACCCAGTGCGTCCAGCGCCTGCACGTTGCTGGCGCCTTCCCAGATCGGGAAGACCTGCGCATCGCGCAGCAACTGCGGGATGCCGCTGTCTTCCAGATAGCCCATTCCGCCGAAAGCCTCGACCGTTTCCGAAGCAACGCGTACGGCGAGCTTGCCGGTCCACAGTTTTGCCAGGGGCGTGAGCAGGCGGAACAGCTGCTGCTGGTATTCGTCGGCCTGCCGGGCCTGGATGCGCCCGAGCAGCTCGGCCACATGGAACGTGAAATGGAACGCCGCTTCGAATTCCGCCTGCAGCGAGGCCAGCATGTCCGTATACAGCGGCTGCTCGATCAGCGGTTTGCCGAAGGTGACGCGTCGCTGCGCGTAATCGCGGATCAATGCGATGCAGCGGCGCATCGTCGCCAGTGCGCCGATCGAATTCCACAGGCGCGTGACCTGCAGCACCGGCACCACCGCACGCACGCCGTGCGCGGGTTCGCCGACCAGCGTCGCCGCCGCGTCGTGCAGGTGGATTTCCGCGGTCGGCAATTCGCGCGTGCCGAGCTTGTCCTTGAGGCGATCGATCCGGATGCCGTTCCAGCGGCCTTCCGCATCGCGCGTGTCCAGGTAGAACAGCGCCAGTCCGTCCGCGCCTGCCGCGTTGCCTTCCGGCCGCGCCAGCGCGAGCGCCGCATCCGCATTGATCGCCGAGGTGAACCACTTGCGTCCAGACAGCCGCCAGTTCCCTTGCTCGTCGCGGTGCGCGACAGTTTCGCTGTTGCCGACGTCCGAGCCGCCGGCGTTCTCGGTCATCCACTGGCCGGCGATCCGGAATTTCGCCGGATCGCGCGAGAGGAAATGAGGCAGGGCGCGCTCGATCAGCGTGCGTTCGTCGGCGACCTTCAAAGCGGTCGCCACGCCGTCGGTCATGGCCAGCGGACAGGTGTAGAACTCGCTGGCGACGTGATACAGGTACACCAGCGCGAACTGCTGCACGCGCGACTGCGCGCCGAGGCTGGTGTCATGGCCGACAGCGATCAGTCCGTGCCGCGCGGCGATGCCGGGGCCTTCGCGCCAGGCACGAGTCAATTCGATGCGATCCACGCGCTTGCCCCAGGCATCCCAGCGCGTCAGCGCGGGTTCCTCGCGCGAGCTGGTGGCGCGACGCTGCCACGCCTGTGCGGCATGTTCGCCCAATGTATCCAGCGGCCCTTCGGCACTGTGCAACTGCTGCGGCGGCAGCACGCGGCGCAGGTACGAACGCAGCACGCGGTCTTCGCGGTACTGGTTGCCGAGTTGCGGTGCGGATTGAACAAAGGACATGGCTGTCCCGCTCTTGAGCCCCTCTCCCACTTGGCGAGGGGTTGGGGTGAGGATTCGAAGAATCTTGGAGCCCACTCTCCGACGGTTGGCAGGCGCGTGCAAGTCCGGACTGTCGCCCGACGCCGTGCCTGCTCTCTCAGGCCGATGCCGCGGGTTTTCTCCGCGGCTTGCGCACCAGCGAGCCGATCAGTGCCAGCGCCAGCACGATTTCGAGGCTCGCCAGCACGCGTTCGGCGGGTGAAGTCCACGCTTCGGCCACGCCATGGCAGAAGTAGAAGAGTGAAATCATGCCCGCCGCGATCAGCGCGCGCGGTGGCGTTCGCCAATACAGCAGCGGCAATGCGAGTGGCAGCAGCGCAATCGCCAATGCCACCGCGACCGGCATGCGCTCCGGCGGCAGCAGCCAGGCGTGCCAGGCGATTTGCAGGAAGGCCTGCGCGATCCACGCGGCAAAACCGACGCGCTGCACGACTCGAATATTCATGCTGATGCCGCCAGACGTTTCGCCAGTTCCGCCACGCGTCGTCCCAGCACGCGCGCCAGTTCGCGTTCGTGTTCGCTGACCGGATTCTCACCGTTCAAGCCCGCGACGTGACTCAGGCCGTAAGGCGTGCCGCCGGTACGCGTGTTGTTCAACGCCGGTTCGGTATAGGGAATGCCGAGCGCAATCATGCCGTGATGCATGAGCGGCAGCAGCATCGAGACCAGCGTGGTCTCCTGGCCGCCGTGCATGGTCGCGGTGGAGGTGAACACCGCGCACGGCTTGCCGACCAGTGTGCCGGACGCCCATTCGGCGATGGTGGAATCGAGGAAGTACTTCAGCGGTGCGGCCATGTTGCCGAAGCGCGTCGGGCTGCCGAGGATCAGGCCGGCGCATTCGGCCAGGTCGCGCAGTTCGACGTAAGGCGCGCCTTCTTCGGGCACGGGCGGCTGCGCCGTCTGCGTGACCGGCGCCACCGGCGGCACCTGTCGCAGCCGTGCGCGCACGCCGTCCACTTCTTCCACGCCGCGCGCGATCAAGCGCGCGAGCTGTGCGGTATGGCCGCTGCGGCTGTAGTACAGGACCAGGATCTCGGGATTCATGCGCGGAGTGTAGCGGCAGCCTTCACTTCAGTCCCGCCATGGCTTGGGCTACTCTCGATCCGTGCCGCTACTGACCCTTCTCCGCCAGCGCATCGATCGCGAGCGCCTTCGCGCTTTCGCGGGATTCCTGTGGCAGCGATTCCTGGATGACAAGTGCTTCGAAACCGCCGGTGCCTTGTCCTACACCACGCTGTTCGCGATCGTGCCGCTGCTGGCAGCGGTGCTGGCGATCGTCTCCGCGTTCCCGGTGTTCGCCGAGTGGCGCGACCGCTTTTCCGATTTCATCTTCCGCAATTTCGTGCCTTCCGCCGGCAGCGCCGTGCAGGGACTGCTGCTCCAGTTCGCCGACAACGCCAGCAAGCTGACAGCGGTCGGCATTGTCTTTCTGCTGGCCAGTGCGCTGATGATGATGGCCAGCATCGAGGATCGCTTCAATCGCATCTGGCGCGTACCGACCCGGCGCAGCCACGGTTCACGACTGCTGCTGTACTGGGCCGCACTCACCATCGGCCCGTTGCTCGTCGTGGGCGCGCTGTTGCTGGTTTCGCGCTTCATCGCCACGGGCGGGCCCAACGCGCAGGTTGCGAACCAGGGCGGGATGTGGCTGACGATCCTTACGTTCGTGCTGACCTGGCTGATCCTGCTGGCGATGTACATGCTGATCCCGAACCGCACGGTGGCGTTCCGCCATGCCGGCATCGGGGCGGCGGTCGCGGCGATCCTGTTCGAGATTGCGCGCGCGCTGTTCGCGCTGTATGTCACCCACGTGCCTTCGTACCAGCAGATTTACGGCGCGCTCGCCGCCGCGCCGCTGTTCCTGATCTGGGTGTATTTCTCCTGGGTGATCGTGTTGCTGGGTGCGTCGCTGGCCGCGGCCATGGCGGCGTTCGACTATCGTCCGCTGCATGAGCGCTTGCCCCCGGGCTGCGAATTCATCGGGCTGTTGCGCGTGTTGCAGCACTTCGCCGCGGCGCAGCGCGAGGGCATGGGATTGCACAGCGATGAACTGTGCAGGCGCGAACGCTTTCTGCAGGACGAATTGTTGCAGCGTTATCTTGGCGACCTGCACGCGGCGGGCCTGCTGACCCGTGCGGAAGCCGGCGACTGGGTGCTTTCGCGCGATCTTGCCACGGTGGATCTTGCCGACCTTTATCGGGCCGGACATTACCGGTTGCCGTTGAACGAGACCGCGATGCAGCGCGCGCTGTCCGGCTTGACCGAAGCCGCACGGGCGGCCATCGTGGATGCGAGCGATGCATTGCGCAGGGACCTTGACGTGCCGCTGTCGAAATTGTTTGCGGGAGGGGAATGATGGCGTGCGCACGTTTCATCGTTCGCGGCCGCGTGCAGGGCGTGTTCTTCCGCGCCTCCACCCGCGAGCAGGCGCTGAAGCTCGGCGTTTCCGGCCACGCGGAGAATCTTGCCGACGGCAGCGTCGAAGTGCTGGCTTGCGGCCCGGACCCGGCACTCGACGCCTTGCATGAATGGTTGCGCCAAGGGCCGCCATCGGCGCGGGTGGAAAACGTCACGCGCGAAGCGATGCCCGATCAGGCCATGCAGGGGTTCGTCACGAGGTGAGCGCACGCGAACACCTGGTGCGCCATCCCTGCGCGCGAAAGCAGCCAAGCACTGCCGTCCATGGCCAAGAACTCCGTGGTTGCACTTTCAAAGAAGAGCCTGGAATCCATGCGTGAACATGACTACTTCGCAACCGTGCGCTGGACCGGCGATCGCGGCGAAGGCACCGCGAGTTATCGTGGTTATTCGCGCGATCATATGATCGAGTCGGAAGGCAAGCCTGCGATCGCGGGCTCCAGCGATCCGCATTTCCGCGGTGATGCCGCGCGCTGGAGTCCGGAAGAATTGCTGGTCGCCTCGCTTTCGGCCTGCCACCAGCTCTGGTACCTGCACCTGTGCGCCGAAGCCGGCGTGGTGGTGACTGCCTACGAGGATCGCGCGGAGGGCGTGATGATGGAGCAGGCCGACGGCGGCGGCGCGTTCGCGCGCGTGGTCCTGCATCCGCACGTCACGATCCGTGCCGGTGATGCACAGCTCGCGCACGCACTGCACGAGCGCGCCCACGCGCTGTGCTTCATCGCCCGCTCGGTGAACTTTCCGGTGGAGTGCGAGCCCGCGATCGGGACGGAGTAGGGCGTTTCGAGGACGCCCTCTCCGCGGTTGCGGTTACTGGGGGGTGATTCGTCCGTACAAACCGTGCGATTCGTCCTGCGGCCCGGCGGTGAAGAACAGCGTATTCACCAGCTGGTTGCTGTAACCGTTGCCGAACGCCAGACCCCACAGGCCATCTATCTTGATCGGGTGGCCATTCGACATCCGCAGGCTGCCCCGCGGGGCTCCGGACACCGTGTCGTAGGCATTGATGCGGCCGTCGCCGAAGTTGCCGATCAGCAGAAGATTGCTGGATCTGCCGAAGCCCGCCGGCGCCAGCGCGATCCCCCAGGGAGCATTCAGAGGTCCACGCGATGCGAACCGCCGCAGCAGTTTGCCGCCGGGGGTGTAGATGTCCACATAGCCCAATCCGGGACCCTTGACGTCGTCTTCCCGATCCGCGTCCTGTTTCGCGTAGGTCACGTACAGGTCGCCGCCGATCGCGGCGATGCCGAAGGGCGCGAATCCGTGGGGGATATGGGAATCCTGGAACGCGCCACTCGGCAGCACCACCGGGTGGAAACTGCCGTCAAACACATCAACCTTGGCGTTGTGGAAATCCGTGGCGTACAGCCTCGCGCCAGTGCCGCCGGCGCTGATCGCGATGCCCTTGTAGATCGCGTCGCTGCCGGAATTGTCTATTACCGCGATCGCGTGGGTGCTGTCCACGTTGGGCGCCCAGCCGGCGATCACGCCGTCCTCGGTGTCGAACAGGAAACGGCTGGGGCCGCTCACCGCGTTTTCGGTCACCACGAAGCTGGGCGAGCCGTTGTAGACCGTGCCGGTCACCGCGCCGCCGCTGCTGGAGCTAGGCGTGGGGATCTGCACAATCAGCGGCAGGGCATTGCCATTGCCGTCGTAAACCGTGGCCACGCCGGTGCCGTTGTCGGCAACCCAGGCCGGGCCGAACGGATTGAAGGCAAGACCCCACGCGTTCACCAGATTCGGATCGAAATGATCGGCGGGAACCGCGCCGTCGGAAACGAGGTTGTGCTGATGGTAGAAAGTCCCCGGCGGCGCGGCCTGCACGGCCGGGGCGGACAGGGACAGGGCGAGTGCGAGCCAGGCGCACCGCCATTGTGCGCGTGAAAGTGGCTTCATGATCGAACTCCTTTGAAGCAGGAACGGGCGCAGCACACCGACGGCGCTGCTGTCCGTTCATCCCGCCCATGGCTCGATTGGTTCAAGGATGCGGCGCGTTCGCAGGGCATTCACGGACGCCGTCCTGCTGGAGGCGCACAATTGAACCGGGTAGCCCCGACCTGGGTATCCATGCAGAGCGGGACTGAGTTCATGACCCATCTGCCGATCACGCGTGAAAAAGGCACTCCGGTGTGCGCCGACAAGGCCGGGGAGGAGACTGCGTTGATCGCGCGCGTGGCCGCCTGCGACGAGATTGCGTTCGAGAGCCTCTACCGCGCATACCACCCAAGGCTGCGGCATTTCCTGTTGCGGATGATGCGAAGGCCGGCGCTGATCGAGGACGTGCTCGACGAAACCATGCTGGTGGTGTGGCGCAAGGCACGCACTTACAACCGCGCTTCCAGACTCTCGACCTGGATTTTCGCGATCGCCTACCGGCAATCGCTGAAGGCGCTGCGCCGCCATGGAGAGCTTCTCGATCACGAGGATGCGGACCGCCTGCATTCCCCCGCGCAGGGTCCCGACGGCGAATTGCAGCGGCAGCAGGTGAGCGCCCGACTGCAGGCCGCGATCGCGGCGCTGTCGGCCGATCACCGTGCGGTCATCGAGCTGACCTATTACCAGGGTTACGGCTGCCGGGAAGTCGCCGCGATCATGCGATGTCCGGTGGATACGGTGAAGACGCGTATGTTCTACGCGAGACGGCGCCTGAAGAGCCTGCTGCTGACACTGGAGGGAGAGGTGTCATGAGCGCACGCGTGCTGCATTTCGAAAGTCCGGCGCATCGCGGGATGGATGCGCTGCTGCCGTGGTACGTGAATGCCACGCTGGCCGACGATGAGCGCGAGCGAGTCGAGGCGCACCTGTCCGAGTGCGCGCGTTGCCAGCGCGAACTGGACTGGTTGCGGGAGCTGCAGTGCGCGGCGGCGCAACCGGCTGAACCCGCGGAGGACCGTGCCGAGGCTTCGCTGATGCGCCTGCGCAGGCAATTGGGTTCCGGCATCGGGCGGCGACTCTTGCTGTCGCTGCGCGATGTGCGCGAGGGGTGGCGTCACGCCCCGGCGTGGACGCGCGGGGCAATGGCGGCGCAACTCGTCTTGTGCGCGGGCCTGGCGGGTGCGCTGACGTTTGTCCGCGCGCCGGCGGTTTACCACACCCTCGGAACCGGCAGCACGGAGGAACCCGCCGAAGCGAGGGTGGTCGTGATGTTCGACCCATCGATCCGGGAAAACCAGTTGCGCGCGCTGGTGAAAGGCAGCGGTGCGCACATCGTGGATGGCCCGACCGATGCCGGCGCCTACGTGCTGGCGGTGCCGCGGGCGCGCGTCGGGCAGGCGCTGGCCGCGTTGCGCCACGCGCACGGCGTGCAGATGGCCGAAAGGCTGACACCCGGGCGTGACTGACATGCGGTTCGCATGCCTGTCGATGATGCTCTGTGCGGTGCTGGCGGCGTGTGTTTCCGTGCCACCACGAAAGGGGACCTTTTCCGCACAATCCGCGAACAGGCAGTTGCTGGTGATGCTGCACGCACCGCCGCCGCACTTTCGCCCCGACCGGAACTATGCCGGCGGCTACGGCGCGACGTCGACGAGCAGCGCGCACCACGCGCCCGGCGCGGCACTGGCGCGCGAGTACGGACTGGTGCTGCTGGATGAGTGGCCCATGCCGGCATTGCGGATGGATTGTCTGGTGATGCAAGCCGGCGATGCGGCCAGCGCCCGTGCCCATATCGCCCGGCTGGCACGCGATTCACGGGTGGCATGGGCGCAGCCGATGCACACGTTCCATTCGCTCGGCGGCGACGACCCGCTGTACTGGACGCAACCGGTCGCGCGGCTGTGGCGTCTGGACGAATTGCATCAGCTCGCGACCGGCCGCGGCATCCTGGTTGCGGAAGTGGACAGCGGCGTGGACGTCACGCATCCGGACCTGCGCGGACAAATCGCGGAATCGCGCAATTTCGTGGATGCGGCGCCCGTGCCGGCGGAAAACCACGGTACCGAGGTGGCCGGCATCATTGCCGCCGTCGCGGGCAATGGCATCGGCATTGCCGGCGTTGCGCCCCAGGCTCGCCTGCTCGCGCTGCGCGCGTGCTGGCAGACCCAATCCGACGGCGCAGCCGAGTGCAACAGTTTCACCCTCGCCAAGGCGCTGCAGTTCGCCTTGCGGGCCGATCCGCAGGTGCTGAACCTGAGTCTCGGCGGCCCGCGCGACGTGCTGCTGGATCGCCTGCTCGATGTCGCCCTGGCGCAGGGAATCAGCGTGGTCGGCGCGGTGGAAGCCGGCAGGTCCGATGATTTTCCCGCGGACCACGCCGGAGTGCAGTTGGTGGCCGGTGATGACGAAGCGGGTCGCGCCGGGCCCAAGGTCCTGCTGGCTCCCGGCTCCGGCATCCCCGCGACCGCTCCCGGCGGGGAGTGGGATTTCGTGCACGGTTCCTCTTTCGCCACGGCGGAGGTGACGGGATTGGTGGCGCTGCTGCGGCAGATTTCACCGCACGCTTCGGCCGCGGAAGTCCGCGCTGCCCTCATGACGCGGGTTGGGTTAGGCTCTTCCGTGATGCGGCGGATGCCGATTGATGCCTGTGCGGCCGTGGCACGCATGGCGGGCCATGCCTGTACCCGCACGTTCGCACAGTTCAGCTCGACGGTGCCGCGCCGATGAGAATCCGCGGGTGCAAAGGATTGCATTTGCGTGCTGCGCGTTGCTGTTCGCCGCCCAAGCCGGCGCCGGGACATCGGGCAGCGTTGCGCTGACGTCGGACTATCGCTTTCGCGGCGCCTCGCTGAGCGACGGTTTGCCCAGCCTTCAATTCGATCTGGATTGGGCCGTGCCGCAGGGCTGGTATGCGGGTGTGTTCGCCGCCAGCGTGCGACTGCCGCCGTATGACCGCAACGGCCTGCAGGGAGTGATTTACGCCGGCTATTCGCGTCCGTTCATCGCAAGCTGGAACTGGGAAGCGGGCACGGTGTATTCCCGGTTCACGCGCGATCGCGAATACGATTATCCGGAAGCCTATCTCGGTCTGCTCTCGCCGCTGCTGCAACTGCGTGTGCATTACGCCCGGCATTATTTCGGGCAGGGACCTGCAGAGTTGTACCTGGAGCTGGACGGCACGCGCGAGCTGGACGAGCACTGGCGGCTGCTGGGGCATGTCGGCGTATTGCGGAGGGACGGCATGGTGGCGGAGCGCATTTCGCACTATCGCTACGACGCCCGCGCAGGCCTGGGTGCGCGCTTCGGCGCCTTCGACTGGCAATTGGCCTGGGTCGGTTCCGCCGGTGGCGCATCCTACGCGTTCGGGTACCCCGCCAGGGCATCGCGAAGAAACGTCGTGTTGAGCGTGTCGCGCGAGTGGTGAGGAAGGATCAGAGCTCGCCAAGGCGCGGCAACAAGCCCACCAGGTTGCACGGCCGCGTGCGCGCGTCCAGTTGTGCGCGCAACAATTTCTCCCAGGCGCTGCGGCAGGCCGAGGTGGAGCCGGGCAGGCAGAACACGAAGGTGTGATTCGAGAGCCCGGCGAATGCGCGCGACTGCAAGGTCGAGGTGCCGATCTCTTCGAAGCTCAACACCCGGAACATTTCGCCGAATCCCGGCATTTCCTTGTCCAGCAACGGCCGCACCGCTTCCGGCGTGGAATCACGGCCGGTGAAGCCGGTGCCGCCGGTGACCAGCACGCCGTGCACGTCCGCATCCGCGATCCAAGCTGCGACAATCGCGCGGATCGTGTAGCGGTCGTCGCGCACGATCCTGCGCTCGTGCAATCGATGTCCGGCATCCGTCAGTGCGGAAGCAAGGAAATCACCGGACGTGTCGTTCTCGCGCGTGCGCGTGTCCGACACGGTCAGCACGCACAGGTTCAACGCAACGAATTCGCCGCCGGCGCTCATTGCTTCATTCCGTCACTTCGGTCGGCCGCAGATGCGCCCCGTCCAGGTCTTCCGGTGCCAGGCCCGCACGGCGGCGCTGCGCCATCGCGTGCAGCAGCGCGGCGAAATCGCGCGCGTAGCGGCGCATGTCGAACAGGTCGGTTTCGCGCTTGCGCCGCTGGATGCGGATGCGCAGCGCGGCCAGTGCGCCCGGGTCGCGCGCAAGCTCGATCGCCTGCCGGATGAACGCCGCATCGTCGCGTGCATTCATCACCTCCATGCGCAGGAAGTGGTTGAGGCTGCCGGCCACGCGCGAGGCGAAGGTTTCGCCGGGCGCGGTCAGCACCGGGCAGCCGGCCCACAGCGCATCGGATGCGGTGGTGTGCGCGTTGTAGGGATGCGTATCCAGGAACAGGTCGGCGTGCCGATGCCGCGCCAGATGCTGCACGTGCGGCAGCTTGGGCGAGAACACCAGCCGTTGCGGATCCACGCCGAAGGTGTGCGCGGCCAGGCGCAGGCGCGCATTGGCTTCGCGTCCGGCATCCAGCAGCCACAGCACGCTGCCGGGCACCTCGCGCAGTACCGCGCACATCCGCGCCAGGCTCGTCGCGTTCAATTTCCAGCTGTTGTTGAAGCTGGCGAACACCACGCCCTCCTCGGGCAGGTGATAGGCGGCGCGCGGCGCCGGCTCGTGCAATTCACGCGTCGGATCTGTCGGTTGGTAACAGCGCGGCAGCCAGGCGATCTTCTCCGAAAAATGCGGACGCAGCGCATCCGGCAATACGAAACGGTCGGCGATGATGTAGTCGTAGAACTCCGCGCCGGACGAACCGGGGTAGCCCAGCCAGTTGACCTGGATCGGCGCCGGGCGCAGCGCGAACAGGGCCGGCATGCCGCCGCCGCACCACACATCCAGATCGAGCAATACGTCCACGCCTGCGGCGCGCACGCGGCGCGCGATCTCGAACGGTGTTTGCGTCGAGACGTCGTCGAATTCGGTCGCCAGGGCGCGCAGTCGCCTCCGCACCGGACTGTTGTCCTCCGGACTGGTGGCGTACAGGTGCAACTCCAGATCGAGTTTCGCGAGTTCCTCGAGCATCGCGACCACCAGCAACGCGGTGGCATGCGCGTGGAAGCCGGCCGAGACCAGACCGACACGCAATGGCGCGCCGGCCGGCTTGGCCGGCGGCAGCGGCATGCGACTGCCGCCCGTGCGCACGAGTGTGCGTTGTGCCTGCGCCCGCCCGCAGGCCAGTTGTTCGGCGGCGCTGACGTTTTCGGCGAGGAACGAAAACGGCGCGATATCCGGATTGCCGCGTGCGACTTCCTCGCGCTGGCGTGCGGCGAGCGCATCCAGACCTTGCCAGTCGTAGATGCGACGCTTGACGAAGCTCAATTGCGCGATCGCGGGAACCAGGTTCGGCGCCAGCTTCAGCGCTCGCGTGTATTCCACGATCGCGGATTCGTAACGGTGCAGGTCTTCGTCCACCAGACCGCAATGGTGCGGGAACATGGGATCGCCGGGTGCGATCCGCGCGCCTTGTGCGTAGGCTTCGCGCGCCCTGGCGAATTCGCGCCGGGTCTTGTGGATGTGGCCGAGCAGCAGCCAGGCCTGCGGCGCCTGCAGGCCGCGGAGCACCAGCCGGGCCAGATGCTCGGCTTCCCCGAGTTCGCCCAGCGTCATTTCGGTGGCGGCGAGGTTCAGCAGCAGGCCGACATCGCCGGGCGCGTCGTTCAGGGCGGCACGATAGACGTTGCGCGCGCGCAGGTGATCGCCCATGGCACGGCAGGCGTTGGCCAGCGCGTTCCACAGCATCGGATTGGCCGGCATCACGCCGAGCGCGCGTTCCACCGTGCGCACCGCTTCCTCCGCCTCGTTCAAGTTCAGCAGCGCGCTCGACAGATTGCAGTACGCGGGAAACGCGCGCGGCGCCAATTCGATCGCGCGCTCGAATGCCTCGCGCGCCTCCTCCGGCCGGCCCAGCATCAGCAAGGCAACGCCGTGCAGGCGGGTGATCTCCGGATCGTTCGGCTCCGCCTCGCGCGCCGCGCGTGCGCGCGCTTCCGCGCCGGCGGCATCGCCGCGCTCGATGCGCCCCGCGATCTCCTCGATGTCGTTGACAGCAACGTTCATGGTTGATGGCAGCGCCGCGGTATTCCGAAGAGGGGAGGTGACCGCCGTTTGCCCCCTTGAGTCAAGGGGGCGGATCCTTGCGCAGCAAGGATCGGGGGTTGTGGGGGCGTGGTGATGTGAGTTCGAAGCACTAGGCTCACCACTTCATGTCCAGACACTCTCATGGCGTGCCCGCCAGCGCGGCCAGTGCCTCGGCTTGCGCCTCGCGTTGCAGTGCGGCGATCAACTCCTCCAGATCGCCGTCCAGGATTTGCGGCAATTGGTGCAGCGTCAGATTGATGCGGTGATCGGTGACCCGCCCCTGCGGAAAATTGTACGTGCGGATGCGCTGGCTGCGGTCCCCCGAACCGACCTGCAGTTTGCGCGATTCGGCCTGCGCGCGCATCTGCTCGCCGCGCTGCTCGTCCAGCAGCCGCGCTCGCAACAGGCTCATCGCGCGGGCGCGGTTCTTGTGCTGGCTGCGCTCGTCCTGGCATTCGACCACGAGCCCGCTCGGGAGGTGCGTGATGCGGATCGCCGAATCGGTCTTGTTGACATGCTGGCCGCCGGCGCCGGAGGCGCGATAGGTGTCCACCTTCAGGTCGGCGGGATTGATCTCCACGTCCTCGATTTCGTCCAGTTCCGGCAGGATTGCCACGGTTGCCGCCGAAGTATGGATGCGGCCGGAAGCTTCCGTCACCGGCACGCGCTGCACGCGATGGGTGCCGGATTCGAACTTCAGCCTCGAATAGGCGCCGCGGCCCTCGATGCGGGCGACCGCTTCCTTGTACCCGCCGTGTTCGCCTTCGTGTTCGGACAGGATTTCCGTGCGCCAACCCTGACGCTCGGCGTAGCGCAGGTACATGCGCAACAGGTCGCCGGCGAAGATCGCGGCTTCGTCGCCGCCGGTGCCGGCGCGCACTTCAAGATAGAGATTCGCCTCGTCGCGCGGATCGGCCGGGATCAGCAGCCGTTGCAGTTCGGCATCCAGCGCCTCCGCCGCGGATTCAAGTCCGGCGATCTCCTCGCGCGCCAGTTCGCGCATGTCGGGATCGTTGAGCATCGCACGGGCGTGTTCCAGTTCGCGCGCGTTGCGCTCGCTGTGCAACAGCGTTTCCGCCAGCGGTTGCAATTGCGCGTACTCGCGCGAGAGTTCGCGGAAGCGCGCCGGATCGCCCGCGACATCAGGCTGGTTCAGCAGCGCGCCGACTTCCTGATGACGTTCGGCCAGCCGCTCCAGCCTGCGGCGCAACGCGGGGTTCATCGTTGACGTTCGCCGTCGCCGAACAGTCGCGCGGCGGCCTCCAGCAATGCGCTGTCGCCGCTCTGTGCGGCTTCGCGCAGGCGCACGCTGGGCGTGTGCAGCAACTTGCCGGTCAGCGTGTTGGCCAGATAGTCCAGCGCCTCGGCCGGATCGCGGCCGCCGGCCAGCATTTCGCGCGCACGCGCCAACACCGCGTCGCGCTGCGCCTCCGCATCGGCGCGCATGATCCGCAGCGGCTGGTCCAGCACCGTCGCGCGGCGCCAGGCGAGGTAGCGCTCGACCTGCAATTCGATGATCGCTTCGGCATCGTGCGCGGCGTTCTCGCGCGAGCGCTGGGAGTTGTCTATCACCTGCTTGAGGTCGTCGATGGTGTAGAGGAAGACATCCGGCAGTTGCGCGGCTTCCGCCTCGATATCGCGCGGAACGGCCAGATCCAGCAGGAACATCGGCCGCCGGCGGCGCGCGCGCAGCGCAGTGTCCAGCATCGCGCGGGTGAGGACGGGTTCGCGCGCGGCGGTCGCGCTCAACACGATGTCCGCTTCGGCCAGGTGTTGCGGCAAATCGGCCAACGCGATCGCATAGCCGCCGAAGCGCCCGGCCAGCGCCTGCGCGTTCTCGGTGGTGCGGTTGGCCACGATCAGCCGCCGCACCCGGCGCTCGAGGAGGTGGCGCGCGGCCAATTCGATCGTCTCGCCGGCGCCGATCAACAGCACGCAGGCCTGCTGCAAATCCGTGAAGGCACGCTCGACCAGCCGCACGGCGGTGTAGGCCACCGATACCGGTGCAGCGCCGATCCGCGTATCGGTGCGCACCCGCTTGGCCACCGCGAAGGCGTTCTGCAGCAGGCGATCCATCGGTGCGTGCAGGGTGCCGGCCGCGTGCGCCACGCGCCAGGCATCTTTCACTTGACCAAGGATCTGCGGCTCACCGAGCACCATCGAGTCCAGCCCGGTCGCGACACGGAACATGTGCCGCACCGCGGCATCTTCCTCGTGACGGTAGAGAAATTCATCCAGCCGGCCGGGCGTCAGCCGATGATGACGGTGCAGCCAGTCCAGCGGCGCATCCTCGGCGCCTTCACTGACATTGCAATACAACTCGGTGCGGTTGCAGGTGGAAAGGATCAGGGCTTCGTCCACGCCGCTCTGCGCGGCCAGGTCGGTCAGCGCGGGTGCGGTGTTCCCGGCGTCGAACGCCACTTGCTCGCGCAAGGCGACCGGCGCAGTCAAATGGTTCAGGCCGAGAGCGATTAACGGCATACGATGGAGAGCGCCAGCGGGAACGGGTTAAGCTCTGTTATCGAAAAAGCTTGATTCAGTGCAGAATGGCTTGAAAGCGTTGCGGGTGAAGGCACGGTGCGCGTCGCCGCAGCGCAGGAGGCGGAGTGTACACGTCAGTACATGAGCATTCCCTGGGCCCAAGGCGGTACGTCCATGTGCCGGCCCCTGATCCGAGCATTCCCGGCGCGC
Source organism: Rhodanobacteraceae bacterium (assembly GCA_051961995.1). GTDB lineage: Bacteria > Pseudomonadota > Gammaproteobacteria > Xanthomonadales > Rhodanobacteraceae > 66-474. The sequence continues at coordinate 13,691 of JBQCCR010000052.1, read as the reverse complement.
GGCATGTCATGTTGAAGCGGGTCGGGCACGAGCTTTCAAGCCAATCCGGAGAAGTGTGCGGATGCAGTTAGCCAAGTTCAAGCTGAAAGGCCGTGGGTGGGGCGTTCCGCTCGCCCTCGCCGGGGTGTTGTTGCTGGCGGGTTGCGCCTCGGCGCCATCACGCAACGAAGCGGCCGCGCGGGCGAAGCAGCCGCTGGCCAGAATGCAATTGCCGAATCAACCCGGGCAGGACGCTGCCGCGCTGACGCTCGCTGCCGAGTTCGCGCTGCAACGCAATGATATCAAGACCGCCGCGGCCGATTATGCGAATGCGGCGGCGCTTTCGAACGATCCCAAGGTCGCGCAGCGCGCCTTGGAGTTGAATCTCGCCGAGCAGAACGGGCGCGCCGTGCCGGCACTGATCGAACGTTGGCAGTCGCTGGGCGCGAAGCCGCGCGAGCTGGCCGGCGCGCGGGCGCAACTGGCGATGCTGCAGGGCGATCGCGATGGGGCGGAAAAACAGTTCGCGATCCTGCTGTCGTCCAATGATCCCGACGATTGGCGTGCGTTCGGCCACGCACTGGTGCAGGCGCGCGATCCCGCGCTTGCGGGCATGCTGCTGCAGACGTTGGCGCCGTCCTCGAGGCTGCCCGCCGATGAAAAGTTGTGGGTCGCCTTCAGCCAGCTCGGCGACAAGCTCGGGCGCCACGCCTACGCGCAGCAGCTTGCCGATGCCTCGGTCAGGCGTTTCGGCGGCGAGGCCAGCCTGTTGTGGTCGGCGCAGTTGAAGATCACATCGGGCGATCGTGCCGGCGCCAGGGCATTGCTGGCACGCGCGCTGGAGCATCATCGCGATGACACCGACCTGCGGCTCGCCTATGCGGCGCTGCTCGCCCAGGATGGCGACAACCTCGGCGCCGAGCATGTGCTGGCGCAGGGCAAGCAGGATGCGCAGACCTGGACGGCGCGGGTCGCCTATGCCGCGCGCGTCAACGACAGCAAGCTGCTCGGCAGGCTCTATGCGCAATTGAAAAAAGCGCCGGATGACGTGCGCAGCCAGAGCGCATTCCTGCTCGGCCAGCTCGCCGAACTGTTGGACAAGGACAAGGAAGCGCTGGGCTGGTACGGTCAGGTGCCCGCCGACGACGAGCACGTCTTCGAGGCGCAGGCACGCAGCGCGGTGCTGATGGACAAGGCCGGTCAGCACGCGCAGGCGAACCAGCTCGCGCAGCAATTGCAGCAGGATTACGCCGATGATCGCGACCACCTGCGCGCGGCGTATCAACTGGAAGCCGAGCTGTACGCGAGGGACGGCAACGACAAGGCGGCCGTCGCCGCCTACACCCGCGGCTTGCACGCACTGCCGCACGATACCCAGCTGCTGTACGGCCGTGCGCTGAGCGAAGCGGAAATCAACGATACCGCCGCAGCCATCGCCGATCTGCGTCGCGTGCTCGAGCTGAAACCGGACGATGTGGAAGCGATGAATGCCCTCGGCTACACGCTGGCTGATTCCAACGAGCATCTGGACGAAGCCACGCAGTTGCTGCGCAAGGCGCTGGCTGCGAAACCCGAAGAGCCGGCGATCATTGATTCGTGGGGCTGGCTGCAATACCGGCTGGGGCATCTGGACGAGGCGGAAAAGGCGCTGCGCCGCGCCTGGGACAAGAGCAAGGACGCCGACATCGGTGTGCATCTGGGCGAGGTGCTCTGGAAGCGCGGTGACGCGGCCGGTGCGAAGGCGGTCTTCGCGAAGGTGCGCAAGCTCGACCCGGACAACAAGGCCTTGCGCACGACGATGCAGCGGTTGAAGCCGTGATCCGCTACGCAAACGCGTGGCGGCTTTGCGCCATCGCAGCCGTGCTTGCGGCGCTGGCCGCGTGCGCGCCGGTGCGCACGCGCGGCACCGCCGCGCAGATTTCCGCGCAAACCGCGCGCGAGCAGCGGCTCGGCACGCAGACGCAATGGGGCCTGCAGGCGCACTTCGCCGTGTCCGACGGGCACGATGGCGGCAGCGGCACGTTGATGTGGCGACAGAACGGCGACGAGTACTCGTTGAGCCTGCGCGCGCCGATCACGGGCAAAACCGCGCAGTTGCAGGGCGGTCCACAGGGCGCGGTGCTGACCGGGTTACGCGAAGGCGCGATCCGCGGCGGAGATGCGCAAACCTTGCTGGCGGACCAATTCGGTTGGCACATGCCGGTCGCGGAGTTGACGTATTGGGTGCGGGGCCTGCGCGCGCCGGATTCATCGTCGGAATTGAGCTACGGCGAGAACGGCTTGCCTTCGTTGCTCCTGCAGGACGGCTGGAAAGTGGAGTACCGCGACTGGTACGCCGATCGCGATCCGCCGCTGCCGCGCAAGGTGTACGCCAGCAAGCCGCCGTACTCCGTTCGTGTACTCATTGAAGACTGGCAGGGGCCATGAGCGCGGATGGCTGGAGTACCTGGCCGGCGCCGGCCAAGTTGAACCTGTTCCTGCGTATCGTCGGTCGGCGCGCGGATGGTTATCACCTGCTTCAAACGGTGTTCCGGTTGCTGGACTGGGGCGACGAGATCCAGCTCTGCGTGCGCGACGATGGCGTGATCGAGCGCGTCGCCGGTTGCGGCGCCATCAATCCGGAAGACGATCTCGCTGTACGCGCTGCGCGCGCGCTGCAGGCTGCGACCGGAACGCGGCTGGGTGCCGAGATCAAGGTGGACAAGCACATCCCGGCCGGCGCGGGCCTGGGCGGCGGGAGTTCGGATGCGGCCACCGCGCTGGTGGCGTTGAACGCGTTGTGGAAAACGGGCTTGCCGCCAGAGCGGCTTGCCGAAATCGGGTTGGCGCTCGGCGCGGACGTGCCGGTGTTCGTGCACGGGCGCACCGCCTGGGCCGAAGGGGTGGGCGAACAATTGACTCCACTGGAGCTGCCGCCGCGCTGGTACGTGGTGCTCGACCCCTGTGTGCACGTCTCCACCGCCGAGCTGTTCCAAGCGCCTGAATTGACACGCAATGCGGCGTCCGCGACAATTGCCGGCTTCACTTCGGGCGCAATTCGCGACAACGGCTTCGAACCGGTGGCGCGGGCGCGATATCGCGAGGTCGCCGCGGCCCTGGACTGGCTGGGCGGTTGGGGTGTCGCGCGACTCTCCGGCAGCGGGGGCGCGGTGTTCCTGGAGTGCGATGACGAGGCGAGTGCGCGCGGGATCGCGGCGCACTGCCCCGAGGAATTCACCGCGATGGTCGCGCGCGGAGTGAACGTGTCGCCCTTGGAGACGGCGCTGGAAGCTCGAAGAGCGGCGGCCGGGATGGCCTGATGGATTCAGCCGTTCGTGGTGGGTATCGAACCACGAACGCACTTGCGCTCGCCCTTCGATATCCCGGGGCGAACGGCGATAATGGTCGTTGGTGGGGCGTCGCCAAGTGGTAAGGCACCGGGTTTTGATCCCGGCATTCGCAGGTTCGAATCCTGCCGCCCCAGCCACGAAGTTTGAAGAGCAACATCAGAATGGATTCCGGGTTCCGGCCTTCGACCGACACGGAATTCGAAAGGGTTGTCATGCGCCGTTCCGATTTTCGATTCCCGACTCCCGATTCCCGCCCATGAACACAACTTCCGGCCTGATGATGTTCAGCGGCAACGCTTCCCGGACGCTTGCGGGCGACGTGGCGCATTGCCTGGGGGAGCCGCTCGGCAAGGCGCTGGTCGGCAAGTTCTCCGATGGCGAGGTGCAGGTCGAGATCGAGGAGAACGTGCGCAAGCAGGATGTGTTCGTGATGCAGTCGACCTGCGCGCCCTCGGCCGAAAACCTGATGGAACTGCTGGTGCTGGTGGACGCGCTGAAGCGCGCCTCGGCGTCCAGCGTGACCGCGGTGATCCCGTACTTTGGCTATGCGCGCCAGGATCGCCGGCTGCGCGCCGCACGGGTGCCGATCACGGCCAAGGTCGCGGCGAAGATGATCGGCGCGGTGGGCACCGATCGCGTGCTGACCGTGGACATCCACGCCGACCAGATCCAAGGCTTCTTCGACATCCCGCACGACAACGTGTACGCCTCGCCGGTGCTGCTGGCCGACATCTGGCGGCATTACGCAAGCGATGAGTTGATCGTGGTATCGCCCGACGTCGGCGGCGTGGTGCGCGCACGCGCGGTGGCGAAACGGCTGGACGATGCGGACCTGGCGATCATTGACAAGCGCCGTCCGCGCGCCAACGAGGCCACGGTGATGAACATCATCGGCGACGTGGACGGCAAGATCTGCGTGCTGGTGGATGACATCGTGGATACGGCCGGCACCTTGTGTGCGGCGGCGGCGGCGCTGAAGGATCGCGGTGCCAAGAAAGTGGTGGCCTACTGCACGCATCCGGTGCTGTCAGGGCCGGCGGTGTCGAACATCACCAAGTCGCACATGGACGAGCTGGTGGTCACCGACACCATTCCGCTCAGCGATGCCGCGGAGGCTTGCGAAAAGATCCGCCAGCTTTCGGTCGCGCAGTTGCTGGCCGAAACGGTGCGCCGCATGGCGGGCGGGGAGTCGGTGAGTAGTTTGTACGTGGATTGAATTCAAGCAAGCGCGAGCAATGGAGCTTTGGCTTATTGGGTGAGGCTTCGGGCTCGCAAACCGTTCACGAACTTCCTTGGTCGCGAGGAAGTTTCCAGGTCGCCGCGAGGCGACATCATGCAACTTGAGGTAACAAGCAATGGCAATCATCCATGAAATCGCGGCGCAAGGCCGCACGTTGCAGGGGAAAGGTGCGAGCCGCCGCCTGCGTCGTGCCGGCAGCGTGCCCGCCATCATCTACGGGGCGGGACAGCCGCCGCAGAACATCCAGTTCGAGCACAACACGCTCGCGCTGGCCGCGCGCAACGAGTGGTTCAGCTCGTCCATTCTCGACCTGATGATCGACGGCAACCGCCAGAAGGTGCTGCTGCGTGACGTGCAGAAACATCCGTTCAAGCCGCAACTGCTGCATCTGGATTTCCTCCGCGTCAACGAGAACGAGGCGATCCGCGTACGCGTGCCGCTGCACTTCGTAAACAAGGAAAAATCCCCGGCCGGCAAGGCCTCCGGCGTGGTGGTTTCGCATGCCATGACGGACATCGAAGTGTCGTGCCTGCCGAAGGACCTGCCGGAGTTCCTCGAGGTGGATCTGATCGATCTGAAGCTCGGCGACAACGTGCACATGTCCGACATCAAGCTGCCGGCGGGCGTGGAAATCCCGGAACTGAAGCTCGGCAAGGAGCATGATCACCCGGTCGTGACCGCGCAGGAAATCCGCGAGGAAGCCGAACCGGTGGAAGCCGCGGCGGAAGGTGCGGCTCCTGCGGAAGGCGCTGCGGCGGCGGCTCCGGCGGCGGCTGCGCCTGCTCCGGCGGAAAAGAAGTAAGAGAGCCCGGGAAACGACAGGACCGTCATTCCGGCGAAAGCCGGGACCCAGCGACCCCGGCTTTGTTGCACATCAAGCCGGAGGCGCCGGGTCCCGGGGTCCGTTCCCGGGTGCATCGGGAACATCCCCGGGATGGCGCGCCTGATGCCGCTCCCTGCCTCCAGCACATTCCGATGCCTGCCATCCGCCTCATCGTCGGCCTTGGAAATCCCGGTGCCGAACACCTGCGCACCCGGCACAACGCCGGGTTCTGGTTCGTGGATGCGCTGGCTTCGGCCGAGGGCGCGCGCTTCGGTTTCGAGAACAAGCTGCACGGTGAAACCGCGCGCGTGCACATTGCCAGGGAGCCGCTGTGGTTGCTGAAGCCGACCACGTACATGAACAAGAGTGGCATCTCGGTCGCCTCGGCCTTGCGCTACTGGAAGATCGAGCCCGAGGAAATGCTGGTCGTGCATGACGACCTGGACCTGCCGCCGGGCACAGTGCGGCTGAAATTCGACGGCGGCCATGGTGGTCAGAACGGCCTGCGCGACCTGTTCGAGCACCTGGGCCACGGCCGCTTCCACCGGCTGCGCATCGGTATCGGTCATCCCGGCCACAAGGACCACGTCACGCCCTGGGTGCTGGGCAAACCGTCGCAAGCCGACGAGGAAGCGATGCTCGGCGCTGTCGCGCGCGGTCTTGATGAATTGCCGCGCATCGTCACCGGCGATTTCAACGAGGCGATGAAGCGATTGCATACACCAATGCCGTGAGCGGTAAGCGGCTGAAGCGGTGAGCGGCGAGGAGCCTGCTTCCGCCCACCGCTCACGGTTCACCGCTCACAGGATTTCAGATGGCAATTCAATGCGGCATCGTCGGCCTGCCCAACGTCGGCAAGTCCACGCTCTTCAACGCACTGACCAAGGCGGGTATCGCCGCTGCGAATTTCCCGTTCTGCACCATTGATCCGAACGTCGGCGTGGTGCCGGTGCCGGATCCGCGCCTGCAGCAACTTGCCGACATCGCGCATCCGCAGAAGATCATTCCGACCGCGGTCGAGTTCGTGGACATCGCCGGCCTGGTCGCCGGGGCGTCCAAGGGCGAGGGCCTGGGCAACAAGTTCCTGGCGCACATCCGCGAGGTGGACGCGATCGCCCACGTCGTGCGTTGTTTCGAGCACGGTGACATCGTGCACGTGGCAGGCAAGGTGGATCCGATCGCCGACATCGAGACGATAGATACCGAATTGGCACTGGCCGACCTGGAATCGGTGGACAAGGCGCTCAATCGCGCCGAGCGCGCCGCCAAGGCCAACGACAAGGAAGCGCTGGCGAAGAAGCCGGTGTTGCAAAAACTTGCCGCCGGTTTGAACGAAGGCAAATCGGCGCGCTCGCTCGGACTTTCGGATGAGGAAAAGGCGTTGGTCCGCGACCTGTTCCTGCTCACCATGAAACCGCTGATGTACATCGCGAACGTGCGCGAGGACGGCTTCGAGAACAACCCGCACCTGGATGCGGTGCGCAAGCGCGCGGAATCGGAAGGGGCCGAAGTGGTGCCGGTATGCGCGGCGATCGAGGAAGAGCTAAGCGCCTTGGACGACGCCGACCGCGACGTGTTCCTGCGCGACATGGGGCTCGAAGAACCTGGCCTCAATCGCGTGATCCGCGCGGCCTACAAGCTGCTCGGCCTGCAAACCTATTTCACCGCCGGCGAAAAGGAAGTGCGCGCCTGGACGGTGAAGAAGGGCGCCACTGCGCCGCAGGCCGCGGGCGTGATCCACACCGATTTCGAGCGCGGCTTCATCCGCGCGGAAACCGTCGGCTACGACGACTACATCAAGTACCGCGGCGAAGCGGGTGCCAAGGAGGCCGGTCGCCTGCGGCTGGAGGGCAAGGATTACCTCGTGCAGGAAGGCGATGTGCTGCACTTCCGCTTCAACGTTTAAGGGCCGCCAAGCGCGGATTCAGGCGCGCACGCCTACGCTCATCCTGGAGAGTTCGAGCAGGAGAGTCGAATGCGAGCCCGTGCCCTGATAGTCGTTCTGGCGATTGCGCTGAGCGCTTGCGCAATGGCTGCCCAGCCAGACCAGGCGGCGTCTTCGCCGGATGCGTTGCAGCTGGCGGGCACGCAGTGGAAGTTCGTCAAGCTCGATGGACATGACGTGCCTTCCGGCGTCAACGCGACCTTGAACTTCGAACGCAACGGGCACGTATCGGGTCACGCCGGCTGCAACGGTTACGGCGGTCCATGGGAGGCGAGCAACGGCACGCTCCATTTCGGCGGCATGCTCTCGACCAAGATGGCGTGCCTCCAGCCCGCGGGCGCGATGGAAGCCGAGCGCGGCGTCTTCGCCGCGTTCCGCGCAACCGACCACGCGCGGATGCAGGGCGATGATCTGGTGCTGATGAATGCAAGCGGCGCCGCGCTCGCGACCTTGCGGCCGCGCTGACGTGGGCGGACGCGAGCCTCAATAGGTCACGCTGACAACCACAATGTCATTATAGGTACCGGCCGGCGGAGTGGGTTGCGGCGGGACCTTCCCGTAGACCGTCAGGCTTTGCGGATTGCCAGTGCCGGTTCCCTGCACGGTATCAGTGTTTGCCGTGTTGCCCCACACCTGCGTTCGAGCGGAATCGCTGTAGAGCTGGTAAGAGACCGAATTGCCGCCCAGCACCATCTTGCGTGCGTTGATGTTGTTGCCGCTGTTCTGGCCACCATCAAGGCCGACGCTATAAGGGGTGCCGACCACGCACTGCACATTGATGGTGGATGTACCCGGGATTGCGCTGGTGAGCACTCCGACGGGCGTTCCAAAATCCAGTGTGGCGGCGTTTACCGTGCATTTCTTGCCGACGGTCGCCGTCACGGTGAACGGGAAGTTGCTCGCAATGGATGAATCACAGCTTCCGGGGGCGGCGTTCTTGCCTTCATTGATCGTTATCGCCGTATGTCCGCCGCTGAAGGCGTCCTGATAGCCGCCGGCCACGGCCGTCGTCTGGCCATTGAGTACTCGCCCGTAAATGGTTGGATCAGGACTACTTGTTATCGAACCATTGCCCGCGATGTCCACATTGACTTGGTATGGTGTCGGAAACGCGCCGAAGAACTGACTTCCCCACACATTGGTGCGCGTGGAATTCTGGTAGAGCTGGAATTTGAGCACGTCGCCGGAACCATCCTGCATCTGGCGGGGATTGGTCTGCCCTGCGCCTTGCGCCCCGTCACCGATGCTGAAACAAATGGTCGCGAAGCGCTCTTTCTTGTTGCTGTTTGTGCACGTGTAATGCAGGCGTCCGGTGGAGTCCGTCTGGCTGGATGCTGGATCCACTGTACCGAATGCCACGCCAGTCATTGAGGCCGCGCAACTGATGTCCTGCGCCTCCGCCGGCTTGTGCCAGAACAACCCCAGCCCGATCAGCAACAGGGCCGCGCAAAGGCGAATCAACGTTTGGTTCATGGCTGCTCCTCGCGGCAGACCAGCGGTCCTATAACCGGCACGGTCTGCCCTTGGGGTCGATAGTCAAAGCTGGCGGTGCAATTCCCGTGCGAGGTCTGCACCTCGAGCACGTTGTGTTCGCCTAGGCCTTCCAGGTAGACGATGCCGTCATAGCCGATCACCATCGCCGGTGCGCTGTTGTCCTTCAGACTGACGCTGCCGCCGACTTCGACGGGCTTGCCGTTCGCATCGTGCAGGATCACCGAGGCCCCGCGGATCGGCTCGATGCTGAACTTCACCAGCGTGCCGGCGCGGTCGGACGGCACCACCTCCGCATCGACGCGCTCGATGTCGACGTTGGCGGGCAGGCGCATCGGATCGATCGAAAGCTTGTTGCGCTGATAGGCGTTGAGCGGCGTGACCAGCAGGTCGCCGCCGGAATTCGTGCTGCCGATCGGGCGATTCTCCAGCTTTACCGGTACGCCGGCCACGCCACTGGTGGACACTACCGCGAACGCATCGTCGATGCGCCGCGCCGCGAAGAACTGTTTGTCCATGAAGACCAGCGCGCCGCTGAAATCGGCATAACCGAAAGTGGCGCCACCGAAGGACTGGATCCCAGCCAGGATTTCGCCGTTCTGGCCGCGATAACCGACCTCGGCCTGCCCGCCGTTGGCGTACTCTCCGGTCTGCGCACGCACGCGCCAGCCGAAACCGCCGTCCGGGTTCACCGGCTGGCTGGCGTCGGCGGTCAGCAGGTTGCCGTTGCGGTCGTGCTGCACCGAAATGTCGGCGGAGATGTTGTTGTCCAACGCGAGCGACACGCCGAGGAAGATGCTGCGGTTGGAGTGATCTTCCAGGTCCTGATTGACGCTCAGATTCAGCGAGGCGCGGGGGCCGATCGACTTGAAGTAGTACGCGCTCGCAAATCGGGAACGCGGCTGATCCGGGTATTGCAGTGCCACGTAGCTGATCCCGAGGCTACCGAGCCGGCCCATGGTCAGGCCCGCCAAGGCGCGGTCCGAGCGTTCCGGTGGTGGTGGACCGAAGCGTGACGCGACATCGCGGAATTCGCCGAATGTGCGCGTGCTGTCCAGCGAGAGGTTGAAACGCTCGTTGCGCCAGTTGTAGCCAAGCTCGGCCTGCGAGCCGCTGTCGCCGCTGTCGCGGCTGCTCGAATACGAGGCGTTGACGATGCCTGCGCGCCCGATTTCGACCACGGCGCCGACGCCCCCGTTGCTCAACCCGACGGTCCCTTCGGCATGGCCTTCCAGCGTCAGCCAGTCGCGTACGCCATAGCGGTAAAGGGCGCTGGCTGCCGGATCGCCCGCATATGAAAACGAACTGACGCCGTAATCCTTGCGCACGAAACCGGCGTCCAGCGAGTAGTCGCTCAAGCCCGCGCGCAGCAGCTGGCTGGCCGTGTAGAAGGGGAACCCGAGCGAAGTCTGCCGCCCCATCGCATCGGTGATCACCACCTGCGCCTGGCCGTTGCCGTTGACGATCGGCACAGTGTTCAACTGGAACGGGCCTGCCGGTACCTTGCCGCTGTATTGCTTCAAGCCGTTGACGTAAAGGTCCACGGTCGATGGCAACGCGGCCTGGCCATAGAACGCCGGGATCGGGAAGGTGACGAGATCGGGTTGCAGTGCGAAATTGCGCTGCAACTGAAAGCCGCCCATGCGCGTGGCGCGGCTCCAGTCAAGGCTGCCGACGATGATGTCGCCGACGCGCAGGGTTGTCGCCGAATCCACGAACGAATGGCTGAAGGTCGTGTCCAGGCGCACGCTGTCGGCCTGTGCGCTCGCGCCGCGCGGATCGTTCACGCGCGACAATGCGGTGTTTGAGAGTACACCCCACTGGTTGAACGCGCGCACTTCGGTAAAGGCCGACAGCGCGGTACCCCCATCGCTGTCGCGCGTGCCGTACAGGTCGTAGTTCAACAGCAGGCCCGGAGAAGCCTGAGGTTGCGGGATCGGATTGGGGCGCTTGTTCAACACGGCCGCGCTCACGTTCAGGAGATCGAACGGCGCGGTGATGTCCAGCTTCTGCGCGGTCTGGTCATAGTGGACGACCACGCCGGGAAGCGAATCCAGACCGATGGTCGCCGGTGCATCCGCGGGTAGCCGGAAGTTGAGCTGACGCAAGGTTTCCGCGCTGGCGCGGAAGTGCTCGCCCTCGTGCACGAAATGGCCGATCTGATGGGTGTCGTTGCCGTTCAGCACGACCTCGAGATAAAGATCCTCGCCACTAGGCTCACCGGTCGAAGCGGTAGGCGCATCCGGGATCACCGAGACACCGGACGAATCCATCGCCGCGCCGGAATCCGATGCGGCATCGGTTGCGGCCACAGCCAAGGTCGGGGCCAGCAGTGCGCTAGCGAGGCAGATCGTTGCCCGGAAGCGTTTGCTCGAACGGCTTTCCATTGACCGTAACCTTCAGGAGAGTGCCGTTGCCGAGCTGCGCCGCGGGCACCTTCAGCGGCCAGCGCATCGTGGAACCGGGCAGCACGTAACCGAGCAACCCGGAGGAAAGGGTGATGGGCTTGCCGCCGGCCGGCTGCAAACTCGCATCGCTGAGTTGTGCGTGCTTCGTTCCCGCGTTGCGCGCTTCCAGCGCGAATCCATTGCCGTCGCGCGACAAGGTCCACGTCAGCGCGGGCGCCGCATCCATGGATCCGGCCGTTTCGACGAACGCCGGCACCGAGTAGCGAAGGATGTAGCGCACGCTGGACTTGTTTTCGGTCTCCGGCTGCGGCAACTCGTCGATCAGCAGACGGTAGGCGTCCTCGTTGGCTCCGCTTGCCGGCGCGCCGGTGCGGATCACCCGCACCAACTGCTTTGCGCCGGGTTGCAGGTTCAGCATCGGCGGGCTGGCGACCAATCCCTGGCCGGGTGCCAGCACGTCCTTGCCATTGGCTTGCGTCCAGTGGAACACGCGCACTTGCGCGTGCAGCACGTCGTTGCCGGTGTTGGTCAGCCAGATGCCTTGGGCGTTGCTGGCCGGGGCGAATTCCAGCCCGACCGGCGCCACCTGCAAACCGGAGGCGCCGGCCGGACCGCACGCGATCAGCAGCGCGGCGATGAGGCCGCGCAACGCGCTTTGTTTCAACATGACAGAATGCTGCTTCTAGGCGGATCAGTACGTTACGACCACGGCGACGATGTCGCTGTAATCGCCAGCCGGCGGGGTGTTCTGCACCGGCACTTCACCGTAAACGGTGATGTCTTGCGACGTACCGGTGCCGGTCTCTGATGGCATGCTGCCGACCGTATTGCCCCATACAGTGGTGCGACTGCTGTCGGAATACAGCTGATAGCCCACAGTGTTACCACTGCCATCGGACATTACACGCGCATTGACGTCGTTGGCGCTGCCGCCATCCAAGCCGACACTGAAAATCGCGCCCTTGGTGCAGGTTACGTTGATGGTCGAGGTGGTATCCACCTTCGTGGTCAGCGGGCCGGCCGTGCTGAAATCCATATCGCCGGCCGTCACTGTGCTGTCGCAGGCATTCTGGATCGTGATCTTCACGTTCATGTTGGCGTTCACAGTTCCCGCCTGCGCGGTCTGGATCGGTTGAAATGCGAGGCCGGCAGCGACAATGGCGGCGGCCAGCAGGGTGGTCTTGAGTTGCATGGTTCGAATCCCCGAATGAGTAGGTGGAAAGCAGCGCCTGCGACCGTCCGGCTCCGGCAATCCCGGTGCGGCACTCACTCCCTGAGGCGTTCGGTCTTCGGCCATGCCGACCCACACGGGTTCGGCCGAGCGGGATTCTAGCAATCGGCGTGCCAGAAATGTCAGAGCATTTTTCCGAGGTGCGGATCACAGATTGGCAATCTGACTCAAACGTCGGATGGAACTGTGATAGAGCGCGCACGACATGCATGGACGGCGTCGCAGTTCTGTACGCGGGCGTAGCGTGCCCGACGCTGTCACAAAGCGACGCCGGCGGGCGCCGGTCGGGAGCGGTCCGCTGGTGATCGGTACCATTTCTATTGACTTGCGGTTCGATCCTCGCGAGAATGTTCGGTCTTTGCGGAGGGTTCCCTTCGGTGCTCGGGTGCGAGCCGCCGATTTGGTCGTTTCCGTTTTTGTACCCGGAATCGGAGGATGCCCAAGCGGCCAACGGGGAGGACAGGAAGTGTCCTCTGCTGGCTTATGTTCGGCTCGTTCGGTGGTCCCGGATCCGCAAGAGTTTTGAAAGGAAATTTCGGAGGGATACCCAAGCGGCCAACGGGGGCAGACTGTAAATCTGCTGGCTTACGCCTTCGGTGGTTCGAATCCACCTCCCTCCACCAGTTTTACGAGTTGCAGGACAGTTTCGCGGAGGTGGATGAGAACCACCGGTTCGACAAAATTGTCAGGAACAATTTTGAACGCGACGCGCAAGCGGCGCGGCCCGAAGGGCGGAGTGCAGGATGCCCGGAGTAATCACCTCCCTCTACCAGTTTCAATGCAACGGAGCGTTGCTCCGCCAGAGGGCACCGCTTTCGCGGGAGTAGTTCAACGGTAGAACCTCAGCCTTCCAAGCTGATGGTGCGGGTTCGATTCCCGTCTCCCGCTCCATGAACTCGCCGCGCGGCAACAGCATCACGCTCACGTAGCTCAGTCGGTAGAGCACTTCCTTGGTAAGGAAGAGGTCACAGGTTCGATTCCTGTCGTGAGCACCACCTGCGGAACTGTCGAAGAACAACGTCCGCGCGAGACGCCAGGAACGCGAAGAGAAGCAGGCGGCAAGCAAAAGTCGATCGGGTTTAATTTTGCGGCCTTCGCGTTTTCTGCGGACGAGCCAGATTGATGTTGAAGATTGTCATTCAAGACTGACACACATATTCAAAGGGTAGGCAGCCATGGCAAAGGGAAAATTCGAGCGCACCAAGCCGCACGTGAACGTGGGCACGATCGGTCACGTGGACCACG
>JBQCCR010000051.1:0-17986 GCA_051961995.1 Rhodanobacteraceae bacterium | reverse complement strand
GCTGTGTCAGATCTCGCTGAAGCTGGCCGGCGACACGATCGGTGCATTCAGGCTCGATCGCACCTCCATCCTCGCCGCGATCGGCACGCCGTGGCTGTGGATCGCGATCGGCTGCTACCTCGGCGGGTTCCTGGCCTGGATGACGATCCTGAACCGCTCGACCCTGTCGAGTGCCTATCCGACCAGCGCGATCGTGTTCGTCAGCGTGATCATCGCCTCCGCGCTGGTATTCGGCGAACCGGTGCACTGGGAAAAAACGCTGGGTTCCGCGATCATCGTCGCGGGTATCCTGATGCTGGGCGGCGAACGCACCGAGCGGCTCGCGCACGATCAACTGAAGCATTCACTCGACAGCGGCCCTCGCGCCGACGGGAGAACACCATGAGCGACGATGTGCAGCAGACCGTGTTCGGCATCATCGCCAAAGAGGCCAATATTGACGCGGCGAAGATCACGCCGCAGTCCACCTTGAAGGATCTGGAGATCCCTTCGCTGGATGCCATCCAGATCATTTTCGAGATCGAGGACCACTACAAGATCCAGATGCCCGACCGCGATCCCAATTTCGACACCGAGTCCGTCGGTGGACTGGTGGAAACCGTCCGCAAACTTCTTGCCGGGCAGGCCGCGAATCCACCGGCGCCGCCGGTGGCGTAACTCTCTGGTGTCGCGATGAACCGCCGCGTCGTCATCACGGGCATGGGCGCGATTTGCGCGCTCGGCCACAGCGCGCCGGATGTCTGGACCGGCATGCGTGAAGGCCGCAGCGCGATCGTTCCGCTGCGCGGCTACGAGGACCAGACCGACCTGCGCGTACGCGTGGCCGCGCAGGTGCGCGATTACGATCCGAAGCAACACTTTGATCCCAAGAAACTGATCCTGCTGGATCGCGTTTCCCAATTCCCGCTGATCGCCGCGCGCGAAGCGGTGGCGCAAGCCGGCCTGGAGTTTCGCGAAAGCGGGTTGGGCGCACGCAGCGCCTGCGTGATCGGCACGGGCACCGGCGGCGAGGAAACCAACGACGAAGGTTCGCGCCGGCTCTACAGGGAAGGCAATCCGCGCTTGCATCCGCTCTCGATCGTGCGGCGCATGATGAGCGCGCCGGCTTCGCAGGTTTCGATTGAATTCGGCATCACCGGCCCGAGCTTCGTCACGTCCAGCGCCTGCGCCTCGGCCAATCACGCATTCGCCCAAGCCCTGGCGCTGGTGCGCAGCGGAGTGAGCGATGTCGCGCTGGCCGGCGGCACCGAAGCGTGCATCACGCTGGGCGTGCTGCGCGCGTGGGAAGCGATGCGCGTGCTGGCCGACGACACCTGCCGGCCGTTCTGCAGGCAGCGCCGCGGCCTGGTATTGGCCGAAGGCGCAGGCATGTTCGTGCTGGAGGATTTCGACCACGCGCGTGCGCGCGGAGCGGAAATCCTTGCCGAGTTCGCCGGCGTGGGGATGAGCGCGGATGCCGGCGACATCGTGCTGCCGTCGGACACCGGGGCCGCGAGCGCGATCCAGTCCGCATTGAACGATGCGCAGTTGAATGCGGACGAGGTGGATTACATCAACGCGCATGGCACCGGCACGCCGGCCAACGACCCCACCGAGACGCGCGCGATCAGGAAGGTGTTCGGCGAACGGGCGCGGTCACTCGCCGTGTCGTCCACCAAATCCGTGCACGGCCACGCGCTCGGCGCGGCCGGCGCAATCGAACTGATCGCCGCGATCGGCGCGCTGCGCGATCAGGTCGCGCCACCCACGGCGAACTTCCTCGACCCGGATCCGGAATGCGATCTGGATTATGTGCCGAACGTCGCGCGCCAGCGCAAAGTGCGCGCCGTACTCTCCAACGCCTTCGCGTTCGGAGGGCTCAATGCGGTGGTGGCGCTGAAGCAAATGGCATGAGCGCCGAATCGCCGGTGGATCGACGACCTCCCAAGCGCGTCCAGCCGCCCACACCCAACTCCCTGCAAAGCAGGCCAAGGATGGCGTGGCGAAGTGAGCTCGGCGCCGTCGCGATGTGCAAGAAAGTCACTGGCCCGGCTTTCGCCGGGATGACGATCAAGAGCAAAGCAGGTTGCGCACCGCGCATCATTGCTGCTGCGCCAGCCACCCGTCATCCGATCCTTCGTTCACGCCTTCGAACAAAAATGTCGAGAGGTAGCGCTCGCCGGTGTCGGGCACCATTGCAAGCAGCACCGAGCCTTGCGGGGCTTTCTTCGCGACTTCCAGCGCGGCGGCCACGGTGGCGCCGGACGAGATGCCGCACAAAATGCCTTCCTCGACAGCGAGGCGTCGCGCGGTGTCACGTGCCAGTACCTCGTCCACCGGAACAATTTCGTCGGCAATGGTGCGGCTCAGCACTGCCGGCAGGAAATCAGGCGTCCAGCCCTGGATCTTGTGCGGATGCCATTCGCCGCCGGCGAGCATCGAGGCATTCGCGGGTTCGGTCGCGATCACTTTCAAGTGCGGACGCGCGAGTTTCAGCATCTCGCCCGCGCCGGTGAGCGTGCCGCCGGTGCCCCAGCCACTGACGAAATAATCCAGCCGCCTGCCCGCGAAATCGCGCAGGATCTCGGGCCCGGTGGTGTTGCGGTGCCAGGCGGGATTGGCTTCGTTCTCGAACTGCCGCGTCAAAAACCAGCCGTGCCGCTTCGCGAGTTCCTCCGCCTTGCGCACCATGCCGCCGCTGCGTTCCGCCGCAGGCGTAAGAATGACCCTTGCACCGTAGGCACGCATCAGCTTGCGCCGCTCGATCGAGAACGAATCGGCCATCACCGCCACGAACGGATACCCGCGCGCGGCGCACACCATCGCCAGCGCCACGCCGGTATTGCCGGACGTAGCCTCGATCACCGTCTGGCCGGGCTTCAAGGTACCGCGCTGTTCCGCATCCAGGATCACCGCGATGGCCAGACGATCCTTGACCGAACCGCCGGGGTTGAACGACTCGATCTTCGCATACAAGGTGACGTGCGCGGGCGCGAGGCGATGCAGCTTGACGATCGGCGTGCCGCCGATGGTATCCAGGATGCTTTCGTGCAGTGACATGGCAGACTCCCATTCGGGAAGCGTGATCAAGGGGCGCGCCGGCCTGCACGCGCCATGCCGGAATAGCCTACTCCCGCTCACCGCCGGCGTGGCAAACGCCCCAACCCTGCCGGATACGGCAAGCGGAACGGGCGTTCCGCGCCTGCTCATGCCCAAAAGTCATCACAGCCAAATGGACGGCCAAACGCGCGGCTGCTAATCTGGCCGCCAGTCACCCGAGCGAAGCCATCTTGATGTTGCAGGATCGTCCCATGCGCTGGCGCAAGCCCATGACGAAACGCGTGAACAACGCGTGTCATGCCGTTTGCCGCCCCCGCACCCTGGACGACCAAGATGACTCTCACCCAGCTTCGCTATCTCGTTGCCATCGCTGATTCCGGCCTCAACATCACCCACGCCGCCGGACGCGTGTACGCCACGCAACCGGGACTTTCCAAGCAGATCAAGCGGCTCGAGGACGAGCTGGGATTCCTGATCTTCAAGCGGCGTGGCCGTAGCCTGGAGGCCCTGACCACCGCCGGCGCGCAGGTGCTCGACCATGCCCGGCGGGTACTGGCCGAAGCCGGCCACATCCGCACGCTGGCGCTCGATCACCGGCGTGCGCGCATGGCGACGCATCGCGCCGACTGTGCGCCAGCGGTTTGCAACCAGTAAGCGCGACCGGTAACGATCAGAGAGAGAGCGCGAGATCCGCAGCGACCTGCTTCGCTGCTTCGAGCGTTTGCGCCACGTCGGCATGCGTGTGCGCGGTGGAAACGAACAGGTTTTCGTAAGCGCCCGGATGGAACAACACGCCGCGCGAGAGCATGCCTTCCCACCACTTGCGGAACAGGTTCTGGTCGGCGTGACGCTCGGCGTCACGATAGTTGTGGATGGGCTCGCGCGCGAACCACACCTGCATCAGCGGGCCCACGCCGACCACATACGCCGGCAAGCCCGCATCGCTCAGCACATCGCCCAACCCAATGCGCAATTCGTCGGAGATCGCATCGAGCTTCGCGAACAGCCCGGGCGACGCCAGTTCATCCAGCGCCGCGTTGGCCGCGGCAATGGCGATGCCGTTGGCGGCGTAAGTGCCCGCCATCGAAACGGTGCCGTTGGCCACCAGCGCCATGATGTCGGCGCGGCCGCCGCAGGCCGCGACCGGGAATCCGCCGCCCAGGCCTTTCGCGAAAACCGACAAATCCGGCGTGACGCCGAGACGCGCCTGCGCGCCGCCAAGGCCGAGCCGGAACCCGGTGATCACTTCGTCGAACAGCAGCACGATGCCATGACGCGTCGTCAGCTCGCGCATCGCTTCGAGATAACCGGGTTTCGGCAGGATGCAGCCGGTATTGCACATCACCGGCTCGGTGATGACCGCCGCGATCGAATCGCCTTCGCGCGCGATCGTGTCGGCCAGCACGTCCACGTCGTTCCACGGCAGGATGATGAGGTTTGCTTCCACGCCGCGCGGCAAGCCAGGGCCCTGCGGCACCGGCACGGGATGATCATCCGGGCCGGCCTTGGCGATGTCCGGATGCTTGCTCCAGTACACCTGATCCGAAAAGCCGTGGTACATGCCTTCGAAGCGGATGATCTTCGGCCGGCCGGTGAATGCACGCGCCAGGCGCGTTGCGTACAGCACCGCCTCGGTGCCGGTATTGCACAGGCGCACCTGTTCCACGCTCGGAACGGCGGCGATGATTTTTTCCGCAAGCCGCGCTTCATCTTCGGTCGGCAGCGCGAACACGGTGCCGCGCTGCTGGATGAAATCCACCACCGCCTGCGTGACGCGTGGCGGCCGATGGCCGAGCAGCATCGGTCCAAGGCCGAGCAGGTAGTCAATGTATTCGTTGCCGTCCACGTCGCGCAGGCGCGACCCCTGCCCGCTCTCCACGAACAGCGGATAAGGCTTCCAGCCCGACCAGGTGGCGCGCGCGGTGCTGTTCACGCCGCCCGGAATGGTCCGGCACGCGGCCTCGAACAACCTGGCGCTTCCGGAAGTGTTGATGTCGGCGACAAGTGGGTCGGACACGGCACGGTCAGCTTCTGCAACCGAACGGATCAAGGCATTCATCACGACAGTCCGGAAATCAGGGAGCAGTGGTTTCGGGGAGCAAGGCGCGCTGCGGCTCGCACAGCTTTCCCGCCACCAGCGCCGGCAGCAAATCGATCGCGTCGGCAAAGCCGACGATCGAAACATGCGGGATGTCGGCGTGACGGCAATGCTCGATCAGGCGATGCTTGGCGAACACGAAATCCGCCTCGCCCGCCGCGCAGAAATCCGAAGCGCCGTCGCCGATCAGCAGCACGCGGCGATGCTTGTTGTGCGCCCGCACGGCGCTGACGCACTTGCAATGACCGCTTGCGATCCGGCAATGCGCATCCGCGAACGGCGTCTCCAGCTTCCACGAACGCTCGCCGGTCTGCACCAGATGATTGGCCTGCACCGGCAGCCAGTGCAGCCCGTAGCGGCGCAGGATGGATTTGATCGCGTAATCCAGACCATCGCTGATCACCGACAGGGTCACGCCGGCGGCGATCGCGGCCGCGACGAAAGCGGTAAAGGCGGGATCAATCCGCAAACCCTCAAGGTGTTCGTCGATCTCCTCGCGCGAAGCATCCAGCAGCGCGACCTGGCCGGCCATGCACGCCGCCGAACCGATCTTGCCTTCGCGCCATTCGCGTTCCAGCTTCAGCCAGTCCGGATGCGCGAAGCGCTCCAGCAGCGCGTCGGTGGCGTCCTCGATGGCGATGGTGCCGTCGAAGTCGCAGAGGATGTTCCACTTGCCCATTGCGGATTCCGCCTGGATAGCGTGTGCAGTGTAGGCCGAAAAGGCTTTCGGGATGCTTACGGTGAGCCTGCGCGTTTAGCCTATGCCTTGAATGGCATCGGCTGCGT
Organism: Rhodanobacteraceae bacterium; assembly: GCA_051961995.1. GTDB lineage: Bacteria > Pseudomonadota > Gammaproteobacteria > Xanthomonadales > Rhodanobacteraceae > 66-474. Next base: position 12,063 of record JBQCCR010000051.1, on the reverse strand, counting down.
TGGCGAACGCACGAGGCAGGACGCCGAGGGCGGGTTGCTTGGCGAGCGCTGGACGCGCGAGCCTAGCAACAGGGTGAATTTTCTGAAGAAAGCCATTATCCATTGCTGGATCGCGGGAACCTCACCAGCACCCTTTGCCCGATCCGCAGCGGCGGCGCGGAGCCGGGTTCAAGCTCCAGCACGCATTCCACCTCGCGTGAAGTCGCGCGCGCCAGCGGGTCCTCGGTCAGCGTGGACGCACCGATCACCTCGCCAACCCGCAGTACCCTCGCCGGGTACTCCGGGCCCTCGCCGGTATCGCGCACCACCTGCGCCTTCATCCCGGCCTTGATCTTGTCGGCATCGTCGGCGTCCACTTCCGCGCGCACGATGCGCGGGCGGTTCGGCAGGATCGTGAACATCTCCGCGCCCGATTGCGCCGAAACCGCCTGCCCGATCTGCGCGTCGCGTTGCGTGACCCGCCCGGCGACCGGTGCGCGCAACGCGCGCGCATCCAGGTCCAGTTGCGCCGCATCCATGTGCTGGCGCGCGGCATCCAGCGCGGCCTTCGCTGCATCGGCCTGCGCCTGCAGCGACGCGGCTTCGTTGCGCGCTTCGTCCGCGGCATCGCCACTCGCCGCTCCGGCTTTGGCCGCTTCGGCGATCCGCGGCGCGCGCTGCTGCGCCTCCTTCAACTTCAGCTGCAATTGCACGAGCTGCGCGCGCGCCTGCTCGACCTGCGCCTTGGCGCCATCCAGTTCGATCTGCGCGGCACGCGGATCCAGTTGCGCCAGCACCTCGCCAGACTTCACCCCATCACCCTGCTGGACGTTCACCGCAACGACCACGCCGTCGCGTTGTGCGACCACGCGCGCCAGGCCGCCTTCCACGTCCACGCGACCACGCGCGATCGCGAGATATTGCGATGGCGCTGCGGTGGGCGCGTTCGCCGTGGTGTCCGGCTTGCCGCCGGAGCACGCTGCGAGTGCGAACATCAAGAAAATCACCAAGGTGCGGACAAGCGCGTTCATTCGCAGCTCCTCATGAACTCATCCATTCGCCGTGCGGTATCGGGGCGAACGCGATCTGACTTCCTGCCGGCCGTGGTTCGATACCTCGCCGCGAACGGAGTATTTCAAGCCACTGCTTCACCCACTGCGCGATGGTCGCTGAGTATCGCGCCATCTTCCATTTCCAGCACGCGATCCGCATGCGTGACCAGGCGCGGATCGTGGCTGACGCACAGCACGGTGGTGCCGTGCGTATGCGCGATGCGGCGCAGCGTGTCAATCACGATCTGGCCATTGGCGGAATCCAGCGCGCTGGTCGGCTCGTCGGCGAAGACCAGTTGCGGCTGCTTGACCAGCGCGCGCGCGATCGCCACGCGCTGCTTCTCGCCGCCGGACAATTCCGCCGGACGCAGGCGCGCACGCGGACCCAACCCGACTTCCTCCAGCGCCACGCGCGCGCGTTGGGCAGCGTCCGCATCGGAGATGCCGAGATAACCCAGCGGCAGCATCACCTGTTCCTGCGCAGTCAGCGCGGGGAACAGGTTGAAGCCCTGGAAGACAAAACCGGTGTGCTGCATGCGAAAGCGGTCCAGCGCCTTGCCATCGCCGCTCCACAGGTCCTCGCCCAGCGCGATCACGCGTCCGGCGTCGGGGCGCTGCAGACCGGAGAGGATGGACAGCAACGTGCTCTTGCCGCAACCGGAAGGTCCGGCGATCAAGGTGAGCTGCCCGGCATCAATCTCCAGCGACAACCCGCGCAGGATTTCCACGCGCAGCTTGCCGCTGGTAAAACCCTTGCGCAAATCGCTGGCGATCAATGCGGGCGGCATGGCGTTCATCGCAACAACAGCGCCGGATCGGCGTGCCGCAACGCGCGCAGCGAAGCGATGCCCGACACCAGCGCAATCGCCATCACCAGCGCGGCGCACACCAGCGCAGTGCCGATGCCGAGCTGCACCGGAACGTCCTGCCCGCGCGCCAGCGCGATCAGGATCGCACTGAACACGCCGCCGACAATCAGGCCGAACAAACCGATCCATGCGGCCTGCTCCAGCACCACCGCGCGCAGCGCGCCGAAGCCGACGCCCAGGGCATGCAAGGTCGCGTACTCGCGCACCGAACCCGCGACCGCGGCCATCAGCGTTTGGCTGGTGATCACCGCGCCGACCGCGAACACCACCGCGGCCAGGAACATCACGCCCAGCCCGGCGCCGGTTTCGAACATCCAGTACAGCACCGCGCGTCGCGCGAAGTCACTGGCCGTCCATGCGGCATAGCTGTGACGGGGTGCCGTCGCATTCAGGCGTTTCGCGACAACGTCCGCATCGGCACCGGGTTCAAGTCGCGCGACGTAATACGCGACCTCGGCGCCGCCGGTATCCGTATCCAGCATGCGCGCAGTATCCAGTGACGCGATCACGTTCACCCCACCGAGCGCACGCAGACCGTGTCCGACGCCGACGATGCGCACCAATTGTCCGTTGATCAGCGCCTGCGCGCCAACCTGCACACCGAGCTTCGGAAGATCGGCGGCATCCACGATCACCCCGCCGGGCTCGCGCAACAATGCGCGCTGCCGGGGCGTGAGCACTTTCGCGAACATCATGCCGTCCGGTCGCGGATCAATGCCGGAGACGAACACCGACACGCCTCCCTTGTCGGCAGGGCCGCGCCAGTCGCCATCAATCCATGCGAATGGCTCGACGCGTTGCACCGCGGGATCGGAGAGCAGATCGGCTTCGGCGCGCTGCGGAATCGGCCGGCCGAGTTCGATGCTCTGCGTCCCCGGATAGCCCGCCCAGAGCTCCGCGCTTGACGTATTGATGTACACCGCCGCCGAGCCGAAGATGCCGAACACCAGCGCGGCCTGCATCAGCAACAGCAGACCGGAAAACGCAACGGCGAGCGCGGCGGGAAGAAATCGCCGCCATTCGTACACCAGCGTCTTGCGGGCCAGCGCGATCACGGCTGCGTCCCGGATAACGGCGCGCCACCCAGCGCCTTGTACAACGCGATGAAAGCGATGCCTTCGCGCTCGCGCGCCTGCCCGGCGTCCAATTGTGCCTTGGCCGCGGCGATCCTCGCATCGGCGACATCCAGGTCATCGGCCTGTCCGAGCTCGCGCAGCTTGGCGCTCAGCTGCGCACTGCGCTGCAACGCATCCGCAGCCGCCTTGGTCTGCTGCACGCTCAAGTCCGCCTGATGCAGTGCGGCCAGTGCAGTCTCGACTTCCGATGCACCCTGCAACACCGCTTGCCGATACGCGAGCAGCGCCGCCTTCAATTCGTCATCCCGCGCATGTTCGGTTGCGGCGCGCATGCCCCAGTCGAACAGCGGAATGTCTATCACCGGGCCGATGCCGGCGGTGTGGTTGGTGCGGCCGAGGTTCACGCCGCTGACCTTGCTGGCCCAGGTGATCGTGCCGCCCAGGCCGATGCGCGGATAACGATCGGCGTGGGCAACACCGAGCTCACCCGCGGCTTTCAGCACCTGCGCCTGTGCGAGCGCGATTTCCGGACGCGTGCGCAGCAGGTCTGCGGGCACGCTGCTTGTCCCGGTCCGGACGAGCGCGGGCACGGGCTTCTCTGCGAGCAGTTCCGGAGGCGGCTCACTTCGGCCGAGCAGCAGCGCCAGTGTTTGCGCGTACTGCACCACCTGCGCGCGCGGCTCGGCGAGCGCGGCCTGCGCCTGTGCGGCTTCAGCTCGTGCGCGCTCGATTTCCGCCTGCGAAGCGAGCCGCAAGCGTTGGCGCACTTCGGTCAGGTGCAGGGTGCGTTGCGAAGCATCGGCGATGTTTTGCAGCGATTGCTCGCGGCCTTGGGCGCCGCGCAGTTGCAGGTACCCCCGCGCGACTTCCGCGACCAGCGAAACGCGCGCAACCTGCAGGTCGGCCGCGGCGGAATCCGCTCCCGCCTCGGCGATGCGCTTGTTGGCTTGTGCGCGACCGAACAGACCAAGCTCCCATTCGGCATCGAATCCGGCCTGGAAGTAGTCGGCATCCGCCTGCGGCGTCGGCGTGGAAAGCGTGCGGAACGCGAGTTGCGGTTTGTAGGTCGCGCCGGAAACACCTTCCAGCTCGCGCGCCGCGCGCAGGTGCAAAGCGGCCTGTTGCACATCCAGGTTGTCGTGCAGCGCCTGCTCCACCAGCGCATTCAGTTCAGGATCGTCGAATGCCTTCCACCAGCCGCGCAAGTCCGGTGCCGGCGCTTCCGCTTGCGTCTGGGCGTTGCGCCACGCCGGCGGCAAATCACCTGACGGCAACGGCGGTGCGGGCATGCTCGCGCATGCCGCCAGTCCCGCGCAGACGGCGAGCGGCAGCAGGGCCCTGGGTAAGCGGCGCGCGGAAAGAATCCAGCCTGTCATGGTCTGCGGCAGTGTAGCGGGATGACTTCCCGCGGGTAGAAAGTCCGGCGAAAGCAGACATTGGGAGCATGGTCGCGCCGGCTTTGCATCCGCTTTGCAACACGCGATGGGGGCGGGCGTAAGATGTCCTCGTCCGCGTGCCGCGCGCGCTGCTCCCCATGCACATCACCGCTTCCAAACCGACCCGCCGCTTCTTCGCCTGGACCGCGTGGGATGCGATTCCCACCCTGATGGTGCTGGGCCATGCCGCGTTCGTGGCCTGGCTGTTCTTCGGATTCCATCACACGCCCTGGGCGGCATGGATTCCGTGCGCGCTGCTGTATTCGATCTCGATCTCCTGGGCGATCAACTCGACCAGCCACAACTTCATCCACAACCCGTTCTTCACGTGGGAGCCGCTCAACCGGTCCTACAGCTTCCTGTTCTCGCTGAGCATCGGTTTCAGCCAGGAGTTCTACAAGCACGTCCACCTGCGCCATCACGTCGGCAACATGGATCGCGTCGGCGCCAACGGCACCACGATTGATCCGCTCTCGATCTACCGGCACGGCAAGGACGGCAAGCCGGAAAGCCCGTGGACCTACACGTTCTATTCGTATTTCCGCGACGACATTGGCGAGTGCTACACGCGTCTCAAGACCAAACATCCGGAGCTGGCGCGCTGGATCCGCATCGAGATCGCGACCGTGGTGGTGATCTATCTCGCCTGCCTGATCTACGACTGGCGCGCGTTCCTGATGCTGGTGCCGTTCTATTACCTCGGCCATTCACTGTCGTCGTTGAACGGCTACTACGAGCACTACAAGGGCAACCCGGACCAGCCGATCGCCTGGGGCGTCAGCACCTACAACCGGTTCTACAACTGGACCTGGCTCTACAACGGTTTCCACGCCGAGCACCACTATCGGCCGAAAGTGCACTGGACCCGGATGGTCGCGTTGCGTGATTCGATTCGCGAGGAGCAGCGCGCGAAAGGCGTGCACGTGATGCCGTATTGCCACGGACTGGGATTTCTCGACCGCACGGCTCCCGCTTACACCCGCCTGCCCGAACCGCAGCGCGCGGCCTGATACACACGCGCTTTACACACCGGCCGTTCACAATCGGAGTGCGTCCAAGCAACGCACCCGACAAGGAGCGTGTCATGGGTCATCTGCTGTGGTGGGCCGTCATCTGCGCCATCATCGCCCTGATCGCGGGCGGTCTGGGTTTCACCCGCATCAGCGGCGTCGCCGCAACGATCGCGAAGATCCTGTTCGTGGTCTTCCTGATCCTGTTCATCATCGTGATCCTCGCCATCGTGGGCATTTTCCACCTGGCCACCTAGGCCGGATGTGACGCGGCCGGGCATGCGAAACTAACCGGATGCCCGGCCGCATCCCCGAACGCTTCATTGACGAACTGCTGGCGCGCCTCGACATCGTCGAGGTGATCGAGCGGCGCGTGCCGTTGAAGAAGGCCGGGCGCGAGTGGACCGCACGCTGCCCGTTCCACGACGAGCGTTCGCCGTCGTTCTACGTCAGCCCCACCAAGCAGTTCTTCCACTGCTTCGGCTGCGGCGCGCACGGCAGCGCGATCAAGTTCCTGATGGACTACGAGCGGCTGGAATTTCCCGACGCGATCGAGGAACTGGCGCAGTCGGTCGGCATGAAGGTGCCGCACGAAGGCGGCGACGAGCGTCCGCGCGAGGACAAGACCGATCTCTACGCATTACTCGATGCCGCCGCGGGTTTTTTCCAGAAGGAGCTCGGCAGGAGCGATTCCGCGCGTGCGTATTGCGAACAACGGGGGCTGGATGCCGACACCATCACGCGCTTCCGGATCGGCTGGGCCCCTGCGGGGTGGGACGGCCTGAAGCGTGCGCTCGGCACCAACGACGCGCGCCTGAAGCTGCTGGACCAGGCCGGCATGGTGTCCAGCGGCGATCGCGGCAACCAATACGACCGCTTCCGCGAACGGCTGATGTTCCCGATCCTGGACCGGCGCGGACGCGTGATTGCGTTCGGCGGTCGCGTTTTGAGTTCGGAGCAGTCGCCGAAATATCTCAATTCTCCCGAGACGCCGCTGTTCCACAAGGGCCGCGAGCTGTTCGCGCTGTGGCAGGTGCGGCAGGCCAACAGCAAACTGGAACGCCTGCTGGTGGTCGAAGGCTACATGGATGCGATCGCGTTGCATCAGGCCGGCATCACGCAGGCCGTTGCCACGCTCGGCACGGCCACCACCCACGAACACGCGGAATTGCTGTTCCGTGCCGCGCCGGATGTGGTGTTCTGCTTCGATGGCGACCGCGCCGGGCGTTCCGCCGCGTGGCGCGCGCTGGAGTCGGTGCTGCCGCGCATGCGCGATGGACGGCAGGCGTTCTTCCTGTTTCTGCCGGAAGGCGAGGACCCCGACAGCCTGGTCCGCAAGGAAGGTCGCGCCGGCTTCGAGGCACGCATCAAGCAGGCGATGCCGTTGTCGGAATACTTCTATTCGGAACTCTCCCGCGACGTGAACGTGGCCACGCTGGACGGCCGTGCACGCTTGGCCGAACACGCCAAACCGCTACTCGCGAAATTGCCGGACGGCGCCTTCCGCGACTTGATGTACGCGGAACTGGAGAAGCGCACCGGCTTGAATGCCGGTACCGCGGCGCCCGCGGCTTCCGCGCGTATGGCGGCACGCAGTGCATCCCCCACCGACAACGCGCCGCGCCGAACTTTGGTGCGCAGTGCCATTGCAATGCTGCTGGCCGCACCCGCGCTTGCGGGCGAAGCGCAGGCGCCATACGCGTTCGCCACGCTGGACAAGCCGGGCGTGCCGTTGCTCGTGGAACTGCTCGACCTCGCGCGCACGCGGCCGGAGATCAACACCGCGGCGATCCTGGAACATTTCGCGGGCCGCCCGGAATCGAATGCGCTGCAAAAACTGGCGGTGATCGAATTTCCCGGCGAGCCGGAAACCCTGCGCGAGGAATTCGCCGACGCGTTGCGCAAACTCGCCGAGCAGACCGTGCAGCAACGCCTCGACGCGCTGATCCGCAAGCAAACCGAAGGCGCGCTGGATGCGTCGGAAAAGAACGAACTCCGCGAATTGCTTGCGCGCAAAGCGCAATCGACAAATCCCGTTGCCTAACGATGTTCGCTTCGGCTTGCGCCGACGGGGATGCTGTCTGCCTGCCGCATCTCCGGTGAATTGAAGACAGCTGGGTTGCGAAGATATTCCAGCATCATCTCCAGCGAGTCTTGACCCCAGAAAATCTCGCCATCAACCAGGAAAGTCGGCACACCGAAAATTCCGCTGCGGATCGCCCCGTCGGTATTGTCACGCAACCGTTGCTTCACGGCCGCATCTTTCAGCGCGCCTTCGACATCGCCGATACCGAGCCTGCGCCCGAGCTCGACCAATGAGCTTTGCGATTGCAAGTCCCTGCCCTCCTTCCAGACCATGTCGAAGGCAATTTCCGCGCGTTCATGCGTCGGTCCGGCGGCGAGCAGAAGTCGCAATGCATGGAGTGGGTTGAACGGATGTTGCGGCGGCAGCCGAAACGGGATGTCCAGATGCCTGGCCAGCCAGACGACCTGGCGATACGTATGGCGGCGCTTGGGGGCGATTTCCGCCGGTCCTTTTTGTCCCCAATATGCGAGCAGTCCAGCGAAAAGAACCGGCACATATTCGATCTCCACGTCGTGCGGCAATCGCCCGAACTGCTTCAAATGCAGATAGGCATAAGGCGAAATCAGATCGAAGTACCAGCGCGCAACGTTCATCGTGATCCCTGCAAGCGGAATGGCTCAAGGCCCGTAGGGCGGATCAGGGCACGCAGTGCCGGATCCGCCGCTCATGCGGCTTGATCCGGCCTGCTCCGTCGCGCGCAGGCGCGCTCCTACATCAGCGCGGCCAGATCCTTCCCGATCTTCTCCGGCGTATCGGCCGGCGCATAGCGGCGCACCACGTTCCCTTCGCGGTCAACCAGGAATTTGGTGAAGTTCCATTTGATCGCCTCGCTGCCGAGCAGGCCGGGCGCGGCGTGTTTCAAAAACTTGTATAGCGGATGCGCGTGCTCGCCGTTGACCTCGATCTTGGCGAACAGCGGAAAGCTCACCTCGTAATTGAGCGAGCAGAAATTGCGGATCGCTTCCGCATCGCCGGGTTCCTGATGGCCGAACTGGTCACAGGGAAAGCCGAGTATCGTGAAACCCTGATCCTTGTGTTCGCGATACAGCGCTTCCAGCCCGGTGTACTGCGGCGTGAAGCCGCACTTGCTGGCGACATTCACGATCAGCATCACCTGTCCGCGCCAGGCATCCAGCTTGCGCGATTCGCCTTCCAGCGTGTTCGCTTCGAAGTCATAGATCGTGGTCATGCGCATTCTCCGAAAGCATGATGGTAGTGCATTCGACGATGCAGGCCATGGAGGCCGTGTCGAAGCACAAATCCGCGCTGTATGTGTACGGCACTGGGTTCCGGCCAAGAGCTCCATCGCCGGAGTGACGGGTGTTGAAGCGCTTGGCTAGAGCCAACTCCCATACCGCCGCATGTACACCCGCTTCACCACCTGCGTCAGCACCCAGTAGCACACCAGCGTGGCAATGAGCCAGGCGAAGTACGGCGGCGGCAGCGCGCTCATGCCGAGCTTGGCGCCCAGCACGGTGAACGGGATCAGCACGCCCACGCCCATGATCGCCAAGGTCATCGCCATCACCGGCGCGGCAGCGATGCTCTGCACGAACGGGATCTTGCGGGTGCGGATCAGGTGCACGATCAGCGTCTGCGAAAGCAGGCCCTCGATGAACCAGCCGGTCTGGAACAGCGACTGGCTGCCAGGCGAATTGGCTTTGAACACCCACCACATCAGCGCGAAGGTGGTGAGGTCGAAGATCGAACTCACCGGACCGATCCGCACCATGAAGCGGCCGATGTCGCCGGCGTCCCACTTGCGCGGCTGCGCCAGGTATTCCTCGTCCATGCGATCGAACGGGATCGAAAGCTGCGAGATGTCGTAAAGCAGGTTCTGCACCAGGATCTGCAGCGGCAGCATCGGCAGGAACGGCAGGAACGCGCTCGCGATCAGCACGCTGAACACGTTGCCGAAGTTGGAGCTGGCCGTCATCTTGATGTACTTCATGATGTTGCCGAAGGTGACGCGGCCTTCCAGCACCCCCTCCTCCAGCACCATCAGGTTCTTTTCCAGCAGGATGATGTCGGCCGACTCCTTGGCGATGTCGGTGGCGGTGTCCACCGAGATGCCGACATCGGCCTCGCGCAATGCCGGCGCGTCATTGATGCCGTCGCCGAGGAAACCCACGGTGTGGCCCTGGCGCTGCAGCGACTTCACCACGCGTGCCTTCTGCAACGGCGACATCTTGGCGAATACGGTGGTACGCGCGACCAGCGCATCCAGCGCCGCGTCATCCAGCGGCTCGATCTCGCGACCCTGCACCGAATGCGCGATGTCCAGGCCGACCTCGCGCGCGATCTTGCGCGTGACCGCCTCGTTGTCGCCGGTCAGCACCTTCACCTCGACGCCGTGCTGGTGCAGCGCGGCGATGGCGGTCGCGGCCGAATCCTTCGGCGGATCGAGGAAGGCCAGGCAGCCGATCGCCGTCAGTTCGCATTCGTCCTTGATGCCGTAGGTGTGCGTGTGCACCGGCTGCGTGCGGATCGCCACGATCAGCACGCGCAGGCCGTCTTCGTTCAGACGCCGCGTCATCGCACGGATTTCCGCGCGGCGCTCGTCCGTCAGCAGCGCGACGGTTTCGCCATCGCGTGCGGACGTGCAGATCGAGAGCATTTCCTCGACCGCGCCCTTGCAAACCAACACGTGCTCGCGCTCATCGCGCGTCACGATCACCGACATGCGCCGGCGCTGGAAGTCGAACGGAATCTCGTCCACCAGCCGCCAGCGAGCGAGCGTGCCCTCCAGATCGCGGTGCGACAGCACCGCCTTGTCCATCAGGTTCTTCAGGCCCGTCTGGAAATGGCTGTTGAGATAGCCGTATTCGAGCGCGTCCTCGGATTCCTCGCCGTCGAGATCCAGATGGCGTTCCAGCACGATCTTGTCGAGCGTCAGCGTGCCGGTCTTGTCGGTGCACAGCACGTCCATCGCACCGAAGTTCTGGATCGCGTTCAGGCGCTTCACGACGACTTTGCGCCGCGACATCGCCAGCGCGCCCTTGCCGAGGTTGGCGGTGACGATCAGCGGCAGCATTTCCGGAGTCAGGCCGACCGCAACGGAGAGCGCAAACAGGAAGGCCTCCAGCCAGTTGCCCTTGTCGAGTCCGTTGACCACGAACACGATCGGCACCATCACCGCCATGAAACGGATCAGCAGCCACGACACGCTGTTGACGCCGCGATCGAAGCTGGTCTGCACACGCTGGCCGACGATGGTGCGCGAGAGCGAACCGAGGTAGCTGCGCGGCCCGGTTGCGACCACGACCGCCGTTGCGCTGCCGCTGATCACGTTGGTGCCCATGTAGCACACGCCCGGCAGGTCGAGCGGCGTGCCGACCTGCGTTTGCATGCCCGGGATTGGCGCGCTCTTCTCCACCGGCAGCGACTCCCCGGTGAGGATGGCCTGGCTGACGAACAGGTCTTTCGCGCCGAGCAGGCGCAGGTCCGCGGGCACCATGTCACCCGCGGCCAGATGCACGATGTCGCCGGCCACCAGCTCGCCGACCGGCACTTCGATGCGCTCGCTGTGGCCGTCGGACGCGCGCCGGGTGGCGGTGGCCGTGTTGCGCACCATCGCCTTCAGTTGTTCGGCGGCTTTCGAGGAACGGAATTCCTGGGTGAAGCTCAGCGTGACGCTGACCAGCACCATCACCGCGATGATGATCGGGCCGGTGACGTCATCCGAGGTCGCCAGCTGCACGATGGCGAGCACCACCAGCACCACGATGAACGGGTTCTTGAACGCCCGCAGCAACTGCCGCGACCAATGTGGCGGTTTCTCGTGACTGACTTCGTTGGCGCCGTCGCGATCCAGCCGCGACTCGATCTGCTCCTCGTCCAGTCCGGCGACGCTGGCGTCCAGTGCCTGCAGCAATTCCGCATTCGTGCGCCACGCCTGTTCCGCCACGCGCGGATGCGCGCTGCTTGCGCCGTTCTTCACGGCAGCAGCTTGTCGCACGTCGTTGGGCGGGGTTTGCAGCATGGCTCGCTTCCGTGATTCTTGTTATCACCACGAAGCGAGTGGAGCGGGTTCGTGGTCAGCGCAATGGGAGATCGCGATCGGCCCGACACGGTCGGGATCGCAAGAGGCGAGTTCGTTTTCGCAGGCTGCGCATCAGGCGTCCAGGCGCACGCGCGGCGCAGGCACGGTCACGTGCCACGCACGGCGGTTGCGGTTGCGCGAATGCGGCGCATGGCGGGCCGCCAGGCGCAAGCAGAATTCACGAAGGAGTTTCATGGCCCAATCTCCTCGAATCACGGCGCCAGCGGCGCCGTCAGGAGCGGACCGGGACTTTCCTAGTCGAGGAAAGCGCCGACCCGGCCGGAACGACCGCGGGCGAACGGGTTTGTGATCGCCGTCATCCGATGCAAGCAGATGGCGGCGCTGCGACTAGGGTGTACGTCCATAACCTTGTGTGTGGTGGACACGGATACCGCACGGCGCATCGCGCCGGCGGTGCGCGTATTTTCGCGGCAGCGCAGCATCGGCGTCAACCCCGAGGGGTACTTTTGAGCGAGCTCGCGCTTCCCCAACACGACCACTTCTCCGGCCTCC
>JBQCCR010000050.1:0-4699 GCA_051961995.1 Rhodanobacteraceae bacterium | reverse complement strand
GAGATCCTCACCCGCTCGCCGCACCGCGTCGAACCGCGCTGCCGCCACTTCGGCCAATGCGGCGGCTGCTCGCTGCAACATCTGGACGCCGCCTCGCAGATCGAAGCGAAGCAGCGCGTGCTGCTCGACAACTTCGCGCGCATCGGCAAGGTCGAACCGGACACCTGGCTGCCGCCGCTCACCGGCGAAGCCTGGGGCTACCGCCGCAAGGGCCGTCTGTCGGTGCGCGCGGTGGCGAAAAAGGGCCGCGTGCTGGTGGGCTTTCGCGAAGAAAGCAATCCGCGTTTCGTCGCCGACATCACGCATTGCGACGTCGTGCATCCCGCGCTCGGCCCGAAGATCGGCTTGCTGGGCGAACTGGTCGGCAGCATGGACGCCGCAGCCGATATCGCGCAGATCGAATTCGCGGCCGGCGACGACACCATCGCGCTGGTGTTCCGTCATCTCAAACCGTTGAGCGAAAGCGATCGCGCCAAGCTGGTAGCCTTCGCGCAGCAACATGGCTTTGCCATCTATCTGCAGCCCGGCGGCGTCAGCAGCGTGCATCCGCTGTGGCCGGAACATCCACGCCTGGCTTTTCGCGTGCCCGCCGGCGAAGGCGTGGAAGACGTGGAGCTGGAATTCCAGCCGCTGGATTTCGTGCAGGTCAACGCAGGGTTGAATCGCCGCATGATGCTGCGCACGCTGGAACTGCTCGATCCGCAGCCGCAGGATCACGTGCTGGACCTGTTCTGCGGCCTGGGTAATTTCACCTTGCCGCTGGCGCGCCGCGTCGCCGAAGTCACCGGTGTGGAAGGCGAGCATGGCCTGGTGGCGCGCGCCGCGGACAACGCCGCACGCAATGGATTGACCAACGCACGTTTCCAGGTGGCCAATTTGTTCGAAGATCAGCGCGGCACCGATTGGGCGCGCAAGCCGTGGGACAAGCTGCTGCTCGATCCGCCGCGCGCCGGCGCGGACAAGGTGCTGGAGTACCTGCCGCACAAACAGACCAGCCGCATCGTTTACGTGTCCTGTCATCCCGCATCGCTGGCGCGCGACGCCGGCATCCTCGTCAACCAACATGGTTTTCGCCTCAAGCCGGCCGGCGTGATGGACATGTTTCCGCACACCGCGCACGTCGAATCGATTGCGCTGTTCGAACGCGGGTAAAATGCGGCGATGGCTATCGAAATCGAACGCAAATTCCTGCTCGCCAACGACGACTGGCGCGCACAGGTAAGCGCCAGCAAGCCCATCGCGCAAGGCTATCTGGTGGACGTGCGCGCGCTGCGCGACGGCACCGCGCGCGCGTCGGTGCGCGTGCGCATCAGCGGCGACCAGGCCTGGCTCAACATCAAGTCGGTGGAACTGGGCGTGGCGCGTGCCGAATACGAATTGCCGCTGCCGCTGGACGATGCGCAAACCATGCTGGCCACGCTGTGCAACGGCGTGCTCGAAAAGATTCGCCACCACGTCGAGATCGACGGCTGGCTGTTCGAAGTCGACGAATTCCTCGGCGCCAACCGCGGCCTGTTCGTGGCCGAGGTGGAACTGCCGGAAAAGGATGCCGTGTTTCCGCGCCCGGCCTGGCTGGGACGCGAAGTAAGCACGCAGGCGCGCTACTACAACGTCAACCTGATCGAGCGTCCGTATACCGAATGGCATGAGGACGAACGCCGCGCCCTTGACGTGGCGGCAAGGGAGCACGGCTGATGCTGTTGATCGGCGTTGCCGGCACCGAACTGCTGCCGCACGAACATGCGTGGCTCACTGCGCCCGGTGTGGCAGGTGTGATCCTGTTTGCGCGCAATTATAAACATCGCGAGCAGCTCGTGGCCTTGGCCGAATCGATTCGCGCGGTCGCCGGCGAAGACGTGCTGATCGCCGTCGACCAGGAAGGCGGCGCCGTACAGCGCTTCCGCGACGACTTCACGCGACTGCCGGCGCTGGCGAAAATCGGCGCGGTTTACGATCGCGATCCGGCGCAGGCGATCGAGTTGGCGCAGGAGCACGCCTGGCTGATGGCCAGCGAATTGCGCGCCAGCGGCATCGATTTCAGTTTTGCGCCGGTGGCCGATCTGGCGCGCGGCAACGCGGCGATCGGCACGCGCGCGTTCCACGCCGATCCGGATATAGCCGGTGAACTGGTCCACGCCTATGTGCGCGGCATCCACCTGGGCGGCATGGCCGCGGTGCTCAAGCATTTTCCCGGCCATGGCTCGGTGGCCGTCGACACGCACAAGGCGCAGGCGATCGATCCGCGTTCGCTGGATGAGATACGCCGCGACGATCTGCGGCCGTTCCTGGAAGGCTTCTCCGCGCATGCCGAAGCGGTGATGATGGCGCACGTGGTGTATCCGGCGGTGGACGAACCGCCTGCGGGTTACTCGCGCCGTTGGATCCAGGACATCCTGCGCGCAGAACTTGGTTTCAAAGGCGCCGTGATCAGCGACGACATCAGCATGGCCGCCGCGGGCGTGGCCGGTGGCGTGGCCGAGCGCGTGCATGCGCACCTTGAGGCTGGCTGCGATCTGGTGCTGGCGTGTTTTCCGGACGTGGTGGAAGAAGCCATCGCCGCCATGCCCAAGCCTGATGACGCAAGTGTGCAACGCATCGCCGCATTGCGCGGCGCGGTCGGTTCGACCTGGGCCAGCTTGCTCGACAATCCGCAGCGCGATCAATTCGTCGCGCGTGTCACCGCATTGGACGTTTGAGGATTCCCATGAGCACATCTACCTCCACCAAGACCGTGCCTTCCCTGGCCGAGGCGTTGACCCGTTCGGATGTCCTGGTCAAGCGCGAAGCACTGGAAGCCGTGATCGCGGACATGGGTCGCGCCATCGATACCGCGCTCGATGGCGAGCGCGCGGTGTTTCTCACCGTGATGAACGGCGCGCTGATGTTCGGCGCACAGCTCGCCTTGGCGATCCGCACCGATCTCGAATTCGACTACGTGCACGCCACGCGTTATCGCGGCGCCACCAGCGGCAACGAACTGGTCTGGCTGCGCGAGCCTACCGCCGACTTGCAGGGCCGCACCGTGTTGTTGGTAGATGACATTCTCGACGAAGGGCACACGCTCAAAGCCGTGCGGGACGATTGCCTGCGCCGCGGCGCCAAGCGCGTGCTGGTCGTCACTCTGTGTCGCAAAGAACATGGCCGCTGCGTGGAAGGCATCCACAGTGATTTCAACGGCGTGGAGCTGCCCGATCGCTATGTCTTCGGTTATGGCATGGACTATTACGAGCAGGGCCGTAACCTGCCTGCCATTTACGCGTTGAAAGAATAATGCCGGGGTAGGTTGGGGTGATGACCCTAACATCGCCACCTCCACTTCCATCCGCGTTGGGGTGGTCACCCCAAACCTACATTGCATGACAGGACTTTCGTGATGAGTCTTCCCATCGACCTGGCCGTGATCGGCGGCAGCGGCTTATATCAGTTTCCCGGCCTGGAAAACGCCACCCGGCAAAGCGTGGACACGCCGTATGGCCCGGCATCCGGCGACGTGGTGGTGGGTGATTTCGCGGGTCGGCGCATCGCCTTTCTCGCTCGCCACGGCGAAAGCCACACCTTGCCGCCGCATCGCGTGAACTACCGCGCGAACGTATGGGCCTTGCATCACCTCGGCGCGCGTCGAGTGGTCGGGGTGAATGCGGTCGGCGGCATCCGGCATGACATGGGGCCGCGCGTCATCGTGGTGCCGGACCAGGTCATCGACTACACCCACGGGCGCTATACCAGCTTCTGCGACGTGGAAGGCGCCGAGGTGAAGCACATCGATTTCAGCGAGCCCTATACGGCATCCCTGCGTATTGCCCTGCTCGACGCGGCAAGCAGGGCGGGCATCGCGGTGATCGACGGCGGCTGCTACGGCGCCACCCAGGGACCGCGCCTGGAAACCCGCGCGGAGATCGCGCGCATGAAACGCGACGGCTGTGATCTGGTTGGCATGACCGGCATGCCCGAAGCGGCCCTGGCGCGCGAACTCGAACTGGATTACGCCTGCCTGGCCCTGGTCGCCAACTTCGCCGCCGGCTGCGGCGACGAAGCGGAAATCAGCATCGAAGAGATCTTTGCGCACCTGGCGGCGGCCACCGCGGCAGTGCCGCCGATGCTTGCCGAACTGCTCAAAAGCTGAGCAACGGATGGCGCCCCGATTACCCCACTAAACGCAGTGCATATTGCGCTTTAACCAAAAACATGCAGATACTTTCGCTGTGCCAGGGGCGGCGGACCTAGGGGTAGAGGTGGTTCTCGCAGAGACTTGGTGCATCCAGTCCTTAAAGATTCAGAGGTTCACGCAATGTCTAGCGGTACGGTTAAGTGGTTCAACGACGCCAAGGGGTTTGGCTTTATTGCGCCGGACGATGGTGCCGAGGACGTATTCGTCCACTTCTCGGCCATTAACGCCAAAGGCTTTCGCAGCCTTCAGGAAGGCCAGAAGGTCACCTTCGAAGTAACCAACGGCCCGAAGGGTAAGCAGGCGTCCAACGTCCAGCCTGTATAAGTTGCCGTTGCTTCAGTCATTTCAAGAAAGCCTTGCCTAGCGCAAGGCTTTTTTTTCGGGCGTGATTTGGATCGATGCAAAACGATCGGCTCACGCCACGACCTGCAGCCGCGTCAGCAAACGTAATCGCATGGACTCGCCCCCGCTCCGACAAGGCCTCTGGGGCCAGCGGAGGAGAGTAAAACTCTTCACCGTCCTGTAATGAGC
>JBQCCR010000049.1:0-3498 GCA_051961995.1 Rhodanobacteraceae bacterium | reverse complement strand
GTGGTGGTGATCACGCGCCCGAACGCGGGCATCGAAGGGCGTGCACCGGATATCAAGGCGGCCGTGATGAACGGCACCGACGGCCTGACCGATCCCAGCCGCGTCACCGTGCAATTTTTCCAGCGCGCACCGGCCGAAGTGCCGGCCGCTGCAACCACTGCCGGCTTCCCGCGCCGAGACCTGACCTCGCTGGCGATGATGGGCTTCGCGGTGCTGGTGTTGCTGCTCGCCTGCGTGCTGCTGTGGCGCAACCGCGGCGCCTTGTTGGGCGGACGTCCGCGCACCCTGGTTCGTTCGAGCATGCCGCATGAACGTTGAGGCGCACCTGCGTCAGCAGCATGCACGCGCACTGCTCGATGCGGTGCATCCGCTGCGCTGCGGCGATCTTCCCGAGCCGCTGCTGCAACGGGCGCGGCACTCTGCGTTGGGTCGTCGACACCTGGCGCGCGCCGCCGTGCGCAACGCGCCGGAAGTGTTCGCACCGGATCACGAACGATGGCAACCATGGCTGGACGACGAGCCATGGCTGCAATGGCCGCAAGTTCGCGTGCACACGTTCACGCAGATGCTGGGCGCGATCGCACTCGGCCCGGCGTTGCGCATGATCGTGGAGCGAAACACCGTGCTGTTCGTGCGCGGCGTGCTGGGCGTCGACAATTGGCGGCGTGCGCAGGGCATGAATCCCTGGCCCGGTGCGGCGCCTGACGTCATCCGCCAGATGGGCGATGCCGTGCTGCAACGTTGTGGCCGGGATACGCAGGCGTTGAGCGACGCCGTGTACGAGCGCGGCAAGATCGAATTTCTCGGCCACGCCGAACGCAGGCACGCCAGTCTTGCAGCGCGCCTCGCGCTTGCCTATGCGCAAGCGCCAACCCGCGCAAAGGGTGAATGCTGGCTTCCCGCGGCGGCCGTGCCGGCGCTGCTGGTCGAGCAGCAGACCCTGGATGCCGAAGCTTCGCTTGCGATCGCCGAAGGAACATTGCAATGAGCGCATGGGTGGCCGACCGCGAACGTTTTCAACTGTACGTCACCGCCGGCGTGATTCCGGCCGAAGCGTGGACGCCACTCGAAGAAGCGCAGCGCATCGTCGAGCAGGCCAATGCCTTGCTGCGCCGGGCCGAAGCCGAGCGCGAACAGATCTTTGCGCAAGCCAGGCACGAAGGACTGGTCGAAGGACGCGAAGCTGGCCTGCGCGAGTGCGCCGAGGCCCTGCAGGCGCTGGTCGATGCACGCGCTGCGGCCACCGCCGAATTGCGCAAGCGCGCCGGCGATATCGCCATTGGCGTGGTCAAGCACATCGCACCGGCGATCGGCGCCGAACGGCTGGTTGCGTCACTGGTGGCCGAAGCCATGCAAAAGCTGGTGTTCGAACCACACTTGCTGGTGCGCATTCATCCAGACGTCGTGGCGCAGGCGCGCAGCGAAGTGGCTGCATTGGGCGCAGCCGCTGCGCCGGATATCGAAATCATCGGCGATCCGAACCTGGATCGTTTCGACTGCATCATCGAATCGGCCGGCGGCATCGTGCGTGCGGGTTTCGATGAACAGCTCGAGCAGGCGAGAGTGATTCTTGCCGCCGCCGAGAAGACTGCCGGAGGACGCCGTGAGCGTACGGACCTCGGATAACCTGCTGTCTGCGGACGGTGACGATCCGCTGCTGCGCGCGCTGAGCCGGCGCGACACCTTGCAGCACGTCGGCCGTGTCGCGGAAGCCTACGGCACCCTGGTGCGCGCCACCGGCGTGCGCGCCGCGATCGGCGAACTGTGCCTGCTGGAACAAGGCGACACCGGCTTCAGCATGCCGGCCGAAGTGGTCGGCGTATCGCAGCAGCAAACCTTGCTTACGCCGCTCGGCCCGCTGGAAGGCATTTCCACCGCCACCATCGTGACCGCCACCGGCAAGCAGGCGACGGCGCCCGCCGGGCAGAGTTTGTTGGGCCGCGTGATCGACGCGCATGGCGATCCGCTGGATGGGCTTGGCCCGCTGGTCAACGTCGAGCGGGTGCCGCTGTATGCCGATTCGCCCAATCCGTTTACGCGACAGGCGATCGATGAGCCATTGCCCACCGGCGTGCGCGCAATCGATGCGGCACTGACGATCGGCCGCGGCCAGCGCACCGGTATCTTCGCGGTGGCCGGCGGCGGCAAGAGCACCTTGCTCGGCATGCTGGCGCGCAATGCGCAGTCGGATGTCAACGTGATCGTGCTGGTGGGTGAGCGCGGTCGCGAGGTGGGCGAGTTCCTGCATGACAGCCTGGGCGAAGAAGGTTTGAAACGCAGCGTGCTGGTGGTGGCCACTTCCGATCGTCCGGCGCTGGAACGCAGCCGCGTGGCGTGGCTAGGCACGGCGATTGCCGAGTACTTCCGCGGCACCGGCATGAACGTCTTGCTGATGATGGATTCGGTTACCCGTTTCGCACGCGCGCTGCGCGACGTCGGCCTCGCCATGGGCGAGCCGCCGGCGCGGCGCGGCTTTACGCCCTCGGTGTTTTCCGCCTTGCCGCGCCTGTTCGAGCGCGCAGGCACCAACGACAAGGGATCGATCACGGCGTTCTACACCGTGCTGATGGAAGACGAAGACGGCAGCGACCCGATCGCCGAAGAAGTTCGATCGATCCTCGACGGGCACATCTATCTTTCGCGCAAGTTGGCGCAGGCCAGCCATTATCCAGCGATCGACCTGCTCGCCAGCGCCAGCCGCCTGATGCCGCGCGTGACGCCGCCAACCCATCAACGTGCCGCCGGTGCGCTGCGGCGGTATCTGGCCAAGTACCGCGAGATCGAAATGCTGCTGCAGCTGGGCGAATACAAACCCGGCGGTGACGCCGATGCGGACACAGCCATCGCGCGCATCGACGCGATCAACCAGTTGCTGCGGCAGGACACCCACGAGCACGCCGACTTCACCGCGACGCGTAACCGGCTGCTGGGAGTGTGCGCATGAACGCCCGCAAATTTCCGCTGGAACCGTTGTGCACGGTCAGAGGCATCCGCCTGCGCAAGCTTGAGTCGGAGCTGAAAGCTTGCCGCGAGCGGTGGCAGGCAGCTGAAAACCTGCGCGTCGAGGCGTTGCAGCAGTGGCAACAGTCGGCGCAACAGCGGCAGGAATTTGCCGATGCATCGTGGAAGGAACTGTTCGAGCAGGGAACACCGACGGCCGAGGCGATGCGCCGGCACGAGCACCACCTGGCGTGGCTGGACCAGCTCATTGTGCAGCGGCACGACGAGCTGGAACGCCGTTCGCGCGAATGCGCCGAAGCCGAAGCCGCGCTGGATGTGGCTGCGACCGCGTGGCGAAGCGCGCACAGCAAGGTGGATGCGCTGGGTGAATTGAAACAGGAATGGTTGCAGCAGTCGCGGAGCCAGCAGGCCTTGCGTGAAGAACACAATCTGGAGGAGTTGATGTTGCGAAGGACAACGTTGCGCTGAGTGCGTACTCCCTCCCCTGCATGGCAGGGGAGGGCCGGGGTGGGGTTGCGTGCGCTTGCGACAAGCCTT
>JBQCCR010000048.1:0-3240 GCA_051961995.1 Rhodanobacteraceae bacterium | reverse complement strand
GCCATCGGGAAAGTAGAACCCGCACCAGTTGATGTCGGGCAGCGCGTTGAAGACCAGCGCGGCGAAATTGGCGGCATTCGCGACCAGATTGGTTTCGCCATGCAGCAGTCCGCGCGCCTGCTGCGCGAGTTCGGCGTACAGGCTGGGTTTATCGGTGGCGGTGATGGGAGCGGCTTCGAACATGAACGTGTACGGGTCAGGAAACCCGTATTATCGCGCCATGCCCGAGCCCGGCGCGACCACCGGAATGGAAATGCGCGGCGACCGCGCCGAAAGCGCGCGCCTGGACAACTTCGTGGACGGCGCGTTTGCGTTCGCGATCACCTTGCTGGTAATCACGGGTGGCAGCCTGCCACGCGACGTGGCGGCGCTGGAACACGCGCTGCGCGGCATCCCGGCGTTCGCCGCATGTTTCGTGCAACTGGCGCTGTTCTGGCACGGCCACGTACGCTGGCGCGACTCGATGCGATTGACCGACGGCACCAGCCTGCGCCTGTCGTTGCTGCTGGTGTTTTTCGCGTTGATCTTCGTGTTTCCGCTGCACGTGGTGTATTCATCGTTCTTCGCCGCCATCACTGCCGGCGCGTTGTCGCCGGACTTCGCTATCCACGCCGCAACGGTTCGAACCATGTCGATCCTGTTCGTGTGCTACGGCATTTCCTACACCTGCATGGCCGGCACGCTGGCCCTGCTGTTCCGGCACGGTATCCACAAGGCAGCGCTGCAACGCGAGCACGCGATCGCTGCGCAAGTCAGCCTGTCGGTGTGGGCGTTCTGCGCGGCCATCGGCCTGCTGTCCACGCTGATCGCACTGGCGGCGCAGCCCACCGGCAACATGTGGCTGATCCCGCTGGCCGGCTTCAGCTATGCGCTGCTCGGGCTGATTGGAATCTTCACCGACCGCTACCGCAAGCGGCTGCAAGCGAGATCGCCAGCATGAAAACCAAGGGGGTGTTCATCGCCGGCACCGACACCGGCATCGGCAAGACCTTCGCGGCGTGTTCGCTGCTGCACGCGCTGCGCGCCGCGAACCTGCGCGCCACCGGGATGAAACCGGTCGCGAGCGGCTGCGACGAGACGCCGGAGGGCTTGCGCAGCGAGGATGCGCTGGCGCTGATCGCGGCCAGCGATCCCCGTCCCGAGCGCTACGAGCACTGCAATCCGTTCGCCTTCAAGTCGCCGGTGTCGCCGCACATCGCCGCGGCGGAAATGGACGAAGAGGTGACGCTGCCGCCAATCGAGG
This sequence comes from Rhodanobacteraceae bacterium, assembly GCA_051961995.1. Classification (GTDB taxonomy): domain Bacteria; phylum Pseudomonadota; class Gammaproteobacteria; order Xanthomonadales; family Rhodanobacteraceae; genus 66-474. The sequence continues at coordinate 1,997 of JBQCCR010000048.1, read as the reverse complement.
ATGCCTACGATTCGCTCGCGATCATGCACGGCGACGCGATCGTGGTGGAAGGCGTGGGCGGCTGGCTGGCGCCGCTGTCCGATTCGCTGCGTGGCAACGCGATTCCGCTGCACCTGCGGCTTCCGGTGATCCTGGTGGTGGGCCTGAAACTCGGCTGCCTCAACCATGCGCAGCTCACCGCACGCGCGATCCGCGCCGACGGCTGCGACCTGTTGGGCTGGATCGGCAACCGCATCGACCCGGACATGCTGAACCCCAAGGAAAACCTGGTGATGCTGAACCGCTCGCTGGCGGCGCCGTGCCTCGGCGTGCTGCCATACGGCGTGCCTCCGATGTCCGCGGCCGCCCACCTGCGCGATGCCGCCGACGCGTTGCGCGAACTGAAGGCATGACCTGCAAACTGTGCAACGGTGCTACCGAAGCCTTCGGTGAACTCACGGTTCTCGGCCATCATCGCGCGCGGTATCAGCGGTGCACGGCGTGCGGCTATGTATCCGTCGAAAATCCGCATTGGCTTGCGGAAGCGTATACCGACCACGCCATCGCTGCGCTCGACACCGGCATCGTGATGCGCAACCTGTGGCTGGCGAACGCGGTGGAGGCGCTGCTGCGTTGGCGTTTTCGCGACGTGCGCATGGCGCTCGACTACGGCGCCGGCACCGGCCTGTTCGTGCGGCTGATGCGCGATCGCGGCCATGACTTCCGCTGGAGCGATCCGCATTGCGAGAACCTGTTCGCGTTGGGCTTCGAGGCCGATGCGGACGCGGCGTTCGACCTCGTGACGTGCTTCGAAGTCGCCGAACACCTCACCGAGCCGCTGCCGGTTTTTCGGGAACTCACGCAACGCGCGCCGATCCTGATCTTCTCCACCGAATTGCTGCCGGAACAGAACAACCGCCCCGGCGAGTGGCACTACTACGCGCCCGAAACCGGCCAGCACGTCGGATTCTTCACCGCCGCCAGCCTGCAGGCGCTCGCGAAAAAACTCGGCCGCCACTTCGCCAGCGACGGCCGGATGCTGCATGCTTTCACGGCCGAGCCGCTCGATCCGCGCTGGCTGCGCATCGTCGCGAAACAGCGTCGCGCCCGCCGGATGCTCAAGCTCCTCCGCAAGCGCCCGCCGCTGACCTGGCGGGATGCGGAAACCTTGACCCAAGCGTTGCGTGCGCAGCAATCCGAAAGCGCGCACTCGTGATGCGTGTCCGGACCACGAGCTTTCCTGATTGGCGATGATGCTCTGTTGGCTGTTCTCTTCTTCCAATGGAAGACCTGCTTCGCGCTACGTTTCAGCAAGAGTCTTTCATCTCGTCTTTCCGGGGCGCCTGCGGCTCCATCGCAGGCGAACCCGGAATCGGTTTTGCGAACGCTTCGAACACAAGACCGATTCCGGGTTCCGCCCGCAGAAGGCGCGGGCGGCCCCGGAATGACGAACCTTCTGATCGACCTGCGACGCAGGACGCTGATCAGGAGAAGTTGATTGCTCGTCATCCCGACGATTGCTGGGATGACGAGTGGTTGGGTTCAACCCGCGGGCGCGGCGCTGGCGGCGGACTGCGGTCGCATGTGCGGCGGCGCCTTGTCCAGGCCCGGCGGCTGCGGCGGCAGGTTCAGCGGATGGGCCTGGATTTCCTTTTCCAGCACCTCGATCGCCTTGTCGAGTTGCGGATCCTTGCCGGCCAGTTGCTGCGACACATCCTCGTTCACCACGATGTCGGGCTCGACGCCGTGGCCCTCCACCGCGTACTTGCCCTCCAGGTTCACGATCGCCGCATACTGCGGCACGTTCACGCTGCCGCCGTCGATCAGCGGCCCGAGGTCGCCGATGCCGACCACGCCGCCCCAGGTGCGCGTGCCGATCAGCGGCCCGAGCGTCGCCTGCTTGAACATGTACGAGAAGATGTCACCGTCCGACGCGGTGGTGCCGTTGCTGAGCGCCGCGAGGTGGCCGAGGTACGTCGCGCCCGGATAGGTGCCGGTGATCGAACTGCCGCGCAAAT
>JBQCCR010000047.1:0-44878 GCA_051961995.1 Rhodanobacteraceae bacterium | reverse complement strand
GTTCAGGATGTTCGCGCCGATGATGTCGGCGACGTCGGTCAGGATCTGGGTCAGGCGGTCGGCATCGTAGGCTTCATCGATGTAATCGATGTAGCGGTCGCGCTGGTCCTTGGTGACCGCGTAGCAGATGTCGTAGATGTTGAAGCTGAGCGCCTTGGTGAGGTTGTTGAAACCCTGCAACTTCAGGCGGGGCAGCGGTTTGACCACGGCTGCATCCTCGATCGGGAGACAAGAGCGCGCCGGCGGAAAGCCGTATCGCGGGGAAAAGGAAGGGCCGGAAGTATAACCGCCCGCAAGAACACGCGCGATCCGCGGCGCAGGCTCGCGCTCGCGCTCCAGAATGCTACACTCAAACGTGGGACGTCCGTGCAGAGAGAAACGCGATGGCCGAATTGCGCTACCTGCTGCAGCAGGTCTACGAACGCTCGCATGCTCCGGCAATGCTGGCACCCACTCCGGAAACCATGCAGCGGCTGCTGGACCAGTGCCACCGCCGCCGCTATCCAAGCAAGACGGTGATCATGCGGCCGGGCGACCCGGCCAACACGCTTTACTACATCATTGACGGTTCCGTCACGGTCAACACCGAAGACGACGAGGGCCGCGAGCTGATCCTCGCCTACATCAATCGCGGCGAATTCATCGGCGAGATGGGCCTGTTCGTCGAACAGGCACAGCGCGAAGTGCTGATCCGCACCCGCACGCCGTGCGAATTGGCGGAGATCAGCTACGAACGCTTGTTCCATCTGTTTTCCGGTCCGCTGCGCGAGGATTGCGCGCGCGTGCTTTTTGCGGTCGGCCTGCAACTCACCAACCGGCTGCTGCGCACCTCGCGCCAGGTCAGCCGCATGGCCTTCATGGATGTCACCAACCGCATCGCGCGCACATTGCTGGATCTCTGCCAGGAACCGGACGCGATGACCCATCCGGACGGCACCCAGATCCGCATTTCGCGCCAGGAACTTTCGCGCATCGTCGGCTGCTCGCGCGAGATGGCCGGCCGCGTGCTGAAACAGCTGGAGGACGAAGGCACCATCAGCGTCAGCGGCAAGACGATCGTGGTGAAGGGGACGCGCTGACGCGTAGATTGCGTAGCAGCGCTTCAAAAGCGTCGCGAGCGAAGGCAGATTGCGTGTCGCCGGAGCGCAGGAACCGCAGTGTGCACGTCAGTACATGAGGATTCCGAGCACCGCCGGCGCACAAGATGCCGAGCGCAGCAGCTTTTGAAGTGCTGCTAATCCCATTCCGCGATTCCCGGCCTTCTCCCCAGCACGGATGCGCGTTTCAACATGCGCCGATCCGGGTTCACCAGGATCGGTTCGCCGGCCTTGGTGAGGATCGGCAAATCCACCAGCGAATCGCTGATCGCGATATCCCATGGTGGATGGATTCCGCGCAGTGCAAGCTGGCGCAACTTCTCCGCCCCGATGTTGTGCACCTGCACGCGCAGGCCGAGTGGACCGGGCGCGAGTCTGGAACCGATCAGTTCGATTTCGCCGAGACCCAGTTCGTCCAGGATCGCGGCGGCGAGGGTTTCCTCGCAGGCGGTGACGATCAGCACGCGGTCGCCGCGATGCACATGCTGGCGCAAGGCCGTGACGCCCATCCGCGAAAACAGCCGCGCCTCACGCGCCAGTTGCCGGCCGAAGGTTTCGACCAGCGCGCGATGGCGTGATTCGGAAACGCCGAACAGCGCGATCCGCACCAGCACGCGCGCGATCGCGAGACGTCCGCGTCGCAGCAGCGCCATCGGCAGCAGCGCGGGTGAAATCAACAATGCCGGCAATACGCGCCACCACCCGCGCCGATAGCGCGTGCGGATGAACATCGTGTACGCGTCGCCGTGCACCAGCGTGCCGTCGAAGTCGAACAGGACCAAGCGCCGCTCGCCCGGCTCATGTGGCAAGGATTCGGGTTGCAGCGCCGCGCTCATGCGCACGCCTCCGTCACGGATCGATCCGCCCGCCGAACAAGCGTGCAAGTTCCCTGCCCGGTTCGGCGACACGCATGAATGCCTCGCCGACCAGGAAGGCGTGCACACCGCCCGCGCGCAGCCGCGTGACATCCTCGCGCGTGCGGATGCCCGATTCGGTCACCAGCACACGCTCATCCGGCACGCGGTCGCGGAGGCGCAGCGTCGTCCCGATATGCGTTTCAAACGTGCGCAGGTCGCGATTGTTGATGCCGACCAGCGGCGCGGGAATCTCCAGCGCCCGCTCCAGCTCGGCCTCGTCGTGCACCTCCACCAGCACATCCAGATCGAGTTCGGCCGCGAGCAATGACAGCTCCAGCAGAGCGGCATCGCCGAGCGCGGCCACGATCAGCAGGATCGCGTCTGCGCCGATCGCGCGCGCCTCGTACAGCTGGTAGGCGTCTATCGTGAAATCCTTGCGCAGCACCGGCAACGCACACGCCGCGCGTGCTTGCTCCAGGCAGGCATCCGAACCCTGGAAAAAGTCCACATCGGTCAGCACCGAAAGACAGGCCGCGCCACCGGCTTCGTAGCTGCGCGCAATCCCGGCGGGATCGAAATCGGCGCGGATCACGCCGGCGCTGGGGGATGCCTTCTTGATCTCGGCGATCACCGCCGCTTCGCCGGCTTCCACTTTCGCTTCCAGCGCAGCGGCGAAGCCGCGCGTAGCCGGCAGATCAGCGCAGCGGGCCGACAATTCGCGCAGCGGCAATGCAGCGCTGCGCGCCTCGACTTCCTGCGCTTTGCGCGCGAGGATGCGCTGCAGGATGTCGCTCATGGGTCGCGACGCCAGCCGTAGGCGCGTTCCACGCGCGCGACCCGGATCTCGTATCCTTCATACCATTCGGTACGGCCCCGCTCGCGCGCCGGCGCATGCTCGGCATGGCGCCTCCATGCGGCAATGGCCTCTTCGCTCTCGAAATAGGCCACGGTGATGCCGAATCCGCCTTCGCCCCGGACGCTCTCCGCGCCCAGGAATCCCGGTTGCCCCTGGACCAGTGCGAACAGGTGTCCGGCCATCGCGTCATAGCCGTCTTCCTCGCGTGCGCGTCGGCGCGAGCTGAAGATCACCGCGTAGTACGGCGGCTCCGGAAGCTTTGCGAAGGTGCCGCCGCCGCTCATGCCTGTGCCCGTGTCGCCGCCACGAAGTCGTCCAGCTTTGCGCGCGCGGCGCCGCTCTCAATGGCTGCGCGCGCGCGCTCGATGCCGTCGTCAATCGAGTCGCACGCATTCGCCGCATACAGCGCAGCGCCGGCGTTGAAGACGACGATGTCGCGCGCTACGCCCGGTTTGTTGTCCAGCGCTTCCAGCAGCATCGCTTTCGATTGCGCGGCATCGGCCACGCGCAGGTTGCGGCTGGAGGCCATCGCAAAACCGTACTGCTCCGGTTCGATCTCGTATTCGCGTACGCGGCCATCGCGCAATTCGCCGATCAAGGTCGCGCCGCCCAGTGAAATCTCGTCCAGCCCGTCGCGCCCGTGCACCACCAGCGCGCGCTTCGCGCCCAGCCGCTGCAGCACGCGCACCTGGATGCCGACCAGATCCGGATGGAACACGCCCATCAATATGTTCGGCGCGCCGGCCGGATTGGTCAGCGGCCCGAGAATGTTGAACAGCGTGCGCACGCCCATTTCGCGGCGCACTGCCGCCACAGCCCTCATCGCCGGATGATGCTTCGGCGCGAACATGAACCCGATGCCGGCCCGCTCGATGCAGCGCGCGACCTGCTCCGGTTCCAGCTCGATTGATGCGCCCAGCGCTTCCAGCACGTCCGCGCTGCCGCTGGAGGACGACACGCTGCGGTTGCCGTGTTTGGCAATACGCGCGCCGGCCGCAGCCGCGACGAACATCGCCGCAGTGGAAATATTGAAGCTGTGCGCGCCATCGCCGCCGGTGCCGACGATGTCCAGCAGATGCGAAGTGTCGCCGGAAACCGGCACGCGGATCGCCAGCTCGCGCATCACCGTCGCGGCGCCGGCGATCTCGCCGACGGTTTCCTTCTTCACGCGCAGGCCGGTGAGGATCGCGGCGGTCATCACCGGCGAAACCTCGCCGCGCATGATCTGCCGCATCAACGCGATCATCTCGTCGTGGAAGATCTCGCGATGCTCGATCGTGCGCTGCAGCGCCTCGCGCGGGGTGATGCTGGCGTTCATGCGGCCTTCGGCAGGGGCGAATGGATGAAATTGCGCAACAGGTCGTGACCGTGCCGGGTCAGGATGGATTCCGGGTGGAACTGCACGCCTTCGATCGGCAGGCTCTTGTGGCGCAGGCCCATGATCTCGTCCAGCTCGCCGTCTTCGGTTCGCGTCCACGCGGTGATTTCAAGGCAGTCCGGCAATGACGCGCGCTCGACCACCAGCGAGTGGTAGCGCGTGGCCTCGAACGGATTGGAAAGACCCGCGAACACGCCCTCCTCGCGATGATGGATGGGCGAGGTCTTGCCGTGCATGATTTGCTTCGCGCGCACCACGCGCCCGCCGAACGCCTGCCCGATCGCCTGATGGCCGAGACACACGCCGAGGATCGGCACCTCGCCTTGCGTCGCCTGCAGCAATGCCAATGACACACCGGCATCATCCGGGGTGCCGGGCCCCGGCGAAATCACGATGCGCGCGGGCGCCAGCGCGCGGATGCCGGCAACATCGAGCGCGTCGTTGCGCAGCACCTTCACTTCCTCGCCAAGCTCGCCCAGGTATTGCGCGAGGTTGAAGGTGAAGCTGTCATAGTTGTCAATCAGCAGCAGCATGGCGCGGGGCACGGGAGCGGAGAACGCGAAGTGTGAAGGCTAGGCCGGGACGACACAAGACAACATGCCTGACCGGCATATGCCACACGGCATTGCACGGCTGCGCCGCCCTGTCGCTCGCGGTTTTGGCCGGCTGTTCGACGCTGGGTTACTACGCGCACGTGGCCGCGGGCGAAATGCGCGTGCTGCACGCGCGCAAGCCGATCAACCGGGTGATCACCGATCCGCAGACCACGCCGGTGCTGCGCACGAAACTGGAACTGGCGCAACGCGCGCGGGCGTTCGCGTCCGACATACTGAAGCTGCCGCGCAATCGCAGCTTCACGACCTACGCCGACATCCATCGCCCGTTCGTGACCTGGAACGTGTTCGCCACGCCCGCGCTCTCCGTGCAGCCGATCGAGCACTGCTTCGCGTTCGCCGGCTGCGTGGCCTACCAGGGATTCTTCGACCATGGTCGCGCGCAGGCGCTGGCGGACGAGCTGCAAACCCGGGGCGACGACGTCTGGATCGGCGGCGTGCCCGAATATTCCACGCTCGGCCACTTCGCCGATCCGCTGCTCTCGACGATGGACGACTGGAGCGACGACGAGATGGTCGGCACGATCTTCCATGAACTCGCGCACCAGCAGGTGTACGTCAAGGGCGACACCGCCTTCAACGAATCCTTCGCCACCTTCGTGCAGCGCGAAGGCTTGCGGCAGTGGCACGCGGCCAACCACCTGCCACCGCCCGATCCCGCTTCCGCACAGCGCCGGCGGCAGTTCACCGATCTGATGCTGGACACACGCGAACGTTTGAAGGCGTTATATGCCGGCGATCTGCCCGACGCGATCAAGCTGCAACGCAAGCAGGCGATTTTCGAGCAACTGCGCGCCGACTACCGCCACCTGCGCGACACGCAATGGCACGGCAACCGCGAATACGACCGCTGGTTCGACACGCCGATCAACAACGCGAAGCTCGTGCCGTTCGGCCTCTACGACCGCGCCGTACCCGCCTTCGCCGCGCTGTTCAAACGCTGCGACGGCGACTGGAGCCGGTTCTATGAAGCAGTGCGCAAGATCGGGAAGGAGCCGGCGAAAGAGCGCGAGGCGTTTCTTGCGATACATGAACCCGCAGGGTGACTCGCGGCGCGGACGAGGCCGAGGCCACCAATCTCATTCGCCGACATCTGCCGTCAAGTCCGCAGGCTCGCACTCGCCCCATTTCGGGCCAGTGAGAAGTACACACCACCTGGGAAATAAGCTCGGCGATAGTGCTTCATGTCAGAGGCGGATCCGGCGCTAATCGTGCGCGGGAGCACTCACAACCCCCTCGCCGCCTGCGCCACGGCGCGGAACAGGGCGCGGCCCTTGTTCATGGTCTCTTCCCATTCGGCACCGGGGTCGGAGTCGTGGACGATGCCGCCGCCGGCCTGCACGTGCAGGCGGCCGTCGGCGATTACCGCGGTGCGAATGGCAATGGCGGTGTCGGCGTCGCCCCACCAGCCGATCCAGCCGACTGCGCCCGCATAGACGTTGCGCTTGATGGGTTCGAGCTGCTGGATGATTTCGATCGCGCGGATTTTTGGCGCGCCGGAAACGGTGCCGGCGGGAAACGCCGCGCGCAGCACGTCCATGTAACTCAAGGATTCGCGCAGGTCGCCTTCCACCTGCGAGACGATGTGCATCACGTGCGAGTAGCGCTCGATCGCGAACGACTCGGTGAGCTGCACGCTGCCGGTCTGCACGACGCGGCCGACGTCGTTGCGGCCGAGGTCGATCAGCATCAGGTGCTCGGCGCGCTCCTTGGGGTCGGCGAGCAATTCTTTTTCCAGCGCCAGATCTTCCTCGCGCGTGGCGCCGCGCTTGCGCGTGCCGGCGATCGGCCGCAGCACCACGCGGCCTTCCTGCAGCCGCACCAGGATCTCCGGCGAGGAACCGACGATCTGCGCGGCCCCCAAGTCAATGAAATACATGTACGGCGACGGATTCAGCGCACGCAGCGCGCGATAGACGTCAATCGGCCGCGCGCGGAACGGCACGCTCAGGCGCTGCGAGGGCACGACCTGGAAGATGTCGCCGGCGCGGATGTATTCCTGCGCGCGGCGCACCACGTCCTCGTATTCCTCGCGCGTGAAACTGGACTTGAAATCGGTTTCGTCCAGCGGTTTCGGATCGGGCGTCTCCGGGTACGTGGACCCCGAGCGGCGCAGGCGATGCACCAGTTGGTCCAACCGGCGCACGCCGCGGGCGTAAGCCTGCCGCTGCGATGGATCCACATGCACGATCAGGTACAAGCGCCCTTGCAGATTGTCGAAGACGGCAACTTCTTCGGCCAGCATCAGCAGGGCGTCGTCCAGCCCGAGCTCGTCGCGCTTGGCGCTGCGCAGCTTGTCCTCGATCCAGCCGACGCACTCGAATCCGAAGTAACCGACCAGGCCGCCGGTGAACGCCGGCAATTGCGGCAGGCGCGGTACGGTGTATTGCGCGCGCAGCGTTTCGATTTCGGCGAACGGATCGGCCAGCTCACGGCGCTCGATCACCTCGCCGTGCTCCTCGATCTCGAGCGTGCGCTCGCGGAAGCGGAACACCCGCGCAGCCGGCAGGCCGATGATCGAATAGCGGCCCCAGTTCTCGCCGCCCGCGACCGATTCGAACAGGAAGGTGTACGGGCCGTCGGCCAGTTTCAGGTACACCGACAGCGGCGTGTCGAGATCCGACAACACTTCGCGCACCAGCGGAATGCGGGTGTGGCCCGCCGCTGCCAGCGCGTCGAATTCTGCCTGCGTGATCACGGTACGGTCTCTCGCTTGCGTGAGCGCGCGACGATAGCAGTGCATCCACGCGTTGAGAAATGACGGATGCCTATTCCACCAACCTGCGCCGCGCCATCCCGCGCAATCGCAGGGTGAAGGCCACGCCGTCCGCGAGGTTGTGCGCCTCGACCTTGCCCTGGTGCAGCTCGGCAACGAGGCGCACGACGTACAAGCCCAGGCCCAGATGCGGCACGCCTACACGCGCACCGCTGCCGCGCACGCTGACCAGCGAGTCGAACAAGCGTCCTGACATCGCTTCCGGCAACGGCGGGCCGCTGTTGGCGACGATCAGTTGCGCGCCTTCGTCTTCGTCCAGTTCGCGCAACTCGATGCGGATCCAGCCTTCCGTCTGCGTGAACGACAGCGCGTTGTCGAACAGCTTGTCCAGCGCCTGTGCAATCAGTTCCGGTGCACCGTGCAGCGGAAAGTGCGCGGCATCCAGCACGCATTCCAGCCGGCGCGGCGCGGCCAGCGCACGATAGGCTTCCGCGCAGCCGCGCACGACCTGCGCAAGGTCGAAGTCCTCGCCCTCGGCCGAGGCGATCGCGCGCTCCATGCGGCTGGCTTCCGACATCGCGCGCACGATCGTGCCCAGCCGCGCGGCGCCGTCGCGTGCGCGCGCGACATAGGGCTGCGCATCGGGCGGAAGGTCGGCGTGCTCCAGATTGTCCAGCGAGGATTTCACGATCGCCAGCGGCGTATTCAATTCGTGCGACAGCTTCGAGGCGAGCGTGCGCAGGTAATCGGTATAGGTACCGATCGCATCCAGCAGCCGCGAGAAACTGCGCGCGAGATCGCCGAGTTCGTCGCTGTCCTCCACCAGCGGCAATGCCGCAACCGGCGCGCCTTCGCGCCGCTGCGCACGTTCGGCGGCGTCGCGCAGGCGGCCGATGCGCAGCGACAGCCAGGTCGCGAACGCGAACAGCAGCGCGCCCGCGATCAGCAGGCCGGCGACGCTGGCGAGCATCAGCCCGAGCAACGCGCGGTTGGTCAGCAAGGGCAGCGCGCGGCTGGATTGATCCAGCACCAGCGCGCCCCGCGTTTCGCCGTGGGTGTCCAGCGGCACCGCCACGCTCAGTACCACGCTGCCGGGAGTTTCGCCCGCGCGCCACACCGCACTGGCGCGACCGGCCAGCGCGCGCTTGGCATCGGCATCCTGCAATTGGGGCGCATCCGCCGGCGTGCTCGAGCGCGCCTGCAGCGCGGGTGCGATCAACGCGTCGAACACGAGCTTGTCGAACCATGCCATGCGATCGTTGCCCGCGGGTGAATCGGCGAGCAGTGCGCCGCCGGATGCGAGCACCCAGCCCTCCGAACTCAGCAGGCGCACGCGCACGCCGGTAGGCGCAAGTTGCGTGAGATCGTTCGACAACGCCGGCGCCAGCGAATACAACGGGCGCATGTTCGGCTCGCCTCCGTTGAAGCGCGCCGGCGCATCGGCGTCATACACTGCGATGCCCAACCGATCCGGCGCCTGCGCGCGCGGCAGACGCAGCTCGATGCGATACGCGCCGGCGTCTTCCTGCCATTGGCCTGTGATGAGATCGGGCAAGCCGCGCACGCGATCATCCAGCGGGCGCGCCTGGAAACTGCCGGGCGCGGCCGAGGCGATCAGGAAATGCCGCTGCTGCGCGCCGCGCGCGAGCGTGAGTTCGACGTGATCCGCATCCTGCGACTCGCTGTCCTGCGCATCCACGCGCGTGCGCGTGGCATCGTTGACCTCGATGTGCAGGTACAGCCACGCCGCGTCCTGCGCCAGTTGCACGCGCACGCCCGGCCACGGGTGTTGCACCCACGGCGACAGCGAAGCCCAGTCGTCGCCGTAGCCATCCACGATGATCGGCTGGCGCGCGTTCTGCACGTACCATCCCCTGGCGGGCGTCGGCAGATTGGCGCCGACCGCAACAAGGCCGCGCCCCAGTGCGAACGCGGTCGCCAGCAAGGCCTGTTCCTGCGAGCGCCGCAGCAACTGTTCCATCTGCCGCACGTACAGCCAGCCGGCGAACGGCAAGGCCAACGTGGACAGCGCGACCAGCAGGAGTTTGCGGCGTAACGTCATGGTTGTCGGCTGTGAATTGCTGGTTGTCAGTATCCCGCGAAACCTTGTCCGACAACCAACAACCAGCAACCGGCAACCCGCTCAAGTCGTCCAGCGGTACCCCACCCCATGCACCGTTTCGATCGAATCGAAGGCGGGGTCTACCGCGATGAACTTCTTGCGGATGCGCTTGATGTGCGAAGTGATGGTGGCGTCGTCCACGACCAGTTCCGCTTCGCGCATCAACTGGTCGCGGCTCTTCACGTGGCCGGGGAAGCGCACCAGCGTATGCACCATCCAGAATTCGGTCACGGTCAGCGGCACGTCGTGCCCGTTCCAACTGATGCGCATGCGCTCGGATTCCAATTTCAGCGGGCCGTGTTCGATCACGGTTTCCGCCGAAACCGGTGTCTTCAGCGATTCGATGCGGCGGAACAGTGCGCCGATGCGCGCGGCAAGCTGGTGCAGGCTGGTGTCCTTGGAGAGGTAATCATCCGCGCCCAGCCGCAAGCCGGAGATCACGTCGAAATCCGAATCGCGCGCGGTCAGGAAGATGATCGGCAACGTGGAGGATTTCGCGCGCAGCTCGCGGCAGAGATCGAAACCACCTTCCGGCTCGTCGCCCAGTCCGATGTCTATGATCACCAGTTCCGGCAAGCGCTGCGCGAAGGCGGATGAAGCTTCGCCGCGCGAAGGGTAACCCCGCACCTCATAGCCGAAACGCGACAGCGCCTCGACGTAATTGGCGCGGATCAGCGGTTCATCTTCCACGATGGCGATGGCCCTGGCCATGGCGATTCCTTTTTGCAGCGCGGCGCGCAGCGTGCAACGCCAATCCGCGACACGCAAGGCGTTTTACGTGCCTGCCATGGTTTTGCCACAAATTGCCCGCGTTTCGCCCCGCGTGCGCCCGCGGTGCGCCGTGCCCGTGCGGGGTAATGGATTCGTCGGAAGCTCCTTGCCGTGGAGAGACGACCGTGGAAGCGGTCCGCAATGCCCCCTCAGCGGGGCGTTGCGGACCTCAGGGAATACCGCCGGCGGCGCCGGATCCGCAGCTTCGTTGCGTTGCATGACGGGACGAAGAGGCGCCGCGCCGGCGGACCACGGGATTTAACCCACAGCCTTGCGCATCGCCGCGATCACCGCGGCGTAATCCTTCTCGCCGAAGATCGCCGAGCCTGCGACGAAGGTGTCGGCGCCCGCGCGCGCGATCTCGCCGATGTTGTCCACCTTCACGCCGCCGTCCACCTGCAGGCGGATGTCGCGGCCGCTGTCGTCAATGATCTTCCTCGCGCGCCGAAGTTTGTCCAGCGCGGCAGGAATGAAGCTCTGCCCGCCGAAGCCGGGGTTGACCGACATGATCAGCACGTGGTCGAGCTTATCGAGCACGTAGTCGAGCCAGTCCAGCGATGTGGCCGGGTTGAACACCAGCCCGGCGCGACAGCCATGGTCGCGGATCAGTTGCAGCGTGCGGTCCACGTGCTCGCTGGCTTCCGGATGGAAGCTGATCAGGTTGGCGCCGGCCTCGGCAAAATCCGGCACGATCCGGTCCACCGGCTTGACCATCAGGTGCACGTCAATCGGCGCCTTGATGCCATGTTTGCGCAGCGCCTTGCAGACCATCGGACCGATCGTGAGGTTCGGTACGTAGTGGTTGTCCATCACGTCGAAATGGATCCAGTCCGCGCCGGCCACGAGCACGGCCTCGACCTCTTCTCCCAATTTGGCGAAGTCAGCTGACAGGATCGACGGACAGATGATGGTTGATTGCTTGCTCACGGCCGCCGCCCTCGCACAGAACCGTCCATGGTCATTTGAATCCCCGCTCGGATTGTATGCGCTCCCATGCCGCGTTGATTTCGCTGGCGCGCTGTTCGGCGCGTTTGCGCATGTCTTCCGGCAAGCTGCCGAGGCGGTCCGGATGGTGTTCGCTGATCAGCTTGCGATAGGCGCGCTTGATGGTGCGCTCGTCGGCATCGTGCGGCACACCCAGCACCGTGTACGGATCGGGGCCGCCGCGCGCAGGCGGCGGCGGTTGCCAGCCGCGGCCGGCGTGCGCATGTGCATAGGCACCCGCCCCGGCTTCCGCACCGGACGCACTCCAGGCGAAACCCTTCATCGCCAGCAACGCCATCAATTGCAGCTCGCTGACGTGCAGCGACCACGCCAGCCGCCGCAGCAGTTTCATCTTCTCCGGCGAGGGTGGGCCGTCGGCCAGCGCGGTGTCGGCCACCATGTCCAGCAGCGGCATCACGTAGCTGCGACGCAGCGCGCACCAGGTGCGCAGGTCCCCGATCGCCAGCCCGGAGTCGTAACCGGGCGCCTTGCCCTTGTTGAACGCCTCGATTGCACGGCGGCGCCACAGCGCGTCCAGGTTCAGGCGCGTCATCAGCCGCTCGCTCACCCCGATCTCGGCCTCGGACACGCGGCCATCGGTTTTGCAGATCGCGCCCAGCAACGAAAACAGCGGCTCGACGAAGCCCAGCGGTTCGCCGCCGCGTGCGAACACGCGCAGCATCGCGATGTCCACGAGGTGGCCGATCAACAGGCCGATGATCGCGGCGCCGAAAGTCCGGAACACGAAAAGGCCGATCAGGAAACCGGACAGCTTGCCGATGTAATGCAGGCCGCGCACGTCAGTGCCCCGCCTGGGTCGGCGCGCACGGCAAATCGGCGAACCAATGCGCCAGTTGCTGCAGGTCGGTTTCCGACAACGGCCCGATCGCCGCGCGCATCACCGCCACGTCGCGTGCACCGCTCCGGTAAGCGTGCAGCGCACTCATCAAATACTGGTAATTCTGCCCGGCCAGGTTCGGCGCGCCGGGAATCCGCGCGCGGCCGTCGGCACCATGGCAGGCGGCACACAGACCCAGGCGCGCAGGCGGCGGCGCGGCGGAAGCGGTGGTGGCAAGCCATGTCGCGAGCAGGAAGGCGAGAGATCGCATTGTCATCTTCACGGATGGGAACTGAAGAAGTTTAGCAGTGCTGAATGCTTCGCCCGATGAGAGGGCCTCGTCATTCCGGACGCGGCGCAGCGGCGATCCGGACAAATTCGTCCGGAACGAATTCGAACAGCCGCAGGCGGCCCCGAAGGGCACAGTCCATGGAGGAACTTTGCAACCTGGTGACTTCGTCGTGACGGTCCCGATCGGCCGGGGGTTCGGATCAGGACAGGAAAGTCATCGAGCCCCGGCTTTCGCCGGGAATGACACCAGTGCGATCGGTCTGTCGCTCTCGCTACAATGCGTGTTCGCTCGTTGCGGAACCTGCCCCCGTGCCCACCATCCTGCATTCTTCCAACCTGTCCGGCCTCGAACTCCTGCATCGCGGCAAGGTGCGCGACGTCTATGCGCTGCAGAACGATCGCCTGCTGATCGTGGCGACCGATCGCCTGTCCGCGTTCGACGTGGTGCTGCCCGATCCGATCCCCGGCAAGGGCGAGATGCTCACCCAGATTTCCAATTTCTGGTTCGGCAAGACCGCGCACCTGGTGCCGAACCACCTGACCGGCGTGCCGGTGGCGGACGTGCTGCCGTCGGGCACGGATGTCGCGCTGTACGCGCGGCGCGCGGTAGTGGCCAAGCGCCTGAAGGCGGTGCCGATCGAGGCGATCGCGCGCGGCTACCTGATCGGCTCGGGCTGGAAGGATTACCAGGCGACGGGATCACTGTGCGGCATCAGGCTTCCGGCCGGTTTGCGCCAGGCCGACAGGTTGCCGGAGCCGATCTTCACGCCGTCCACCAAGGCGCCTTCCGGATCGCACGACGAGAACATCGGCTTCGATGCAGTGGTGCAGGCCATCGGCGCGGATCTCGCCGAGCAGGTGCGTGCGGCCACGCTCGCGATCTACACCTTCGCGGCGAAGTACGCAGCGGAGCGCGGCATCATCATCGCCGATACCAAGTTCGAGTTCGGCACCGACGCGGATGGCAAGCTGTATGTAATGGACGAGATGCTGACGCCGGATTCCTCGCGCTTCTGGCCGGCGGACCAATACCGCGTCGGCATCAGTCCGCCGAGTTACGACAAGCAGTTCGTGCGCGATTACCTGGAAACGCTGGACTGGAACAAGCGCGCGCCCGGCCCCAAGCTGCCGCAACCGGTGATTGACGGCACCGCGGCGAAGTACGCCGAGGCCTTGAAGAAGCTCGCGGGGATCACGCTGGATTGATCGGTGTGCAGCGCGCTGCACACCGCGGGCTGCAAAACTACGTCAGGTTGATCCCCAACAGTCGCACGCCGATCTCGGTACGCGGCCGATGGGCGCTGTTCGCCGCGAAGGTGACATACGTGCCGGCGGGATATTTGCGGTCGCCTTCGATGACTTCTCCGGCAATCACGTAAAACTCTTCGCCGCGCACATCATGCTGATCCACGGCGGGCCACAGACTGCCCGGTTCCATTTCGACGACCCATACCCTGACGCCCGGGTTGCTCGGCAGATCGCGGCGCACGCAACCGGGGCCGACTCGCACGATCGGTGCGTCTTCGATGCGCAGTGCGTGATGCGGACCCGGTGCGAACGCGGACAGGTTTTTCATCGGTGTTGTTCCGGCGGTAAAGCCCGGAGTGTCGGTTTCGCAACGGACCGCGACAAGCGAATTCTCTTCAAGTTTGCTTCAAAAGCGATTTGAGGCTCCGGGCTTCCGCAGGAATCACGGCGCAGTTGTAAGATTCGAAACATGCGCACCATCCACGACTGGTTCGGCAGTTACAGTTCGGATCACGCGAATGCGACCAATCGCGCGATTCATTGGGTGTGCGTACCCGTCATCCTGTGGTGCGTGGTCGCTGCCTTGTGGGTCATCCCGGTGCCGCCGATGATCGGGCGCGCGGGGTTCTGGGCCTTCATCGCGATGTTCTGCGCGTTCCTGTTCTATTACCGGCTGTCGCGTGCGATCGGGCTGGGGATGGCGGCGGTCTTCATCATCTGCGGATTGATCGCGGAAGGCGCGCTACGCGCGCTCGGGGCGCAACACCTGCTGTGGCTGGCGATCACGCTGTTCGTGATCGCGTGGATCGGCCAGTTCGCCGGCCACCTCATCGAAGGCCGACGGCCTTCGTTCTTCACTGACATCGCCTACCTGCTGATCGGACCGGCGTGGCTCACGGGCAAATTGATGCGCCGCGCCGGCATCCAATACTGAGCGGTAAAAAAAGCGCCGGCATCTCTGCCGGCGCCCGTAGTTGCGATTTCAATGCGCTCAGTGATGGAACGCTGCCAGCATCGCGCTACCGAAGGCAATCCAGAAGATCACGAAGCAGATGATGCCGATCACCAGGCAGATCACGTAGTCCACCAGCGCCACCATGCACGCGCGGGCATAGCTCATCTTCGCGCCTGCGGTCATGGCCATGGCGCCGTCACCGGCCACGGCGCCGCCGGGCGGGATGATCAACTGCTGGATGATCCACGCGCCGACGAAGAAATTGATCACCAGGACGACCAGCTGGCTGAACATGGAACCGCCGAGCACCGCGCCGAGGATCAGGCTGACGATGAACACCGCGATCAGCCAGGCGATCTCGGTTACCAGTGCCTTGCCGAATGATGGCGTGAACTTCTCGACCAGCCGTGTTGACAGCATCAGGATCAGCGTACCGACGATGATGCCAACTACGATTGCAAGGAGCATGATGCCCAGCCCCATGCCCATCAGTGCACCAAGTCCAGCTCCGTTTGCCATGACTTGCCCTCCCGTAAGACCGCACCCCTGCGGCCGCCCGATCATGGCAGTGCCCTGTACCGGCCGCAACCGGATGGACGTGCAAGAGAAATGAGGCGGATCCAGATGATCCCGCGGCAGTCGCGTCAGTTCCCCAGCTCGCGGTTGAGCACCGCCGCCAGGCGCGCACCGGCCTGGCGCAGGCGCTGCTCGGCAACCGGCCGTTCGCGCGTGACGTAAGCCTGCGTGATGGTGCGCGCGGGCGGGTACGCATCGCGCGCGATTCGACAGGATTCTTCCGCCCATTGCGCGGGCGTGCCGCCGCTGTTTGCCGGAGTGCCTTCGCTCGCCAGCGCGCGCGCGTAACGCGCGGCGGATAGATGCGCGTCGTCCAGCATCAGCGAATCCCAGATGCGGTGCAGGTTGGTGCCGCGACCGTGCCAGCGCACCGGGTCGTCATTGCCGCCGGCATCGTCGCCGGCACTGGCGTGCAGCGGCTGGTGCACGTCCCCGACAAAGTGCACCACGAAATCCAGTGCCCGTGCACGTTCGGCGTCGGACCGCGAACGATCGCCCAGGATCGCCGCGTAGCGCGTGATCGCCGCAACCACGCATTGTCCGTTGGCGCAGTCGCGCGGCGGATCGTAGACGCAATCGGACGAATGGAAATTGACGAAGTGCAGGCGCGAGGTGCGCTTGAACAGCGCGGGATCGGTGTCGCGCAGGTCGTCGGCCCACAAAGCGATGTCGGAAAGATGCCGCGCGCCCTGATCAAGCAACAGACGATCCACTTCCGTGCGCGCCGATGGCGCGAGCTGCGCCTCCGCCAGCCGCGCGACGATGCGATGGCCGAGCGGGCCCCAGGCGAAAGCCGGGGTTGCGCATAGTGACGAAGCGCAAGCGAGCAGCAACCGGGCGAGGCGCACGCCTAGAACGCTCCCGATGCCGCATCCATCGGCAACTTGAGATAACTGCGGCCGTTGCCTTCCGCCGGCGGCAACTGGCCCGCGCGGATGTTCACCTGCAGCGCCGGCCACAACAGCTTCGGCACGGCAAGCGTCGCATCACGCGCAGTGCGCATCGCCACGAATTGCGCTTGCGCGGTCCCGTGCGTGACGTGTTTGTTCTCGCGCATCTGTTCCGCGATCGTGGTTTGCGCGCGCGGCGAATCGCCCTGCTCCGGATAGTCGTGGCAGAGGAACACGCGCGTGCCGGCCGGCAATGCGTACAGCCGCTGCACCGAGCGAAACAGGGTGGCTGCGTCGCCACCGGGGAAATCGCAACGCGCACTGCCGAGCGCGGGCGCGAACAGCGTGTCGCCGATGAATACGGCATCGCCGAGCCGGTAGCTCACGCCATCCGGCGTGTGGCCCGGCGTGGCGATGGCCTCGATCTGCAATGCGCCCAATGGCAGCGTGTCGCCGTCAGCCAGCAGCACGTCGAATTGCGAACCGTCGGCAACGAATTCGTCGCCGAGATTCAGCAGCGCCTTGAAGGTGCGCTGCACTTCCACCACGCGCGCGCCGATCGCGACCCGCGCGCCGGTGTGGCGTTTCAGCCATGCCGCCGCGGTGAGGTGATCCGCGTGCACGTGGGTTTCCAGGATCCATCTGGGCTCCAGTTCGTGTTCGCGCAGATGCGCAAGCAGCTTGCCCGCACCCTCTGCCGACACGCGTCCGCCCGCGGCATCGAAATCCAGTACCGGATCAATGACGGCCGCGACGGGGCTGCCCGGGTCGCGCACCACATAAGACCAGGCGGAAGTCGGTGCGTGGAAGAACGGCGTGACGTGCGGTTGCATGGATGCTCCGTGACGCGGGCTGCAGTCCATTATGGGCAGAAAGCCCGTTCGTGGTGGGTTATCGAACCACGATGCCTTTTCCTCCGCCCTCGATGCGGCGGGGGAACGGGACGCTGAAACCCGCGCGCATTGCCGGTAAAATAACGGAACTAGCGGTTTGCAAAGCGTTTCGAGCGAAGGCAGGTTGCGCGCGCCGCGCGCAATGGATTGAATGGAATCAGGCCGAGCGCGAGCTGGGCGAGCCGCGTCCATGAGCCCTACAAGGAAAAAATTCACATGGCCATCAAGGTCGCCATCAACGGCTACGGCCGCATCGGCCGCAACATCCTGCGCGCGTTGTACGAATCCGGCCGCACCGACTCGATCCGCGTGGTCGCGATCAACGATCTGGGCGACGCCGAAACCAATGCGCACCTGACGCGCTACGACACCGCGCACGGCAAGTTCCCGTTCGAGGTGAAGGTCGAGGGCGGCGACCTCGTGATCAAGGGCGACAAGATCAAAGTGTGCGCCGAGCGCGATCCGTCCAAGCTGCCGTGGAAGGATCTCGGCATTGACATCGTGATCGAATCCACCGGCCTGTTCACCAGCAAGGCCAAGGCTTCCGCACACCTCGCCGCCGGCGCGAAGAAGGTGATCATTTCCGCGCCGGGCACCGACGTGGACGGCACCTTCGTCTACGGCGTCAATCACGACAAGATCAAGGCGAGCGACACGATCATCTCGAATGCGTCGTGCACAACCAACTGCCTGGCGCCGCTGGCCAAGGTGCTGCATGAAAAGGTCGGCATCGTGCACGGCCTGATGACCACGATCCACGCCTACACCAACGACCAGGTGCTGACCGACGTCTTCCACAAGGACCTGCGCCGCGCGCGCAGTGCCACGATGTCGCAGATCCCGACCAAGACCGGCGCGGCGGTGGCGGTGGGCCTGGTGCTGCCGGAACTGAACGGCAAACTGGACGGCTTCTCGATGCGGGTTCCGACGATCAATGTGTCGGCCACCGACCTGACCTTCGTCGCACAGCGCCCGACCAGCAAGGAAGAAATAGATGCCGCGATCAACGAGGCCGCGAACGGCCGCATGAAGGGCGTGATGGCGGTGAACACGCTGCCGCTGGTATCGGTGGACTTCAACCACAATCCGGCTTCTTGCACCTACGACGCGACCCAGACCCGCGTGATGGGCGGCACCCTGGTGAAGGTGCTGGGCTGGTACGACAACGAGTGGGGTTTCTCTAATCGCATGCTTGACATGACCGAGGCATTCGCGAACGCGCGTTGACCGCTTGGTCCGATGGCCACAAAAAACCCGCGGCTTCCGCGGGTTTTTCGTTTCCGCTTGACCGAAGTCATGGCCGTGACGTACTCGCTGCGGAAACTCGAAACTGCCATGGCGCAGGCCATGGATGGCCGTGTCGAAGCGAGCTTCCGGTGCCGTCGCATGGCGGCGAGCATCGCAGCGCCAAGCGGGAGCAAGGCGCGATTGTTTGAGCACAGGGATGTGCGAGTTCGCGCCGGCCCGCTTGGCGCGAGAAGCGCAGTGAAGTCGAGCCAACCGGATGTTGGCGAGACCGTCATGCCCGGCGCCAATGGCTTTGGTTACTTTCCCCGAAAGGAAAGTAACCCGCGCCGCGGGACGGCGCGGAAAAGGACATGGATGTCGTGCGTCGGCGCGTGTTGCGGTCGATATTCCCCTCAACGTGCCAGGTGCTGACGCGCGGGGCTTTCCTGGCTCACCGCACCAACGCGAAGATGCCGCGCGGATCGTGCGCGAGCGCCACGCTGACGATGTAGGCGAAGGTCGCCAGTGCCAGCAGATAGCAGGTCGCGCGGGCGCCTTGCGTACGCGCGCGTTTCAGCGCGAACGTGCCCAGCACGATGTAGACAGCCAGCAGCACCAGCTTGGTGGTGAGCCAGCCGTTCACGAACGGGTATTGATGGATCGCGAACATCAGCGTGATGCCCGCGGCCAGCAGCACCGTGTCTATCAGCATCGAGCCGTAGCGCAGGACCGGGTGCATCACGTGCCGCCAGCGCGCCAGCGCCAGCGCGCCACGCCCGAGGAACAGCGTGCCGGAAGCGATCACCGCGGTCACGTGCACCTCGCGGATCTGCAGGTAATGCGCGGCCAGGCTCACGCGTGGAAGTCCTCGCGCAGCAGCCCGTAGAAAGCGGTATCGCACCATTCGTCGTTGACGAACCAGCGGCGGCGCAGCGTGCCTTCCTGCACGAAACCGAACCGCTCCAGCATGCGGCGCGACAGCGCGTTGCGCGGGTCGGTATCGGCCTCGATTCGCTCCAGTTGCAGCGTGTCGAACGCGTGGTGCAGGACGAGGCGCATCGCTTCGCTCGCCAGTCCGGCTCCCCAATGCGCTGAACCCAGCGCGTAGCCGATTTCCGCGCGGCGATGCGTGGTGCTGATGTTGAAAAGCGTGGCAGCCCCGATCAATGCGTCGCTCGCCCGGTCCGCGATCGCCCACGGCAACACGCCCGCTTGCATGTCGCGCCGCACGCGCTCCAGGTGTGCGCGCGCATGGGCGATGTCGGTCCACGGCGACGTGCTCCAGTAGCGCATGACCTCCGCATCACCGTGCAGCACCAGCAAGGCCGAGGCATCGCCGTCGCGCATCGCCCGCAAGCGCAGGCGCGTGCTTTCGAGCACCGGCAACGGAGTTTCGATTTCCTTGACCATTGCGCCAAGAGCCTCCGAAGAACCGTCGCGAGCGACGGCCGATTGCGCGTCGCCGGCGCGCAGGTCGAAGCCATTGCGCTTACGCTATGCCATCGAAGGCATAGCGTGCAATGGCTGAGGGTGAGGCATGAATGCCGATCGGAAGCCGCACCATGGACGGTTGTTTGCCGGAAACTGCACCGCCGGCGCACGACATATTGGTTTGAATCGGGCCGAGCGCAGCAGGTTATTCAGAGGCTCTTCAACGGCGCTTCGATGCGCTGTTCTATCGCCCCGAAAATCGAATTGCCGTCCACGTCCAGCATCTCGATCTTGACCAGGTCGCCGTACTTCAGGAACGGCGTGCCGGGTTTGCCATCGCGCAGCGTTTCCACCGTGCGCTGCTCGGCGAGACAGGACGCGCCCTTCGAGGTGTCCTGGTTGGCGATGGTGCCGGAACCGACGATCGTGCCGGCGGTGAGCGGGCGCGTCTTCGCCGCGTGCGCGATCAACTGCGCGAAATTGAATTGCATGTCCTCACCGGCTTCGGCCTCGCCGAACCACTTGCCGTTGATCCAGGTGCGCATCGGCAAGTGCAGCTTGTCGTCGCGCCACGCATCGCGCAGTTCGTCGGGGGTCACCAGCACCGGCGACAACGCCGAGCGCGGCTTGGATTGCAGGAAGCCGAAACCTTTCGCCAGCTCGCCCGGAATCAGCGCACGCAAGGAAACATCGTTGACCAGCCCGACCAGCTGGATGTGTTCGGAAGCGGCTTCCGGCGTCACCGCCATGGGCACGTCATCGGTGACCACCACGACCTCGGCTTCCAGATCAATGCCGTACTCTTCGCTCGACACGCGCACCGGATCGCACGGCCCCAGGAAACCGGCGCTGGTCGCCTGGTACATCAGCGGGTCGGTGTAGAAACTTTCCGGCACCTGCGCGCCGCGCGCCTTGCGCACGCGCTCCACGTGCGGCAGGTAGGCGCTGCCGTCCACGAACTCATAGGCGCGCGGCAACGGCGAAGCCAGATCGTTGAAATCCAGCTCGAAGGCGTGCTGCACCGCCTGGTGCCGGTGCAGGCTCAGCGCGTCGTACAGCGCGTGCAGGCGCGGCGCGGCGTTGCTCCAATCGTCCAGTGCGGCCTGCAGCGTCGGCGCGATGTCCGTCGCCCTGACCGCATGCACGAGATCACGGCTGACCACCACCAGCGTGCCGTCCCTGCCACCTTCTTTCAGGCTTCCAAGTTTCATCGAGCTCCCCGTCTGATCAGCCGCGCATCACGGCTTCGTTGGGCTGAAGTGCTTCTTCAATCCCGCCCAGCATTCCTGGTAGTCGCGCTGGCGATGCGGCGACTCCAGCGCCTGCCGGGTCGGATGGATCACGTGGCGCGTCTCGAACATGAAGGCCATCGTGTCCACGATGTGCTGCGGTTTCGACGTGTCCATCGCGCCGGCTTTCGCGAAGGTTTCCGCATCCGGCCCGTGCCCGCTCATGCAGTTGTGCAGCGAAGCGCCGCCAGGCGCGAAGCCTTCCGCCTTGGCATCGTAGGCGCCATGGATCAGGCCCATGAATTCGCTCATCACGTTGCGGTGGAACCACGGCGGCCGGAAGGTGTGTTCCGCCACCAGCCAGCGCGGAGGGAAGATCACGAAATCCATGTTCGCGGTGCCGGGCGTGTCGGACGGCGAGGTCAGCACGGTGAAGATGGAAGGATCGGGATGATCGTATGAGATCGAACCGATCGTGTTGAAGCGGCGCAGGTCGTAGCGACACGGCACGTGGTTGCCATGCCATGCGACCACGTCCAGCGGCGAGTGATCGATTCCTGCGCGCCAGAGGTTCCCCTGGAACTTGGCGATCAGTTCGAACTCGCCCTCCACGTCTTCGTACGCTGCGCACGGCGCTTCGAAATCGCGCGCGTTGGCAAGGCAGTTGGAGCCGATCGGCCCCAGTTCCGGCAGCCGCAGCGGCGCGCCGAAGTTCTCGCCGACATAGCCGCGAGCCGCGTCATCGAGCAATTCCACCCTGAAGCGCACGCCGCGCGGAATCAACGCGATCTGTTGCGGCTCGATGCCCAGCACGCCGAGTTCGGTCGCGATCCGCAAACGCCCCTGCTGCGGCACGATCACCAGTTCGCCGTCGGCGTCGTAGAAGAAACGGCCCTGCATCGAACGGTTGCAGGCGTACAGGTGTAAACCGCAACCGCTTTGCGTTCCCGCGCTGCCGTTGCCGGCCATCGTGTAGAGCCCGTCCACGAAATCGGTCGGCGCCTGCGGTTGAGGGAACGGGCTCCAGCGCAACTGGTTGGGCGAAGTCGGCGCCTCATCGAAACGGTTGTGGAAATGCGGATGAGCGAATGCCTCGAATGGCGTGTGCATCGCGGACGGACGGATGCGGTACAACCAGCTGCGCCGATTGATGTGGCGCGGCGCGGTGAACGCGGTGCCGGAGAGCTGCTCGGCATACAGCCCGTACGCCACGCGCTGCGGCGAGTTCTGGCCGACCGGCAACGCGCCCGGCAGCGCCTCGCTCGCGTGCTCGTTGCCGAAGCCGGGGAGGTATTCGAGTTGCGTGATGGCGTGGGAATCGTTCATGGGTTGCGACCACCAAATACCGTTCGCGCTGAGCGTAGCGGCCGACGGCCGCGAAGTCGAAGCGTCTACGCTTCCCGTTCGTGCTGGTGTTTACCTTTCGACAGGCGATGCACCGCGCTCCAATCGCCAGCAATGTAGGCCAACTTCTTCGCCCGACTCCAGCCTTTCAATTTGCGCTCCATCATCAAAGCTTCGTAGCGCGTCTCGAACTCCTCGACGTGGATGAGCTTCAGCGGATGCCGCTTCGCAGTGTACGCGTCAGACTTTCCCGCCTCGTGCTGCCGCATCCTCTCATCCAGATTGTCGGTGTGCCCAACGTACAAGGCCCCATCGACGCACTCCAAGATGTAGAGGCTGAACATCACTCGCACTTTCTTGCCACTCCCTCGACCTTTCGACTCCGCGGCTTTCGCCGCTACGCTCAAGGCGAACGGAGCGGGGTCCGCGCGAGTCATGTTCAAAAGCCGATTCCGTGCCGCGCCGCGCAGCCGGTCCCGGGCGTGTCGAAGGGCTCAAGGCGTGGGCTCGAGCCGAGCGTTCACACCCACTGCAGTCCTGGCTTACAACACCCCCCGCTTCATCTGGTCGCGCTCGATGGATTCGAACAGCGCCTGGAAGTTGCCTTCGCCGAAGCCTTCGTTGCCCTTGCGCTGGATGATCTCGAAGAAGATCGGGCCGATCACGTTCTGGGTGAAGATCTGCAACAGCAGGCGTTTCTTGGTCTCCTGGTCGGCATCAATCAGGATCTTGTTCTTCGCCAGCCGCGGCACGTCTTCGCCGTGGTTGGGCACGCGTATATCAATGACTTCGAAATAGGTGTCCGGTGTGTCGAGGAACTCCACGCCGGCTGCGCGCATTTTCTCCACGGTGTCGTAAACCGTGTCGGTGAACAGCGCGATATGCTGGATGCCCTCGCCCTTGTATTCGTCGAGGTATTCGTTGATCTGCGACTTCGGGTCGGAAGACTCGTTGAGCGGGATGCGCACCATGCCGTCCGGCGCGGTCATGGCTTTCGAAACCAGCCCGGTCTTGGCGCCCTTGATGTCGAAATAGCGGATCTCCCGGAAGTTGAACAGGCGCTCGTAGTAATCGGCCCAGGTCTTCATGTTGCCGAAGCGCACGTTGTGCGTCAGGTGGTCGATGAAGGTGAGGCCGAAGCCCTTCGGGTTGCGGTCCACGCCCGGCAGCCATTCATAGTCGTCGAACACGCTGCCGGCATCGCCGTAGCGGTCCACCAGATACAGCATGCAGCCGCCGATGCCGACGATGGTCGGCGCATCCACGGCCTTGGTGTTTTCCTTGTTCGCAATCGCTTCCGCGCCATTCTTCAACGCGGCGTCCCGGACTTCATTCGCAGGCCGGGTGAAGCGAATCGCGAACCCGCAGGCACACGGACCGTGCTTGGCGGCGAAATCGGCGGCGAAGGAATCCGGCTGCTCGTTCACCAGGAAATTGCACTCGCCCTGGGCGTACAGCGTGATCGCCTTCGACTTGTGCCTGGCCACTGCAGTGAAACCGAGCTTCGGGAACAGCGCGTGCAGGAGTTTCGGGTCGGGCGCTGCGAACTCGACGAATTCGAAGCCGTCCACGCCCATCGGATTGGAAAACGTGGTCGGCTGCATGCCGATGTTGGGTTGGGCGCTCATGCGAACCTCCGCGATGCAAGTCTCGAATGCCTATTCTAACGCGCGCACGCAGGCCGCAGGTTTTGCCGCCAGGAGCACAAACCACGGCCCGCAAGGAACGCAAGGGCCTGAATGGGTACGGAAAAAGCCTTGCTTGCGCCCCTTGCCCCGTGCGGACAACTGCGTTGATTTGGCACCCGGCAAAGATTAGGCTGCGCCGGACTCTTCATCAGCGCAGGGGAATGCAGATGGATGATCGCAGTCAAATCGTGCGCGAACTCGCCGCACCGCTCGCATCCGGCCGCGGCTGGATGAAGTTCCTGGGGATTCTCTCGATCGTGTCCGGCGCGCTCGGTGCGCTCAGCATCATCGGCCTCGTCTGGGCGTGGCTGCCGATCTGGCTGGGCGTGCTGCTGTTCCAGGCCGCCTCGGGCGTGGAACAGGCCGCGATCAGCGGCGATGCAACCAGCTTCGTGACCGCGCAGAACCGGCTGCGGCTTTATTTCATGATCAACGGCGTGATGATCATCGTCGCCTTCGCGCTGGTGGTGTTGTTCCTGATCTTCGGCGGGATGGCGCTCTTGGCCGCGCTGGCGACGCATCATGCGTCACCGACGCTGTGATCTTCGTGCGGACGACGCGCGCGCTTATCTGACGCCGTGCATCAGCCGATTCACCAGCGGCGCGATCAGTAACAGCAGCGCGCCCGCACCGATCAGCAGCCAGAAGCCGAAGGTGAAGCCCGACAGCGCGGAAGCTGCGGTCATGCCGCCGGTTCCGCTGATGCGCGTGGCGAACAAGCCCGAAAGATTGCCGCCCACCGCCAGCGACAGGAACCAGCCCCCCATGGCGAAGCCCACCAGCTTGGGCGGCGCCAGCTTGGTCACCATCGAAAGCCCGATCGGCGACAGGCACAGTTCGCCGAGCGTCTGCAGCGCGTAGGTCGCCACCAGCGGCCAGAACGGAATCAACCCGGCCGGGCCGATCAGTTTCGACAACGCGAACATCAGCACCAGGAAGCCGAGGCCGTTGAACACCAGTCCGAGGCCGAACTTGCGCGGAATGGAAGGTTCCATGCGGCGCTTGTCCAGCCACGCCCACGCCAGCGTCAGCGGCGGCGCCAGCAGGATGATCGCCAACGGACTGACCGACTGGAACCAGCCGACCGGGAAAATCCAGCCACCGGCAAAGGTGCGATCCACCAGGTTCTCGGCGAGGAAATTGAACGAGGTGCCGAGCTGGTAATAGAACATCCAGAACAGGATGTTGAAAGCGAAGATGATCAGCATCGCCAGCACGCGGTGGGTCTGCACGCGATCGTGGCGCGCGGCCTCCACCAGCAGCATCGCGGCCACGGCGATGAACAGCAGCCCGAGCAGCCACTGCAAGCCGCCGGCGCCGAGCCTGTCGAGCAACAGCCAGACCAGCGGCACCGCCACGATCACGCCGAGCGCCACCCACGCCACGCGCGACAAGCCTTGCGCGCCCGGCGCCGGCCGGCCGATGTTGCCCAGTTGGCGGCGGCCGAACCAGAACCACAACAGGCTCAGCACCATGCCGATGCCGGCGGCGAGGAACACCAGCCGGTAATTCTGCTGCATGGGCGTATGAGTGAAATGCGCGGCCAGCCAGCCGGTCAGCAGCGGCGCGACCAGTGCGCCGGCGTTGATGCCCATGTAGAACAGGGTGAAGCCGCGGTCGCGGCGCGGGTCGTCGCGCCTATACAACTGGCCGACCATCGTCGAAATGTTCGGTTTGAACAGACCATCGCCGACGATCACCAGCGCGAGTCCCAGCAACAGCATCGCGCGTGAGGGCGTCATCAGGACGAACAGGCCGATCGCCATCACCAGTGCGCCGAGCAGGATCGTGCGCTGGTAACCGATCAGCTTGTCGGCAACCCAACCGCCGAAGATGCCGGTGCCGTAGATCAGCGCCGTGTACGCGCCGAAGATGCCGCTGGCCCACGCCTGTCCTGAAGGGTCGCCGTGGTAGAACTGCGCCACGATGTACAGCGCCAGCGCCCAGCTCACGCTGTAGAACGCGAAGCGTTCCCAGAACTCGGTCATGAACAGCATCCACAGCGGGCGCGGATGGCCGAACAGTTGCGGCCACGCGGGCATCGGTGCCGGGGCGTTCGTCTCGGTCGCGATACTGTTCAAGTGGTTCCCCTCATTGGTCGCCGCGATACGGCGACATCATTGCCCGAGCACGGTGCGCACTTCCAGCAGTTCCGGGAAAAAGGTGAGCTCCAGCGCCTTCTTCAGGAACGCCACGCCCGACGACCCGCCGGTGCCACGGCGGTAGCCGATGATGCGTTCCACCGTTTTCATGTGCCGGAATCGCCAGAGCTGGAAGCTCTCCTCGATGTCCACCAGCTGCTCGGCCAGATGGTATTCCGGCCAGAACCGCGCGGTGTCTTCATAGATCCGCTTGAACACCGGGATCAGCTTTTCGTTGCGCGTGTGCGGCTGCGACCAGTCGCGCTGCAGCAATTCCTGCGGCACAGCGTGGCCACCGCGCGCAAGATAGACGAGGAACTCGTCGTACAGCGAAGGCGCGCGCAGCACCGCTTCCAGTTGCGCCTGCGCGGCCGGGTCGTGCTTGAACACCGCCAGCATGCCGGCGTTCTTGTTGCCAAGCAGGAATTCCAGCACGCGGTATTGCAGCGACTGGAAACCGGAAGCCGGTCCCAGCACGTGGCGGAATTCCAGATATTCGGAAGGCGTGAGCGTTTCCAGTACCGCCCATTGTTCGAACAATTGGCGCTGCACCTGCTTCACCCGCGCCAGGATTTTGAGGCACGTATCCACGTCGTCGCGCCGCAGCGCCGCGATCGCCTCGCGCAATTCGTGCCCCAGCAGCTTCATCCACAACTCGGCGACCTGGTGCTGGATGATGAACAGCATCTCGTCGTGGTGCGGCGGGTCGGACAGCGGCTTCTGCGCCGAGAGCAACTGCTCCAGCTGCAGGTAACCGCCGTAGGTCAGGCGGTTGGCCAGATCGAGCTCAAGGCCGGTTTCAAGGTCGCGCTGGTTGTCGGGCATGGAAAACAGGCAACAAGGTGAAGGTAGCAGGGTAAAGCCAAAGCGCTTGCATGACGAGTGGCTGGCTTGACGGAAATCAAAATGACCCGCGTTCCGGCAAAGGCCGGAACCCGGCGATTTTCAATGCGCCATGAAGATCAAAGTCACCGGGTTTCCGGTCCCGTCGCGAAGGGCCGCGGCAGCCCCGGAATGACGCTCACAGAATGTGCCGCCCCACAATGCCTGACCGTCCTTCCCTGCCCTGCTAAACTTTCCAGCCTTTCTGTCGTTTGCGGAGCCGTTGCGATGCCCCTCGCCGCCAGTTTCGAAATCGAATACCTGCAGTATCTGGATGCCGACGGCAAGCTGGTGCGCAAGGACCTGCCTGCGTTTGCGAAAGACATGGACACCATGGTCAAGCTGTACAAGCTGATGGTGTCCACGCGCGTGTTCGACGCCAAGTCCATCGCGCTGCAGCGCACCGGCAAGCTCGGCACCTATGCCTCCTGCCTCGGCCACGAGGCTTCGCACGTGGGTATCGGCAGCGCCATGAAGCCCGAAGACGTGCTGGCGCCGAGCTACCGCGAATACGGCGCGCAGTTGTTCCGCGGCGTGCAGCCGCGCGAGGTCTACATGTACTGGGGCGGCGACGAGCGCGGCAACGATTACCAGAACGAACCCGCGCGCCACGATTTCGCATGGTCGGTGCCGATCGGCACGCAGTGCCTGCACGCGGCCGGTTCCGCGCTGGCGTTCAAGATCCGCAAGGAGAAACGCGTCGCGGTGTGCACGATCGGTGATGGCGGTTCGTCCAAGGGCGATTTCTACGGCGCGATCAACATTGCCGGCGCGCAGCAATTGCCGATGGTGGCGGTGATCGTCAACAACCAGTGGGCCATCTCGGTGCCGCGTCGCATCCAGTCCGGCGCGAAGACGCTGGCGCAGAAAGGCATCGCCGCCGGCCTCCCATCCATTCAGGTGGACGGCAACGACATCATCGCCGTGCGCAAGGCCATGGAGGACGCGCTGGATCGCGCCCGCCGCGGCGACGGCGGCAGCGTGATCGAATGCGTCACCTATCGTCTCGGCGACCACACCACCGCCGACGACGCCCGCCGCTATCGCGGCAAGGATGAAGTCGAGGATGCCTGGACCAAGGATCCGGTCAAGCGCCTGCGCATCTGGCTGGAATCGAAGAAGGCGTGGGACGAGAAGAAGGAAAAAGCGCTGCAGGAGGAATGCAGCGAATGGATGGACAACGAAGTGAATGCGTACCTGGAGAGCAAGGTGCAGCCGGTGAGCGCGATGTTCGACTACACCTTCGCCGAGATCCCGGCGGACCTGGAGAAACAGCGCGATCTTGCGCTCTCGCTCGAGAAGGGGGCGCACTGAGATGGCAGCCATCACCCTGATCGAAGCGGTCACCCAGGCGCTCGCCTATGAAATGCAGCACGACGACTCGGTCGTGGTGCTGGGCGAGGACGTGGGCGTCAACGGCGGCGTGTTCCGCGCCACCGTCGGCCTGCAGGAGAAGTTCGGTGAGCTGCGCGTGCTCGACACGCCGCTGGACGAAACCACGATCGCCGGCGTCACCGTCGGCCTCGCGGCGCAGGGCATGAAGCCGGTCGCGGAAGCGCAGTTCGAGGGCTTCATCTATCCGATGATGGAGCAGATCGCCTGCCACGCCGCACGCCTGCGCAACCGCACGCGCGGCCGCATCACCGTGCCGGCGGTGTTCCGCGCACCGTGGGGCGGCGGCATCCGCGCGCCGGAGCATCATTCGGAAGCCAACGAACACCTGTTCACCAACATCCCCGGCCTGCGCGTGGTGCTGCCCTCCTCGCCCGCGCGCGCCTACGGCCTGCTGCTGGCCGCGATCCGCGATCCCGATCCGGTGATGTTCTTCGAGCCCAAGCGCATCTATCGCCAGTACAAGGAAGAAGTGCCCGACGACGGCGAGGCGCTGCCGCTGGACGTGTGCTTCGTGCTGCGCGACGGCTCCGATGTCACGTTGGTGACCTGGGGCGCGCAGGTCAAGGAAACGCTGGAAGCCGCCGATGCGCTGGCAAGCCAAGGCATCAGCGCGGAAGTGATCGATGTCGCCACGCTGACGCCGCTGGACTTCGACACGATCGCGGAATCCGTACAGAAAACCGGCCGCTGCGTGATCGTGCACGAAGCCCCGAAGACCGCGGGCTTCGGCGCCGAGATCGCCGCAAGGCTGGCGGAGGAATGCATGTACGACCTGCTGGCGCCGGTCGAGCGCGTCACCGGCTTCGACACCCACATCCCGCTGTTCCGGCTGGAAATGAAATACCTGCCGAGCACGGAGCGGATCGTGGGGGCGGCGAAGCGAGCGGTGGCAGCGGGCTGAACCATGCGCATTGATGCGCTCGATCACCTGGTGCTGACGGTTGCCGACATTGACGCGACGTGCGCGTTTTACACGCGAACGCTCGGCATGGGCGAGATCCGCTTCGGCGAAGGTCGGCGCGCGCTCACGTTCGGGACGCAAAAGATCAATCTGCATCCGTATCGCCATGAATTCGAGCCCAAGGCCGCGCAGCCCACGCCGGGCTCCGCGGACTTGTGTTTCCTGACCGGCATCCCGCTGGAAGACGTGATCGCCCATCTCGCTGCCGAGCGTGTCAAGATCGTCGACGGTCCGGTCGAGCGTACCGGCGCCACCGGCCCCATCCGTTCGGTATACGTGCGGGACCCGGACGGCAATCTGATCGAAATTTCCAATCGCATCGCTCATTGAGCAACCGACCCCCGGAACCTGACATGGCAACCAAGACATTCCATCTCCCTGACCTCGGCGAAGGTCTGCCCGATGCCACCATCGTCGAATGGCTGGTCAAGGAAGGCGACGACATCAGGCTCGACGCGCCGCTGGTTTCGATGGAAACCGCGAAAGCCGTGGTCGAGGTGCCCTCGCCCTACACCGGCAAGGTGACGAAACTGCACGGCAAGGCCGGCGACGTCATCGAGACCGGCGCGGCACTCGCGGATTTCCTGCCCGACCCGAAAGCGAAGCAGCGCGCGGAAGCGGAAGCCACCGGCCACCACCACGGCCCGAAGAAGCCGGCGAAAGGCGTCGGCTCCACCGCACCGGACAACGGCGACAAAGTGGTCGCCTCCGATGAGGGCGGCGAAGTCGAGCAGACCGAAATCGTCGAGCTGCGCGAGGACGAGGGCACCGTGGTCGGCGCGATGGTCGCTGGCAATACCGTGCATGTGGAACGCGCGGCCGACGTCGGCGGCGTCAAGGCCGTGCCGGCTGTGCGCGCGCTGGCGAAGAAACTGAAAGTGGATCTTTCGCGCGTGAAACCGACCGGCGCCGGCGGCGTGGTCACCATGAAGGACGTCAAGGATGCCGCGGCTTCGGGCAACGCAAAGCTCGGTGCCGCACCCGCACCGGTGCGTGCCACTGCGGCGCCCGCACCGATGCCGGCCGCGACACCGCAACGCAGCACGCTCTCCCAATCCGGCAAACCCATGCGCACCACGCCGCCTTCGGTGCAGGCCACGGGTCAACCGGAGCAGCTGAAAGGCGTGCGGCGCAACATGGCGCGGGTGATGGCCGATGCGCACGCGCAGGTCGTGCCGACCACGCTGGTGGACGACGCCGACCTGCACCAGTGGCTGGGCAAGCAGGACATCACCGCGCGCCTGATCCGTGCCATCGTCACCGCCTGCAAAACCGTGCCGGCGTTGAACGCCTGGTTCGACGGCCAGAGCCTTTCGCGCACGCTGCATCCGCACGTGGACATCGGCATCGCCGTGGACACCGACGACGGCCTGTTCGTGCCGGCCTTGCGCAATGCCGACATGCTGGATGGCGCCGGCCTGCGCGCGGCGATCCAACGCCTGCGTTCTCAAGTCGAAGATCGCACGATCGCGCCGTCGGAACTGTCCGGCTACACGATCTCGCTGTCCAACTTCGGCATGTTCGCCGGCCGCTACGCGACGCCGGTCGTCGTGCCGCCGTGCGTGGCGATCGTCGGGGCGGGCAAGCTGTCGCACGACGTGGTCGCGGTGATGGGTGGCATCGAAGTGCACCGGCGCATGCCGATCTCGCTGACCTTCGACCATCGCGCCGCCACCGGCGGCGAAGCCGCGCGGTTCCTGAAGGCGCTGCTGGACGATCTGGCGGCGCCGCAATAACGGACCCCGAGTTCGAGACTCGGCTGTCGGGCGCAAAACCTTCGTCATTCCGGACGCGGCGAAGCCGCTATCCGGAATGACGAGAGCGGGAGTCTTCGCAACCCAGGTCACGGACAGCGTCGTTTTTTCTGGCCGCTCGCAAGCCAGCTCTTACATTTCGAAGCGGTAATCCAGCTTCACCAGGATCTGCTCGTCGTCGCGCAGCGAGAACGCGCTGCCAAGTTGCGACGGCGCGCCGGACACCACGCCCGGCACGTCGTCGAGCGCGAAGCCGCCGCGTCCATACACCACATACAGGTACGACAGCGGCGCCAGTTCGTAGCGGTAGCGCAACTGCACGCCGAGCTGGCGCAAACGGAAATCCTTGACCGGCTCGTCGCTGGGAATCGGCACGCCGTTCGCCGCCACCTCGTAGGCGCCGCGGATGCGCGCATCCAGTCCGATTGCCTGCAGCTTCAGACGCAATTCCGAGCGGTCGCCGATGTACCAGTCGAAGCCTGAATCCAGTTCCAGCGTGTGCTGGTCGAATTCGCCGATCAGGTTGTCGTGCTGCCAGATCAGCCAGTCCGGCGTGTGTTCGTAATACGGCCCGGCGTAGAGGCTGAAGGTGTCGCTCACGAAATAAGTGGGAAGGAACTTGAAGTCGTAGCCGATGCGGCGGTCGTTCGTGAGCGCGTTGCTGTAGAACTCCACCTGCGCCTTGTACGCCCAGTTGCCGTGACGCGGGCTGGTGCGATCCCAGTGCGTGTTGATCGAAGGCGGCAGGTGCAGCGCATTGTGGCCGCGCGTCAGCAAGTCGTCGTAACCCGCACTATCAATGTTGATCTGCGCGAATTCGTTGCTGCCGTCGCGCAGGTCGCTGTTGCGGTTGATGCGCAGCTCGCGCCGCAAGTTCAGGTGGCGGTCGTCGTTGTCGAGCGCGTCGATCCGGAAATGCCAATCGTGGGAGACGTAGCGCGAGTCCGGCGGCAGGTCGGTGATGCGCTTGCGCAATTCGTAGTGCGCGTAGTCGAAGTTGTTGCGTTCGAGGAACCCGAAGTCGTTGACCTGCAGCTTGTCGTCAAAGTGCATCGCCAGCCACTGCTGGCGCCAGCCGTCGTCCATCTCGTAATCGGCGAGAAAGGTCGCGCCCGTGCCCTGGGTGCGCTGGCCGGATTGCATGATGTCGCTACCGACCAGATTGGTGCCGATCGTCAGGCGATCGGTCGGGTGCCAGTGATGATCCACACCCAGCACGGTTGCGGTGCGATCCAGGAAAGGGTGGTCCACGCGCGTCAGCATCATGCCGAGGCTCTGGTCGCCGAAGTCGTGCACCACGCGCGCCGCACCGAAGGTGCGTCCGGCGTCGCCGCGCTCGTCGGCGGCAAGCACGCCATAGCTGGTCGTCCCGACGCTGCCGTTGAATTTCACCGCGGCATCGATGTCGCCGACGCCGTTGCCGTCGTCGGCCGGCCCGCCCACGCGCCGGGTGTAAACCAGCTGGCTGTTGTCGTCCAGCAGGCTGAAATCGAAGATGCCCTGGTTCTCGGTGAAGAACGGCCGCTTGTCGCTGAAGAAGGTTTCGGTGGCGCCGAAGTTCACCACCAGGTCGTCGCTCTCGACTTCACCGAAATCCGGATTGATGGTTGCGGTCAACTGGAACTGGCCATTCGGTTTCCAGAACAGGTCCGCGCCTTCCGTGAAGCCGCCTCGATGACCCACGTTGTCGTACAACGCGGAAACATAGGGCGTCACCGCGAGCAGCGCCTGGTTGTAAGCCGGCACCTCGATGCGTTCGAAATCGGAAAGGAATCTGGACTTGCTGTAACTCGCCAGCGGCCAGGATGCGCGCTCGCCGGTGGAAGCGATCACGCGGTCAATATAGATGCCGATCGTGCGCCGGCCGCCCGCCGCCGCATGCATCGGCGCGGTGTACCAGGGGATCAGGATTTCCACCGACCAGCCCTGCGCGTCCTGCGTCACCGCGTGCTGCCAGATACCGTCCCAATCGCGATTGAAATTGTTTTCGTTGGTGATGACCTCATCGTCTATCGCGCCGGTCGAAGCGACGGTGAAGTTGTAGCCGGTGCGCCCGTCGCCGTTGAAATCCACGTCCACGTTGACGCGATCCACCTGGTCCTGGAAATCACGCTGCACGTGCTGTTGCGTGCGCGCCACGCCCGGCGGCTGGGTGACGCGCGCCGCCACGGCCAGGCCCTTGGGCGTGGCCAGCACCCAGGCTTCGACCGGATACGTCGCCGGCTTGCCCGTCAATGGCTGGCTCTGGCGGAAATTGGTGATGTGCTGCGCACCCTGCCACTCGGAGGGATCAATGTGACCGTCAATGGTGACGGCGCATGCAGGCGCGGCGAACAGCGCGAGGCAGACAAGCGCAAGACGTGAAAGCATCCAATCCAATCCGCATACGTGAGTCGCACGCGGAAGGCGACCCGTTGTGATTCGCGTGACGTATGGATGCGTAAGTTAGCGGATACGTTTAATCGCGCCGAGAGACGGAAGTCATGCGCGTTTGCGCGGGTGGCGCGCTTGTGACTAGGATGCAGCGGGATTGAAGAGGGCAATCCGATGAATCGCGTCGCACCGGGCATCATTCTTGGAATCTTGCTGGCCGGCAGTTTCAGCACTGCGCCCGCGCAGGTCGCCGCGGGTTCTTCCGCCGCCGCGGTCGGCAATCCGGCGCCGCAAACGCAAATGCTGCTGCAATTCGATCAGTTGCGGATGTCGGTACCGGCCGGCCAGTCGCTGCCGCCACCGGATGCCTTCGAGCGGCAGTACGCGAACGCGGCGCAAATGCTCAAGGGCAACACCACGGACCAGGTCAACCAGGCCGTCGCGGAGTTTCGATCCAAAATGCCCAAGCCCGGCTCCATGGATCACGCGATGGCACGCGCCAACATCGAGGGCGCCGGCGAAATGGCCGAAGGCCTGGTGCTGAGTCGCGTGCCGGTGGTGGGCATGGTGGTGGAAACCGTGCAGGGCGGGATCACTTCCGAAGTCCGCAAGAAGCACGTCGAGCACCAGCTCCAGGCGATCCAGCAGTACAGCCAGACCATGCTGTCGCTGTACCAGCGCCCGCAACTGCTGCACGTCTCGGCATGGGGTGACCGCCTGCGCGTGGAAGACGCGGACACCGGCGAGATCACGCTGGTGCAGCCGGATCGCCGGCGCAGGGTCGTGCTGACGCCCTTCGACAAGAGTTACGTGATCGAGCCCCTGGCCGGCGACGTTTCATTTTCGCAGTTCAGTTGCGATGCCGCGCCGGCGGACGTGAAGGCGCTCGGCTCGACGCAAATCGCCGATGTGCCGGTGCAAGGCTACGAATACCGGGAACCGGGCCAGTCCCCGGGCGGGGATGGGCGGGAGATAACCGTCACCCGTTATGTCAGCGCCTATACCCTGCCCCTGGAATCCATGAACGCGTTGCGGGGAACCGACTGCGCCGCGGATTCCGCGAGCGTGCGGAACACGCCGGGCGGCGCGGATCACCTGGTCGTGTACGCAGGCTACGCGCATGACGCGCCCGAACTGGACAATCACCCGCAGGAAACGCCCGAGGCGATGATGGAAATGATGTCGGGACAAACCGTGCTTTGGCGCGGACACCTGCATACCGCGCCTGCCGATCCGGCCTTGTTCGAGATCCCGCCCGATTACAAGCCGGCCGCGCCGGTGTCGCTGCCGGTTGCTCCGGCGACCATCGCAGGCAACGAATGAAGCGCGCGCAGCGCGCGACGATCACGCGCGTCGCTTGCGCAACCAAGCGTGCCGCAACAATCCGGACAGCAGCACCGCGCTGAAGGCCGCGTAGGCCACCAGCACCGCGGCAACCTGCTTCCAGATCGCGCCGGCGACGCCGGATTCCATCACATAGGCGATGTCCGCACCGGCGATCGCGGCCACCCCCGCGAGCACCAGCACCAGCGCGTCGAAACCGGCGCGCGTATGTGCGCCGAAAGTGCGGCGCACGTAGAGCCAGTACAACCACGCCAGCACGGCCAGCCACGGGCCGAGCAGCAACAGCGCAAGTAGATGCATGATCAGGACCTCAGCGATTCCAGCGCGCCCATCAATGTGGCTATGGCGGCATCGCGTTCAAGCGCGTCGGCGTATTCCGGGCTGGTCGCGATACGCCCGCCATCCAGCAGCAAAGCGTAACGCGTCTCGCCGATCGCTTCGGTGACCGGCGCCGCATCGGACGCAAGCAGTGCGCGCGTGATCTCGCCGCTGCGCTTGGGGTCGGCGAATGCGTCCGACAACAACAACTCCCGGCCGTCCGCGGCAAGCAGGCGGAAGCGGAATCCTTCCGCATCGCGGAAACTGACGATGCGGGCGCGCTTGTCGGCGGCTTTCTTGCCGCTGCGCGTCTTCGTGGACGCGACGAGCGAACCCAAGCCCACCGCCTCGCGCAACTGCTCCACCAGGGGCATCGCGATCGCGCGCGCCTTCTTCGCGCCCTCGCGCAGGATGTCCTCCATCTCGTCCGGATGCGCCATCAGCCGCACGTATTCTTCGCGCGCATCGCCCAGTTCCGATTCGATCAGCGCGGCGAGTTTCTGTTTGGCCTCGCCCCAGCCCAGGCCCTTTTGCAAGGCTTCGCGATAAGCCGCTGCGTCCTGTTCGGAAGCGAACGCGCGATAGATCGCATACAGCGACGAGCTGTCCGGATCCTTGGGCTCGCCCGGTTCGCGCGAGTCGGTGACGATCTTCGCGATCGCCTCGCGCGTGGCCTTGGCGCCGCCTTCGAACAGCGGCACGGTGTTGTCGTAGCTTTTGCTCATCTTGCGGCCGTCGAGGCCTGGGAGCGTCGCCACGCGTTCCTCCAGCACCACTTCCGGCAATACGAACGGTTCGCCCTTGCCGCCGCTCACCGCGCGCCAGGCCTTGCCGTAGATGTGGTTGAAGCGCTGGCCGATGTCGCGCGTCATCTCGATGTGCTGCACCTGGTCGCGCCCGACCGGCACCTGATGGGCGTTGAAAATCAGGATGTCGGCGGCCATCAGCACCGGATACGAATACAGGCCGAGGTTGATGCCGGCGTCCGGATCCTCGCCGCTGGCGGTGTTCGCATCCACCGCCGCCTTGTACGCGTGCGCGCGATTCATCAGCCCCTTCGCCGCGACGCAGGTCAGCATCCAGGTGAGCTCCGGGATTTCCGGAATGTCCGATTGCCGGTAGAACGTGACGCGCTGCGGATCGAGCCCGCAGGCCAGCCAGGTTGCCGCGATCTCCAGCCGCGAGCGCATCACGCGCGCGGGATCGTCGCACTTGATCAGCGCGTGGTAATCAGCCAGAAAATAGAACGCATCGGTGTCATCGCGGCGGCTGGCCGCCACCGACGGACGGATCGCGCCGACGAAATTGCCGAGGTGCGGCGTGCCGGAAGTGGTGATGCCGGTGAGGACGCGGGTTTTCATGAGCGGAAATCGGGGATCGGGAAGAACATACAAGCTCGTCATCCCGGGGCCATCGCCAGCTTCATCGGCGATGGAACCCGGAGCCCGGTGACTTTGGCGTGCGATTCAGCAAAAGCCACTGGATCCCGGCTTGCGCCGGGATGACGCGCATGGGTGATCGCGAAGTGTACGTGATGCGCCCGGCCTATGCCTTTGTGCCCATGGTCGCACCCGCCCGGCCTGCTAGATTGTCGGGCTCATTCGAACGCGCAAATCGCTCATGTCCCGAACCGTACTCTCGCAGGCCCTGACCCTCGCCCTGGCTTCGCTGCTCGCACCGACGTTCGCGCTCGCGCAACAAACGCCGCCGCAACCGCTGCCGCAGGTGGACGTGTACGGCCTGCGCAAGGACGAACCGCCGGCCAAGCTGGAGCACCAGATGCCGGAAGTGGACGGCACGCGCGTCACCGTGACCAAGAAGACCACGGTGACCAAACTCGACCACGTGCCCACCATCGTCAACAACAACGTGCAGCAGCTGTTGGTGCGCACGCCGGGCGTGCTGGTTTCCGAGCAGAGCAGCCCCACGCAATTCAACCTCGCCTATCGCGGTATCGGCAATCCGCAGGAATCCGAATACGTGCTGGTCCTGCAGGATGGCATTCCGATCGAAAGCGACTGGATCGGTTTCCCCACGCTGTACTACCTGCCGCAACCGCAGGAAATCGAGGAAGTCGAGCTGATCCGCGGCGGCTCCAGCCTGCTGTACGGGCCGCAGCCCGCGCCGGCGATCAATTTCGTTTCGCGCCAGCCGCGCACCGACAAGCCGTTCGCCGGCTACAGCGAGAATGTGATCGGCAGCCACGGCCTGTTCGGCAGCTACGACGAAGTGGAAGGCGTGAACGGTGCGTGGGATTACCGCGTGGCCGGTTACTACCGCACCACCGATGGCGAGCGCGAGAACTCGAACGGCCAGGTGCGCGGCGTGGATGCGCACATCGGCTACACGCCGGACGCCACGCAGCACTGGGCGCTGGACCTGCACGCCAACACCGCCGACGCGGGCGACGCCGGGCGCATCGGTTATCCGCAATGGCTGCGCGATCCCGACCTCACCAACGCGCCGTACAACCGCACCTGGGTGCAGCGTTACACGCTGGTGCTCTCGCACGAACGCAATTTCGCCGACAACTGGCTGCTGGAAAGCAAGCTGTGGACCGGCTATCAGGATCTGGCTTCGCGCGCGGCCAACGGCTTCGTGCCGCCGCAACCGCCTCCCGACAACACCACGCTGCAGGACGAGCAATTCCGCTACACCGGTGCGGACGTGCGCCTGCGCCACAGGTGGGGGCGTGGCAACGCCTTCACGATCGGTACCACGCTGTATCACGCCGATGCGCCGTTCCGGCAATGGACGGCGGATGATCTCGCGGTGTCGCGCACCGATCATTCCGGCACGCCGCGCCTGAATCAGGCACGCAGTTCCGACTACGCGTCGGTGTTCGCCGAAAACGTGTTCCGCTTGCCGCACCGCATCCACATCGTGCCGTCGGTACGGCTGGATCACGAGAAGATCGCGATTGATGAAACGGTGCGGCCGCCATTCCTGACGCGCCCCCTGATCAACGAGACGGTGACGCGCACGATGCCGCTGTTCGGGATCGGCATCGGCAACGACTTCGGCCACCAGAACGAAACGTATTTCAACGTGAGCCAGGGCTGGCGACCCATCCGCTACTTCGACGTGGCCTCGCCGTTCTCGAATCTGCAGCCGGGTAACGTGGCCGATCCTTCGAAATCGCTTTCGTACGAACTTGGCGCGCACGGCACGCCGGTGACGGGCTTGTACTACGACGCCAGCCTGTTCTGGATTGATTTCAGGAATCGCATCGAGACACAGCACATCAACGCGACCGACGTGATCAACGTCAATACCGGCGACACGCGCCACCGCGGTTTCGAAGGCGAGGTCGTGTACGACTTCCTGGCCGCGGCCAACGACGGGCGACACCTGGAAGCGTTCGCGAACATCCAGTTGTTGAACGCGACCTTCACCGGCAGCAACAACCCGGCGCAGATCGGAAAAACGCCCGCGTTCTCGCCGCATTATCTCTTCAAGGGCGGCATCACGCTGCGCCAGGACAAGCACTACAAGGTGTCGCTCACCGCAACGTCCGTTGCTTCGCAGTACTGGCAGGATTCGGATGCATCCAGGGGTGCCGGCGACGCGTTCCTGCCGGCGAAGATTCCTGCCTACACGGTGGTGGACCTCGCCGCCGACTGGCAGATCGCCCCGAGCCTGAAGCTGCTGGGCGGCATCTCCAACCTCACCGATCGCCGCTACTACGACCGCGTGTTCGGCCCTGGCCTGGAGCCCGCGCCGGGGCGGACGATTTATGGCGGGGCGTCGGTGTCGTTCTGAGTTGTTGTCCCCCTCTCCCGTTTACGGGAGAGGGAAGCCAAGTGCGTCAGCACCTGGCAGGGTGAGGAAATGGTTGCGTCAGTGTGAGGCGAAGCTTTGTAGGTTGGGCTGAGCGCAGCGATGCCTATGACAAATGCAACAGCGATGAGCTGACCTGCTCATAGCAGCTCGACGTATGCGTTCACTAAAAGCCATTGGTTCGCCCTTGCTGCTGACTTCCGTACCGCAAGCCTCTGCGCCTAGCGACGCAACATACCACCACGCAGGCCATGGACGGCCGTGTCGAAGTGAGCTTCAAGGCGCTGTCGCGATGCCGCAGCGACGATGCCGAGCGCGCGAGCAAGGCGCGGCTGTTTGAGCGCATGGACGCGCGAGTTCGCGCCGGCGCGCGCGAGGCAAGGAGCAAGGGCAGTCGAGCCGACACGACGTCGGCGAGACCATCGCGTCCAGCGCGATTGGTTTTGTTTACTTTCCCCGAAAGTAAAGTAACCCGCGCCGCTGGACGGCGCGGAAACGACATGGATGTCGGACGACAAAGACACTGAATTTCCGCTTTCGCGGGGATGACGCCTAGAACAAAGTCACTGGGTTCCGGCTTGCGCCGGAATGACGAGCAAGCGGCAATCGCGAAATCAGAACCGCGTGCCGTCCACGCGGCACCTGCCCCCGTCAGTGCGCCCGATCCCGCGGCGGCGGGCGGTCTTCCTCGCGCAGGCCGCGCTGTTCGAGGCGGTTGCGC
Organism: Rhodanobacteraceae bacterium; assembly: GCA_051961995.1. GTDB lineage: Bacteria > Pseudomonadota > Gammaproteobacteria > Xanthomonadales > Rhodanobacteraceae > 66-474. Next base: position 5,204 of record JBQCCR010000047.1, on the reverse strand, counting down.
AACAGCGCCTTGTCGGCGCGGCGAAGGGTGGATTCCAACGGTTCGTCGCCTTCGCGCACGGCCCAGCCGAGCGAGAACGCGGCAGGCACCGCGGTGGCGGACGCAGCGGTGAGGCGCGCGGTGACATCGCGCGCGGACTGGTCCGACGCCTGCGCCAGGATCACCACGAATTCATCGCCACCCAGCCGCACCACCGCGTCGCCGTTGCGCGAATTGCGTTGCAGCAGGGCGGCGACTTCGCGCAACACCTCGTCGCCGCGGTCATGGCCGTGACGGTCATTGATCTGCTTGAAGTGATCGATGTCCACCACCACGCAGCCCCAGCGCTGCTCGCGCGCGGCGCGGGTGGTGAACAGTTCCAGATAGCGGCGGTTGTAACACTGGGTGAGCGCGTCGCGCACATTCTGCTCGCGCAGGCGCGATTCGTATTGCTGCCGCAAGGTCACGTCCTGCGCGGAACCGAGCACGTAGGGCAGCGGTTCCGCATCCGGGTAATACACGCTGCGGTATTGCCACACGCGCCGTTCGCCGTTGCGCGCGGTCAGGTGGATCACGCCGGCGTCGCGGCGCAGGTTGTGGGTGCGCTCGAGGTATTCGTCGAACACCGCCTGCGACTCCTCGGCCACGAATTCGCTCAGGTTGCGACCGAGCAATTCCTCGCGTTCGTAACCGAGCGCCTGCGCCATTGCGCCGTTGACGCGCAGCAGGCGGCCGTCCAGATCGTGCATCCAGACCATGCCCAGCCCGGACTCGACCAGGTCCGAGTAGCGGCGCTCGCTCTCGTGCAGATCCTGCTGCAAACGGCGCTCGCCGGAAAGGTCGCGCACGATCATCAGCCGCGCGAGCACGCCGTCGTGGCGCAGCGTGCCGGTGTCGGTCTGCGCGTCGAACTCCTCCCCGCTCTTGCGCTTTTGCCGGTAAGGCACGCTGCCGGCCGGCAGCTTGCGCGCGCTGGCGCGCAGGTTCTCGCGCAGGCGCGAGGCGTCGGCGCCGGCGCACAGATCGGGCAGGCCGAGTTTCAGCAGATCATCGCGGGTATAGCCGTAGCAGCGTAGTGCAGCCGGGTTGGCATCCAGCACGCGCAGATCGTTGATCGCGAAGATCAGGACGGGAAGCGGATTGCCGGTGAACAGTGCACGCATTTCTTCGGCGCGGCGCTCGGCGAGCTGGCGCAGATCCAGTTCCTCGGTGATGTCGCGCGCGATGCCGAGGAGGCCGGTGACGTTGCCGCGACTGTCGTGCAGCGGCATCTTGGTGACCAGGAAACTGCGCTCGCCCTGCCCCGGCACCTCCTGCTTCTCGCGAAACAGCGTCGGGATGCCGCGCTGCAGGCAGACGCGGTCGTTTTCCAGGTAGGCAGCCGCATCGGCCACGCCCAGCAACTCGTCATCGCGCAGGCCGATCACGTCGGCGGCCTTGCGCCCGAACAGCGAGGCGGTGGTGATGTTGGCGAAGCGGTAGCGGCTTTCCATGTCCTTGACGAAGATCGCGTCGCGCCCCTCGTCGCAGATGGACTGCATCAGCTCGCGCATGCGGCGCAGGCGGCGGCGGGTCATCGCCAGGCCGAAAGCCGCGCCGGCCAGGCCCAGCACGCCGCCGGAAATTAGCAGGATGCGCCAGCCATTGATCGGCAGCTGCGCAAAATCCAGCGCGATCAGCAGCAGCAGCGCCAGCGCGCCGACGACCAGCGACGGAATCGCGAGGCGCATGGCCCAGCGTGCCGTGCCCGGACGACGGCCGGGCACGGCATCAATGCTGTCATCAATGGCGGGCGTCTCGGCCATATCCCCTGTGTTCCACGCGCACGTTCGCGCGTTTATGCGGAATCTGCAAGAGCCGTGCTAAGGGCACCGCGGCAGCTCGGGCCCGGGGGTGCGTTACAGTTGTTGACGATCGACCGTGACGAACGGTACCCGCGGGCGGAGGAACGGTCGCGTACGGGTGAGCCGACGGCGCGAATAGCCCGCACCGGGACGTGCGGGAAAGCGTTCTAGGGACGCGCTTGGAATCTACCGCCGCATCAGCGTGGATTTTCCGAACAGGCTCTCGATCAGGTCCACCGCCAGTTTCGCGGTCTGGTTGTGGTTGTCGAAGGCGGGGTTGAGTTCCATGACATCCAGCGAGGCGAGCCGGCCGCTGTCGGCGATCATCTCCATGCACAACTGCGCCTCGCGGTAATTCGGCCCGCCCGGAACCGTGGTACCCACGCCGGGCGCAATGGAGGGATCGAGGAAATCCACGTCGAAGCTGACGTGCAGATGCGTGTTGCGATCCATCCCGGACAGCGCCTCGATCATTGCGCGCTTCATCCCGACCTCGTCTATGTAGCGCATGTCGAGAATCTCCAGTCCGATGTCGTGCACCAGTTTCTTCTCGCCCGCATCCACCGAACGGATGCCGATCTGGCGGATATTGGAAGCATCCACCGCGGGCGACCGGCCGCTCAGGCCGGTGAGCGCAGCCGGACCCAGCCCGCACACGCAGGCCATCGGCATGCCGTGGATGTTGCCGGAAGGCGTGATCTCGGAGGTGTTGAAATCCGCATGCGCGTCCAGCCACAGCACGCGCAGCTTGCGGCCGTGCTTGCGGCAATGCGCGGCGACCGCGCTGATGGAACCGATCGCCAGGCAGTGGTCGCCGCCGAGCAGGACCGGCAGGCGATCCTGGGCGAGTTCCGCGCTCACCGCGTCCATCACCGCGCGATTCCAGGCGATCACCTGATCCAGGTGGCGGTAGCCCTCGTGCGGTGGTTTGACCGGATTCACGGGACCACCGAGGTTGCCCACGTCCACGACGTCCAGCCCGCGCGCGCTCAGTGCCTGCGCCAGGCCGGCCACACGCAACGCTTCCGGCCCCATGGACGCGCCGCGATCCGCCGCGCCGATGTCGGTCGGTGCGCCGATCAGGGAAATACGGGAAATTTCAGGCATGGCCGTGCTCGCAATCTTGTCCAATCAGACTGTCGAGGATAGCCGCAAGCGGGCGTGCCCCGCCATGGCAAAGGTCAAGCCGTGGTCAGCGCCGAATCCATCGCCGCCAGCAGGCAGTCCAGCCACGGCGCGAGTGCGGCGGCGTCGCGGCAGGGCGGCTTGCCGGACAGCATCCGGTCCAGTTTCTGCGCGACCGCGCCGACTTCTTCGAGCCCGTAGCAGGGCGCCGAGCCCGAAAGCCTGTGCACCAGCGAATGCAGCTCGCGCCAAGCCGGGGACTGCGTGTCCTGCACGCACGCACGCCAGTGCTCGGCGGCTTCGCCGCGGCGCTGCGGCAGGGCCGCAAAGTACGCCGTGCGCAGCGCCTCGTAGCGCGCCTCGAAATCCAGATCGTCGGGTGTCGTCCCCACTTCGCCATGCCCCAGAGAAAGATGCCGTCCAGCGGTGAAAAGCGATCGGCACCACCCATGATAGCGCGAGCGGAAAGGGAGGCTGTGAAGGCGGGCGGCTCATCGCAACAAGGCAGTGCGTCGAGCGGCCGGAGTCGGTCGAACAGCGCGTCGAGAGGTCAAGAGCCGTACGGACGGCCGAGCGAAGAAATGGTGCCGCTTGTCCGACTCGAACGGACGACCTACTGATTACAAATCAGTTGCTCTACCAACTGAGCTAAAGCGGCGTTGTTCGCATGCTACCAACCCACGGCTCAATGTAGGAGCGCGCCTGCGCGCGACCAGACTAGCCCTCTCCTTCAAGGGAAGGGTCGAAGGGACGTTTTCAAAAGCAATCCACCGTGTGCACCTGCAAGTCGCTGCGCCCCGGCAACCACGTCCGCCACGCGAATCCCGGCGTTGACGGCAGCGCGAAATCCACCCAATAGACCGGCAAGGTCTCCACGCGTTCGGTCACTTGCGCATTGAATCCGAGCGCGGCGATCTGGGCCCGGCGGTTATCGGCATTGCCGCGATCGTGGAACAGACCCAGCGAGATCGTGTTCTGCTGATCTCCGGCAGTCACGACGTAATAGTCGTTGACGCCCTTGGCCGAAAGGCTGCGCGCTGCGCTCAAGGCGGCATCGCGGGTCGGCAATGCCGGCAGGTACACCCAGAAACCGCGCGACTGGCGCGTCTGTTCCTCGCGATACTGGATGCGCGGCACGTGCGGCGTGAGCGTCTGCATTGCCGCGCGCATGTCGGCCTGGGTGGGGAACGGGCCGATGCTCTCGCAGCGATCGGAAGCCTCCGCCGCGCGCGATTCCGCAGCGACCGGCGCGGGCGCGCCCGCGCGTTCGGACAGCAGTTTCAATTCCGGAACGCCCGGATCGGTCGCGGGCGGCAACGGCGTGACCGGCGCGCGGCCGAATGCCAGCCACGCGGCTACGCCGATGTTGAACGCGATCAGCAACAGGAAGAGCAGGCGGTAGAACACGAGGACGGAAATGGATGGGCCGGCCCCTTTATACCGGAATCTGCTGCGCGGCCCAGAGCGCCAGCCCACGCAACACGGCATCGTCGAGCAGGGCGATCCGTGCGCCGCGCCGGTCCTCCTCGAGCAGGGCTTTCAAGGACGCGGCCCAACCGCCGTGCAGGAACAGCATCGGATCGCCCAATTCGGTGCGCCGTCGCGCGCAGTACCACTCCACCAGCGCCGCCGCTGCACGCGCGCAACCTTCGTGCAGCGCGCGCGCGGTGTCGTCGTTCCCGGCATCTGCGAAGGCATCGCGATGGGTGTCCGCCATCGCGGTCGCACCTTGCAGCGAACGCAGCATCAATTCCGGCGAAGGCGCGATCAGCCCCTCGCGTTGCAGGCCGCTCGCATCCACTGCATCCAGCGTGAGCGCGGTGCCGCATCCCACGACGATCACCGCGACGCGATCGGCAATCCCGCGCGCAGCGGCCATTGCGAGGAAGCGATCAATGCCCAGCCGTTCGGGTACACGGTAATAGCTGGTGATGCCGCAACCCTGCCGCGGCGAACGCAGCCACTGCACTTCCACACCCAGCCAGGTTTGCAGCGCCCCACGCAGGCGCTCCGCGCGCGAATCCGATGCGACGCAGGCGACCAGCGCACGCGCCGGTGCGGGCCAGCGCGCGAGCTGGACTTGCAGCACCGCGTCGAAATCCGGCGCATCCCAGGCCAGCGCGAAACCGGGCGCAAGCTGAGCGATAAAGAAGCGGAGCGTCTCAAAAAGTTGCACAGCGAAGGCTTTAAAAAACGTATAGGCGCAATCCGGCCTCTTCCCGGGGCTAAGGAGTTGTTGGCGATGCTCACTCGCCA
>JBQCCR010000046.1:0-13541 GCA_051961995.1 Rhodanobacteraceae bacterium | reverse complement strand
GATCAGCAAGCACCGGCTGGAAGCCCTGTGCGATCGCGAAGTGCGCGCGATCGCGCTGCCCGGCGGGCGCGGCGGCACGCGCGAGCGCGACGCGGCGCGGCGCGTGGGCTATCGGCTGGTGCTGACTTCGGTTCCGGGTGTCAACCGCGGCGCAGCGGTGGCGCACGATTGCAGTGAACGCATCGCGATCACCCGCGACACGCAGATGGAGGAATTCGCCGCACTGGTGCAGTGGCGCGGCCTGCATCCCCGCATGGCGCGGCTGCGCTATCACGCCCTGGGGTTCCCTAAACGCCTGCTCGGCAATGCGCGCTACGAGCGCGTGCGGGCGAGGTTGCTCGGCGCCTCGAGGTCCGCGCAGCGATGAGCACCGGCGCAATCGCGTTCTGGAGCGCGGCGGCGCTGATCGGCTACGCCTACGTACTGTATCCGTTGCTGGTGCTGCTGCTGGCGCGATGGTTCGGACGCGCGCCCCGTGCCGCGCCCTGCACACCCTCGCTGACCGTGATCATCGCCGCGTACAACGAATCCGCGCGCATCGGCACGCGCGTGCGCGACGTGCTTGCGCAGGATTACCCGCACGAGAGGCTGCAGGTGATCGTGGTGGACGACGGCAGCAGCGATGCGACATGGAAGGCGGCGGATATTGGCGACCCGCGCGTGCGGGTGATCCGGCTGGCATACAACATAGGCAAGGCCGCAGCGCTTGCCATTGCGATCGACTCGTCCGACGCGGAGATCATCGCCTTCGCCGATGCGCGCCAGCGTTTTGCACCGGATGCGCTGCGCAAGCTGATGGAGCCGTTCGCCGATCCGCATGTGGGTGCCGTCAGCGGCGAGCTGGTGATCGAGAGTGCGCCGGGTACCGCCGCCGACATCGGCCTGTACTGGCGCATGGAAAAGGTGTTGCGCGACAACGAAGCGCGGCTGGGCTGGGTACACGGCGTCAGCGGCGCGATCCATGCGGTGCGCCGCGAATGGGTGCAGGCACCACCGCCCGGCACCATCCTGGACGACATGTACCTGCCGCTTTCGGTGGTGTTCGCCGGCGCGCGCGTGGCCATGGCGCGCGAGGCGGTGGCGCTGGACTACGCCAGCGCGGAGACATGGGAAGAGTTCCGCCGCAAGTTGCGCACGCTGGCCGGCAATTGGCAGTTGATCGCGCGCATGCCGCGGCTGGCGAACCCATTGGCGAACCCGGTGTTCTTCGCCTGGTTCTCGCACAAGTTCCTGCGCCTGATCGTGCCGTGGGCGTTGCTGGCGATGTTGATCGCCTGCGCGTTCGCCTGGCGCCAGCCGTTCTACCGCGCTGCGCTGATCGTGCAACTCGCCGGCTACGCCGGCGCGGCGTTCGCGCTGTTGCGCCCGCGCTTCGGTGCACGGGTGCCGCTGCTGCGCACGATCGGCAGCTTCGTGATGTTGAACGCCGCCGCGCTGCTGTCCCTGCCCGCCTGCCTCGCGCTGGATCCGCGTGGACTCTGGAAAAGCCATTGAACGGATTGCCGACATGAGCCTGCCACGCCGCGTGCTGTATGTGCGCCAGGCGCCCTATCCATGGGACGTTCGGGTGGAAAAGATCTGCACGGCCTTGCAGCGGCATGGCTGTGAGGTCGAAATCCTGGCGCGGCGCGGCGCGGATGAGCCCAGGCACGCGGACTGCAATGGCATCAGCGTGCACCGGGTCGGTCCGCAGCGGCCGCGCGCAGCGTCGCTGCCGCTGCCGGGCAATCCGTTCTGGCAGCGTGCATTGCGCGCGCGGATGCGCGCGTTCCGCCCTGATCTCCTGATCGCGCGTGACATTCCGGTCGCGCTGTTCACTGCACGCGCGGCGCGCGCGGCGCGCATCCCGTGGGTGCTGGACATGGCCGAGCACTATCCGGAAGCCATGCGCAGCTGGAAGAAATACCGCGGCAATCCGCTGCTGCGCGCGATGGTCGGACCGTTGCGCGTGCCGGACCGGATCGAACGCCGCGCAGTGCGCGAAGCCGATGGCATCCTGCCGGTCTGCGAGGAAATGAAGCAGCGGTTGCAGCGCGAGTTCGACTTCCCGCCGGAGGGCATCGTCCCGGTGCTGAACACGCCGGAACGCGCGCGCTTCGCGCGCGTGCCCGAGCGCGAACGCGATCCCGGACAGCTGACGTTCGGCTACCACGGCATCCTCGCCGAGGATCGCGATCTCAACACCCTTCTGCGCGGTTTCGACCTGGCCGCGTCGCGTCACCCGGACATCCATCTCGAAATCCACGGCGACGGCGAATCCATGCCGGCGTTGCGCGAACTGCGCGACCGGCTTCACAACCGTAACCGCATCCAGTTGCGCGGACCGTATGCGCATCATCAGCTCGAGTCGCTTTACGCGGACGTGGATTTCGGCGTGGTGTCGCTGGCCGTCAACGCCTTCACCCAGGTCACGCTGCCCAACAAGCTGTTTGATTACGCCGCCTGCGGGCGCCCATTCATCTTCACGGCGACCGAACCGTCGCTGCGCCTGATGCGCGAAATGCGCTGCGGCATCCCTTGCCGGAATGGCGATCCGGCCGACATTGCGCGGGCCATCCTCGAAATCACCCAAGCCGATTACGCCACCCTGGCCGCCAACGGCCGTCGTGCCGTGCAGCGCACCTTCAACTGGGAAGCCGACAGCGCGCGGATGCTGGGGTTGCTCGAACAGATCATGGATGCGCAGATCTATGCGCCTTCCGGAAGTCTTGCCGCGTAGTCGGGCAGCCGAATACACCGAAACTGCACGAATGGCCGGCTAGTCTGTCCAGGTACACGTACTCATTCAGGGCTCGACATGGATCGTCGCAAGCGCATTCTCTGCGTGGTGGGGACGCGGCCGGAAGGCATCAAGATGGCGCCGGTGATCCAGGCGCTGCAGCGCGAAGCCTGGGCGCAGGTGATCGTGCTTTCGACCGCGCAACATCGCGACCTGCTGGATCAGGTCCTGCAGCTTTTCGACATCGTTCCCGACGCCGACCTGGATCTGATGCGCGCGGATCAGGATCTGGCCGCGCTCACCGCGCGACTGATTCCTGCGCTGGACGCGAAGTTCGCGCAACTGCAACCCGAGGTGGTGCTCGCCCAGGGCGACACGACCACGGTGATGACGGCCGCGCTGGTGGCGTTCTACCGGCACATCCAATTCGGGCACGTCGAGGCCGGCCTGCGCACGCACGATCTCGACAATCCGTTCCCGGAGGAGATGAACCGGCTGGTCGCCGGTCATCTCGCGCACTGGCATTTCGCGCCCACCGCGCGCGCGCGGCGCAATCTGCTGCGCGAGGGAATACCGGAAGACGCGATCCACGTGGTGGGCAACACAGTGATAGACGCACTGCTGCAAGTCGCCGCGAAGGAGCGGCGGCTGCCTGTTTCGCTGGATCCCGGCAAGCGGCTGGTATTGGTCACCGCGCATCGTCGCGAAAATTTCGGCGAGCCTTTCCGCGCGGTGTGTCGCGCCATTCGCGCGCTGGTGGATCGGCATCCGGACATCGAAGTCGTGTATCCGGTGCATCCCAACCCCAACGTGCGGCGGGTCGCATGCGAACTGCTTGCCGAGCATCCGCGGATCAAGTTGTGCGCGCCGCTCGACTACGCTTCCTTCGTGGAAGCGCAGAAGCGCGCGTGCCTGATCCTCACCGATTCCGGCGGCGTGCAGGAGGAAGCGCCCGCGCTGGGCAAGCCGGTGCTGGTGCTGCGCACCGAAACCGAGCGGCCGGAAGCGATCGAGGCCGGCGTCGCGCGGCTGGTCGGCACGCGCGAAGAACACATCGTCGAACAGGCCTCGCTGCTGCTGGACGATGAGCGCGCCTGGCGCGCGATGGCGCGCGGCGCCTCGCCTTACGGCGACGGCGAATCCGCGCAACGCATCGTGCGGATCCTGAGGCGCACGCTCTGCCACGAGAACACCGACTCACTCGCGGCGGTGCGCTGAGCAGGTCCGCGGCTCACCGGCTCTTCCGTGCGCGCCGCGCGTATTCCCATCCGCCAACCAGCTCGTGCAGCGCTTCTTCCATCTTCACCAGCGACGAGCTTTGTGGCCAGTAGTAGCCGAAGCTTCCATTCGGCGGGATATAAAACGAATCACTGGACCATGCGCAGGGCTGGAAGCCGGCCGCCCGAAAAGCCGTCAATGCACGTGGCAGGTGCAGCGCCGAACTGACCAGCCAGATCCGCGTCGGCACGGCCGGCGACAGCGCGCCCACCTCGCGCGCGTTCTGCCAGGTGTCGTGCGAATGCGTTTCGGCACGGATCGCCGCCGCCGGGACGCCGAGCCGCTGCGCCAGCGCAGCCAGCACCGTGCTCTCGGCGATGCCGTGGGAACCTCCGCCGGACACCACCAGGTGCGCGCCCGGCGTGCGTCGCCACAGCTCAACACCTGCGAGCAGCCGGTGCAGGCTGTTGACGTTGGCGGCGGTGAAGTCCTGTGACGAGCGTGGCGACCGCGCAAAACCCGCGCTCAGGACCACGATCGTGTCCGGCATGGGCGCCTTGCAAGTTTGCGGCGGCGGCACGCGCGACTCGATGATGCGCACCACGCCGTTCGCGCCGAGCGGCGTCATCGCGGTCACCAGCGCGGTTTCGATCGCGATGCCGAGCAGGCACAGCGTGCGCGGCAGCCAGCGCCAGAGCAGCGCCAACAGCAACGCCAACCCCACGCTCCAGCTCAACGGCGAGAGCAGCAGGTGGAAGCTCATCCGAAGCGATTACGCAACCAGGTTTGCAGCGCTTCGCGCAAGGGCCGGTCCAGCGCCAGCGCGGGCACCACGTACAGCACCAGCATCAGGGTTCCCATCGCCAGCAAGCGTTCGAAGTGCGAGCCGAGGCCGAACAGCCGGGTGAGATCCGCGACCAGCCACACCAGCAGACCCAGTACGCAGGCGATCAGCGAACCATTGCGATCCGGCCATACGCGCAGATTGCGCGGACAGGTGACGTAGTGCAACACGGTGAGCAGCAGGAAGCTGGCAAACGTCGCATACACCGCACCCATCACGCCGTAGGCGGGGATCCAGACGAGGTTCAGCAAGATGTTGAGCGCGGTCGCAGCGAGCGTCATCGAGAGCACGATGCCGGAGCGCTTGTAAAGCAGCAAGCCGGCAAAGCAGATGCCGAAGAGACCATCCAGCGCGTAGTTGATGCCGATCAGCACGAATACCGGCGCGGACGCCGCCTTGTCCGGTCCGGCCAGCAACAGCAATGCGTCGGGGCCCACCACGATCAGGCCGACGACCATCGCCACCACGATGTAGACCAGCACGTGCAGCAGCACGCGTTTGGTGCGCACCACCGCCTGCGGCCCTTCGGTCTCGAACTGACGCACGCTCACCTGGGTGAAGGCGGTGAACAGCGCATTCTGCAGCAGCGTGTTGATGGTCAGCGCCAGACCGTAGCCGATGGTGTAGACGCCCACCGGCGCGAATGCGCCCATCAGATGTTTCAGCATCAACCGGTCCACGAACGACAGCAGCACCCCCGACAGCTCGTTGGCCATCATCGGGAAGCCGTAGCGCACGCCCGCGAACCAGTGCGAGAAATCGCGGTCGCGCAGGCGCAGCGGCACGCGCCGCGACAGCCAGATCGTCAGGCACGCGGTCACCACGATCGCCGAGCCCAGCTTCGCGGCGTACACGCCCAGCGCGTTGCGCTCGATGAAATAAATGACCAGCAGGATGAACGTCGCATCCAGCCAGCGCGAACCGACGCTGAGGCGCACGCTCAGGTCCGAGCGCTCTTCCGCGGTGAGCACGGCGGTGATGAAGCTGATCCAGATCGTGGGCAGCAGCAGCGCCAGGCACAGCCAGCCGATGACCGGGCGAGCCGATGGATGCGTCCACGACCACACGCCATAGCCGACGACCGCCAGCAGCCAGAACACGACGCTGCACAGGAAAGGCAGCAGCACGAAATTGGCGCCGAAGCGGCCCAGTGCATTGAAGCCGCCGCGGTGCGGATAGAAGCGGATGATCGCGTGCTGCGCACCGAGCTTGAACACGCCGGTGAGAATCAGCAGCCAGGTATCCACGTAGCCGAACACGCCGTACTCGGTGTTGCTGAGCAGGCGGGTCATGATCGGAAACGATATGAACCCGGCGGCCATGACCAGCACGTTGCCGACCGTGTAGCGCAGGTAATGCGTAGCAATGCCGGGTCGCGCCGCTTCGTCCATGGTGCGCGTCGTTCCTTCCTGTGGAACCCTGTCCCTGGTAGATCAGCGCCAATCCGCGAAGACTGGCGATCGTTGATTTTATCTGAACGGCCTGTGCACGCTCCGTCGTCGCGTGCAAAGACCCGCGGTTTTTGCGCACCCGCTTCTTTCATCCTCGCTACACGTCCGGGTTTCCAGAATGGAAAGATCGCGCGCGCCGTCGCAGGGCGTTCGCGCGACCTTCGTGCGCTCATGGGGCGCGCGCATTCCATGCCATGGAGGGCCTCGGGAGTGCGAGCATCGAAGCCGGAAGGCAGACGCATTCCGTCGCTGGACGGCATCCGCGCCGTTTCGATCCTGATGGTGCTGTACGGACACCTCACCGGCACCCGTGGTTTTCCCAATCAGGTGGATAGCACCTGGGGCAATGCGCTCGGTGACATCGCGCATCTGGGCGTGCTGGTGTTCTTCGTGATCTCGGGCTTCCTGATCACGTCGCTGCTGATGAGCGAGCGCGAGAAGACCGGCACCATTTCGCTCGGCAAGTTCTATCTGCGCCGCGTGCTGCGCATCTTCCCCGCGTTCTATGCACTGATCGCAGCGCTCGCCATCGCGACCTGGCTGGGCTGGATTGATCTGGGCGGCCGGGACTTCGCCTACGCACTGACCTACACGATCAACTACTACCCGGATCATCCGTGGCAGGTCGGACACTTGTGGTCGTTGTCCATCGAGGAGCAGTTCTATCTGCTCTGGCCGCTGACGCTGCTGGCGCTGCGCCAGCGCCGCGCGCTGATCGTGGCGGTGCTGGCGATCCTCGCCGGACCGGCGGTGCGCGCGGGCATCCGCGAGTGGATGTTCCATGTGGACCCGTCCACGCCACTGGCCAACATGTCCGTCTTTCCGGCCATGTGCGATTACCTCGCCACCGGCTGCGCGCTGGCACTGCTGCGGCCATGGCTGCTGAAACAGGGCTGGTATCTGCGGCTCACTGCCAGCCGCTGGCTCATCCTGGCGATCCCGCTGATTCTGCTGATCAACCTAGAGTCCGGCTACACGCTGGTGGAGCTGGTGTTCTCGCCGGTGATGAACATCTGCATCGCGCTGCTGATCGAATCCAGCACGCGCCACGCCGGTTCGCTGGCCGGGCGTTTCCTCAACTGGCAACCGGTGGTCGGGCTGGGGGTGCTGAGCTACTCGCTGTACCTGTGGCAGCAGCCATTCCTCGATCGTCACTCGAATGCATGGTGGAACGCATTTCCGCAGAACGTGGCGTGCGCATTCGGTTGCGCGCTGCTGTCGTACTTCCTGATCGAGCGCGCGTTCCTCGGCCTGCGCAAGCGGCTCGAGCGCACCACCAGCCTGCCTACGCGTTCGCGCGGCGTGGCCGAACTCGTGGATGAAACAAAAGGCGGCACCGCTGCCGCGATGCCGCCTTCCGAACCCACCTGATCCTCGGGGTTTCATGCGTGCGCATCATTGCGATGCGCACGCGATGGGTTTGCTCCGCTTCAGCGCGAGGCGGTTTCCTCACCGCTCAGCCAACGCCGGAGCGCCTCGGTCCACGACACCTGCTGCGTGCTCACCGGAGTGGAGCTCGCCGTCACCGAGGTCTGCTGGCTCGACACGGAACGCGCGGGCTCCGAAGCCGTGCTGGTGCCGATCAAGCGTGCCGGCAGTGCGCCACCGGTGCTGTAGGTGCGCGTGGTGGTGGTCGGCGGCGACGTGGTCGGCGGCGGTGTTACCGTGGTGCTGCCGAACTCACGCGAGCCGATGTCGTAGCCGGCACCCACCGGACGCGCGTTGCCCATATAGTCGGTCTTGACCGTGAGCACCGTGCTGGCCTTGTCAATCGCCGGGCTGCCGGACAGCGGCATGGGATCGAAGCTCGCCAGGCTTTCCGACTTCAGCCTGGGATCGGCGATCGTGTTGCCGGCCGGATAGCTGGTGTAGTAGCGGGTGTTCCAGATCACGTTGCCCTTGATCGCGACCTTGCCGATCGGCGGATTGGTGGTCCACCAGAACAGGCACGCCTTCTGATCGGGACTGCGGAAGGACGGCTGGCCGATCAGCACGTTGTTGTAGAGATCAACTTCGGACGCACTGCTGCCTTCCTGGTTGGTGATCACGCAGTCGCCCTGGCTGATGATCGTGTTGTAGCTCAGCGAGGCCAGCGCGCCGGGCGTGGAGACCAGCAGCACGGCCGTACCATTCGCACGGCAGTTGTCGCCGCCGCTCATGTCGTACTTGCCATTGAAGGACGAGCAGTAACCCACGATCACCGAGTTCTGGATCAGGGCCGGGCCCTTGATCTTCACCTGGTTGCCGGCGTTGTTGTAGAAATGGCTGCGCAGCACGGTCACCTTGCCGGTGCCGTTCGCGTAGCGCATATCCAGGCCGTCCTGGGTGTTGTCGTGCACGTTGACCTGGTTGTAGGTCCAGTTGCCGCCGGTTGCGGCCGTGCCGATGGCATCGCCGTAGCCGCCTTCGATCTGGCCCCAGCATCCGTAGATGGTGGTGTACGGATATTTTTCGGCGCAGCCGGTCCAGGCCACTTCCACGTTGTTGAACGTCATGTTGCCGGAGTCGGAGCTGCCCTGGGTGCTGCCGAGGTCGCCGTTCCAGCCGGCCCTGCCGTTGGCGATGATCCGGACGCGGGTCAGCGTCCAGTTGCTCAGGCGCCCAGCCTGGATGCCGGTGCTGGCGAAGCCGTGGATGTGCAGGTCCTGCAAGGTGACATTGTTGGAATCCTGCGCGTGGATGCCCAGCGGCGCCCACGGGCCGTACGGCGCCTTGCTCTTGTTGCAAGTGAGATTCGTGTTGCTGTCGTTGTAAATGCAGGCGCTGTGATCGGTGAGGTTGAGGCACGCCACGATCACGTTGGAGCTGTTGTCGAGGCTCATCACGTGGTACGGCCGATCCGAGCCCCACAACTCGGGCGGCGCCTTGCAGCCGGTGTTCCAGCCGGCGCCGACGATGCGGGTCGGGTTGCTCGCGGTGCCGCTGGGGATGGGCTGCATGGTGCAGCTCCAGGGATAGCTCGCATTGCACGCGCCGTAGAGCTTGCTGTTGTCCTTCCAGCTCGAGCCCATCTGGTAGCTGCCGGGATCAATCACCAGCGTGTCACCGCCGTGGATGCGCGCTTTCTGCACGGAATTGGAAACGGTGGGCGGGAGTGCCACGAACGGATGATTCCAGGCGCAGGACATGTTGGTGCCGCTGCCTGGATAGGCCTTGTCGGCCATGCCGTTGCACTGTGTTGCGGTGCCGCCATCGGTGCGCACGTAGTACGTGGTCGCGGAAGCGACATTGAAGGCGGCGAAGCCGCCCCACGCCAACATCGCGGCGGCGGAGAGGTGGAGCACTTTCATGGGGATTTCACCTTTGCGAAGACATCGCGAAGTGATCTGTCCTTCCGACGAGCACTTCACGGGAGGCGCTTGAAATCCCTATCGAGCCCTGCCGGCCAGAACAGCCGACGAAGGGCAGACTACAGACGCATCTACTTACGTTGAATACGTGGCGTGCACCTGTTTTCGACGACATCGTCACAAATGTCGCAATTGCGTGGACGTGTTTTCACATTTCCCAACAACGACTTAACGAAACCAACTTCCACTTAACGGATGCGCGTGTGTCGAAGTGCAGGCCGCGTGAATGCCGGCGCTCTCACTGGCACACTTGTGAAGAGGGTTTCCACATCGAGGGGACGAAGTGATGACGATCCGGCGAGAGTTGTTCGCAGGCGAGGTGCTGTACGCCCAGGGCGACGCTTCCGATTGCGCGTGGCTGATCGAACGCGGCGCGGTAGAGCTGGTTTCAGTGCACGGCCGCCGCGAAACGCGTCGCGGTGTGCTCGGTCCGGGCGAATTGATCGGCGAGATCGGTTTGCTGGATGGTTCACCGCGCACCGACACCGCCACCGCGCAGGGCGACACGGTGTTGCTCGCCGTCGAGCCGGATCAGTTTCGCGAACGTCTGGAGGAGGGCGATGCGGTGGTGCGCGCGCTGGTGGACAGCCTGTTGCGCTACAAGCAGAGCGTGATCGCGAGCCTGCCCGCGGGTGCGCCGTTGCCGGCGGAAGACGTCGCCTGCGACGACCCGGCCGAACGCAGCGGCATCGAGAAGATACGGCTGGAAGCCGAGCTGCGCGATGCACTCGATCAGGGCACGCTGGAAGTGCGCTACCAGCCGATCTACGACATCGTGGAGGCGCGCGTGTCCGGGTACGAAGCCCTGGTGCGCTGGGAGCTGCCCGGACGCGGACCGGTCTCGCCGGCCGAGTTCATCCAGCTCGCCGAGGAGACGTCGCTGATCGTGCCGGTGGGCGAGTACGTGCTCGAACGCGTCATCGAAATGCTGGGCGCACTTCACAGGAACGGCGGGCAGCCGCTACCGAACATCGCGCTCAACCTGTCGGCGCGGCAGCTGGTGGAGCCGGGTACCGCGCGCGCGATCATCGAACACGTGCGCGATGCGCGGCTGCCGGCCGGCATGCTGAAGCTCGAAGTGACCGAAAGCCGCATGCTCGATTACACGCCGGTCGCCGCGGTGATGCAGCACTGCCGCCAGCATGGCATTCCGTTCGCGCTGGATGATTTCGGTACCGGCTACTCCAACCTCACCCACTTGCACCGGCTCGAATTCGAATACATCAAGATGGATCAGGCCTTCGCGCGACAGATGTTCGACAGTCCGCGCGCGATGGCAATCGTGGAAGCGGTGGTGGCGATGGCTCACGGTCTTGGCGCAGCGGTGATCTGCGAGGGGGTGGAGGACATGCGCCAGTTGCAGCGCCTGCGCGAACTGGGCGTGCGCTACGCGCAGGGCTACCTGATCGGCCAGGCCGCCCCTGCCGCGCTGGTGCTTTCCGGTGAAGCCGCGCGTGCGGGCGAGCAGGCAGTGGCGCAGTCGCCGTAGCGCATCGGGAGCGCGAACGCAGCAGTTGCGAGGGGTCGGTTATCGGTTGTCGAAACGCAGCAATGGGAATGCCAGGCAACGGCAGCCCGAGCGCGGCCATGACCAACAACGCCGGCCGGACCGCTACTCGACTGCGTCACTCGCCTGCGGCTGTGCGCGTGCTTCGTCCACGGCTTTCCTTGTCTTGGCGTGTGCGCCTGCCCGCAATGCGGGGCTGCCGTGACGCGGCACCGGATCGAACGCTTCAAGCGTTTCGTTCTTCAACCGCGGGTCCTTGCACACCGAGCTGCGCGGACATGCGCCGTCGCGGACCTTCCAGATGATGTTGTCGCGATACACGACTTTTTCCGGGTAGGCGCCGTCGCCGAACCAGGTGAGGCAGGTCAACCCGTTGCCGTTCCAGCGCGGGCCGCCCAGAAAGATGTTGTCGTGGATCAGGTAGGTGTCGCTCGCTTCCGATTTGCCCGAATCGCCGGCGAGCAGGCAATTGGATTCGCCGGTCACGGTGTTCCAGGCAAAGGTCACGGTCTGGTTGGCTCCGTTCATCGCGGCGAACTGGCCGCCGCCTGCGCGGCATGAATCCTCGCCGGCCGGATAGCCCTGCTGCTTCATCGCCGAGCAATACGCGACGAACACCGAATGGGTGATCGTCGCGGAGCCCATGGTCTTCAGATCGTTGCCGGCGTTGCGCGCGAAATAACCGCCATCCACGCTGATCGAGCCTTCGCCGTTCGCGTAGCGCAAGTCCAGTCCATCCTGGGTGTTGTCATGCATGTTCGGGCGGATGAAGACGTAATCGCCGCCGGTCCAGGCTTCCGAAAATCCGTCACCGTAGCCGCCCTCGTTCTGGCCGAAGCAGTTGATGATCTTCGACGCGTCCGGGTAGTCCTCCGCGCAACCGTTCCACGCCACTTCAAGGTCGGTGAACACCAGTTTCCCGTCGTTGCTCGAATTGTGGCTGTTGCCGCCGAGGTCGCCGTTCCAGCCGGCCCGGCCATTGCCGATGATCTTCACCCGCGTCACGTTCCAGTCGCGGATCCGCCCGGCCTGCACACCCTGGCTCGCTAAGCCGTGGATGCGCAAATCCTGCAGGGTGACGTCGTTGCTGTCGCGTGCGCGCAAGCCGGTGCTGGCCCAGTCGCCCCTGGCGTCGTGCGGGCACGAATACTCGCGATCGGGCTTGTAGTTCTGCGTGCAGTTGGAATGATCCGAAAGATCGAGGCATGCGATGAACACATGGCTGCTGCCGTCCAGCGACAGCAATTGATAGGCGCCATGTGTGCCCCACAACTGCGGCGGCGCCGTGCACCCGTTGTCCCAGCCGGCGCCGACGATGCGGGTGGGATGGCCGACGGTGCCGGAAGGAATCGCCTGCGGCACGCAGGCGTGGGCCTGCTTCACCGCGCAATCCTGTTCGCGGGTCCAGCCGATCGGATAAGAGCCGGCGTCCACGACCAGCGTGTCGCCGCCCTGGATGCGCGGTTTTTCGCCGCTCACCTGCGGCGGCAGCGCGACCATCGGCGAATTCCACGCGCAGGCGCGAGCGTGCGAACCGGCGTACGCCGCATCTGCCGTGCCATCGCATTGCCGGGCCGTGCCGCCGTCGTTACGCACGTAATAGGTCGCGGCCGACGCGGTGGAGGCGATCGCGCACGCACCGCAGAACAGCAGCGCACCCGCAAGCAATGACGGTGCCCTCATGACCTGATCCTCGCTATGAAAAGCGCCATGTCTTTCAGCGCAATGCCGCAGCTTGCGCGTACCCCGGCTTGGACGGCGGTGGCATGCCGAAATCGCCGTGCCGCACGGGCCAGGGTTTGATCGCGCCCTGGCCATCCAGCCTGCGTTCCCACTCCAGCGAGGTGCGCGCGATGAAATCCAGATCGTCGTATTGCGGATGCCAGTCGAGCAGCTGCCCGATCCGCTGCGCCTCGGCGATCAAAGTCGGCGGATCACCGGCGCGACGCGCACGCTCGACGCAGGGGACGGGTTTGCCGTGCGCGCGCGCGACCGCGTCCAGCACTTCGCGCACCGAGTAGCCGTGGCCATAGCCGCAGTTGAGGGTGGTGGATGCGCCGCCATTGCGCAAATAGGCCAACGCATCCAGATGCGCGCGGGCGAGATCGGAAACGTGGATGTAATCGCGCACACCGGTGCCGTCCGGTGTGGCGTAATCGGTGCCGAAAATGGAGAGCTGCGCGCGTTTGCCGAGCGCGGCTTCGCAGGCGACTTTCACCAGCAGTGTCGCGTCGCGGGTGGATTGGCCGATGCGGCCTTCCGGATCGCAACCCGCCACATTGAAATAGCGCAGCGCGACGTAGCGCGGACCCCCGGCGGCGGCGAGGTCGCGCAGCATCCATTCGCTCATCAACTTGGAACGGCCATAGGGATTGATCGGCGCCGGCGGCGTGTCCTCGCAGGCGCGGCCGCCGGGCGGAATTCCGTACACCGCCGCGGTCGAGGAGAACAC
>JBQCCR010000045.1:0-4370 GCA_051961995.1 Rhodanobacteraceae bacterium | reverse complement strand
GCGAATTGCAGGCGCCGGAACAATTGCGCGGCTTCACCGCCCGCCTGCGCGACGCGGCCGAGCGCGCCAGCGATGCGGTTCCCGAAGGGCTCACGGTGGAGCTGCGCCCGTATCAACGCGAAGGCCTGCGCTGGTTGAACGCGCTGGCCGAAGCGGGCGTTGGCGGCGTGCTGGCCGACGACATGGGCCTGGGCAAGACGCTGCAGCTGATCACGCACCTGCTCGCACTGAAAGAACGCGGCGCCTTGCAGCAGCCGGCATTGATCGTAGTGCCGACCAGCCTGATTCCGAACTGGCTGGCGGAAATCGCGCGCTTCGCGCCATCGCTGCGCGCCTTGGCCTTACACGGCCCGCAACGCAGCGGCGATTTCTCGCAGATCGCCACGCAGGACATCATTCTCACCAGCTACGCCCTGCTGCCGCGCGACGTCGTCACCCTGCGCAAGCAGCCGTTCTCGCTGATCGTATTCGACGAAGCGCAGCAGGTGAAAAACCCGCGCACGCAGGCACGCCGCGCCGCGCTCACCTTGCGCGCGCCGCGCTGCATCTGTCTTACCGGCACGCCGCTGGAAAATCACCTGGGCGAACTGTGGTCGCAGGTGGACCTTGCCGTGCCGGGCCTGCTCGGCGATGAAGGCGCGTTTCGCCGGCACTATCGCGTGCCGATCGAAAAGCAGCGCGACGAAGAGTGCCAGGCGCGCCTCAACCGCCGTCTCGCACCGTTCATCCTGCGCCGGACGAAAGCGCAGGTTGCCTCGGAACTGCCATCCAAAACCGAGATCACGCGCCGCGTGGTGCTGGACGGCCGCCAGCGCGAACTCTACGAAAGCCTGCGCCTGTCGCTCGCCGACGAACTGCGCGAGGTGATCGCGCAGCGCGGCATCGCGCACAGCGGCATCGTGGTGCTCGATGCGCTGCTCAAGCTGCGCCAGGTGTGCTGCGATCCACGCCTGGTGAAACTGGAAGCGGCGCGCGGCGTGCGCGATTCGGCCAAGTTCGAATTGCTGATGGACATGCTGCCCGCGCTGCTGTCCGAAGGCCGCAAGGTGCTGCTGTTCTCGCAGTTCACCGAAATGCTCAAGCTGATCGCGAATGAACTGGAACGCCATCGCATCCCTTACGTGATGCTTACCGGCGAAACACGCGACCGCGCCGAACCGGTGCAGCGCTTCCAGGAAGGCGATGTACCGCTGTTCCTGCTGTCGCTGAAAGCTGGCGGCGTAGGCCTCAACCTCACCGCCGCCGATACCGTGATCCACTACGACCCGTGGTGGAATCCTGCCGCCGAAGCGCAGGCCAGCGATCGCGCGCATCGCATCGGGCAGGACAAGCCGGTGTTCGTGTTCCGCCTGATCACCTCGGGCACGGTCGAGGAGCGCATCGAGGAGCTGAAGGCGCGCAAGGCCGAATTGGCCGAGGCGGTGCTGGAAGGCGGCGGCACGCGCGAGAAGCTGAGCTTCGATCAATCGGACCTGGATGCGTTACTCGCGCCATCGTAGGTTGGGGTGAAAACCCCAACCTATGCTTAGTCGCGGGCGGCGACCTCGTCGATGTGCTTGAGCAGGTCCGCCGGATCGTCATACACGCGGAACGCGCCGGAGCGTTGCAGTTCGTCCTGGCCGTAGCCGCCCGAAAGCAGGCCCACACCCAACGCTCGCGCACGCTGCGCGGCGAGCATGTCCCAGATGCTGTCGCCGATCACCAGCGAATGGTGGATGTCCACACCCAGGCGCTCGGCCGCGGCGATGAACAGGTCCGGATCGGGCTTGGCGTGGCGCACCATGTCGCGCGTCACCACCGGCACTTCGTTCGGATCGACGCCAAGCGCGGCGAGATTATGTGCGGCGGTGCGCATGCGGCCGCTGGTGGCGATCGCCCAGGGAATCTTTTCCCGGGTGAGAAATTGCAGCAGCTCGCGCGCGCCCGGCAACGGCCGCACCGAACCCTGCGCGTGATGGCGGTTGAAGGCTTCCGCATGCCGCTGCTGCAGGCGTTCGATGCGCTCGGGCGTGATGTCCAGGCCGGTCTCGCGCAACAGGATGTTGGTGAACAACCCGCCGCTCATGCCGATCTTGCGATGGATGCTCCATACCGGCAGCACCACGCCTTCCTCGTCCAGCGCTTCCTTCCAGGCCAGCACGTGCTGGTAGACGCTGTCGATCAGCGTACCGTCGAGGTCGAACAGAAAGGCGGTGTGCGAGCGTGGCATGGCGATCCTCATCATCATTCGAGGCCGTCATTCCCGCCAAGGCGGGAATCCGATGTGACCTGATGCAAAAACAAAGCTGGATACCCGCTTTCGCGGGATTGACGAACATGGGTGGTTACAAGGTTCTGCCCGATTCCAGCACGGCCAATGCCGCCGCGCCGAGAAGACCTGGTTCGGGATGCGTGATGGCGATGGTCGGCACGTGTTCCATGGTGTCGCGGAAGCGGCCCTTGGCTTCGAAGCGCTCGCGGAAGCCGCCGCGCTGCAGCCACGGCATCAAGATTTTCAACACGCCGCCGGTGAGATATACGCCGTCCCAGCCGCCCAGGCTCAGCACCAGGTCGCCGGCAACGCTGCCGAAAATGCCGGCCAGCGTTTCCACCGTGCGTGCGCATAGCGCATCGCTGCCGTCGGTGGCGCGCGCGGTGATGTCCTCGGGTGTGTATTCCTGCGCGGGCTGACCGGCGATGTCGGCGAGTGCGAGATAGAGATTCACCAGGCCATTGCCGCAGATCATGCGCTCGTTCGACACGCGCCCGAAGCGCGCGTTGAGGCGATGCAGAATTTCCACGTCTTCGGCGGTATGCGCGGCGAAGCCGGAGTGACCACCTTCGGTTTCCAGCACGATCCAGTGGCCGTGACGGTACAGCAGGCCGGCCACGCCCAGGCCGGTGCCGGGACCCATCACCACGAAGGTTTGCGAGGATTTGCGGTCGTGCTCCGGTGGCATCACGTTGCCGACGGCTTGCAACTGGTCTTTGTGCAGCAAGGGGATCGACATGCCCTGCGCAGCGAAATCGTTCACCAGCCGCGCGCGCTCGAAGCCCAGTTCTTCCTGCAGCCCATGCGCGGACACGTTCCAGGGATTGTTGGTGATCTTCACCGTTTCGCCGTTGGCGATGCGGCCGGCGGCGGCGATGATCGCCTGCGTGGCGATGTGGCCGGTGTCGGCGAAGTATTGGCGGATGGTGTCGGCCAGCGTGTCGAAATCCTTCACGCGATAGCGTCGCACGCTGTCCAGCAGCAATGGGTCGGCAGCGGCGGTATCGGCCAGGGCGAAGCGGACGTTGGTGCCGCCGAGATCGGCAAGCAGGGTGGGGGAGGCGATGGAGCGATCCATGGGCAATCCGAGATAGCGAACCTTACAAGACTGCCCGTTGTCGCCGTATTCGTCTAGCGTCGACCTTATTCCTTTCGTTGCCGGACATGTGAAGAAACACCGGCGTGTCGATTCGATGACAACGAGGGCGGCCCCGGCATTTGCCGGGGCCGCTGTCATTTCGCAACCGTTCAAGCGGTTTGCCTCGATTTATGCGCTCGGTTGCGCCGATAGCGCATCCAGCAACGCCTGTCCGTTCGGGCTGCCCCATCCGGTACAGGCATCCCAGCCGGCGGCCGCTTGGTACGTGCCGTTATCGCCTTGAGTGATATCGCGAAATGCGCTGGCGCCGATCTGGTAGATCGCCGCATGCACGTCGCCCATCGGCTTGCCCAGTTTCTGGTTGAGCCGCGCGATCAACGCCGCCCACAACGGCGCCACCGCGCTGGTGCCGCCGATGGCCTGCGTCTGGCCGCCGACCAGGATCTGGTAGCCGGTGGAAGGATCGGCGTTGCCCGCCACGTCCGGCACGCCGCGGCCGGTGCTGCCGCTCGGCGCGGCGGGTACCTTTGCGTTTTGCTGCCAGCTCGGCAACGGAAATTCGATGCTGACGCCGCCACCGGTGGCGCCTTCGTTGTTGGCGGTTTCGTTCCACACCACTTCGCTGGTGATGGACTGTCCGTTGGCGGTCAGCGTGGTGCCGCCGCAGGCCAGCGAATACGGGCTGGAGGCTGGGAAATCGACATGCGGCTGTCCATCGCTCACGCCGTCGCCGGAGCCGTTGTCACCCGCGGCCGAGATAACGGTAACGCCGAGCGCCGCCGCATCCTGCATGGCGGTTTCCAATGCGCTGCGCGACGGGCCGTTCCAGCTGTCTTCGGGGCCGCCCCAACTGATCGAGATCACCGACGGCTTGTACGTGGTGTCGTGCGCGGCCTGCGAAATGGCCTCGTAAAAACCCTGGTCGGTGTTCGGCGCGAAATACACCGCGATGGTCGCGCCCGGCGCCAGCGCGCCCGCGACTTCGATATCCAGCGCCACTTCGATATCGGCGTCGCCACT
>JBQCCR010000044.1:0-14413 GCA_051961995.1 Rhodanobacteraceae bacterium | reverse complement strand
CTTGATCCTGACTCTCCTTCTGGCATGTTAGCCGGTTTGCATGACGGGGTTGTCGGTGGCCTGTTGCAGTCGCCGGAACAGGCGCAATGACCCTCGGCACCCATCCCCGATAAGGCCGGTGATGGCGCTGAAACGACGGTGGAGTGACATACTCCCTCGGCTCCCGAGTCTCGATCCCCGATTCCCGAACCGATGAAAGACGAATACCGCCGCATCTACGCCGCAGTCGCGGCGATTCCGCGCGGGCGCGTGGCCTGCTACGGCGAAATCGCCGCCCGTGCGGGCCTGCCGAAGCGCGCGCGCCTGGCCGGCCGCGCGCTCAGCGAAACGCCGGAGGGGCTGGATCTGCCGTGGCATCGCATCGTGCGAGCCGACGGGCGCATCGCGTTTCCGCAAGGCACGCGCAACTTCCGCGAACAGGCCAGGCGCCTGCGCGCCGAAGGCGTGGACGTGCGCAACGGCCGCGTGCGCATGAGCGCGCACGGGATGCATCACGACCTCGACAGATCGCTGTGGGGATTCGATCAAGACGGCAGTCGTGGCGGCTTCTGATCTTTGCGACGGGGTGGTCGCAGAACAACCGGGCTCAGAGACGCCCCAGCGCCCAAAGCACGATGATG
Organism: Rhodanobacteraceae bacterium; assembly: GCA_051961995.1. Lineage (GTDB taxonomy): Bacteria > Pseudomonadota > Gammaproteobacteria > Xanthomonadales > Rhodanobacteraceae > 66-474. The sequence continues at coordinate 13,793 of JBQCCR010000044.1, read as the reverse complement.
ATCAGGATGATGATGCCGAGCAACCCGCTCGGCCCGTAGCCCCACGAGCGGCTGTAGCCCCAGCTCGGCAGTGCGCCGAGCAGCAGCAGGATCAGAACGATCAGCAGAATTGTGCCAAGCATTGCGAACTCCGTTTCGCTGCGACGCCCTCATGATGGCACGAATGGTGGCCAGGGACGGAATCGAACCGCCGACACGGGGATTTTCAGTCCCCTGCTCTACCAACTGAGCTACCTGGCCAGACTTTCCGGCTTCGCGTTCGCCGGCATTGCGCGGGCGAGCCGCCTATTAAATCGGTCGCGCGGTGCAGCGTCAAGGGCGGCGGTGCCGGGCGAGAGATAAAGGCTTTCGATCGTGCGCTCGTTGCGGCCGGCGAGCGTGGCTTGCGAGGAACGGCCGGCCTCGATCAGCAGATGTGTCAGGCCGAGATGCGCCGGCAGCGGCGGCCCGTAATGCCTGCCGCCGGTGCTGCCGTCGTAGGAGAGTGCGAAGCGCACGCCGCGTGCGCGCAGTTGCGCCAGCCCCGGAATCAGGTCGGCCTGCGCGAGCTGCCGGTGGTAGCGCTTGTCACGGCCGATGGTAGTGCCGAGGTAGGGCGGGTCGAGATAAGCGAAGTCGCGCGTGGTCGCGTCCGCGCTGGTCTGCAGCCAGTCGCCTTCGCGAAACTCGACGCGGCCGGCGAGCAGTTGCGATGCGGCGAGGATCGCGGCACGCATCCGATCCGGGTGCATGCCCAGCCTGCGCCGGTCCACCGATTGCGTGAATTCGCCATTCGAATTGAAACGCACCGCGTTCTTGACGCAGCGGCAGATCAGGTACAGCAGATCCACCGGATCGCGCTCGCGGTTGTAGCGCGCACGCACCCGATTGAAATAGTCCGCATGGTTTCGCGCTTGTCCGGACCATACCGCGCGATAGCGGGCGGCGGTTTGTTCCGGCTGCTCGACGATGCCGCGCCACAACTCCACGATTCCGCCCAAACTGTCGCCGATCACGAAGCGACGCGCCAGTCCATGCTGAGCGGCGTGCAGTGTCATCGCAGCGGAGCCTGCGAACGGTTCGAACCACACCTGCACCTCGGCGGGAACATGCCGGGCGATCAATGGTGCGAGCAGGCGTTTGCTGCCTTGGTAGGGGATCGGGTGGGGTGGCCGCATCAACGCGTGCGGCGCGAGGCGAGCTTCGCCGACGCGGATATGTACTGCGTGCGTAGCAGCAGGTCCCACAGCGGCGAGGTCACGCCGAAGTTGCGCTCGGGGTGATAGTGGTGCACGTGGTGCGCCGCCGCCCACGCGCGCAGCATCGGGCTGTGGAAGCGGAAATTGTGCATGACCCAGTGGCTGAGGCCGTAAGCCGCGTAACCGGCGGCCACCGATCCGCCCAGCAGCAGCGCAGCGCTCGTGGACATCGCATAGCCCAGCAGCGCGGCCAGCAGGAGATAGGCCAGCGGCGGCGCGAAGAACGGCAGCGAGTCGTAGCCTTGCGGCTCTTCGTGGTGGCGGCGATGGCCTTCCTCGAACATCGAGAACGGCCCGTGGAAGAGCCAGCGGTGGATGCCGTATTCGATCAGACTGAAGATCAGCAGGCCGCAGGCGACCAGCATCAGCATCGTCGTGACGCGCAAATCATTGCGCCACAGGCCGGCGGCGAGCAGCGCAATCGCGACCAGCGCATCCGCAGTCAGTCCCGCATAGCAATTGAAGCGGCTGCGCGACAGCTGCGCCAGCCACTGCAATGAGAAATTGGGGGAGGACTCGTTCATGCGTGCCTCGTGATCCTTGCATGGCCGCAACCGACATCTTGAACCTCCTTGTCCGATTCCGCGTGCGCGCGCCGGGTTCCCTGGCGGGTGCCAATGGTAAGCGCGTTTGCGGCGCTTGTCTCGCGGCGCTGCCAGCTTGAACGGTCACGGTTTCGACGAGCTTTCAGCCGGCAGTCATCCGGATGCGGCAGCCGGGCGTTGTAATGGATTCCCGTCGCGCAGGAATCCGTCCATGAATACCGCAAGCAGGTTCGCCGTTGCCGTGAGTGCCTTGCTGATTTCCATTGCCGCTTTCGCGCAGTCGCCCAAACAGCGCGACGCGGAGAACCTGGCGCGCTTCCAGCGATATGCGTCCGCGCCCCAGGACAGCATGCATTATTTCCGGCTCGATCGTTTCCAGTATCTCGGTCCGAACGCGGACGGCAGCGAAGCGGTGGCGGTCTGGACAGGGGTCAATCAGGTTTATCTGCTGACGCTCGAATCACCCTGCATCAAACTCGAGTACGCCAATGCGATCGGCCTGACATCCACTTCGGGCAATGTCAACGCGCGCATGGATTTCGTGAAATACGATCGCGGTCGCCAGTGCCGGATCGAGACGATCCGGAACGTGGATTACAGGGCGGTACGCGCCGCGATGAAGCGCGCTCAGACCGAAGGCGGCACATAACCCGGGGGCTTCTCCGCTTCACCGCTGAACAGGAACTTCTCCATCTGTTCCGTGAGGAAGACGCGTGCCTTGGGGTCGAAGGGCGAAATGCGGTTCTCGTTGATCAGCATGGTCTGATGCGCCAGCCACTGCTGCCACGCCGCTTTGCTGATGTGCTGATAGATCCGCTGGCCCAGCTCGCCGGGCCACGGTGCGTAATCCAGCCCTTCGGCTTCGCGTTGCAATTTTGTGCAGAACACGGTTCGGCTCATGTGACGGGTTCCCTGTCCAGATCGTCGAGCAATTTTCTTACCGGTGCCGGAATGCCCAGCGCCGTCAGTTCCGCGCGTGAGCACCAGCGCTGATCCGGTGCGTCCGCAATCGCGCGATGGGCGCGCGCATCGCGCCACAGCAGCGGCAGCGCCTGCAGCTTGTAATGGGTGAACACGTGCAGGAATGCGGGCAGCGGTTCGGCTTCCGCTTGATCGAGTCGCGCCAGCTCGGAGGCGACGCGGTCGGCGGACGCGCGATCCACGGCTTCCGGCAGGCTCCACAGACCCGACCACACGCCGCTTGCACCACGCCGTTGCAGCAGCACTCGATCCTGCGCATCGCGCAGGATCAGCATCACCGTCTGCTTCTGCGGCAATGCGCGCGCGGGGCGAGGTTGCGGCAGTGCCCCGGTCAGGCCTTCCGTGCGTGCGACGCAGTCTTTCACCAGCGGGCATTCCGGGCAGCGCGGCTTGGCGCGCGTGCACACGGTGGCCCCCAGATCCATGATCGCCTGGGTGTAATCGGCGACGCGCGCACCCGGCGTGTTGTCATCGGCCAGCACCCACAGGCGCTGCTCGATCGCGCGCTCGCCCGGCCAGCCCTGCACGCCGTGCACGCGCGTCAGCACGCGCTTGACGTTGCCATCGAGGATGGGGAAACGCTCGCCGTGTGCGAGTGCGAGAATGGCGCCGGCCGTTGAACGGCCAATGCCCGGCAACGCCGCCAGCGATGCGAAGTCGCGCGGCAGTTCGCCGCCGTGTTGCGCGACGCAAACCTGCGCCGCGCGATGCAGATGACGCGCGCGGCGGTAGTAGCCCAGCCCCGACCACAACGCGAGGACCTCATCCTCGCTGGCGTCCGCCAGTGCGCGCACGTCCGGGAGCGCGCGCACGAAGCGTTCGAAGTAGCGGACCACCGTCGCGACCTGGGTCTGCTGCAGCATCACTTCGGAAACCCACACGCGATACGGCGTGCGCCGGTTCGAAGGGGTGTCCTGCCAGGGCAGGTCATGACGGCCGTGGCGGTCGAACCATGGCAACAATTTCGACGCGATTCCGCCGGTCATCGCTTCAACGCCCGGATGACGAAGGCTTGGGTACGGCGACACTGGATGCGTCGAGAGGGATCACCTGGCGGCCCGATTCGATCTTCACCCCTCGCATCTGCAGCGGGCCGAAGTCGGCCGCGTCCAGCTGCGCGCTCCCGCTGACCGGCGGCATCGCCAGTGCGGTTGCCGGTGCGGAGCCGAGTACATCATTCCACCAGCCCGGCAACGCAGCCGGTTGCACGCTCATGTTCACGTGCTTGCCTTCGCCATTCAGCTTGAGTGCGGCGGTCATCGGCGTTGCGCCGTGGGCGGGGTGCACCTGCAGGGCGAGCGTGTAGCTGCGCCCGGGCATCGGCGATGGCGAGGAAGAAGCGGGCGCCGGCGTGCTCGCCACCGCCACGCTGCCGTGCGCGGGCAGGGTGAATCCACCGCGCAGGTTCGCGCCGAGTTCGCCGCCGCCGCGCCAAAACGCATCGCCGGTGATGTGCGCCTGCGCGCCTTGCTCCACTCCAATCCGCAAATTGAGCTGCTCGAATTCCAGCGTGCCGTCCTGATACTGCGGCAGCATGCGCAGGCTCAGTTTGCCGCCACGGTCGGCGCCGTTGCGCGCCGTTGCGTCCATATGGAACAGCGTGCCCGGCAGCAGCGGGCCGGTTTCTGCATTGACGTCGAACAGCAGCGGCTCGTCAGCGCGCACCAGCGTGCCGTTGACGATGCGGAGGCCTGCACCGATTCGCGGCAACCGCGGCGCGCCCGCACCGTGCGGCATGCGCGAGAGCAGCGTCTGCAATTGATCCAGATCGATGCGCGGGTTCTCGATTTCCAGCCGCTCGACCGCGAGCTCGCGATGCAGCAGCGCGCGCCACGGCACCACGATGCGTGCCTCCGAAGCGGACAGCAGCGGCGTCGTCGCGCCGGCCACGCTCAATCGGAAGCCCTGCAGCTGCACCGCCGGATGCGGCCACAGCGCGGGCGCGGCGGGCTTGTCCACGCTCAGCACCAGACCGGCATTCGCGAGTTGAGATTGCAGCAGCGCCGTGAAGCGCTGCGGCTGCAACAGCGAGCGCACGATCAACACGCCGGCCAGCACCAGCGCGAGGATCAGCAAGATCGCCGCCGTCGCGATCCAGCGCCACGGGTGCCTGGCGATGGAGTCGCGCGCAGTCATTCGCCGAGCCTCGCAGGCAGCAAGCCGTCCACGAACGCGCGCGGGTCGAACACGCGCAGATCGGCCGCACCTTCGCCGAGGCCGACGTAGCGGATCGGCAAGCCGAACTCGCGAGCCAGCGCGAACACCACGCCGCCTTTGGCGGTGCCGTCGAGCTTGGTGACGACCAGCCCGGTGACGCCGGTGGCCTCGCGGAACTGGCGCACCTGGCTGATCGCGTTCTGGCCGGTGGTGCCGTCAATCACCATCAGCACTTCGTGCGGCGCGCTTTCATCCAGTTTGCGCAGCACGCGCACGACTTTCGCCAACTCGTTCATCAGACCCGATTGCGTGTGCAGGCGGCCAGCGGTGTCGGCGACCAGCACGTCGGTGCTGCGTGCGCTCGCGGTTTGCAGTGCGTCGAAAATGACGCTGGCCGAATCGGCGTTCTGTCCTTGCGCGATCACCGGCACCTGGTTGCGAGCGCCCCATTCCTGCAGCTGCGCGACCGCCGCGGCGCGGAAGGTGTCGCCGGCAGCCAGCATCACCGTGCGGCGTTCGTCGCGATAACGGCGCGCCAGCTTGCCGATCGTGGTGGTCTTGCCGACGCCGTTGACGCCGACGATCAGCAACACGAACGGCTTGTGCGTGCCGACATCCAGCGGCTGCGCGACCGGCTCCAGCATGCCGATCAATGCTGCGCGCAGCGCTTCCAGCAGCGCGTTGGCGTCGGCGAATTCGCGCTTGTGCATGCGGCGGCGCAGGTCTTCCACCAGTTCCTGCGTGGCGGTGATGCCGACATCGGCGGTGAGCAGCGTGGTTTCCAGTTCGTCCAGCAGGTCGTCATCCAGTTTCGGATGACGCACGAACAATGCGCCGAGGTTGCGGGCGAAGCCGCTGCCGGAAAGACGTTCGCGCCACCCGCGCTTCGCCGGCGCGGACTCCGGCTCCGGCTCTGGCGCGGGCGCGGGTTCGAGTTGCGCCTCGACCGGTTCGACAGGCGAGGGCGCAACGGGCGCTTCCGGCAATTCCGTTTGCGGCGAGGCTTCGTCGGGGTGCTGTTCCGGTTCGCCGCGTCCGGTGATCCTTTTCCAGAATTTCTGCATGGCCATCCAGGGTTGAGCGACGCCGTTCGTGGCGAAGTATCGAACCACCAGCGCAGTGCCATCGAGTTTCGCCCCTCGACACCCGGGGCGACGGTGAATTCTCGAAGCACGGCGGTTCGCGGATAATCGCCAGATGTTAGCAGCCGCTCCCCAACGCCCATGAAACGCGTCACCGCGCCCGGCGCCGTGCGCATCGTCGGCGGTTCGCTGCGCGGCTCGAAACTGGCCGTGCCAGCGCTGGCCGGCCTGCGCCCGACTCCGCAGCGCCTGCGCGAAACGCTGTTCAACTGGTTGATGCCGGTGATCGAAGGCGCGCGCGTCCTGGACCTGTTCGCCGGCAGCGGTGCGCTGGGCATCGAGGCAATGTCGCGCGGGGCCGCGCACGCGCTCTTGATCGAACGCGACCGTGGGCAGGCGGCGAAGATCAGCGCCGACCTGCAGCGACTGCATGTCGCGAACGCCGATGTCCTGAATGCGGATGCGCTGGAATCCCTGGCGGGTCCGGCCGCGCAGCCATTCGACATCGTGTTCCTAGATCCGCCGTTCGAGGCGGATTTGTGGACCCGCGCGGCGACTTTGCTGGACGCGAACGGCTGGCTGGGCGTCAACACCTATGTTTACATCGAGGCGCCGGCGGAAATGCTGCCCGAGTTGCCGTCGCACTGGAGGCTGCATCGCGAAACCCGCGCCGGTGCGGTGCGCGGGGCGTTGTTTTGCCCGGGCTGATTTGGTCGCGGCCCCGGAAGATGGCTGCTTTTCCCGCGCCGGATGCGCATAATGCGCCGCATGGGGAGCAGCAACGGCAAACCGTCGAATGGCCGGATCGCGGTGTATCCGGGCACGTTCGATCCGATCACGCATGGGCACAGCGACCTGATCGCGCGCGCCGCGCCACTGTTCGACCGGGTGATCGTTGCGGTTGCCGAGAGCACGGCCAAGACGCCGTGCCTGCCGCTGGAACAGCGCATCGAGCTGGCGCGCACCGCGCTGGACGGCATCGCCAATGCGGAAGTGCGCGGCTTCGACACCTTGCTCGCGGATTTCGTTGCCCATTCCGGCGCCGGGGTGATCCTGCGCGGCCTGCGCGCGGTGTCGGATTTCGAATACGAGTTTCAACTCGCCAGCATGAACCGGCATCTGATCCCGCAGGCGGAAACCCTGTTCCTCACGCCGTCCGAACGCTACAGTTTCATTTCATCGTCGCTGGTGCGCGAGATTGCGCGGCTTGGCGGCGATGTTTCCGGTTTCGTCCACCCCGCGGTGCAGGATGCGCTGCGTCAACGCTTCAGCCAACAATCCACGTAACCCCGAGGTGAGCACCATGCGCAAATTTGCATTCATCATCGCACTCGCGTTGACCGCGACCTTCGCTTTGTCCGCGTGCAACAAGGGCCAGCCGGTCGACCAGCAGTCCGCGCAGCCGGCGCAGGTCAGCAGGCCGACCAGTCCTTCCGACATCAAGGGCTGGCAGGCATACCTGACCCAGATCATCCGCGACAACATGAAGGGCATCCAGAATTCGCCCTACGTGTATTTCGTGCCGGCGGGTGACACGCCGGACGACCAGTCCGCGCGTGGTCGCGTGCAGGACACGCTCTCCGGTGTCGTCGCACAGTCCGTGTTGCCGGGCAACATGATCGCCGCGGGCGGCCCGGATTCCGGCAAGACCGCTGACGTGCTGGTCGCCGCGTTCAAGGACGCGCAGCCGGGTTCCTTCAAGGGTGTGGCGGTGCTGTTCATCGGCAACGCGGCCGACAAGCAGCGCGTGCAGGATGCGATCACGCCGAGCGGAGCGGACTTCCGTTTCGCGCAGATGTAACCGGGCGCTGCGCTGGCTTGTGCTGGCGCACTGCCTTCGACGGGTTCCCCTCCCGTATTGAGGTAAGCCAGAGTGCTTGGCCGGCAGGGGAACCTTGCGGGGTCGCAACAGGCGTCATCCCGGCGAAAGCCCGGACCCAGTGACTCTGCTGCTGGACGTCCATGCTCTTTTCCGCTCGCCTCCGGAGCGAGCGGGTTGCATGCGCGTTGTTCCCCGCGCGGCCGGCTACGATGCTCGGCGTCACGCGACGGCGCCGAGGCTCGTGGCCATCCATGGCCTGCAATGCGCCTGCGTGTGGATCGGGGCGATATGCAAGTGGGAAGAGATGGCGGTGCTAAAATTCGCGGATGGCCTTGCTGATCACCGATGCATGCGTCAACTGCGACGTATGCGAGCCCGTTTGCCCCAACCGCGCCATTTCGCAGGGCGAGGACTATTACGTCATTGACCCGGCGCTGTGCACCGAGTGCGTCGGTCATCACGACGAACCGCAGTGCATCGCCGTGTGTCCGGTCGAGTGCATCATCCTCGATCCTGCGCACATGGAATCGCCCGAGGCACTGACCTTGAAGTACCGCTCGCTGATGGCCAAGGAGAATGCCGCATGAAGTTGCGCCGCGTGTTGCTGATCGTATTCGTGATGCTGTTGGGCGCAACTCCTGCACTGGCTGCCAATCCTTCCACGGCAAGCGCTTCGGCGAAACGCCCCGGCCATGCGGCGATCGCCTCCGCACACAAGCTGGCGACCGATGCGGGTCTGGAAGTTCTTCGCGAAGGCGGCAACGCATTCGACGCGGCGGTGGCGGTCGCGTCCACTTTGTCGGTGGTGGAACCGCAGAGTTCCGGTATCGGTGGCGGCGGATTCTTCCTGCTGCATCGCGCGGCAGACGGCAAGGACGTGATGCTGGATGCACGCGAAACCGCACCGGCCGCCTCGAACTCCAAATTGTATGAAGACAAGAACGGCAATCCGGATCGCGACAAGTCGCTGAACGGCGCGCTGGCCGCGGGCATTCCCGGCGAGCCCGCCGCGCTGGTGTGGATGGCGCAGCACTACGGCAAGTTGCCGCTGTCGAAATCGCTGGCGCCGGCAATCCGCATCGCGCGCAACGGCTTCCAGCCCGACGCGCGTTTCCTTTCCGAGCTGCATGAGCGCGCGAAAGTGATCGCGCGTTACCCAGGCTCGGCCAGGTTGCTGCTGCCCGATGGCAGGCCGCCGCAGGCCGGCTGGACGTTCAGGAACCCCGATCTCGCCAACACGCTGGAACGCCTAGCGAAGGATGGCGATGCCGGTTTCTACCAGGGTGAATTTGCGAAGAAGCTTGTGGACGGCGTGCGCGCGGCGGGCGGCAACTGGACGCTGGCGGACCTGGAGAATTACAAGGTGAAGGAACGCGCGCCGATCGCGTTCGATTACCAGCCGCCCGGCAAGCCCGCGTACCACGTCGTCTCCGCTTCGCCGCCGTCTTCCGGCGGGGTGGTGCTGCAGGAGATGCTGAACATCCTCTCCGGGTTCGATCTGGACAAGATGGATCGCGCGCACCGCGTGCACACTGTCGTGGAGGCGATGCGCCGCGGCTATCGCGACCGCACGCAATACCTGGGTGATCCGGACTTTGTGCAGATGCCCATCGCGAAGCTCACCAGCATGGCCTATGCCGACAAGCTGCGCGAATCCATCGAGCCGGACAAGGCCACGCCCAGCAGCGCGCTGCCGCCGGCGGACATGCCTTCCAAAGCGGAGAGCATGCACACCACGCATTTCTCGGTGATTGACGCCGACGGCAACATGGTCTCGGCGACGCAGACGGTCAACACGCGGTTCGGTTCGTGCCTGGTGATCCCCGGCACCGGCTTCGTGCTCAACAACGAGATGGACGACTTCGCGCTGGTCCCCGGCAAGCCCAACGCCTACGGGCTGATCGGGTATGACGCGAATGCGCCGAAACCCGGCCATCGCCCGCTTTCGTCGATGACGCCAAGCTTCGTGTTCGGGCCGGATCGCGACATGGTGATCGGTACGCCCGGCGGCTCGCGCATCATCACCATGGTGCTGGAAGGCGTGCTCGCGTTCGTGGACGGCGACGATGCCGCGCAGATCACCGCCAAGCCTCGCTTCCATCATCAATATCTGCCGGACGTGATCTCCGCCGAACCCGGCGCGCTGGATCCGGCCACGACCCAGGCGCTGCAGGGCATGGGTTACACGGTGAATGCCGGCGAGCGCCGCTGGGGTTTCATGAACGTGGTGATCTGGAACCGCAAGACCGGCAAGCTCAGCGCGGCGAGTGACCCGAGAGGGGATTCCGGGCTGGGAAAAGTGCAGTGAATGTCGCCTGCGCGCACGCTGCACCAAGAAGGTCAGTCCGCGAAGAACGCACAGGCCGCAAATGAGAGCAGGTTGATCTGATTTCCTTCGCGTTCTTTGCGTCCTTGGCGGACAATGCCTGTGTTCTGTTTTCGACGTGGATGAAATGAAACTCTGGCCCATCCAAGGCAACGCCCAGAAGCTCGACGGCGGTGCGATGTTGCTCGGCACATCCATGTGTCTCGCCCTTCGCTGCGCTCAGGGCCGCCTTCGGCGTCCGGATTCGTTCCCGGCGAATTACGTCGGCCACGCCCACGGGATGAAGTCATGAAGTTGTGGTCCATTTTGGGAAATTCGCAGCGTCTGGATGGCGGAGCAATGTTCGGCAATGCTCCCAAAGCCATGTGGTCGAAATGGATCGCGCCGGACGAGCAGAACCGTATTCCGCTGGCCTGCCGCTGCTTGCTCGCAACGGATCTGGATGGCAGGAACGTGCTGTTCGAATCCGGCATCGGCGCGTTCTTCGAACCGAAGCTGCGCGAGCGCTACGGCGTGGTCGAGGACCGCCACGTGCTGCTGGATTCGCTGCGCGAAGCGGGATTCACGCACGAAGACATTGACGTGGTGGTGCTTTCGCACCTGCACTTCGACCATGCCGGCGGCTTGCTGGCCGGATGGAAGGAAGGCGAGGCGCCGCGCCTGCTGTTCCCGAATGCGCAGTATCTGGTCAGCACCACCCACTGGCTGCGCGCGCGCGATCCGCATCCGCGCGACCGCGCCTCGTTCATTCCGGAACTGCCGGCATTGCTGGAGCAAAGCGGCCGGCTGGAACTGGTGGATGGCGAACACTCGCGAGCGCTCGGAGCGTACGTGCGTTTCCATTTCTCGCAAGGTCACACGCCAGGGCTGATGCTCGGCGAAATCATCGGCCCGGGTGGACGCGGCGGCATCGTGTATTGCGCCGACCTGATCCCCGGCCGTTCGTGGGTGCATCTGCCGGTGACGATGGGATACGACCGCGCGGCGGAGCTGCTGATAGACGAGAAGCACGAATTCCTCGACGACAAGATCGGGCGCGGTGTGCGGCTGTTCTTCACCCACGACCACGAAGTCGCCGGCGCAACGCCGGTGCGCGATGCGCGCGGCCGCTACGGTGTGCAGGACGGGCAGCGGGAATTGAAGGGTGTCCCGTTGTAAGCTGCGCACATGCGCGAATTGGATATGGCCGAGGCGCGGAGGCTGGCGAAGCGAATCGCCGGCGCGGTCCTGATCGTCGCGGCCCTGCTGCTGGTCGGCTTCACCGAACACGCCGACCGTCTGCGCGCGATGGGCGAGGATGCGCTGGGCGGCTTCGTGCTGCGCGGTGCCGGCGCGCAGCCTGGGCCCTCGAGTGACGGCCAGCTCGTATTCGTATCAGGTCCCGTGCAGGTCGCCAAACCTGCGCTGGATGCGCAGTTCAACGTGAGCGCGAAAGCGGTGGCGCTGCTGCGCAAGGTCGAGATGTTCCAGTGGCACGAGACCAATGGCGACATCCGCAGCTACGACATGGACTGGGTGGATCATCCGGTGGATGCCTCGAAGTTCGCGCAGCCCCAACGCCATGAAAATCCCGGCGCCTTTCCGTTCGACGCCGCGCGTTTCGATTCGGGCGATGTGCGTGTGGGCGGATTCCGGCTCGGACCGAAACTGGTGGAGCGCATTCCGGGAGCGGAAGATTTCACGCCGGATTTGCGTGAGCTGCCGGCCAACATGGCGGCGACGTTCCAGGTGCACGACGGCATGCTGGTCAGCAGCACCGACCCGGATCGTCCGCAATTGGGTGATTTGCGCGTGAGCTGGCAGCAGATTGCGCCGAAAGCATTGACCGTTCTCGCCCGTGCGCAAGGCGGCGAGTTGGTGGAAAGCACCGACGCGGCGGGCCATTCACTTTCCCAGGTGCAGATCGGCGAGCGCTCGTTGAGCGACGTGGTGCCGGATGCCGCGCCGCGTCCGCGCTTCGCCTGGGCGCGCCGCGCGCTGGCGTTGCTGCTCGCATGGGCCGGAGTGATGCTGTTGCTGCCGGCCTGGCGCGATCGCGGTGCGGCGTTGATGCTCGCCTTCGTGCCGTTGGCCTTGCTTGCCGCCGCGTTCTGGTTCGGCGCGCGCAATCTCGCCGCGTGGGTACTGGTGCTGTTCGCGGCGCTGGCGGCATTCGGCGCGTTCCTTCGCTGGCAGGCCGCGGCGCCGCTGCCAGGCGATCGATCACGCAACGGGGACGAACCATGATGCACATCACTGGCTTGTACGCGGCGCTTGGCGCGTTGCTGGTCGTCGTGCTTGCCCTCAGGGTGATGTCACTGCGTCACACACACAAGGTCGGACTCGGCAGCGGCGGTGAGGAAAGCCTCACGCGCGCGATCCGCGCGCATGCCAATGCGATCGAATATCTGCCGATCGCGCTGTTGCTGCTGCTGATCGTGGAATTGAACGAAACCCGTACCTGGTTGCTGCACGTGTTCGGCATCGTGCTGATTGTCGGGCGCGTGCTGCATGCGCTCGGCTTGTCGGCGCGCTCGGGCTATTCGTTCGGGCGCTTCGCCGGCACCCTGCTGACCGTGCTGGTGATCCTGGCGATGGCGCTGCTGTTGCTATGGCAGTTCGCGGTGCTGCCCGGCATGTTCGAGGAACCATAAGCCCGCGAACAATTTCGGGTCTATCGAATAGCCTTCCCCGGCTTTGCCACGCAGCCATTCGCCGGCCTGCTCTCGCGGTACTTCGTGCACGATGATGTTCTCGGTGTCGTCGCCGCCGCCTTCGCCGACGCGTTTCAAATCCAGCGCGCGCACGAAGTGCATCATCTCCGTGCTCATGCCTGCCGATGAAGGACCCGAATGCAGGTGCACGACGCGCTCACAGGCGTAGCCGGTTTCCTCGATCAGTTCGCGGCAGGCGGCCTGGGTGAAGTCCTCGTCCGATGCGTGCGCGAGGTCGCCGACCAGTCCGGCCGGCATCTCGATGGTGCAGGTATTGATCGCCATCCGGAACTGCTCGACGAACAGCACGCGATCCTGCGGCGTCACCGCGACGATGATCACCGCGCCACCGGTCGAGTTGCGCTCGACGAACTCCCAGCGGCCGCGCGCTTTCAGCGTCAACCATTTCCCGGCGAACAGCGTGGTGATCTCGGCGTCGTGATCGGGCGGGATGCGCGGGTGCTTGCTCACGTGGCGGCCTCCATGGCGGGTGAAATCGGGGCGATCGGTTCTCCGAGCTTGTGGATGCGCGCGCGGGTCATCGGCCCGATGCGCAGCCGTTCGCATAGCGCGTCCAGCGTTTCGGGATCGGGTGCGCGCACCAGCAGCGCCTCCGGTGCGCGCGGCACCGGCGCATCCAGCGCGATCGCCGCGAGCTGCCGGCACAACAAGGCCTGCTCGGCATGCGCGCGCAATTTCGCGGTGAGCGAAGCCGCGCCGCGGATGCGCAGATGAGGCACTTCGTCGAGGCGGGCCAGCAAGGCATCCAGTGTGCCGAAATGTTCCAGCAGCGCGGCCGCCGAACGCGGCCCGATGCCCGGCACGCCGGGAATGTTGTCCACCGCGTCGCCGGTCAGCGCGAGGAAATCCACCACCTGGTGCGCGTGCACGCCCATCTTCGCATGCACGCCGCGCGCGCCCCAGCGCACGCCGCGCGCATAGTCCCATT
>JBQCCR010000043.1:0-29906 GCA_051961995.1 Rhodanobacteraceae bacterium | reverse complement strand
AATCAATCCCATTCGAGTGCGCCCTTCTTCCACACGTAAACGAAACCGACGATCAACAGGAACAGGAACGTGCCCATCTCGATCAGCGCGATCATGCCGATCTTCGCGAACACCGTCGCCCACGGAAACAGGAACGCGATTTCCAGATCGAAGATGATGAACAGGATCGCCAGCAGGTAATAGCGCACGTCGAAGCGCAAGCGCGCATCCTCGAACGCCTCGAAGCCGCACTCGTAAGGAGACAGCTTGTCAGCGCCGGGCCGCTTGGGTCCGAGCACCTGTCCGATGATCAACAGCGCGATGCCGATGCCGCCGGCAACGAACAGGAACAGCAGGATGGGCCAGTACTGGGTAAGCACGGGAATCTTCGTGTCCGTCCTGGGAATCCACGGGATTTTCGCACGGGCACGCACGCGGCGGCAATCGTTAGGCTCTGCAGGAACCCGCGTGCAGGCGATCAAGCATCATGGTCGAGAGCCGATCGCCTGCAAACGTCGAGACAAGGCTCGCGCCTGATCGTCAACCGCCATTGCGCGCGCCCGCAATGTAGCGGTGCAAACGTGCGGCGCTCATCGCGGAAAAGCAAAACCCCGCCGGGGCGGGGTTTGCAGAACAATGGTGCCCAAGGGGGGACTCGAACCCCCACGGAGTTACCCGCTACCACCTCAAGGTAGTGCGTCTACCAATTCCGCCACCTGGGCGTGGTGACCGTCCCTGGTACACGCCCGCTACATCCATGTAGCGGACTTTCAGAAAAGCTCACTTCGAGAAACGCTTCGCTCTGCTCCTCAGTGGCCGCCGCTGGTCGCCGGTTTCGGCGCGGACTTCGCGGGTGCCGTCGGCGTGGTCGCCTGCGGAACCTCGCTGTTCTGGGCCGGCGCGGCCGGTCTGGCGGGTGCGCCCTGCGCGTTCTGCGGCGGATTCGAGAGCGCGTGCACATTCGGCGAAGTCGCCGCGCTTGCAGCCGGCGCAGGCGTCGTCACACCCGACATCACGCCAAGATTGGCTTGCGGCTGCTGCACGCCGGTTCGGCTGAGGTAAATACCCATCGCGAGACTGAGGACGAAGAACAGCGCGGCCAGCACTGCCGTCGCACGGGTCAGGAAGCTGGCCGAGCCGCGCGCGCCGAACACGGTGGCGGAGGCGCCGCCGCCGAAGCCGGCACCTGCGGAGGCGCCTTCGCCGCGCTGGATCAGGATCAGCACGGTCAGCGCCGCAGCGATCAGGACGTAGAACACACTGAAGATGGTGAAGATCATTGGAGCTTCCGGCGACGCTCAGCGCGCCGCTGCACATATGGCGAGGAAATCGGCCGCTTTCAAGGAAGCGCCGCCGATCAGGCCGCCATCCACGTCCGGTTGCGCGAACAAATCCGCTGCGTTGTCGGGTTTGACGCTGCCGCCGTAGAGGATACGGGTCGAACCGGCGATTTTAGCATCGGCCTGCGCCAATTGGCTACGCAGGATCGCATGGACCTCCTGAGCCTTGGCCGGGCTTGCGGTGCGGCCGGTGCCGATCGCCCAGACCGGCTCGTAGGCGATGATCACGCGTTCGAACGCCTCGATGCCGCAGTGCCCGATCACCTTGGCCAGTTGTCGCCGCACCACTTCGGAAGTGCGGCCGGCGTCGTGTTCCTCCAGGCTTTCCCCCACGCACAGCACCGGGGTGAGATCGTGCTCGAGCGCCATCACCACCTTGCAGGCGATCTGTGCATCATCCTCGTGGTGGTATTGCCGGCGCTCGGAATGTCCGGCCAGCACGAAGCCGCAGCCGACGTCCTTCAACATCGCCGCCGAGACTTCGCCGGTGTAGGCGCCTTCGGCGTGCTCGCTGCAATCCTGCGCGCCGAAGCCGAGCTTGCTCGCGCCGTGCCGCTCGATCAGCGGCAGCAGATACGGGAACGGCGGAAACACCGCCACATCGCAATGCGCGGGAAAGTCGGCGAGGACCGCATTCACCAGTTCCTGCGAACTCGCGCGCGAGCCGTACATCTTCCAGTTTCCGGCAACCAGTTTGCGGCGCATGGGCAACCCGATCATGATTCGCGGACGCGAAGGATAACGAGAGCCGCGCCGCGATGCGAACGCCCGACGACAAGCCCCCGCGCGCCCTCGTCACCGGCGCATCCAGCGGCATCGGCGCCGCGTTCGCGCGCGAGCTGGCCGCGCGCGGCTGCGATCTGGTGCTGACCGCGCGCCGCGGGGATCGCCTGCAGGCCGTCGCACACCAGTTGGCCATGCAGTACGGCGTGGAGGCGCAGGTGCTCATTGCCGATCTCGCGTCGCCCGACGCCTGCGGGAAGATCGTCGCCGAACTCGAGCGGCGCGCACTGCACGTGGACATCCTGATCAACAACGCCGGCTATGGCGTGCCCGGCAGTTTCATCGCCAGCGAGTGGCCAACCCACAAGGATTTCATCCGCGTGCTGATGAGCGCGCCCACCGAGCTGTCCCATCGCCTGCTGCCGGCAATGCGAGAGCGCGGTTACGGCCGCATCGTCAATGTGGCCTCGCTCGCAGGCCTGGTGCCGGGCACGCCCGGCCACACGCTGTATGCCGCAGCCAAGGCGTACCTGATCGCTTTCTCGCAATCGCTCGGACTTGAGAATCGCGCGCACGGCGTGAACGTGTGCGCGCTGTGCCCCGGGTTCACGTATTCGGAATTCCACGACGTCACTGGCGCGCGTGCGAAGGTCTCGAAAATGCCGGGCTGGATGTGGATGGATGCCGACCGCGTGGTGCGCGAAGGTCTGGATGCGGTCGAACGCGGCGCAATCGTGTACGTGCCCGGAAGCATCAATCGGACGATCAAGCGGTTGTTCAAGCTGCTGCCGGACAGGCTGGCGCTGAAATTGATCGCCCGACGCGCCAGACACTTTCGGGTGGAGAAATAGGAGTGCGCCTGCGCGTGGCACGATGCGAAGCGCCAGCTTAAAAAAGCTGTCACGCGGGCGGGTCCCTACTTGGCCGTAAAAACGTCCGGGCCAAAACTCCGCAACTGCGGTGCCGCGGCGTAGCCCAGGTAGGGCACGCCAAACATGTCCTCCATGCTTCGCAGGAACGCGTAGTGGTTGTATTCGGCTCGCGACACTGTGCCCGGCGCGATGAACGGCGAAATCAATACCGCGCCGATGCGTCCACCGCCCGGGCCGAACTGGCCCGGCTGCGGCCCGCCCGGCAATCCTTGCTCACCGCAGCACGCCGCACCATCGGTGCCTTCGTCGAAGGTGATCACCAGCAAGCCGTCGCGCTTGAATGCAGGCGAGGCGAGGATCTGCGGCACCCACTCGCGCAGGAACCTGTCGGCCGAAACCAGGCCGCCCGGCTCGCCGTTCCTGCACGGCGCATCGTGGCCGTCGTGACACAGGCTGGGTGTGATGAAGGAGAAATTCGGGGTGCTGCGCGCGCCACGCAAATCGCCCTTCAGCACTCCCAGATTCACCACATGCCTGGCGCAGCGCGCGTGGTCGTCAATGACGGAATGGAAGTACACGAACGGATCGTGCTTGTCGGCGTATTGATCGTTCGGGGTGGCGCGATTGGTGACATCCACCGCGCCGACCGGAACGTGCCCGCACCCGGACGATTCGCGCGCGGGATCGGCGCCCATGTCCTCCATGTAACCCTTCCACGAGTAACCCGCCGCTTCCAGTTGGTCGGCCAGGGTCTTCACGTCGGCCGGATACACGCAGCCCTGGCCGATCGCCTGCCCGTTCGCATCCAGTCCCGGCTTGCTGCGCACGAAATCGCTGAACACGTGGCAGTCATTCTGCGTGGCGGGATTGGGCGCCTGCCCGCTGACCATCGCGATGTAGTTGTCCAGGCTGTAATGGCCGATGCCGTAGTAGTTCGGCAGCAGTGCGCCGAGTTTCGGCAGCTCATGCGCGAGATATGGTGCGGGCGACTGCGCACCGAAGGTGACGTCGTATGGCTCGTTCTCCAGCACGATCACGAACACGTGGTGCACACGCGAAAAGCCCCCGGCACTGCGCGCATCGTTCGAATGCGTGGTGACCGGCGCACACGCCGCCAGCGTGAGCCATGCAATCAGTGCGCTGACTTTCATCGTCATAGTGCGGCCACCCATTTCGCCAGAAGGAACGCCGCGCACGCGGCGAGCCCGCCCACGATCACCGTTTGCAAAGCACCGCGCCGCGCGCCGGTTCCGGTGTAGCGGCCCTTGATCGCACCGAACACCGTCAATGCGACCAGCGTTGCGAGCGCGGAAATCCACAGCGCCTCGCCGGGCTGCGCCACCAGCATGTACGGGATCAGCGACACCAGCCCGCCGACCACGTACGCGCCGCCGATGGTGAACGCGCTCTTCAACGCGCGGCCGGGCACCGGACGTTCCAGGCCCAGTTCGTAGCGCATCATGAAATCCACCCACGCCTCGTGATCCTTGTGGAAGGCGGCGAGGATCGGCGCGCATTGTTCGCGCGTGAGCCCGTAGCGACCGAGGATCGCGACGATTTCCTTTTCTTCTTCGCGCGGCAGTTCGCGCACTTCGAACAACTCGCGCGTGCGTTCGCTGGCGTAATGTTCGGCATCGCCGCGCGCGGCGAGATAGCCGCCCAGCCCCATCGCGATGGCACCCGCGGCGATTTCCGCCACGCCCGCGGTGACGATCAAGCCGGTCGCCGCGACCGCGCCGGACAAACCGGCCGCCAGCGCGAACGGCACGGTCAGGCCGTCGGCCATGCCGATCACGACATCGCGCACCAGGTCGGATGCGCCGAAATGCCTTTCGGTGTGCGAATGGGTATGTGGACTGCGCGCCATGCCGGATCCCCGTGCGATGCACGACACTGTAGCGCGTCGTGACGCGTGGAGGCGCGTGGACTTTCGCTGCGACGATCAGGCCGCCGCGGCCGCACCCTGGACCGAATCGGCTAGCCGTTGCGCCAGCCGCTGCACTTCCTCCGCGTCAGCCGCTTCGATGGTGACGCGCACCATGGGCTCGGTACCGGACGCGCGCAGCACCACGCGGCCGCGACCAGCCAGCGTGTCGCGCGTTTCGCGCAGCGCGTCCTGCACCTGCGGCGAGCGGATCAGTTCGGCTCCGCCACGCACGCGCAGGTTGATGGTGGTCTGCGGCAGACGCTTGAGATGCGCACGCGCATCGTGCAGCGGTTGCGCGGATGCAGTCAGCGCTTCCAGAACCGCCAATGCCGCGACGATGCCGTCGCCGGTGCTGACCCGATCCATATGCAGGATGTGGCCGGAGGCCTCGCCGCCGAGCACCCCGCCGTGCTGCTTCAGCGCCTGCAACACGTAACGGTCGCCGACGTTGGCGCGCAGGAACTCGATGCCGAGATCGCCCAATCCCTGCTCCAGCCCGAAATTGCTCATCAACGTGCCGACCACCGGCCCGCGCAGCGCGCCGCGTGCATGCGCATCGCGGGCGAGCACATAAATGAGATCGTCGCCATCCACCAGCCCGCCGTTGCGATCCACCATCTGCACGCGATCGCCGTCGCCGTCGAAGGCAATGCCGAGATCCGCGTTGCGCTCGCGCACGGCCTGTATCAACGCCTGCGGATGCAGCGTGCCGACATTCTGGTTGATGTTGAAACCATCCGGTGCGCAGCCGATGCAGTGCACGTCCGCGCCGAGCGATTCGAAAACCTTCGGCGCGACCTGGTAGGTCGCCCCGTGCGCGCAGTCCAGGATGATCCGTTTTCCCGAGAGGTCCAGCGGATCGCGCAAGGTGCCGAGACAGAATGCCGCGTAGCGCTCGATCGCGTCGTCAATGCGGCGCGCCTTGCCCAGCCGCTCCGAAGCAACGGTGAGGAAAGGCGCATCCACTTCGCTCTCGATCGCGAGTTCGCGGGCGTCGTCGAGTTTCTCGCCATCGGCGGAAAAGAACTTGATGCCGTTGTCGTAATGCGGATTGTGCGAGGCGCTGATCACGATGCCGGCGCTGGCGCCGAGCTCGCGCGTCAGCTGCGCGACGCCGGGCGTCGGCATCGGCCCGAGCAGCAGCACGTCGGCGCCGGCCGCGACCAGGCCCGCTTCCAGCGCGGCTTCGAACATGTAGCCGGACACGCGGGTGTCCTTGCCGATCACCACGCGCGCGCGGGCGCCATTGCCCAGCGCAACGCCGGCGGCACGGCCGAGCTTGAGCATGAATTCTGCGGTGATCGGCCATTCGCCGACGCGGCCGCGAATGCCATCGGTGCCGAAATAACGGCGCGTCGCGTGGGAAGTGGATTTCAGGGCGGGCATCGGCAAACGCAACGGCGAAAAGTGGATCAGAGGGTAGCAAACCCGAGTGTCACGATTTCATCAATCACCAGCTCCGGGTCACGAAGCTCTTGGCCATGAATGGCAACTCTGCCCTCTTCGATCCCACGCTCGGGGCCGTTTCCAGGCCGGTGGCAATCGGAAGGTGAAGGAAGTCAGTCATCATCAAATCTTTGCGAACCGAATGGGGCCGGAGCACTGCGGGACGGCGCGTCGCCCTCGTGCACGGCTTGCCACACGGCGAGTGCATCGCGGGTGGCGATGACATCGTGCACGCGCACAATCATCGCGCCGCGCTGCACCGCGATCAATGCCGCCGCCGCGGAAGCGTGAACCCTGCAACGCTGATCGCGGCCGGTGATCGCGCCGAGCATGGATTTGCGCGACAGACCGACGAATACGCCGGCGGCCAGATCGCGAAAACGATCCAGCGCGCGCAGCAGCGCGAGGTTGTGTTCCAGCGTCTTGCCGAAACCGAAACCCGGGTCCACCAGCACGCGCCGCTTGTCCATGCCCGCCATCTCGCAGGCGAACACGCGCTCGGCGAGGAAGCGGTGTACCTCGCCGACCACGTCCTCGTAATGCGGATCGTCCTGCATCGTGCGCGGCTCGCCCTGCATGTGCATCAGGCACACCGGCAGTTTCAGTTCCGCCGCCGCGGCCAGCGCGCCGTCGCGGCGCAGTGCGCAGACGTCATTGATCATGCCGGCGCCCGCCGCCGCCGCCGCGCGCATCACTTCCGGCTTGGACGTATCAATGCTGATCGGCACGTCGGTTTCGCGCACCAGCGCCTCGATCACCGGCACCACCCGCGCGATTTCATCCTCCACGGAAACCGGCTGCGCGCCGGGTCGCGTGGATTCACCGCCGACATCCAGCAGGTCCGCGCCCGCTTCCACCATCTCCAGCCCGCGCCCCACCGCCGCGCGCACGTCATCCGCCAAGCCGTCCCCGGAAAACGAATCCTCGGTGAGATTGAGGATGCCGCAGATGCGTGGACGATCGAGCTTCAGAACCCTTCCCGCGCAGTCCAGATTGGGCGTCGTATCGAACATGTTTCAAGGATCCATTCCGGGAGCATTTTCCGATGGGCATCCAGCCTCACCGCCAGCCAGCACGCGCGATGTGCTACTTCGCATCGCGCAAACGCACTGGCTGTCACCGGCGCAATGGAGCGTGAGAGTGATGTCGAACATGCGCGCAGTTTACGGCAGTGCCCCCGAGCCTGAGTAGGAGGGGCCTAGCTGCCCTGCGCCAGCGCCACGTCACACCGATGTAGAGCACGCCCGCGCGCAGCACGTTGCGGCGCTTCGATTCGGAGAGCAGTGAAGGTCAAGTGCTCATGACCGATCGGACTTCTGCGGCATGTAAGGCAACCCGATTGCGTCATGGCGGAGGCTGTCCAGCGCAGGAGAAGTCTCCAAGGCATCCACCGCGCTCGCACGCAAACGCGGATCGGCAATGCCACGCACCATCAGCGCATGGACGTCCCGGTCGTGCTGACCGGACAGGCGCATCTGCCGTTCCGCTTCGGGATAGCGATGAAGGGAGAGATACACCCACACCGCGATGCGATGCTCCAGCAGCCCGTCGGGATGCGCGGCCAGGGTGCTTTCCATCTGCTTCAACGCGGCATCATCGCGGTGCAATACGAACAAGAGCTCGGCGCGGACCGCTCCGCTGACCCCGGAAAGCGGATCGCGCTGCAGCGCACGCTCGATTTCCGCCAGGGAGGGCTCGAGTTGCCCGACTGCGTACAGGAACTGCGCGTACTGGTCCATTGCCTCGGCATCACCCCGGCGCCAACGCCAGCGCGCGTCGCAACACGCGATCGGCGTCTGCCCAATGCATCTGGTTCGTGTAGACGATGCCCTGCGCGACATACGCCAAAGCCACGTCGGGATTCAGGGGGCAGCTTGGGCGGTCAGGGCTTCGCGGCGCTATCGGCGCCCGCGGGCGGCATCACCCCAACCTTGCGGGCGAAAGGAGCGAAACGGGGATCATTGCGGTATTGGGCGACGAACGGGCTGGTGAAGATCTCCACCGCGCCGCCGTCGTGGGTCTGGTACGCGTGTTCAAGCCAGCGGAACATCTCGTCGGGCTGGCCGCGCTGGCCATAGACATCCGCGATCTGCGAACCGGATGTGTCGGCATTCTCCGAGATCAGCTTCTTGAGCAGCGTGTCAGACTGCGCGTGATCGCCGTTGCCCCAGGTGGTCAGCGCCAAGGCCCAGTTGCGCCACAGAGGATCGGGTTCGGCTTTCGCCGTGGCGACCGCTTGTTGTTTGTCGCCCGCCAGCATTTGCGTCACCGCCAGCCAGGCATGCTGGAACGCGCCCTGCGGACGCAGTTCGAGGGCCTTGCGCTCCGCGGCTTCGGCTTCCGGATAGCGCTTCAGCGCGGTCAGGCTGATCGCCATGTCGTTCCAGTTACCGGCGGACAGCGGATCGAGCGCGATGGCCCGCTGATATCCATCCACGGCCGCTTCGAAGTGGCCAAGCTCCGCATGCAGGGCCGCCAATCGGCGTACGGCATCCGGGTTGTGCGGCGTCAGTTCCGCCGCGCGACGGCATTCTGCTTCGGCCAGCACCGGCTCAAGCTCCAGACTCTCCAGCACCGCGCCACGCGCCAGATGCGCTTCGGCACTGTCCGCATCCAGCTTCAGCGCGGTGGAGGCCGCAATCCTTGCACCGGCGATCATTGCGCCTTGCTCCTCGCGCGACAGCCCTTCCGGGTAATTGCTCACCAATGCAGTGCGCGCCATCGAAAGCCGCGCCCACGCGAACGCGTAGGCGGGATCGAGCTCCACCGCATGCTCGTAATACCCGATTGCCTTGCGCTCGTCGTCGGCCGTGTGGCGCTCGCCGTAGAAGTTGCCCTGCAACAGCGCGTTGTAAGCCTCCACGTTGCCGCTGGGCGGCGCGTCGGGCTTGAGTACCTTCGCCGCATGGGCGGCATCGCCGAGCAAAGTCGCCTGCAACGCATGCGCGACCGACGTCGCGATATCACTCTGCATCGCGAACACGTCCTTCATTTCGCGCTCGTAGGTATGCGACCACAACTGGCTGCCATCCACCGCCTTGATCAGCGAAGCCATGATGCGCACGTGATCGCCCTGCTTGCGCACCGTGCCTTCCAGCAGCGTCGCCACCCCGAGTTTGGCGCCAATGCCGGCCGAATCGTCCTGATCCTTTCCGCGGAACTGGAACGAGGAATTGCGGCCGATCACTTTCAGGTCGCGCACCTGCCCGAGCGCGGAGATCAGTTCCTCGGACAATCCGTCGGAAAAGTAATCCTGCGAAGGATCGCCGCTTTCATTCAGCAGCGGCAGCACCGCCACCGATTTGGCGGAGATCACCGCATCCGCCAGCCCCGCGCCCTTGCGCCAGACGAAGGTGTTGGCGAGCAGCAGCACCACGGCGACGGACAGCACCGCGATGATCGCGAGGTCCAGCTTGCGCGCGGTGGAATGCATGCGCGCCGGATCGGGCGGCAATTCGTCCTCGCGCACCAGTCCGTGCGCGGTGAGTTCGAAAATCCAGGCGAACACCAGCCAGAACGGAAAGCCAATGGCCGCCGCGATCAGGAACCAGCGCGCGGCCCAGTCTGGCGCGCCGACCACCGGCGTCAGCTGCGCGATGCCCTGCGCCAGCGCCCAGACCGCGCCGACGTACAGCACGCCCGCGCGCACCACGTGCCGGCGTTTCAGTTCGGCGAAGAATCCGACCGGGCCTGCCACGATCCCGCCCCTGAGCTCGATGACCTGGAGCGAGTTTCCGCGGGCGTTCCGGAGAGTGCAAGCGGCTGAAACAGAAAGGCCGCCCATCGGGCGGCCTTTTCATCAATGTTGGCTCGCGGGTTGTCCGACCTTGGCCGGATCGCGCGGCGTTGCCGGCTTGCCGCTATCCGGCGGGTTGCCGGAAGAAGGCGTGCGCCAGTCACGCGGCGGGCCGGGTTCGCGGCCGTCCATGATCGCGGCGATCTGCTCGCGATCAATGGTTTCGTACTGCAACAACGCGCGCGCCATCGCGTGCAGCTTTTCCATGTTGTCGGTGAGGATCTGGTGCGCGCGCTTGTACGCACCGTCGATCACGCCGCGCACCGCCGCATCGATCTTGCGCGCAGTGTCGTCGGAAACGCCCTTGTGCTGCGTGACCGAACGGCCGAGGAACACCTCGTCCTCTTCCTCGGTGTAGGTCATCGGACCGAGTTCGTCCGACAGCCCATACTTGGTGACCATGTCGCGCGCGAGCGCGGTGGCACGCTGGATGTCGTTGGACGCGCCGGTGGTGACCTTGTCCGCGCCGAAGATCAGCTCCTCGGCCACGCGCCCGCCGTACAGGCTGGCCAGGCGCGAATGCAGCGACATCTTGCTGTGGCTGTAGCGATCCTGTTCGGGCAGGAACATGGTCACGCCCAGTGCGCGGCCGCGCGGGATGATCGTGACCTTGTGCACCGGATCGTGCTCCGGCACCGACAGGCCGACGATGGCATGCCCGGCTTCGTGATAGGCGGTGAGCTTCTTCTCGTCCTCGCTCATGATCATCGAACGCCGCTCGGCGCCCATCATGATCTTGTCCTTGGCGCGCTCGAAGTCGGCCATGTTGACGTCGCGCGAATTGCTGCGCGCGGCGAACAGCGCGGCCTCGTTGACCAGATTGGCGAGATCGGCGCCGCTGAAACCCGGCGTGCCGCGCGCGATCACCAGCGCATCCACGTCGGCCGAAATCGGCACCTTGCGCATATGCACTTTCAGGATCTGCTCGCGGCCCTTCAGGTCCGGCAACGGCACCACGACCTGGCGGTCGAAACGGCCCGGGCGCAGCAGCGCGGGGTCGAGCACGTCCGGGCGGTTGGTTGCGGCGATCACGATGATGCCTTCGTTGCCCTCGAAACCATCCATCTCGACCAGCAACTGATTGAGCGTCTGCTCGCGCTCGTCGTGGCCGCCGCCAAGGCCCGCGCCGCGATGGCGGCCGACCGCGTCGATTTCATCAATGAAGATGATGCACGGCGCGTGCTTCTTGGCCTGTTCGAACATGTCGCGCACGCGCGCGGCACCGACGCCGACGAACATCTCGACGAAATCGGAACCGGAGATCGAGAAGAACGGCACCTTGGCTTCGCCCGCGATGGCTTTCGCCAGCAGGGTCTTGCCGGTACCGGGCGAGCCCACCATCAGCACGCCGCGCGGAATTTTTCCGCCCAGCTTGGTGAACTTGGACGGATCGCGCAGGAACTCGACCAGCTCGCCGACTTCCTCCTTCGCTTCCTCGCAACCGGCCACATCAACAAAGGTGACCTTGACCTGGTCCTCGCCCTGCAATTTTGCACGCGAACGACCGAAGCTCATCGCGCCGCGCCCGCCGCCGCCGCTCTGCATCTGCCGCACGAAATAGAACAGCAGGCCGAAGATGAAGAGGAACGGCAGGTATTCGATGATCACCCGCATCAGCGAGAAGCCGTTGTCGCCCGGCTCCTGCGTGACTTTCACGCGATGCTGTTCCAGCAGATTCTGCAAATCGCTCTTGTCGGTGCTGAAGATCGGCATCACGGTATGCAGACTGCTGCCGTCCTTCAGCTTGCCGGTGATCACGGTCGGCAGGCTCGGGCTCGCAGAGATGGAGGCGATGTTGTCGTTCTTCACCTGCTGCACGAATTCGCTGTACGACATCTGCTGGTCCCCGCCGGTCAGGCGCGGACTCAGGGACTGATAGACCACGATCAGGACGACCGCGACGATCAGCCACAGCAATGCATTTTTGGCGATGTCGTTCATGGGAGGCTTCACAGTGCGGCTCCTTCGCAGGCGTCCGCATGTCCCTGTGCGGATTTCTCGGTGGCGCGCCAGCCGGTCGCCAGCGCATATACCTCGCGCGAACGGGCGCGCGAGGCCTTGGGTTTGCGCAGTGTCACGCGGTCGAACCCCGCGCGCAAGCCGCGCAGGTATTCGTCGAACCCTGTGCCCTGGAACAATTTCACCAGAAAAGATCCTCCGGGTTTCAACCAGTTGCGCGCGAAATCCAGCGCCAGTTCGGCGAGGTGCATCGAGCGCGCCTGGTCGGCATCGCTTATACCGCTGATATTGGGCGCCATGTCCGACAGCACAAGGTCGAGCCGGGAGCCGTTCAGCCGCGCCTGCAGGGCTTCCAGAACCGCGTCTTCACGGAAGTCGCCCTCGATGAATTCCACCCCGCCAATGCCCTGCATCGGCAGGATGTCCAGGGCGATGATGCGACCATTGTCGCCGAGCCGCTCGCGCAGCAACTGTGACCAGCCGCCCGGCGCCGCGCCCAGATCCACCACGCTCATGCCCGGCTTGAGCAGCCGGTCGCGTTGCAGCAGCTCGTCCAGCTTGAACGCCGCGCGCGAGCGCAAACCCTCCGCCTGCGCACGCCGCACGAACGGATCGTCGAAGTGCTCCTTCAACCAGCGGGCGCTGCTTTTGCTTCGGGGCATGATGGATCGGTCCTGTGCACCTGCATGATACCCTTTCGTGCTTCCGCTCCCTGCTCGCCCGCTGAACAACATGTCTCTAACATCCAGTCAGCGCCGCTACCTGCGCGGCCTCGCACATCCGCTGAAGCCCGTGCTGCTGCTGGGCGGCAAGGGCGTCACGCCTTCCGTGCTGGCGGAGCTTGAACACGCGCTGGACGACCACGAGCTGATCAAGATCAAGTTGGTCGGCGAGGATCGCGAAGAGCGCTCGTCGTCCCTGACACAACTGTTGGATGCTTCCGGCGCGGAGAACGTTCAGACCATCGGCCACGTTGCCGTGCTGTATCGGCGGAATGAGGAACAACCGAGGATTGCGTTGCCGAGATGAATTCGCGGTGCCAGTGCTTTTCCCTTCTCCCTCCGGGAGAAGCCGCCATCCATGGCCAAGAGCTCCGTGGTGGCCACAGGCCGGATGAGGGTGCGCCACTTCGCGGTCGGCAGTGCTTGTGCGAGGTTTTCATGCATCGTGAATTCCGAACCCTCACCCCAACCCCTCTCCCGAGGGGAGAGGGGCTTTAGATCTCTATGGAACTCACCCTCGACCGCCCCGAAGACTTCCTGTTCGTGCGCCGCGCGGATGCGCACGCGGTCACGGTCGTGGATCGTCAGCTCACCTCCAGCTTCATCCTCGCGCGCACTCGCGCGATCGAGGATTGGGGCGTAGCTGACATCGCCGCGCTTACGCCCCGGCAAGTCGAACCGATCCTCGCCCTGGAACCGGATGTGGTGCTGCTCGGCAGCGGCGCGCGCCAGCAATTCCCTTCCCAAGCCGTACTGGCCGAATTCCTGAAGCGCGGTGTCGGTGTGGAAGTGATGGACAATGCCGCGGCCGCGCGCACCTGGAACGTGCTGGCGGGCGAACATCGCAACGTGGTCGCGGCGTTCATCCTTTCGTAGGGCGGTCCTGGCCCGCCGTTGCATGGTGCGCGGGACGCGCCAGCCTTGTAGCCGGATGGAGCGAAGCGGAATCCGGGAGGCTACGTAGGGCGGAACCGGCGCAGTGGATTCCGCCCTACTCGAGTTGGCCGGCGAACACCGCAATGTGGTCGCGGCTTTCTTCTCACCGCCCAGGCAGGTAATCCGTCGGGTCCACCGGCTTGCCGTTCTTGCGGATTTCGAAATGCAGTTCCTCGCGTGGCGCGCCGCTGGAGCCCATCTCGGCGATCAACTGCCCGGCGCGCACATGCTCGCCTTCCTTGACCAGCCGTTTGCGGTTGTGACCGTAGGCGGACAGGTAGCTGTCGGAATGCTTGATGATGATCAGCTCGCCGTAGCCGATCAGGCCGTTGCCGCTGTACACCACCACGCCGTCGGCGGCCGCGCGCACCGGGTCGCCCGCGTTGCCCGCGATGTCCAGACCCGCGCCGCTGCCGCCGTTGCCGTCCTGGAAACCGCTGATCACCGCGCCATCGGCCGGCCACTGCCAGGCGATGCCGTCCACGCTGCGCGTTTTTCCGGACGCGATTTGCGGCAAAGGTTTCAGTGCAGCGGAATTGGCCGGCGGATTCGCAGCGGCTGGATTCTGGATTGCCACCGGCGGCGGGGGCGCGGGCTGGGCGTTGTCCGCATTCGCGCCGCTCGCCGGCTCCGCGCGCGTTGCCACGGCAACGGATGTCGAACTCGCTGGCGGGCCACCGCGGATGACCGGTTCGGGCTCGTTGGGCACCGTCTCGAACACCGGCGCATTGCTCTGCGGACGTGTTTCGCGCGGCGGCGTGGGCGTTCTCGCAACACGGGCCGGCGCGCTCGGCGCTGCTGCCACGTCAATGCGCAACACCTGTCCCGGATAGATCACATACGGGGGCGCGATGCCGTTGCGCGCGGCGAGCGCGCGGTAATCCATGCCGTGCCTGAAGGCGATGCTGTAGAGCGTGTCGCCGCGCGCGACCACATAGCCGCTTCCGGTCAGGTGCCCGTTGACGTGATCGCCGCCCGCTTGCGAATGGCGCGACGCCGCTTCTCCGCCCATCGAGCGATCCACCACCGGCGCGGGGGAAGTCGCGCAGCCGCCGAGCAGCGCGGCGACGATACCGATCAACAGCAATCCGGACCACGAAATCAGAATACGCATGACGGGCGCAAGGATAACCGACTCGCGGCGTTGTTCGGGAATCATGATCGCCTGCACGCAGGCTCCTGCGACAGCGACTTTGCAGGAGCGAGCGGGCTCGCAACCGCAGGTCACCGCAGATAGAACCATAGCCCCAGCGCGACGAGGATCGCGACCAGCACCCAGCCGGCGGTTTCGATGTGCTTGTGCAGCGCTTTCTCGGCGCGTTCACCGCCGAGGCGGATCACGCCCGCGACCAGGAACACGCGCTTGCCGCGGCCGATCGCGATGCCGGCAAAAAACGGCAGCAGCGGCATGCCGACGATGCCGCAGGCCCAGCTCGCCACCTTCATCGGGATCGGCAGGAAGCCGGCCGCCACCAGCATCCAGAACGCCTCCCAGGGATGCTGTTTCGCGGCCGCGCCGAACTTCTGCACCATCGCATCCAGATGCTGCGACCAGCCGATGTCGGCGAGGAAGGGCTGCAGGTAGTGGAACGCGTAATGGCCGAGTTCGTAGCCAATGATGGAACCGACCAGCGAACCGGCAAGGCTGATCGAGGCGAAGTACCACCAGCGTTTCGGCCGCGCCAGCGCCATCGGTGCCAGCATGATTTCCGGCGCGACCGGAAAGATGAAGGCCTCGACGAAGCTCAGAGCACACAGCCACACGTCCGCGCGCGGCTTGGCGGCCCATTCCAGCGCCCACTCATAGAGCGGCTTGAAAATCCTCATGGATGCGAACGCATCAAGGCGGGATCGCCAAGGCGGGTTGGGGGAATTCCGTTCGTGCTGATGCTTCGACACTGCCCGGCACACCGAAGCCCGAACGGAAATGAGTCCCGCGCTTCAAAATTCGCCCTTCGATACCTCGGGGCGAACAGAGTATGGCTGGACTTCAAGACAAGCCGCCCAGGAGAGGAACGAAACTCACTTCATCCAGCTCATCGCAGACCAGCGCGTCGCCCGCGCGGCGCACGCGCGTCAACCTCTGCCTTCCGGGCGGACCGAGCGGCGCGACCAGCACGCCACCCTCGGCGAGCTGATCGAGCAGCTTGCGGGGGACGGCTTCCCCGGCCGCGGTCAGCACGATCGCATCGAACGGCGCCTCGCTCGGCCAGCCGATGTTGCCGTCGTCGTGGCGCGAGCGGATGTTTTCGATCTTCATGTTGCGGAAGCGCCGCCGAGCCTGGCGCAGCAGTTCCTCGATGCGCTCGACGGTGTACACCGTCTCGACCAGCGCGGCCAGCACCGCAGCCTGATACCCCGAGCCGGTGCCGATCTCCAGCACGCGCGCGGGGATGCCGTGCTCGATCAGCAGCTCGGTCATCCGCGCCACCACCCACGGTTGCGAGATGGTCTGGCCCAAACCGATCGGCAGTGCGGTGTTCTCGTAGGCGCGCGACGCGAGCGCTTCGTCAATGAACAGATGCCGCGGCGTGGTGCGGATCACGTCCAGCACGCGCGCATCGGTGATGCCCTCTTCGCGCAAGTGCGCGATCAGGCGATCGCGCGCGCGTTGCGAAGTCATGCCGCTGCCACGCGGATGCGGCGCGGCGCCGAACAGCGCGTGGCTCATGCGGCCTGCTCCCCGTCGAGTTCTTGCGAGAGCGCGCCGACCCACTTCGAGACCTTGTCCAGCGCCTGGAAGCGGGTGAGGTCAACATGGATCGGCGTCACCGAAACATGGCCGTTGCGCACCGCGTGGAAATCGGTGCCGGGGCCGTCGTCTTCCGCCGCACCGGCCGGCCCGATCCAGAACACCAGCCGGCCGCGCGGATCGCGCTCGGCGATGCACGGTGCGGAACGATGGCGGCGGCCCAGGCGCGTGACTTCGAAGCCGCGGAGGTCGCGCCATTCGCGATCCGGCACATTGACGTTGAGGATGGTGTCGGCCGGCAATGGATCCACCAGCAGCCGTTTGGTCAGCAGCAGCACCGCGCGCGCGGCGGTTTCGAAATGTTCTGCGCGATGTTCTTCCGCCACCATCGAAACCGCGATCGCCGGCAGACCCAGGAAGCGTCCTTCCATCGCCGCCGACACGGTGCCGGAATAGATTACGTCGTCGCCGAGATTGGCCGAACTGTTGATGCCGGAGACCACGATGTCGGGTTCGTGTTCCAGCAAACCTGCCAGCGCCAGATGCACGCAATCGGTGGGCGTGCCGAACACGCGATAACGGCCGTCTTCGAGTTGCTGCACGCGCACCGGCAGATCCAAAGTCAGCGAGTTGCTGGCACCGGAGCGGTCGCGATCCGGCGCCACCACCGTCACCTCACCGAGTTCGGCGAGGTGCGCGGCGAGCACGCGCAGGCCCGGCGCCTCCACGCCATCGTCGTTGCTGACCAGAACGCGCATCGGATTCCCGTGATGGATCGGTTGGCGGCGCATGACACATCGCGCCGCGATCCGGAAAGTTTAGCCGATCCGGCCGCGATCAACGGCTGAACTCGCCTTGGGTTGCATACTTCTTCATTCCGGACGCGACGCAGCGGCGATCCGGAACCCGGCGACTTTGCTGTTGAATCCAGAACACGGGCCCCGGCAAAAGGGCCGCCGTCCACGGCCTGGAGTTCCGTCGCCGGGATGACGGGGTCGTGATTGCCCTGCGTGCCGTTGTGGCAAGCTCCACCCATGCCCCGCAGAAAACCCGCTCCACCGGCGAATGTCAGCGACGAAGACGCGCGCCTGTTCCGCGAAGCGATCGGCGCCATCCGCCCGCTCGCACCCAAACCGGAATCCGGGCACGCGCGTACGCCACCGGCGCCGCATCCGGCGATGTTCGAGCGCGACGAGGCCGCGGTCCGCGACGAACTGCTGGAGTCGCCGATTGATCCCGCCGCGCACGAAATCGGCGAGGAACTGCTCTATCTGCGCGAAGGCCATTCGCCGCAATTGTTGAAGCGGCTGCGGCGCGGGCACTTCAGCATCGGCGACGAGATTGACCTGCACCACATGGACGAGCGCGCCGCGCGCGCGACGCTGGACGAATTTCTCGCCGATGCCCGCACGCGCGGCATCACCTGCGTGCGCATCGTGCACGGCAAGGGCCTGCGTTCGGGGAGCGCGGGACCGGTGTTGAAGCGCATGACCGACCGCGTGCTGCGCCGTCGCGACGACGTGCTGGCCTTCGCGTCCGCGCGACCGGCGCAAGGCGGGACGGGCGCGACGGTGGTGCTGTTGCGACGAGGGCGATGATCTTTGCTCGTCGTTCCTGACGCAGTTTTAAATTGAATTCTTCTGCAGCAATACCATCGCCATCGCCGCGATGCCATCGCCGCGACCGGTGAAGCCGAGTTTCTCCGTGGTGGTCGCCTTGATGCTGACCGCATCCACGTCGCACTGAATCGCAGAGGCGAGCCGCCCGCGCATGCTTTCGATATGCGGCGCGAGTTTCGGCTTCTCGCAGATGATCGTGACATCGGCGTTGCCGAGCGAATAACCGCGCTCGCGTACCAGCGCCATGCATTGCGCGAGCAGTCGCAGGCTGTCGGCGCCCTTCCAGCGCGAATCGCTGTCCGGGAAGTGCTTGCCGATGTCGCCGAGCGCCAGCGCCCCGAGCAATGCGTCGCAGAGTGCATGAATCGCGACGTCACCGTCGGAGTGCGCGATGAGCCCGTGCGTGTGCGGAATGCGCACGCCGCCCAACATCACGTGGTCGCCGGGGCCGAAGGCGTGCACGTCGAAGCCTTGACCTATTCGCATCGAATCGTCTCCCGGCCAGGAACTGCATTCAACCAACCCGCGATGATTATTGCGTCTTCTCGAGCAGGAACTCCGCAAGCTTCAGGTCCGCCGGCGTAGTCACCTTGATGTTGTCCTCGGCGCCCTCCACCAGCAGCGGCAGGATACCGATACGCTCCATCGCCATCGCCTCGTCCGTGACCACGGCACCCTGCGCGCGTGCGCGCTCAAGCGCGAGGGTCAGCTCGCCGCGCCGGAACATCTGCGGCGTGAGCGCACGCCAGCGCGCCTCGCGCGATTCGGTCGCGATGCTGCGGCCGTTGCCGTCGGCGCGCTTCAGCGTGTCGCGCAACGGCGCGGCCAGCAGTGCGCCGCCGGCCTGCGTGCCGGCCGTAATCAGGCGACCGAGGTCCTCATAACGCACGCAGGGACGCGCGGCGTCGTGCACCAGCACGAAATCCGCATCGCCGACTGAATCGGGCAGCGCGCGCAAACCGGCCAGCACCGAATCGCCGCGCTCGGAACCGCCGATCGCGGTGCGAACCGGCTTGCCGTTCGCGCTCCCGAGTTTCGGCCACAGCGGGTCCTTCGCCGCAAGCACCACCATCAGTCCCGCGATGCGCGGATGTGCGGCGAGCCGTTCCAGCGTGTGCAGGATCAGCGGCTTCCCGGCAAGCGGCAAATACTGTTTCGGAATGGCACCGCCGAAACGCGCCCCCCGGCCCGCAGCGGGAACGACACACCAGAGCGTGTTCGCTTCAATGGCCACCGCTGCTCCCCGATGCCGGCGGCGCGGCTGAAGACGCAGGCACCACCTGGTAGAACGTCTCGCCCGGCTTGATCAATCCGAGTTCCGACCGGGCGCGCGCCTCGACCGCAGCTTGTCCGTGCTTGAGATCCTGCACCTCGGCCGAGAGCGCCTGGTTGCGCTGCTTCAACCTGGTGTTCTGCGCCTGCTGCGCGGTCACGCGCGCGCGCAACGCGTGCAGTTCGCGCATGCCCCCCTCGCCGAGCCACAGCTTCACCTGCAGGGCGGCCAGCAGCACGATCAGGATCACCGCGATCCAGCGCAGCATGCTATCGCCCTCGAGGCTGCAAACGTCAGCCCGCGAAGGCAGGCAGGTTCGGGAACGCCGCGCGTCCGGCGTAGCGTGCATCCGTGCCGAGCTGTTCCTCGATCCGCAGCAACTGGTTGTACTTGGCCACGCGATCGGTGCGGCACAGCGAGCCGGTCTTGATCTGCGTGGCCGTCGTCGCAACCGCGAGATCGGCAATCGTGGTGTCCTCGGTTTCGCCGGAACGGTGCGACACCACCGCGGCGTAGTTGGCGCGATCCGCCATCGCGATCGCCTCCAGTGTTTCGCTCAACGTGCCGATCTGGTTGACCTTGATCAGGATCGCATTGGCAACGCGGTCCGCGATGCCTTGCCTGAAGATCGCCGGATTGGTGACGAACAAGTCGTCGCCGACCAGCTGCACTTTCCTGCCGAGCTTTTCGGTGATCAATTTCCAGCCGGCCTGATCGCCTTCGGCAAGGCCGTCCTCGATGCTGATGATCGGGTACTTGTCGCACCAGCCCGCGTACAGGTCCACCATGCCGGCGGCATCGAGCTTGCGCCCCTCGCCCTTCAGGTCATACACGCCGTCCTCGAAGAATTCCGAGGACGCGGGATCGAGCGCGATCCAGATCTGCTTGCCCGCTTGATAACCCGCGGCGTTGATCGCTTCGAGGATGACCTCGATGGCTTCCTCGTGCGTGCGCAGCGCCGGCGCAAAGCCGCCTTCGTCGCCGACCGAAGTGGAAAGTCCGCGCTTGTGCAACTGCGCCTTCAACGCGTGGAAGCATTCGACGCCCGCGCGCAAGGCTTCGGAGAAACGATCGAAGCCCGCCGGCATCAGCATGAATTCCTGCATGTCCAGGGGGTTGTCGGCGTGCACGCCGCCGTTGATCACGTTCATCATCGGAACGGGGAGAGCAGGCGCGCGATGGCCGGCGAGCATTTGCCAAAGCGGCTGCCTGCGCGAAGACGCAACCGCATGCGCGACGGCCATCGAGACGCCGAGCGTCGCATTGGCGCCCAGTTTCGACTTGTTCGGCGTGCCGTCCAGCGCGATCAGCCTGTCGTCCAGGCCCTTCTGGTCCGCCGCATCGAAGCCACGCAGCGCATTGGCGATCGTGGTGTTGACGTTCGCGACGGCCTTGCTCACGCCCTTGCCGCCGTAGCGCGCCTTGTCGCCGTCACGCAGTTCGACCGCCTCGCGCGTGCCGGTGGAGGCGCCGCTCGGCACCGCCGCGCGGCCGAACGAACCGTCGGCGAGCGTCACTTCCGCTTCGAGGGTGGGATTGCCGCGGCTGTCCAGGATTTCGCGGGCGTGGATCGTCTTGATCGTCGTCGTCATGCTCCGGTTCCGTGATGTTGTAGGAGCGCACCGGCGCGAAGCGCCGCCTTTTGCTTTTTGTGCGACCTACGTTTCGAGAATCGCGCGCAGGCGCGCTCCTACATAAGCGTTGAACGTTTAGCTACCGCGTCGAGCTCTTTTAGCGTTTCGAGCAGCGCTTCCATCTTCCCCAGCGGCCATGCATTCGGGCCATCCGATAGTGCCTTGTCGGGATCGGGATGCGTTTCCATGAAGATGCCGCTGATGCCCACCGCGACCGCCGCGCGCGCCAGCACCGGCACGAATTCGCGCTGGCCGCCGGACTTGCTGCCCTGCCCGCCCGGCAACTGCACCGAATGCGTGGCGTCGAACACCACCGGGCAATTCGTCTCGCGCATCACCGCGAGCGAGCGCATGTCGGAAACCAGATTGTTGTAGCCGAAGCTGGCGCCGCGCTCGCAGACCATGATCCGTTCGTTGCCGGTGGAGCGCGCCTTCTCGACCACGTTCTTCATGTCCCACGGCGAGAGGAACTGGCCCTTCTTGATGTTGACCGGTTTGCCCGCGCTGCACACGTTGCGGATGAAATCCGTCTGCCGGCACAGGAATGCCGGCGTTTGCAACACGTCCACCACGGACGCGACTTCATCCAGCGGCGAGTATTCATGCACGTCGGTCAGCACCGATACGCCGATCTGCTGCTTCACCTCGGAAAGGATGCGCAAGCCTTCCTCCATGCCGAGCCCGCGGAAACCGCTGACCGAGGTCCGGTTGGCCTTGTCGAAACTGGACTTGAAGATGAAGGGGACGCCGAGCCTGGCGGTGATTTCCTTCAGCGCACCCGCGGTGTCGATCTGCAATTGCCGCGACTCGATCACGCAGGGACCCGCGATCAAAAAAAACGGCTTGTGCAAGCCGATTTCGA
The DNA here is from genome assembly GCA_051961995.1 of Rhodanobacteraceae bacterium. GTDB lineage: Bacteria > Pseudomonadota > Gammaproteobacteria > Xanthomonadales > Rhodanobacteraceae > 66-474. Next base: position 8,126 of record JBQCCR010000043.1, on the reverse strand, counting down.
AACCACAGAGGTTCATTCCAAGCCTTCCCTTCTGTCGTCATTCCGGCGGAAGCCGGAACCCGGCGACGTTGAATTCCACCGAAGGCGCGGGGTCCCGGCTTTCGCCGGGGTGACAAGAACGGAATGCCGCATCGCGTTCGCCCTCATCCCGTCGCTTCCTTCGTCGCCAGCCGCGGCGCATCACGCACGACCTTGAACTCGCGCGCGGCGCGCACGAAGCCGGAAAACAGCGGATGGCCGTCGCGCGGCGTGGAGGTGAATTCCGGATGGAACTGGCAGGCCAGGAACCACGGATGCTGTTGCTGCGAAAGCTCGACGATCTCGACCAGGTCGTCGTTGGAGAGGCCGGCGATCACCAGCCCGAGTTTCTCGAACCGCTCGCGATACCGGTTGTTGAATTCGAAGCGATGGCGATGGCGTTCGCGGATCGTATCCTCCCCGTACAGCTCGCGCGAGATCGTGCCGGTTTTCAGGTGGCACTCCTGCGCGCCCAGGCGCATGGTGCCGCCGAGATCGGAGGACTCATCGCGCCGCTGCACGTCGTTGCCTTGCGTCCATTCGGTGATCAGTGCGATCACCGGCTCGGCGGCGTGGCGGTCGTTTTCGGTCGAACCCGCGCCGGCGAGACCCGCGACGTCGCGCGCGAACTCCACCACTGCCGCGTGCATGCCATAGCAGATGCCGAAGTACGGAATGCCGTTTTCGCGCGCGTACTTCGCCGCCTGGATTTTTCCCTCGAAGCCGCGTTTGCCGAAGCCGCCCGGCACCAGGATCGCATCGGCATCCTTCAGCACCGCGGCCGCGCCACGCGCTTCGATTTCTTCCGAATCGAACCAGTCCAGTTGCACGCGCGTGGCGTTGTGGATGCCGCCGTGCTTGAGCGCTTCGGCGAGCGACTTGTACGCATCCTTGTGCTCGACGTACTTGCCGACGATGGCTATGCGCACTTCGTCTTTAGGATGTTCGATCGCCTCGATCGTGCGCTTCCATTCCGAAAGATCGGTGGGCCTGGCGTCCAGGTGCAGACGCTCGACCAGGATCTGGTCCAGCTTCTGCGAATGCAGCCACAGCGGCAGCTTGTAGATCACGTCCACGTCCACCGCACTGATCACCGCGTTTTCGGGCACATTGGTGAACAGTGCGATCTTGCGGCGCTCGCCTTCCGGCAGCGGCTCCTCGCAACGGCACAGCAGGATGTCGGGCTGGATGCCGAGCGCGCGCAGTTCCTTCACCGAATGCTGGGTCGGCTTGGTCTTGATCTCGCCGGCGGCCTTGATGTACGGCACCAGCGTGAGGTGCATGAACAACACCTTGTCGGCGTGCTCGATGCGCAACTGGCGGGCCGCTTCCAGGAACGGCTGTGATTCGATGTCGCCGACCGTGCCGCCGATCTCGACCAGCGCGACGTCGAAGCCGCGCGTGGCTTCCTCGATGGTGTGCTTGATCTGGTCGGTGATGTGCGGGATCACCTGCACGGTTGCGCCCAGGTAATCGCCGCGGCGCTCCTTGCGGATCACGGCTTCATAAATCTTGCCGGTCGTGATGGAGTTTTTGCCGGAGAGCCGCGTGCGCACGAAGCGCTCGTAGTGGCCGAGGTCCAGGTCGGTTTCGGCGCCGTCGTCGGTGACGTACACCTCGCCGTGCTGGAACGGGCTCATGGTGCCGGGGTCCACGTTGATGTACGGATCCAGCTTCATCAACGTGACGTTGAGGCCGCGCGCCTCGAGGATGGACGCGAGCGAGGCCGACGCGATGCCCTTGCCAAGGGAGGACACCACGCCGCCGGTGACGAAAATCAGGGGAGTCATGGAAAGACCGCTTCCGGAAAGCCGCATTCTACATGAGCAGTTGCCGGTTGTCGGTTGCCGGTTGTCGGTTGCCAGTCCGTCCCCACCGTCCCTCGTCATTCCGGGGCCGTCCCGCAGTTTTTCGCCGGGATGACGAAGAAGAGCGCTGTGCCAGGCTGCTAGCATCAGCGCATGACTGCTCCGATTCCCCATCGCCTCTGCGCGCTGCGCGCCGTCATGCGCGAGCGTTGCATCGCATACTGCCTGATCCCCACGGCCGATCCGCACCTTTCCGAATATCTGCCCGGGCGCTGGAAGGTGCGCGAATGGCTGTCCGGCTTCACCGGCTCGGCCGGCACGTTGCTCGTCGGCGCGGAGTTCGCCGGGCTGTGGACGGATTCGCGCTATTTCGAGCAGGCGGAACGAGAGCTGGCGGGCAGCGGCATCGAGCTGATGCGCCTCGCCGTGCCGCACACGCCCGAACACCTGCAATGGTTGCGCGAGCACGTGCGCGAGGGAGAACGCGTGGCCTGCGCGGCCGACATGCTGTCGCTGGCGGGCGCGCATTCACTGCGTCGCGCGCTGCAGGAATGTGGTGCGCAACCGGCCGGTGACGATCTGCCCGGCGCAATCTGGAGTGATCGTCCCGGCTTGCCGGTTGCGCCCATTTTCGAACACCCGATCGAGTACGCGATCCGCACACCTGCGGAGAAACTCGCAGCGGTGCGCGAAGCCATGCGCGAGCGCATTGCCACGCACCATCTGGTTTCCGCGCTGGACGAAATCGCCTGGCTGACCAACCTGCGCGGCAGCGACATCGAATACAACCCGGTGTTCCTGGCGCATCTGCTGGTGGATGGGCAGGGTGCGACGTTGTTCGTGGACCGGGAGAAACTCGAAGCGGGTCTGCGCGCACGCTTGTCCAAAGATGGTTTCAAGATCGTGAACTATGCGGACATCACCCAAGCGCTCGCCGCCCTGCCGTCCGGTTCGAAACTGCTGCTCGATCCGCAGCACTTCTGCCTGCAGGTCGCACAGGCGATTCCCGCGAACATCGAGACGATCGAAGCGCCCGGCCCGATCGCCGCGCTGAAGGCGCGCAAGAGCGAAGCGGAACTGGCGCAAGTGCGCGAAACCATGCGTCGCGACGGCGTGGCTCTGGTGCGCGCCGCGCGCTGGCTGGAGGAAGCGCTCGCGCGCGGCGAACGCCCGACCGAACCGGACGTGGATGAAAAGCTGCGCGAACTGCGTGCGCAGCAACCCGGCTTCGTCAGCGAAAGTTTTTCCACGATCGCCGGATATCAGGCCAACGCCGCGCTGCCGCACTACCGCGCCACACCGGAATCGCACGCGGTCCTGCACCCACGTGGAATGTTGCTGATTGATTCGGGCGGCCAGTATCTGGGCGGCACCACCGATATCACGCGTGTGTGGGCGCTGGGCGAAACCACGGACGAGCAGCGCCGCGACGTCACGCTGGTCCTGAAGGGCGTGATCGCGCTGTCGCGCGCGAAATTTCCGCGCGGCACATCGGGCCAGCAACTGGATGCGCTGGCACGCGCGCCGATCTGGGCCTCGGGCGTGGATTACGGCCACGGCACCGGACACGGCGTGGGCTATTGCCTCAACGTGCATGAAGGGCCGCAGGCCATCCGTCCGCCCCGTTCGATGTCGTCACTCGAACCGCTGGATGTCGGCATGATCACCTCGATCGAGCCGGGCATCTACAAGCCCGGCCGCCACGGCGTCCGGATCGAGAACCTCGTTGCGACCCTCGTCGCGGGATCGGGCGAGTTCGGTGAGTTTCTCGCCTTTGAAACGCTGACGCTGTGCCCGATCGATACGCGCCTGCTTGAACGCGATCTGCTGGAACCGGGCGAAACCGCATGGCTCGATCAATACCACGCACGCGTGCGCGAGCAGCTCGCGCCGCTGCTGGAGGATGCGGGAGATCGCGCGTGGCTGGAGGCGCGCTGCGCGCCGCTTTCGTGACGAACCAGCTTCGCGGCACCACCCCTTGCCTTCGGCGCGCTTGTCTCCTTCCGTCGAGGAAGGCGGGAGTGGCGAGGGTTTTCAATCAAAAGAAAGCCCCGGCAACCGGGGCTTTCAGGCAAACCTGTTGCGCTGAGCTATTTCGAGCTGCCACCCGAACTCGACGATGCGGCATGGTGATGGCGGCGATGATGCGTGTGCGTACTCGTGCCCGAGTTGGTACCGGTTGTGGCACCCGCATTCGCGTTGGTGTTCGCCGAAGCGCCCACCGAAGCATTGGTCCCGCCCGCGGAAGCGCCGGTGTCCGAGTTCACGCCCAGCTCCGAATTGGCCGAAGCCTGACCGCTGTTGTTGTTCACGCTTTCGATCGCGTTCTGGCTGGCATTGTTGGCACCCTGCGCGTTCTGGCGCGCGGTTTCGCGAACCGAGCTACCGACCTGGCCGCCGGTGGTCTGCGCGTTGCGGGCTGCGCTGCGCACCGCATCGCCGTGCGTACCGGTCATGGTGTCGGCCTGGATACCCGCATCCGCGGTGCCGGACACGTCGTCTTTCACATCGCTGGACACCACGCCCTGGGCCTGCGTGGCCTGGTTCGCGCCAGCGCTGACGCTGGAGGACGCCGCCCGAGGCACGCTGCCGGCGGTGTCTTCGGCCTGTTGCGCCGCGGAGTTCGCGGTGTCACGGGTGCTTTGCGCCGTGGAGGAAACCGCGTTGCCGACCGGCGGCGGCGTCAGGTTTGCACCGGAGTGCATCGAACCGCCCAACGCGCTCTGCGCGCCGATGCCACCGACCGGCGCGCCGACTTGCATGCGATTGGCCGCGCCGGCGGCTCCGCCAACCGCACCGCCGACGTTGACCTGCGCCAACGCCGGGATGGCGAAGGCGGAAGCGATCAATGCGGGAAGAATGAGCTTGCGCATGGTGTATCTCCTTGCGTGGAATGAGTGCGCGAATTCCCCTTTCGTTCGCACTGTCATCCTGAGCAGCGCAGTCAAACGCGGCCTGAATCGGAGCCTGCGTGTTTTACGTTTCGTACAGCTTCATCCGCATTCCTTCACGTGGACGGCAGCGGTGTTTCGCCACGGCGACAAAAAAAGACGCCCCGGCGAACCGGGGCGTTCAGATCCGCAGTGAATCCGGAAAGGAATTACTTGCCGCTGGTCGAAGTGGAAGCCGGCGCGCTGGAGGACGCGGCAGCAGCCTTCTTGGCGTGATGATGATGGTGCCGGGCGTGGTGCTTGGTGGTCTTGTGCTCCATGCTGCCCTGCGAGGACATGCTGGACGAGGTCGCGGTCGTTGCGGTGGAAGCCGCGGCCGGCGCGCTGGTGTCCTGCGCGAACGCAGGGATGGAGAACGCCACGGCGATCAACGCTGGGAGGATGAGCTTGCGCATGGTTTATTGCTCCTGGGAGTGTTTGGTTGACGCGCCCCCTCGTTGGCGCGAGCAAAATCATCCGCGCCAGTCCCACACCGGAAGCTGAACCGGATTCGGGACCGCTTGAAAGCCGTTGTGCACCGCATCCGGCCGCGCGTGCATTGACCGGACCGCTTCGTCTCGCCATCCTGCACGGCTGACCCGCAACCCCGATTCGAAGTCATCCCCCATGCCGATTTCCACCCGCTACAACGCCGCCGACATCGAAGTGCTGACCGGTCTGGAACCGGTGCGCCGCCGGCCCGGCATGTACACCGACACCAGTCGCCCGAATCACCTGGTGCAGGAAGTGGTGGACAACTCGGTGGACGAAGCGCTGGCCGGTTTCGCGCGCACGGTCGAGGTGATCGTGCATGCGGATGGTTCGGTGGAAGTGAGCGACGATGGCCGCGGCATGCCGGTGGACATCCATCCGGAACAGGGCGTCAGCGGCGTGGAGCTGATCCTGACGCGCCTGCATGCGGGCGGGAAATTCTCCGATCGCAATTACGCTTTCGCCGGCGGCCTGCACGGCGTGGGCGTGTCAGTGGTCAATGCGCTGTCTTCGCACCTGGAAGTGACGATCCGCCGCGAAGGCCACGAATACCGCATGCGCTTCGCACACGGCGAGCCGCTCGGCGCGCTGGAAACGCTGGGTGAAGTTCCGAAGAAGCGCACCGGCACCACACTGCGTTTCCTCGCCGATCCCAAATATTTCGATACGCCGAAGATCTCGCTGCCGAAACTGAAGCACCTGCTGCGCGCGAAGGCGGTACTGTGCGCCGGCCTCACGGTGCGATTGCTCGATGAAGCATCCGGCGAGCGCGAGGAATGGCATTACGAGGATGGCCTGGCCGATTATCTGAAATCGGAATTGCAGGGCGCGCCTTGCCTGCCGGCGGATTTTTTTGTGCAGCGTCTGCAGCGGGACAACGGCGGGCTGGACGCAGCGTTCGCCTGGGTGCCGGATGGCGAACTGGTGCAGGAGAGTTACGTCAACCTGATCCCGACCGTGCAGGGCGGTACCCACGTCAACGGCTTGCGCTCAGGGCTGACCAACGCGTTGCGCGAGTTCTGCGACTTGCGCAACCTGCTGCCGCGCGGCATCAAGCTGGCGCCGGAAGACGTGTGGGAACGGCTCGCGTTCGTGCTGTCGGTGAAGCTGCGCGATCCGCAATTCGCCGGCCAGACGAAAGAGCGTTTGAGCTCGCGCGACGCGGCGGCGATGGTGGAGAACGCCACGCATGACGCGTTCTCGCTGTGGCTGAACCAGAACGTCGCCGCGGGGGAAGCGATCGCGCAACTGGCGATCGAGCGCGCCAGCGCGCGCTTGAAAGCCGCGAAGCAAGTCGTGCGCAAGAAGATCACGCAGGGTCCGGCCCTGCCCGGCAAACTGGCCGATTGCGCATCGTCCGATCCCGCGCGCACCGAATTGTTCCTGGTCGAAGGCGATTCCGCCGGCGGTTCGGCCAAGCAGGCGCGCGACAAGGATTTCCAGGCGATCCTGCCGTTGCGCGGCAAGATATTGAATACCTGGGAAGTGGAATCGGGTTCCGTGCTCGCGTCGGAGGAAGTGCACAATCTCGCGATCGCGATCGGCTGCGATCCGGGCAGGGACGATCTCTCCGGCCTGCGCTACGACAAGGTGATCGTGCTGGCGGATGCGGATTCCGACGGCCTGCACATCGCAACGCTTTTGTCCGCGCTGTTCCTGCGCCATTTCCCGGCGCTGGTGCGCGAGGGCCACGTGTTCGTGGCGATGCCGCCGCTGTTTCGCGTGGACGTGGGCAAGCAGGTGTTCTACTGCCTCGATCAATCCGAACGCGACGCGCTGCTCGCGCGGATCGAACGCGAGAAGATCAAGGGCCAGGTTTCAGTGACCCGGTTCAAGGGACTGGGCGAGATGAACCCCTCGCAATTGCGCGAATCCACCATCCACCCCGACACGCGGCGGCTCGTGCAACTGACCGTGGACGACGGCAGCGCGACATCGCAACTGATGGACATGCTGCTCGCCAAGAAGCGCGCCTCCGACCGCAAGCAGTGGCTGGAAGAGAAAGGCGATCTGGCGTCGCTGGAGGTTTGACTCGGGACTCGGGACTCGGGACTCGGGAAAAGCTAAGATTTCCCTTCCCAGCATGAGCCTTGAGCCATGTCCCTCGTTCCGCCCTTCGACCTGCAAACCTGGATCGCCGAACACCGGCATCTGCTGAAGCCGCCGGTGGGCAACAAATGCATCGTGGATGGCGACTTCATCGTCATGATCGTCGGCGGGCCGAACGCGCGCAGCGATTACCACTGGGACGAGGGCCCGGAATTCTTCTACCAGCTCGAAGGCGAAATGATCCTGCGTGTGCAGGACGAGGGCGAGCGCCGCGACCTGCCGATTCGCGCGGGCGAGATCTTCTACCTGCCGCCGCGCGTGCCGCATTCGCCGCAACGCATGCCGGATTCGATCGGCCTGGTGATCGAGCGCAAACGGCTGCCGCACGAGAAGGACGGCCTGCTGTGGTTCTGCGACAACTGCAACCACAAGCTCTACGAGGAATACTTCGAACTCAAGGACATCGAGCACGACTTTCCGCCCGTGTTCGCACGGTTCCACGAGTCGCTCGCTGCACGCACCTGTGCACGGTGCGGCACCGTGCACCCGGCGCCCTGACGGCGCCAAGCCCGACTCAGGCAGCGCGTGCCAGCCAGCGCCGCACCATCCGCTGCAGCGATCCGTCAGTGGCCGGATCGGCAAGCAATGCCTCCACCGGCCGCCACGCCAGCGCCAGAGACTCCTCGCTGAGGGCGAAACGCTCATCCGAGGTCGCGCGCACGACGTAGCGCACGTCGTAGTGCCAGTGGCCCGGCTCTTCGCCGCGGGCCGGGATCCAGTGGCGATCCAGGTCGAAGATCCGCGGCTCGACCTGCAGGCCAGACAGGCC
>JBQCCR010000042.1:0-3380 GCA_051961995.1 Rhodanobacteraceae bacterium | reverse complement strand
CGGATCTCCAGCAGCTCCAGCTGCTCGTCCAGCCCCGCTTCGCTGCCGAGCAGCCATGGCACCACCACCAGCGTGCGGCAGTCGTCCGGGATGCCGCCGCTGAAGGACATGCGCGCCAGCAGTTCCGGCGGCACCAGCATGCTGACCAGCCAGTTGACGACCGCCACCGCCGGATGGCTGGCCGCGACGAACAGCGCGATCAGCAGGGTGAGATCCAGCGGCAAGGGCAAACCATGCAGGCTGTTGTGCGCGATGACGAACGTGACCGCAGCGGTGATGGTCGCGATCGCGCCCAGGTAAAACATCGCCGGCCAGCGGCGCAGGGCAGTGGCGACGCGCGCCTCCGGTGGTGGCGAGACCTCGAGCTGCTTCTCGAGTGCGACGCGGCCGCGGCCGATCAGGTGATGGCCGACATGCCGGACGCGCGGATCGCCGGTCGGACTGACCGCGGCTTTCGCGGCTTGCACTGCGCGCTGTGCGACTTCGCTTTCACTCAAGCGCGCGCGTTGCGCCAGGGTCTCGACCGCGCGACGGTACAGGCCGCGGGTGGTGAAATCCATCTGTGCGTAGGTCTGCGTGGGATCGCCATCCAGGATGCGATCCACCGCGCTGACTGCCTCGATCACATCCGACCAGTTGTGCCGCGCGACCAGTCGGAGGCTGTTGATGCAGTTGGCGATCGAAACCTGATCGGCGGCCTGCGCGCGGCTTTCGCCGTCGATCACTTCCGCGACGCTGAGATCGCGCTGGTGCAGTTGCTGCTCGGCCCAGGTCAGCGCGAGCGCCAGCGACGGGTGCTTGCCTTCCAGCAGGCGATAGAACTCCGCCACCCAGGCGGGCGTCACCGCCGGTACCAGCCGCGCCATGTCGGCGACGTACATCAGCATGCCGGGCGCATCCTTGCCGGCCTTCTCGATCAGGTACCCGGCCCAGTATTCGGCGCCGGCGTATTCCTCCAGCCGCCGCGCGATCGTGCGCGCGATCGCGGCGACGCGCTCGATCACGGCAATCCGCAACAGGCTCGGCCACGCCCACAGTTCCGCCAGCTGCAGCGTGATGTCCTGCTGATATGCAGCGAGGAAGCGGCGTGCCTGCTCGGGTTCGATGCGGCCATCCAGATGCGTCACGCAGCACCGCGCGATGCCGAGCATGCGCGGAACGCTCTCGCCGTTGTCGGTGGCGCGCGGCAGCTTGCGCAATTCGCGCAGCGACAGATTCGCTGCCAGCTCGCGCAACTGCGTGCGAATCAGGTAGAAGTTGTCGAGCAGCCATTCGGCCGCGGGTTCGATACGACGCTGTTCGGAACACGCCAGCCGCACGGCGGCGTAGGCGTGGCGCAGGCTGTTCTCATGCTCCAGCAGTGCGCGTTTCAGGTCCCGCAGATTCTGGCGCGTCGCCGCACCGTACTGCTGCTTCGCCAGGTCGCGCGCGCAGGTCTCCAGATCAATCGCGCGGTCCAACGACGGCATGGGCCGGGCCGTTGCCGCGCGCCGCGGCGGACGTGCGCCCCGGAACCGGTCCATCCATGCCGCGGCCGGCGTGCGAGCCATCGAATTCCTTCATTCGCCGCAATCCATGAATGCTACGTGACGAGATGTTGTCTCTTCGTTGAGACCGGAGTGGCTCAATCGCTTGAATACGCGATCGTGCTGAGAAGGGCCAGCGCCTCCTTCCGCGAATCCAGCCGGGTGTGCTGCACCACGATCGGCAGGTCCGATTGGAACACGCTGGAGTAATCGGTATCGCGCGGCACCGGCGCCGGATCGCTGAGATCGTTGAAGCGTAAATGCAACGTGCGCTTCGCCGGCACGGTCACGGAGTAGGGGCCGACCGGATCGCGGTTCGAAAAATACAGGGTGATGCGTACCTGCGCGTCACGATCGTTGGCGTTCAACATGCACGCGGTCTCGTGGCTCAGGAACCGGCGATCCTCGCCGTCGGTGCTGGCAGGGGGGATGTAGCCTTCCGCGATGGCCCAGAATTTCTTGCCGATGGTCATGGTGGATCCTTGGAAGCGGGAACAGGAACAGATGGCGGGCGGGTTTCAACCCGCCGATGCAAGGCTCAGGTCATGGCGCACCAGGGCGGGTCAGGACCCGCCCTCCATGCGCTTGCGCTTCCGCGCACCGAACCACAATCCCGTTCCCATGGCGCCGGCAGCGAGCGCACCCCATCCCAGCGAACGACGGTGCTTCTCCGTCCACAACGCCCACGAGAACTTGCGCGCGCGCGCATCGAATTCGCCGTGCGCGCCGGGGTCGCTGTCTGCATCCACCGGCGAGAACAGGTTGTCGGCACGCTGGTGATCATCGGGCTCGGGTGTCTGTTGTCCGCCCCACGCGGTGCGGCCGAGATACTTGTCCAACAATCCGGGAACGAAACGCTGGCCCCATTCCGCAAGCCAGGTCGGTGCGCCGACCGGCACGTTGCGGCGGCGGCGACTGGCCGCGTACAGGATTGCGTCCGCGGCCACTTCCGGCTGGAAGATCGGCGGCACCGGTTGCGGATGATGCGGCAGCTTGTTGCGTGCCCACGAGAACTGCGGCGTGTTCAGCGCGGGCATCTGCACCGCGGTGACGTGAATTCGACTCTTCTCGTGGATCAGCTCGCAGCGCAGCGCGTCCACGAAACCCGCGAGGGCGTGCTTGGCGCCGCAATAGGCCGATTGCAACGGGATGCTGCGGTAGGCCAGCGCCGAACTCACCTGCACGATGGTGCCGCGATCGCGCGTGCGCATGCGTTTCAGCGCGGCCATCGCACCGTACACGCCGCCGAGGTATGTGACTTCGGTGACGCGCTTGAATTCGTCGGGGCCGATCTGGTTCACCGGCGCGAACACGGTGACCATCGCGTTGTTGACCCAGATGTCTATCGGGCCGAGTTCGCGCTCCACGCGCTCGGCGGCATCTTCCAGCGCCTGCGCGTCGGCGACATCCAGTGCGATCGCGATCGCCTGGCCGCCGCCGCGTTCGATTTCGGTTCGCGCCGCATCCAGCCCGGATTGCCCGCGCGCGATCAGCGCGACCCTGGCGCCCTCGCGCGCGAACGCGCGCGCGGTGGCACGGCCCACGCCGGCCGATGCGCCGGTGATCACCACGACCTGCTCGGCGAAGCGGCCGCGGCGGCGGGGAATCACGGGGTTCATTTCACTCTTTGCATTGCTCGTTGCGCTCATGTCTCCTCCTCGCGCCCGTAGCCCGGATGGAGCGAAGCGGGATCCGGGATGGTGCGCATGCAAATCCCGGATTCCGGCGCGGCGCGCCTTCATCCGGGCTGATTCCACTTTGCACGACGGACGGTCAAAGCAGCGCGAATCAAAGTTCTCCGCGTGCGGCGAGTTGCCGGATGCGGTCGCCGGTGCGGCAGGCGATCGCCTGGAT
>JBQCCR010000041.1:0-3569 GCA_051961995.1 Rhodanobacteraceae bacterium | reverse complement strand
GAAGCGCTGCTTGATCTGGTTGTAGGCGCCTTGGGCGGCCTGCACCGCCACCGAGTACTTCGGGTCGCTCGATACCGGCAAGCCGTTCCAGAACGGGAACAAATGGATGGTGATGTAATCGACGTGATCGGCCAGCTCCGGATACTTCAGCCAGATGTAGTCCGGTTCCGCGATCGACACCGGCTGGTGGATATGCGCGCGCGCGCGGTCGAGATAGTTGATCATCTTCTCGACCGGCACGTTGTTACGGAACAGCACCTCGTTCCCCACCACCACCCGCTCGATGGTGTCCGGATAGCGCTGCGCCAAGGCGATCAGCGTGTCCAGTTCCTTTTCGTTGTTGTCCAGGCGGGTGTCGATTTCCGCGCCGGCCATCACCTTCAGGCCCTCTTTCTGGGCCAGGCGGAACACCTGCGGGTTGAGCAGCGTGGAGTAGGTGCGAATGCGGCCGGTGTAATGGTGAAGCAGCTTCAGGTCGCCGGCGATTTCGTCGTCGCTGGGGAAGCTCTGGTTGAACGGGTTCTGGTAGCGCTGGAAGAACGACACCGAAAAGCCGTTGATCTGCCCGTGCCAATCCTCGGGACCATGCGGGCGGTTGCTCCACCACCACAGGCCGATGTTCAGCGCGGCGACCACAAGCGCCAACAGGACGGCGGAGATGATCGATGGCCCGGATTTGGATTGGGTGGATGTGGCGCTCAAGAAAGTCCCCGCAAGTCACCTCTCGTGAGGCGCGTGAATCCTGTGGAGCTTAACCAATTCGCGGCGGGGGGCTCAATAAATTGCGGGTGAGTGGTCAGCGCAAGGTCAGGGCTATCTCCATGGGCCACGCTCCGTCACCCCGGCGAGAGCCGGGGTTCGGTGCCTGGACAGGCCTGTGGCGCCGGGTTGCGGCGTTCGCCAGGACGGCACTTTCACGCTCACTTCAACAACGAGCGCAGCATCCACGCCGTCTTCTCATGGGCCTTCAGCCGGCCGGTGGCCATGTCCACGGTTCCTTCATCGCCGGCCGCGTCGGCCGTCTTGATCGTCTCGCGCGCGGTGGTGGCGGCGATCTCGTGGCCGGTCACGAGCTGCTCCACCATCTCCTTCCAGTCCGGCACGCCGGCTTCTTCCTTGATGGTGGTGAGCTTGCCGAACTGGCTGTAGGAGCCCGGCGCGAACACATCCAGCGTGCGGATGCGCTCAGCCACCTCGTCGGCGGCCAGCCACAATTCGTTGTACTGGGCCTCGAACATGGTGTGCAGGCTGTTGAAATGCGGCCCGGTCACATTCCAATGGAAGCTGTGGGTTTTCAGGTATAGCGAATAGGTATCGGCCAGCAGCTTGGACAACTGCTTGGCGATGGCTTCGCGATCCTTCTTGGCGATGCCGATGCTGGTGGTGGCCATGCTGCGCTCCTCATCTGATGATGTTGACGCAAGAGCTTAGCCGCGGCCCGATCGCGCAGGAAATGAATAATGCAGATGCAAACCATAGCCACCGGCTATCATGTGCGTCTGCATGAGCGACTCCAAGCCCGACACGATCCCCGCTTCCCCGGACTCTCGCCTGCGCACGCTGCGCAAATCGCTGGACGCGGTTTCCTCCCGCGATTTTGGCCGCCTGCTGGGCCGCTGGCGTGGCCTGTCGCGCCGCCCGGACGAGAAAAAGCTGGAGGCATTGGCCGCCGACATCGCCGCCTCGGCCGAGCGGAGGCAGCGCCGTGCGCGAAGCAAGCCGGAAATCCGCCTGGACGAATCGCTGCCGATCACCGCGCGCGCCGAGGAGATCGTCAAGCTGATACGCGCGCACCAGGTGATCGTGATCGCCGGTGAAACCGGTTCGGGCAAGACCACCCAACTGCCTAAGCTATGTCTGGCGGCAGGCCGCGGCGAAGCCGGCATGATCGGGTGCACCCAACCGCGCCGCCTGGCTGCGCGTTCGGTGGCACGCCGCGTGGCGGAGGAGCTGGGCACGCAACTGGGCGACAAGGTCGGTTTCCAGGTGCGCTTCAACGACCAGGTCTCCGAGCAGAGCCTGATCAAGTTCATGACCGACGGCATCCTGCTGGCCGAAACGCAGGGCGATCCGTGGCTGTCGAGCTATGACACGCTGATCATCGACGAAGCCCACGAGCGCAGCCTCAACATCGATTTCCTGCTCGGGTATCTCAAGCGGCTGGCGCTGAAGAGGCCGGAGCTGAAGATCATCGTTACCTCCGCCACCATCGACACGGCGCGCTTTGCCGAGCATTTCGGCAATGCACCGGTGATTTCAGTGGAAGGGCGCGCCTATCCGGTGGAGGTGCGCTGGCGTTCGGTGGACGAGGTGGCCGCGCGCCGCAACCAGCGCAGCAACGAGCTGCAGCAGGGCAGCGCAGAACACTTGGCTGCGGTGCTGGACGAAATCACGCACGACGATCCGCGCGGCGATGTGCTGGTGTTCCTGCCTGGCGAGCGCGAGATCCGCGACGCGCACCTGCTGCTGTCGCGCCGGCAATACCGCGAAACGGAAATCCTGCCGCTGTACGCGCGCCTGTCGGCGGGCGATCAGGATCGCGTGTTCAAGCCCGGCCCGAAGCGGCACGTGGTGCTGGCCACCAACGTGGCGGAAACCTCGCTCACCGTGCCGCGCATCCGCTACGTGATCGACACCGGCAGCGCGCGCGTCAAACGCTACAGCCAGCGCAGCCAGCTCGAGCGCCTGCACGTGGAGCCGATCTCGCAGGCGGCGGCGGACCAGCGCAAGGGCCGCTGCGGCCGCGTCGGTCCCGGCATCTGCTACCGCCTGTACGACGAAGCCGACTATGCCTCGCGCGCGGCGTATACCGATCCGGAACTGCTGCGCTCCTCGCTCGCCAACGTGATCCTGCGCATGCTGTCGCTGCAGTTGGGCGAAGTGGACGAATTCCCGTTCCTGGAATCGCCCGATCCGCGCGTGGTGGCCGATGGCTACCGCCGCCTTGCCGAAATCAGCGCGATCGACGAGCAGCGCCAGCTCACCACGATCGGCCGCACGCTCGCGCGCCTGCCGATCGACGTGCAATTGGCGCGCATGCTGGTAGAGGCGCACAAGCTGGGCAGTCTGCGCGAACTGCTGGTGGTGGTGGCCTTCCTCAGCATCCAGGACCCGCGCGAGCGGCCAGCCGATGCGCGCCAGCAGGCGGATGCGGCGCATGCGGTGTTCGCCGATCCGAAATCCGATTTCGTCGGCGTGCTGAATCTCTGGCGCGAGTATGACCGTGCGCATGAGGAGTTGGCGCAGTCGAAATTGCGCGACTGGTGTTCGCGGCATTTTTTGAGTTTCCTGCGCATGCGCGAGTGGCGCGAGCTGCATCGGCAGTTGCCGCTGGTGGTGCAGGAGCTTGGATGGAAGTTGGACTCCGCCACGAGCACAACGCCCTCTTCCCTTGGGGGAGAGGGCGGGGGTGAGGGGCCAACCTCGCGTGGAGCGAACAACGCGCGCAAGAAGCCCTCTCATAAAAGCCGTGCAGATAAATCTTCCGGCAAGCCCCTGCCCCCCCCCCCCCACCCAACCCCCCCCGGGGGGGGGGGGGGGGGGCCGGCCGCCCGGCCCGAAGGAGGCCG
>JBQCCR010000040.1:0-147218 GCA_051961995.1 Rhodanobacteraceae bacterium | reverse complement strand
GGTCGCACCGAGCAGGCAAGTCAGCAGCAGGGCGGCGTTGTTCTGGTAATTCAGCGCGCCCACCAGCATCACCGCCAGCAGCACCCCGAAGCCGATTCCTGATTTCGTCGGCAGGATGTAGATGCGCCGGCGATGCAGCTCGATGGGCAACGGTTCCGGCCCGCGCAAGCGCGTCAACGAGGGCAAACGCCGCTCGGCGTGCGCGATCAGCGCTTCACGCCACGTGCGGGCTGCCGCGTTCATGTCAACTTACCGGCACTTCCGCCAGCAATGCGCGCGCCAGTGCCTCGCGGGTCACGCTGCGCGCGGGGATCAAACGGTGCCCGGCGACCGCCACGAATACGGCTTGCAGATCTTCCGGGATCACGTAGTCGCGTCCACCCAGCAGGGCCCAGGCTCGCGCGGACGCGAGCAACGCAAGACCGGCGCGGGGCGACAAGCCCACGCGCGCTTCCGCATGCTTGCGGCTGGCTGCGAGCAAGGCCTGCAGGTAGCCCAGCAGTGCGGGACTGGCCAGCACCCCGCGTGCGCAGGCGCGCAGGCGATCAATGTCCTTGACATCGAGGCACGGCGACAGCCGTCCGATCAGCTCCAGCCGATCTTCGCCGGTCAGCAATGCCCGCTCGGCATCCGCATTCGGATAATCCAGCGAGAGGCGCAGCATGAAGCGGTCGAGTTGCGAATCGGGCAACGGATAGGTGCCGGCGAGATCCAGCGGATTCTGCGTCGCGACCACGAAGAACGGCGCCGTCAGCGCGCGGCTGATGCCGTCTATCGTGACCTGGCCTTCGGCCATTGCCTCAAGCAGCGCGCTTTGCGTCTTCGGCGTGGCGCGATTGATTTCGTCGGCCAGCAGCAATTGCGCGAACACCGGTCCCGGATGGAATCGGAAGGTGCCGGTTTCACGCTCGTACACGCTTACGCCGACGATGTCGGACGGCAGCAGGTCGGAGGTGAACTGGATGCGCTGGAACACCAGATCGAAGGTGGCCGCCATCGCATGCGCCAGGGTGGTCTTGCCGACGCCGGGCACGTCTTCGACCAGCAGGTGGCCTCCCGCCAGCAGGCAGGCAAAGGCCAGCCGCACCTGATGCTGCTTGCCCAGCAGCACGCTGTTGATCTGCGCCAGCGCGGCGTCCAGCCGCTTGCGCAGGTCCTTGTCGAGCGCGCGCTCATCACGCTGCGCAGGTTCCGCCCGGGCCACGGTGGTATCCATGGGTGAAGCACCTGATGTCATTCCCGACAGTGTAGGCCAGTCGCGCTGATTGCAACGTGAGTTGCGCGCGAAGCGGGCGGATCTTGACCGCCGCAGGAAGGCACGTCGGATCGGTTGTGCAGAGGCGAGCCACCGCCCGTGGTGCTGGCGCCACTGTCGGCCCTAAGGTAACGCCAGCCCGCATTCTCTAAGCAGGCGTGCCAGCGCGATCAGCGGCAGGCCGATCAGCGCGGTCGGGTCGGTGCCCTCGATGCGATCGAACAGGCTGATGCCCAATGCTTCGGCCTTGAACCCGCCGGCACAGTCCAGCGGCCGTTCGCGTTCCACGTAGCGGGCGATCTCCTCGGGCGAAAGCGCGCGGAAGACGACGCGGGTGAGATCGGTTGCCTGCGCCGCGTGATGATCCCGGCGGGTGTCCAGCACGCAGACCGCGGTATGGAACCGGGCCGCGTGGCCACTGCACATCTGCAATTGCGCGCGCGCAATCGCGGCACTGCCGGGCTTGTCCAGCACGTGTCCGTCCAGCTCGGCGACCTGATCCGAACCGATCACGATCGCCCCGGAAATATTTTCGGCGACGGCGAGCGCCTTCTGCCGGGCCAGCCGTGATGCGCGTTCGGCCGGCGCTTCGCCTGGCTCGACGCATTCGTCCACGCCTGGTGCGACCTGCTCGAAGTCCGGCAACAAGCGGCGCAACAGTTCAGCGCGATAGCGCGAGGTGGAAGCCAGCACGATCCCCGGTGCATTCATCGCTGGGCGAGATCCTCGATCTTCTCGCGCACCGCGGTTTCCAGTTCGCGCTGCGCGGAATCCAGCTTCGCAAGCTGCTCGCTCAGCGAGTCGCGCGCCTTGTCCAGCGCCGACACGGCCGTATCCAGCTCACGCTGACCGGCGACGTCGGCGTGATCGCGCAGCCACAACCGGTGCGCCAGCAACTCGCGCAATGCTGCATCAATGGCCGCGTGGGCGTCCGCTTCGCCGGCCGCCGGTACGCCCGGCGCCACGCTCATCGAAGAATGGGCGCGTTCCAGCCGCGTCCGGCATTCCTTGAGGTCATGCTCCAGTTCGTCGGCGCCGCGGTGAAGCGCGCGCAACGCGCGCCGTCGACGGCTCTGGCGATGCGTGATCAGGACGATCGCGCCCAGGCCCACGATCACGCACAGCGCGGCGACGGCGGGCAGCCAGGCAGCAACGGCAACGGAAGAGACGGAAATCACGAGGGGATGATTTTTGGCTGGCTTGCCGCACAGTCTGCACGATCCGGGCCATAAGGGAAGGTTTGGCCGACCGATTGACTTACGCTCCCGGCGATACCGCAATGCCGCCTGGCAGGAACGAGTTTGATCTCGTTGACTGAATACGGTGCCCAACCTACAATTGCTGGCTTATGTCTGCGTCCTTGCCGGAGCGTCTGGACGCCGAGCGCATGGTGGCGGCGCGGCGTTCGTTCCATGGCAGCTTGACCGTGGCTTCGATGAAGCGGCTGGTGCAGGCGCTGGCGAGCGACCGCGGCGAGGTCGAGTACGACCTGGAATTCGGCATGGAAGCGCCCGGGATCCGCTGCCTTGCCCTGCGCGCGGCGACCCGTGTGACTTTGGAATGCCAACGTTCGCTGGAAGCCTTCGAACATCCGCTCGATGTGGATGTCCGGTTGGGTCTGATCGAGGATGAACGAGATGAGGCGGGTCTGCCCGCCGGTTTCGAGCCGCTGCTGCTGGAAGGCGGAATGCTGAACCCGGCGCTGGTGATCGAGGATGAATTGCTGCTGGCGCTGCCGCCTTATCCAATGAAGGATGATCCCGGCGCGGAGCCGGAGCCGAAAACCTGGAACGGCCAACGCTGGACCAGCGCGCAACCGGACGATCCGGGGCGCAGTGAAAACCCGTTCGCGGTTTTACGCGAGCTGAAAAAGCCACAACGCTGATACGCAACATAGATCTTTCCGGAGAGACATCATGGCCGTTGCCAAGAGCCGCAAATCCCCCTCCCGCCGTGGCATGCGGCGTTCGCACGACGCGCTGGCCAAGGTGCAGCTCGCCACCGACCCGACCAGTGGCGAGATCCATCGCCGTCATCACGTCACCAAGGACGGCTATTACCGCGGCAAGAAGGTGATCGAGAACGCCGCTGCGGTGGTGGACGAAGACTAAGGTAGGGTGGGCCTTGGCCCACCTTCGTAGGCGGGTCGCTGCCGTCGGTGGCGAATACGCGCAAAGGCGGGTCAAGACCCGCCCTACGTACCTATCGCACCACGGGGAATAAACCTTGACCTTCGCCCGCATCTCCGGCACCGGCAGTTATCTGCCAGAGCGCGTGCTGAGCAACGCCGAACTCGAGAAGCTGGTCGAAACCAGCGACGAGTGGATCACCAGCCGCACCGGCATCCGCGAGCGGCGTATCGCCGCAGACGGTGAAACCACCGGCGACCTGGCTTTCCACGCCGCGACCCGCGCGCTGGAAGCCGCCGGCACCAAGGCCAGCGAACTCGATCTGATCGTGCTCGGCACGACCACGCCGGACATCATCTTTCCCTCGACCGCCTGCCTGTTGCAGGCGCGGCTCGGCGCCAACGGCTGCGCCGCGTTCGACGTCAACGCCGCGTGCTCGGGCTTCATGTACGCGCTCGGCATCGCCGACAAGTTCATCCGTGGCGGCCAGGCGCGCAAGGCGTTGGTGATCGGCGCGGAAACGCTGTCGCGCATGATGGACTGGACCGATCGTTCAACCTGCGTCCTGTTCGGCGACGGTGCCGGCGCGGTGGTGCTGGAAGCCAGCGAAGAGCCGGGCATCATCACCACGCTGATGCACGCGGATGGCGCCTACAAGCATCTGCTTTACAACCCGGTGGGCGTGTCGGCCGGCTTCAAGGACGATCCGCACCACGGCAACCTGGTGAAGATGGCCGGCAACGAAGTGTTTCGCGTTGCTGTGCGCACGCTGGAGCGGCTGGTGGACGAAACGCTGGATGCCGCCGGCATGGCGCCCGAGCAGGTGGACTGGCTGATCCCGCACCAGGCCAACCTGCGCATCATCCAGGCGACCGCCAAGCGCCTGAGCCTGCCGATGGAGCGCGTGGTGGTGACGGTGGATCGCCACGGCAATACTTCCTCCGGTTCGGTGCCGCTGGCGCTCGACGAACTGATCCGCACCGGCCAGGTGCAGCGTGGCCAGAACCTGCTGCTGGAAGCGTTCGGCGGCGGATTTACCTGGGCGTCGGCGCTTATCAGATATTGACGATGCAAGGCTGGCTGACCGTTTGGGTTCTGCCGGTGCTCTTTGCGATCGTCGGCATTGCAACATTCCTCGTTCGAGTTGACGAAGAGGAACCCCAAAGGCTGGCTCGCATCAGTCCAATTGCCGGTCTATTCCGCTTTGCGGCATTCCGCTACGTATTGGCACTGACGTTGATTGCTTTCGGGCTATTCGTGCATTTTGTTTTTCGATAGAACCCCATCCACATGGAATCCAACCCGCAACTCGCCTTCGTCTTTCCCGGCCAGGGCTCGCAATCTGTCGGCATGCTGGCGGAGCTGGCGGCCGCACATGCGCACGTGCGCGAGACTTTCGAAGAAGCCTCGCAAGGCGCGGGACGCGACCTGTGGACACTTGCGCAGGAAGGTCCGGGGGAAGAACTCAATCGCACCGAGAACACGCAGCCGGCGCTGCTGGCCGCAAGTGTGGCGGTGTGGCGCGTGTGGTGTATGCAGGGCGGGGCGATGCCGGCCCAGATGGCGGGACACAGCCTCGGCGAATATTCCGCGCTGGTCTGCGCGGGCGCATTGTCGTTGCACGACGCCGCAGGACTGGTCGCCGAGCGCGGGCGATTGATGCAGGACGCCGTGCCCGCGGGCGTCGGTGCGATGGCGGCGATCCTCGGCGGCGAGGATGCACAGATTGCGATGGTGTGCGACGAAGTCGCGCAGGACGAAGTGATTGCGCCGGCGAATTTCAACTCGCCGGGGCAGGTGGTGATTGCAGGCCACGCCGCGGCGGTGGATCGCGCGATCGCGCGTCTGGCCGAACTCGGCGTGCGCAAGGCGGTGAAACTCGCTGTCTCGGTGCCTTCGCACACCATTCTGATGCGCGACGCCGCGAATCGCCTCGGCGAGCGCATGGCGCAGATCGAGTGGAAGGTGCCGTCCATCCCGGTGGTGCAGAACGCCGATGCACGCGCGCACACCAGCGTCGAGTACATCCGCGCCGCGCTGGAGCGCCAGCTCTACATGCCGGTGCGCTGGACCGAATGCGTGCAGCAGCTCGCCACCAATGGCGCGACGAAATTGTTCGAATGCGGTCCCGGCAAGGTGCTGACCGGCCTGGCGAAGCGCATAGACAAGGCGCTGGAAGCGCGTGCTCTCGGCACCCCGGCCGAGCTGGAACAGGCGCTGGCCGCGAGCCTCGGGTAGTCCTCGGCCGGCTAGCCCCGGCATGCGATGCATTGATGCCGGCTTCGCTGCGTCGGCGGCAGCCCACGTGCTGATTCCCCGAGCGCAAATCATTCCGCAAAATCGAACCGCTTGACTGCGGTTTCAATTGCGCTAATATTCAACCGTACGGTTGAATGAAATACGCAATGGCCACCCTCGATCTCGCTTTCGCTGCGCTCGCCGATCCCACCCGCCGCCGCATCGTGACGCGGCTGACGCGCGGGCATGTCCGCGTCACCGACCTGGCGCAGCCGTTCGCGATGTCGCTCAACGCGGTGTCCAAGCACGTCAAGGTGCTGGAGCGGGCCGGCCTGGTACGGCGCTCGCGGCAGGGGCGCGAGCATTACCTCAGCCTGCGCGCCTCGCCATTGCGCGAGATCGCACGATGGACCTCGCAATACGAACGCTTCTGGAACCAGCGCCTCGATGCGCTGGGCCAATTCCTCGAACAGAAGGAGTCCGAACATGAAGGGACGTAACGAGCGTGCGATGGGGCCGTTCCGCATCAGTCTGCCCAGGACCTACGACGCGTCGCCTTAACGCGTGTTCCGCGCCTGGACCGATCCGGACAGTGCCAGGGCGTGGCTGGCGATGGGCGGCGATACCAGCATTGATCCGCGCCCGGATGGCTTGTTCTATCTCGGCATGTCCACGAAGGAGAAGATCCATCCGCACTACGGCCGCTATCTGCGCGTGGAAGCGCCGCGCCTGCTGGAGTTCACCTGGGTCAGCGAAAGCACTTACGGCAAGGAGTCGGTGGTCACCATCGAGTTCACGCCGCGCGGCGATCAAACGGAATTGCGCCTGACCCACGAAGGCCTGCCCGACGAGAAGATGGCGACGGGGCATACCGAAGGCTGGTCGCATTTTCTCGACACGCTTGCGGCGCGGGTTGCCTGAGGACAACAGCCGTGTGCCCGATCTGCCTCGGCGCCGCGGCAATGGTCTGGGCCGGCACCGGATCGGCCGGCGGTCTGGCCGCATGGGTTGCGATGCAGCTGCGCTTCAAACCGGAACCGGAGAACGATTGCATCGCGCGCCGCTCTCCGGAACTCAACCTGCAGCCGCTGAAAGCGGGAGGTGGCAAATGAACAAAGACGCACCGGTGAGCGGTCACAGGATCGCTTCACGCGAAGAGTGGTTATCCGATCGGCTGGAACTGCTGAAAGCGGAAAAGGAGTTGACGCGCCGCAGTGACGAGCTGGCACGGCAGCGCCAGGCGCTGCCGTGGGTGCGGATAGAGAAGGAATATCGCTTCGACACCGAAGAGGGCAGCGCTTCGCTGGCGGACCTGTTCGAGGGCCGCTCGCAACTGCTCGTTTACCATCTGATGTTCGGGCCCGACTACACGGCGCCTTGTCCTTCGTGTTCGGCCATCGCGGACGGGTTCAATGGATTCGCGGTGCATCTGGCGCATCACGACGTGATGCTGATGGCGGTGTCGCGCGCGCCGCTCGCGAAGTTGCAGGCGTACAAGCGGCGGATGGGCTGGACGTTTCCATGGGCTTCCTCGTTCGGCAGCGATTTCAATGCCGATTTCGCCGTCGGCATTACCGAAGCGCAGCAGCGCGAGGGCGGCGCGGAGTACAACTACACGCGAGAAGCCGGAACCCCGCCCGGACGAACGCCGGATGGGCCGAGTACCCGGTTCGGCAACGAAAGCCCGCTCTCGCGATTCGCCCGCATGTGTGGAACCGATCCGGCCACTTATATACGCGAGCGCCCCGGCATGAGTGCGTTCGTGCTGGAGGACGGCGCGGTCTATCACACGTACTCGACCTACGCCCGTGGACTGGATGGCTTGTGGGGCATGTACCAGTGGCTGGATCGCGCGCCGCTGGGCCGTAATGAACCGGGCGGGCCATGGTGGCGACGCCATGACGAATACGACGACACGCAACCGGCGGGCTGCTGCGGCGAAAGCTGAAATGCAAACCGCGCCCTGATCCGGGCGGGATGCAGCGCAACCCCGTTTCCGTGTAAGGTTCCCGGCTTTGTTTCCGCGGGAAGTTGGCAAATGGACAAGACACTCACGGGCGAGATCGCGCTGGTGACGGGCGCGTCGCGCGGCATCGGTGCGGCGATCGCTGACGAACTCGCAGCCCAAGGCGCAAAGGTGATCGGCACCGCGACTTCCGAAGGCGGCGCGCAGGCGATCACGCAGAAGCTCTCTGCGCACGACGGAGAAGGGCGTGTATTGAATGTCACCGACGGCGCTGCGGTCGAGGCGCTGATCGAAGCCATCATCAAACAGCACGGCGGCCTCTCCATCCTGGTCAACAACGCCGGCATCACCCGCGACCAGTTGCTGATGCGCATGAAAGACGAGGACTGGCAGGCGATCCTGGATACCAACCTGACTTCGGTCTACCGCACGTCGAAAGCGGTGATGCGCACGATGATGAAGGCGCGCAAGGGCCGCATCATCAACATCGCTTCCGTGGTCGGCGTGACCGGCAATCCCGGCCAGACCAATTACGCCGCGGCCAAGGCCGGGATCATCGCGTTCTCCAAGTCGCTGGCGCGAGAGGTCGGCTCGCGTGGCATCACGGTCAACGTGGTGGCGCCGGGTTTCATTGACACCGACATGACCCGTGCCCTCAGCGAAGATCAGCGCAAGGCGCTGGAGGGCACGATCGCGCTGGGCCGGCTGGGCGAACCGGCGGATATCGCCAAAGCGGTGGTGTTCCTGGCCTCGTCCGCGGCGAATTACATCACCGGTGAAACCATGCACGTCAACGGCGGCATGTACATGCCTTGAGGGAGCGGCTGAAAGCTGCCGCGCCCGGCAGCTCGCGCGCGGCGGCCTCATGCACGGACGTGTAGACTCCGCGTGCTCCGGCGCGCGCAATCTGCCTTCGCTCGCGACGCTTTCAATCCGCTCCTGAGGTCATCGGGCCTTGGCTGGCACCCGTCCACGGACTCCACTACAATACCGCGGCTTTGGCCCTGGAGGTTAACCCACATGAGCAGCATCGAAGAGCGCGTCAAGAAGATTGTCGTCGAACAGCTTGGCGTCAAGGAAGAGGACGTCACCGCGAACGCTTCCTTCGTGGACGATCTGGGCGCCGATTCGCTCGATACCGTGGAGCTGGTCATGGCCCTCGAGGAAGAGTTCGAGACCGAGATCCCGGACGAGGAAGCCGAGAAGATCACCACCGTGCAGCAGGCGGTTGATTACATCAAGGCGCACGTCAAGGCCTGATGCGCATACCGCGGCGTTTCGCCCGGGCGCTTCGATCCGTTGCACTGAAAGCTGCGCCCCTGAGGCGCAGCTTTCGTTTTGAAAATTTGAAAGTGCAGCCGATGCTGCCATCCATGGCCAGGAGCTCCGTGGCCAGGGTTACGTGGCTGCTTTCACGCGCAGGGATGCGCATAAAGATCAGACACTCGTATGAAAAGACGTGTAGTGGTAACCGGTCTGGGTATCGTCTCGCCGGTCGGCAACGACCTGGCGACCGCGTGGGGCAACGTCCGCGAGGGCAGAAGCGGCATCGGCCCGGTCACGCATTTCGATGCCAGCACCTTCCCGACCCGGATCGCCGGCGAAGTGCGCGATTTCGATCCGGCACAGTACGTCCCGGCGAAAGACGTCAAGAAGATGGACCCGTTCATCCATTACGCGATCGCCGCCTCCGTGCAGGCGCTGGCGGATGCGGGAATGCATCCGCACGAGCACGACGAGGAGCGCATCGGTTGCGCGGTCGGTGCGGGCATCGGCGGAATCAGCACGATCGAAAAGACCTCGATCACGTACCACGAGCATGGTCAACGCAAGATCTCGCCGTTCTTCGTACCCAGCGCGATCATCAACATGGCCTCGGGCGATCTGTCCATCATGCTGGGCCTGAAGGGTCCCAACATCGCCTGCGTCACCGCATGCACCACCGCCACGCACAACATCGGCCTGGCCATGCGCATGATCCAGTACGGCGACGCCGACGTGATGGTGGCCGGCGGCGCCGAGTATTCGACGACCGGTGTGGCGATGGGCGGGTTCTGCTCCGCGCGTGCGCTCTCCACCCGCAACGACGAACCGCAGAAAGCGAGCCGGCCGTGGGACAAGGATCGCGACGGCTTCGTGCTGTCCGATGGCGCGGGCGTGCTGATCGTCGAGGAATACGAACACGCGAAGAAGCGCGGGGCGCGTATTTATTGCGAGCTGGTGGGTTTCGGCATGAGCGGCGATGCGTTCCACATGACCGCGCCGAGCGAGAACGGCGAGGGTGGCGCGCGCTGCATGCGCGCGGCGATGAAGGATGCCGGCTTGAACGTCGGTGACGTGCAGTACATCAATGCGCACGGCACTTCCACGCAGGCGGGCGACGTGGCCGAGGTGCAGGGCATCAAGAGCGTGTTCGGCGACGATGCGCGCAAGCTGATGGTGAGCTCGACCAAATCCATGACCGGGCACCTGCTCGGCGCAGCGGGCGGTGTGGAGGCCATCTTCTCGATCCTCGGCATGCGTGATTCCGTGGTGCCACCGACGATCAACCTCGACAATCCGGGCGAAGGCTGCGATCTGGATTTCGTGCCGCATACCGCGCGCGAAGCGAAACTGGACGTGGTGCTGTCCAACTCGTTCGGCTTCGGCGGTACCAACGGTACGCTGGTGTTCCGCCGAATCTGATGTGCGGGGCTCGGGACTCGGGACTCGGGACTCGATCAGAAGCACCGCGGAGCCTTGGCGTTGGCGCGACGCCGGTAATCCGGGAGTTATCCCGCGCGCGTGACCTGCTCCCGCTCGCCGCGGCGTATCCGCAACGCTATCCCGGCCTGCTGGAAAGCGCAGCGCAAGGCGCGCATGCGCGCTGGGACATCCTGTTCGCGTTTCCGCAGGACGCGCTGATACTGCATCCGGACGGGCGCGTGCGCGATGCGGAAGGTGTGGATCGCGGCGAACGCTTTCTCGAGGCGCTGGATCGCGCTTTGGAAAGCAGCCATCGGCAAGAAGCGGTCCATGGCGCGGCTCCCGGCGCCATTCAAGGCATTGCATCAGCGCAACAAGTTCCACCTTTCACGGGCGGCTGGCTGCTTTATCTTGGCTACGAACTGGCCGGCGAAATCGAATCCGGCCTGCGTCTGCCGCACGAATGGGAAGCGGAAATGCCGGTCGCGCTGGCGCTGCGTTGTCCGGTGGCGATCCTGGTGGACCGCGAGTGCGGACACACGCTGCTGGTCGCGGAAGATGCGCGATACGCGAATCTGCTGGAACTGTTGCAGCGTGACCTCGAAACCGTGGATGAAATGGCGGCCCCTGATCCGCCGCCACCTCCCCTGGAGATCATTGAAGACGACCCTGCCGGTTTTCTTTCCGGCGTATCGCGCATCCACGAGTACCTGCGCACCGGCCACACGTTTCAGGTGAATCTCTCGCGCGGCTGGCGCGCGCGCTACGCGGAACCAGCAAGTATCGCTGCGATTTATCAATCGCTGCGCCGTGCCAATCCGGCGCCGTTTGCGGGCCTGCTTCAGTACCACGATTGGGCGATCGCCAGTTCCTCGCCGGAACGGCTGCTGCAGATCCGCGACGGCGTCGCGCAGACGCGCCCGATTGCCGGCACGCGACCGCGCGTGCGTGGCGATGACGAAGCGGCGCGCATCCGCGAACTGCTCGAACATACCAAAGAGCGCGCCGAACACGTGATGCTGATTGATCTCGAGCGCAACGATCTCGGCCGCATCTGCGTGCCCGGCACGATCGCAGTGGACGAAATGATGATCGTGGAGAGCTACGCGCACGTGCATCACATCGTCTCCAACGTGCGCGGTCGCGCGCGCGCCGGCGTAACGCCGGGGCAAGCGATCGCGGCGGTGTTCCCCGGCGGCACCATCACCGGCTGCCCGAAGGTGCGCTGCATGGAGATCATCGCCGAGCTGGAAGGCGTGCCCCGCGGTCCCTACACCGGCGCACTTGGGTACCTGTGCAGCAACGGCGAGCTGGATCTGAACATACTGATCCGCACCCTGCATCTGCGCGGTAATGAAATCACGTTCCGTGCCGGTGCCGGCATCGTCGCCGATTCGGATGCGCAGCACGAGCTGGAGGAAACCCGCGCCAAGGCGAGGGGGATGTTGCGTGCACTGGGTGCCGACGCGTGAGCGCGCGCGTGCTGGTCAACGGCGATGACGACGCGCGGATTGCTGCGAGCGATCGCGGGTTGCTTTACGGCGACGGCCTGTTCGAAACCATCCTGTTCGCGGGCGGCGCAGCACCGCTGTGGTCGCGGCACATGCAGAGACTGCTGGGGGGATGCGAGCGGTTGGGTTTGCCTGCGCCGGATCCGGAGCTGCTTGCGCGCGAAGCCGAACGGGTTGTCGCCGGCATGCAACGGGCCGTGATTCGCATCACCCTGACCCGCGGCAGCGGCGCGCGTGGTTACGCGTTGCCGCAGCGGGCCGAATGCACACGCATCGTGGCGGCTTTCGATCCGCCGTTCATCCCTGCGGATTGGTACGCACGCGGAATCCGGGTACGCTTTGGCGAACTGCGTGTGGCAGCGCAGCCACGACTGGCCGGCATCAAACACCTGAATCGCCTGGAACAGGTGCTGGCGCGCGCCGAGTGGAGCGATCCGGAAATCGTCGAAGCCCTGCTGTTCGACGCGAAGGATCGCCTGATCAGCGCCACTGCGGCCAACGTGTTCGTTGCGTGTGACGGCGACTTGATCACTCCGGCGCTCGACCAATGCGGTGTGGCAGGCGTGGCGCGAGAGGAAATTCTTGCGCAATATCCCGATACGAAAGTACGCGAAGTCACCAGAGAGGAACTGATGCAGGCGGATGAGATTTTCCTGAGCTCCAGCGTGCGCGGCATCCTGCCGGTGCGCGAAGTGGACGGACACGCGTTCAAGCCCGGCGCGTTCGCGCGCGCGATGCAGGTCCACTGGCGTGCGCTGGGTTTGGCATCGGAGATCCAGGCGTGAAACGCAGACGCTCCATGCTGGGCCGTGTGCTCGGCTTCGTGCTGCTGCTGGTCGTGCTCGCCGCGATTGCCGCTGCGCTGTGGTTCTGGTCCGACTACTCGCGTTTTCGCGACGCACCGCTGGCGGTGCGTTCGAGCGGGCAGACGGTGGAGGTCGCGAAAGGCGAAAGCTTCCGTGACATCGTGCACGACATCCGCGGCGCCGGTCTCTCGCATGCGCCGTCGCTGTACTGGCGCGTGCTGGCCGAGCAGCTTGGCGTGGCCGGCAAGCTGCACGCCGGCGAATACGCGCTGCCGCGCGGGATCAGTGCGCACACGCTCCTGGAGAACATGGCGCAGGGCAAGGTGCTGCAACGGCGCATCACGTTGGTGGAAGGCTGGACTTTCCAGCAGGTGCGCGCGGCACTCGCGGCCGCGCCCAAGCTCACGCACGAAGCGGTACGACTTCCGGATGCCGAGCTGATGGTGAAAATCGGCGCGGGTGGACAAAACCCCGAAGGCGAATTCATGCCCGACACCTACGATTACGTGCGCGGCATGAGTGATCTGGACGTGCTGAAGCGCGCGCACGAGGCGATGCAGAGCTACGTGAATGCACAGTGGAGCAAGCGCGATCCGGCCGTTCCGCTGCAAACGCCGTACCAGGCGCTGATCCTGGCTTCCATCGTGGAGAAGGAAACTGCGCAGTCTGCCGAACGCCCGGAAATCGCCGGCGTGTTCGAGCGGCGCCTGAAGATCGGCATGAAACTGGAAACCGATCCGAGCGTGATCTACGGCATGGGCGCGATGTACAACGGCAATATCCGCAAGAGCGATCTGGAAGCCGACACGCCCTACAACACCTACACGCGGGCGGGCCTGCCGCCGACGCCGATCGCATTGCCCGGACGCGCGGCCATTGATGCGGTGCTGCATCCGGCGCCGGGCAATGCCTTGTACTTCGTTGCGCGGGGTGATGGCACGCACCAATTCTCGACCACGCTTGCCGAGCACAATCGCGCGGTGCGGAAATACCAGCTCGGCCGCAATTCGAAACCGGATCAGCGATGAGTGCCGTGCGCGGAAAACTGATCACGCTGGAAGGCGGCGAGGGTGCCGGCAAAAGCACGCTGCTGCAAGGCTTGCGCGCACACCTCGTGAAACTCGGCGTCGACGTACTGCAAACCCGCGAGCCGGGTGGGACTGCGCTGGGCGAGGCGGTACGCGCGCTGGTGCTGGATGCGAAACAGCAGGGCATGTGCGCGGAAAGCGAAGCGCTGCTGATGTTCTCCGCGCGCGCGCAACTGGTGCGCGAGGTGTTGCAACCCGCGCTCACGTCGGGACGCTGGGTGTTGTGCGATCGCTACACCGATGCCAGCTACGCCTATCAGGGCGGTGGCCGCGGCATGGACATGCGCGCGATCGCGCAACTGGAAACAGTCGCGACGGAAGGCCTGAAGCCGGACCTGACCCTGCTCCTCGACTTGCCGGTCGCGCACGGGCGCGCGCGCGCCCGCGGCCGCAGCGAAGCCGACCGGATCGAGCGCGAGGCCGATGCCTTTTTCGAGCGCGTGCGTGCGACCTATCTCGCGCGCGCTGCGGTGGAACCCCGGCGTTTCCGCGTGCTGGACGCCTCGCAGCCCGCGGACCAGGTACTCGGCGCGGCAATCGCTGCGCTCGATGGGTTGCACGCGGAGGCCTCGGCGTGAGCGAGAACCTCATCCGGCGCGCACAGGATTTGCCGAGCTGGCAGACGCAGGCGTGGCAAACGCTGAGCGCTCGTGCCGGGCGCGACAGCCTGCCGCATGCCTTGTTGCTGGGCGGCGCGGAAGGACTGGGCAAGCGGGCCTTCGCGGAAGCCTTTGTGCGAGCACGCCTGTGCGAGCATCCGCGCGAAGGCTTCGCCTGCGGAAACTGCCGCACCTGTGCGCTGCTGCAAGCCGGCACGCATCCGGACCGCATCCTCGTCACGTTCGAGTTGAACAGCGAGGGCAAGCCGCGCAAGGAAATAGTGGTCGAGCAGGTCCGTGCATTGTCGGCGCGGCTTGCGATGGCCACCCAGTTGGGCGGCTGGCAGATCGCGGTGATTGACCCGGCCGATGCGATGAATCCGGCGGCATCCAATGCCTTGCTGAAAACGCTGGAGGAACCGACCGCTTCCAGCCTGATGCTGCTGATTGCCGATCAGCCCTGGCGCATGCCGGCGACGATCCGCAGCCGTTGCCAGCGCGTGGATTTCGCGTTTCCCACGCGCGAGGAGGCGGAACATTGGCTGCGGGCGCAGGGCGTCGCCGAGGCTGCGCGTGCCCTGGGTGCAGCCGGCGGCAATCCCGGCCGGGCGTTGGCGTTCGCGCAGAGCGATGAATTGCAGCGGCGCGACAGCGTCGCGCGCGATCTGGGCGCGCTGGCGCGCGGTCGCGCATCGGTGTCTGCGATCGCGCATGCGTGGAGCGCGGATGAGCCGGTGGCGCGTCTGGAACACGCCGCGCGATTGCTGCACGAAGCGGCGCGTCGTCGCGCTCAGGGCGATGCACCGGAAAGCGGGCAGTGGGACATGCAGACCCTGCAGGCGGGGTTCGATCGCATCAACCGCCTTCGCGAACAGCTGCGCGGGCCGCTGCGGGTCGAGCCCGGCTTGCTCGAGTGTCTGGCCGGTTTTTCGCCCGCGACCTGAGGGCACCGACACGGGCTGGCAGGAATGCCGGCAAACATCTACCCTGCACGCGCGGGCGAGCGCAACACCAAGGAAACCAATGGATCTGGACCAGCATCTTGCTGCCCGCGACGCCTGCCTGCTGATCGTTGCCCCGCATCCCGACGACGAGTCGCTGGCGGCCGGCGGCCTGATCCAGCGCGCGTTCGCACACGGTGCGCGCGTACATGTCGTGTTCGTCACCGACGGCGACAACAATCCATGGCCGCAACGCGTACTGGAACGGCGCCTACTCATCGGTGAGCGCGAGCGCGAGCGCTGGGGTGCGCGCCGGCGGAGCGAGGCGGACAATGCGTTGCGTGAACTTGGCGCACAGCACGTCACGGTGCACCGGCTCGGCTGGCCCGATGGCGGCGTCACATGGAAGCTGGTGGACGAAGCGGTTTCCGTGGTGGCGCAATGGCGCACGCTGCTGGATGGGATTGCGCCGACCCTGATGGTCCTGCCCGCGCTCGCAGACGGTCATCCCGACCACAGCGCATTGCACGTGCTGCTGGAACTGGTGTTGGACGGCATGCCGGAAGCACGCCGGCCGGCATGCCTTTGCTATGTGTTGCACGGCCGCACTGCGCCCGACCCCAAGCGGGAGGCCACGCTCGAATTGAACGAAGCGGAGCAGGTGCGCAAGCGCAATGCGATCCACGCGCATCGCAGCCAGTTGACGCTGAGCCGCGGGCGGCTGCTGCGCTGGGCGACCGCGCAGGAGCGCTTCGCCGCGGGACTCGGCAATCATCGCGTCACGGATTCGCGACTGCCGTGGCAACCGCCTCGCTGGTTGCGCAGCACGATGGTGTTGCTGGCGGTGGATGCACAAGGCGGACAACGGCTGCCGTGCAGGGATGTGCATGAGGCGAACCTGTTCTGGCGCGATGGTTCGCCGGCTGCGCGTGCCGCGCGCGCGTTGAATGCCCCTTGTTACATCAAGCTGTATTCGGCCGTTCCCTCGCCGTGGGTTTTTGATGTGTGGGGCTGGTGCAGGTTCGTGGAGTAAGTCCTTGACCGGCACGGCCGCCGACGGCAAGCTGGCCGCATTTCCATCAGGGCCACACCATGGCAGCTCCGGGCCTGCCGCGTCAGGGCATCCTCTCGCTGGCAATCAAGGACAAGAACGCGCTGTACAACGCCTACATGTCGTTCGCGAAAGGCGGCGGCCTGTTCGTGCCGACGGTCAAGCGCTACAGCCTGGGCGACGAGGTGTTTCTGTTGCTCACGCTGCCGGATGAAAAGGATCGCCTGCCCGTCGCGGGCAAGGTGGTATGGATCACGCCGAATGCCGCGCAGGGCAACCGCACCGCCGGCATCGGCGTGCAGTTCTCGGATTCCGCCGACGGCGAAGCCGCGCGTACCAAGATCGAATCCATCCTGGCCGGCATACTCAATTCGGAAAAGCCGACGCAGACGATGTGAGAAATCCCGCACCGGCAGGGGGCACGCACCTGCTGTCGCTCGCGACGCCTTGCAAGATTCTCTGCAAAGAAAAAGCCAGCACGCGGGCCGGCTTTCCAGTTTGCGGGCAAGAGACCGCTCGCACTTTGATGGAGTGTCCACAAGCCACAGCTCGCAGCCGCGGCTCCGTCGTGGCATCCACAAGCTACAGCTCGCAACCGATTGCGAGCCGCAAAAGCTGCGAGTCTTCCTTAAACGTGGTCGGGGAGACAGGATTTGAACCTGCGACTTCTACGTCCCGAACGTAGCGCTCTACCAGGCTGAGCTACACCCCGACGAACCGCGAATGATAATGGCGGCCGCGCTTCCCACGCAAGCGCGAGACGGTGTCGCTCTGCTAATCTTCGCGCTTTGCTTGTCCTGCGAGGAGCCCATGCCGACCCAGCCGCGCACCATGCCGGGCGTGCTCGAATTGCTGCCGCCGGAGCAGGTTGCGTTCCAGTCCATGCTGGACACGATCCGGCGCGGTTTCGAGCTGTACGGGTTCGTGCCGGTGGAAACCCCGGCGATCGAATTCAGCGACGTGTTGCTGACCAAGACCGGCGGTGAAACCGAGCGGCAGGTGTATTTCGTGCAGTCCACCGGCGCGCTGGAGCAGGGGGAAAAACCGGACCTCGCGCTGCGCTTCGATCTCACCGTGCCCTTGGCCCGCTACGTCGCCGAGCACGAACATGATCTCGCGTTCCCGTTCCGCCGTTATCAGATGCAGCGTGTGTATCGCGGCGAGCGAGCGCAGCGTGGACGCTTCCGCGAGTTCTATCAATGCGACATTGACGTGATCGGCAAGGATACGCTGTCGGTTCGCTACGACGCCGAGATCCCGGCGGTGATCCACGCGGTGTTCCGCGCGCTGGACATCGGCGCGTTCACCATCCAGATCAACAACCGCAAGCTGATGCGTGGCTTCTTCGAAAACCTCGGCATCGCCGACGGCGAGCGTCAGACGCTGGTGCTGCGCGAGGTGGACAAACTCGACAAGCGCGGCGCCGGTTACGTCCGCTCTGTACTGACCGGCGAAGCGTTCGGGCTTTCGCCGGAGACGGCGCAACGGATCCTCGACTTCGTGGAGGTACGCTCCACGTCGCTGGCCGACGCGCACGCCAGGCTGGATGCACTCGGTTCCGGCAGCGAAGCGCTCGAACAGGGCAGGGCTGAATTGCGCGAAGTGCTGGGCACGGTCGCGATGCTCGGTGTGCCGGAATCGGCGTTCGCGCTGAATTTCTCGATCGCACGCGGGCTGGACTACTACACCGGTACCGTGTACGAGACCACGTTGAACGATCATCCGGAAATCGGCTCGATCTGTTCAGGGGGGCGCTACGACAATCTCGCCGGACAATACACCAAGTCGAAACTGCCGGGCGTCGGCATCTCGATCGGCCTGACGCGATTGTTCTGGCAACTGCGCGAAGCCGGGCTGCTGAAGCGCGCGCGCGGCACGGTTGACGTGCTGGTCACGCAGATGGATGCGGCACTGCTTCCGCAGTATTTGTCGCTTGCGCAGGAACTGCGTGTCGCCGGCATCCGCACCGAAATGGCGCTGGAGGGCGGCAAGCTCGGCAGGCAATTGAAATACGCCGATCGCGCCGGCATCCGCTATGCGCTGGTGCTCGGCGAAGACGAACTGGCGCGCGGCGTGGTTGCGCTGAAAGATCTCGCCAGCGGTGAGCAGAACGAAGTGCCCCGCGCGGATGTCATCAGGATTTTGCAAGCAAAGTGGACATGACCATTACCCTCGACGGCTCCCATCTCACCCGCGCGCAGGTCGTGGCGATCGCGCGCGACGGTGCGCGCGTGGTACTCGATTCGAAGCAGCTGGAGAGGGTGCGGCGCGCGGCGGACTTCCTCGCCGACAAAGTGCGTTGCGGCGAACCGATCTACGGCGTCACCACCGGGTTCGGCAGCAATGCCGACAAATTGCTCGGCGCACATCGCGTGCGTGACGAGTTGCCCGGCGGCAATCCCGAACCGCGCGAGGAAACCCTGCCGGAAGAGTTGCAGCACAACCTGATCATCAGCCACGCGGTTTGCGTGGGCGATCCGCTGGCGCCGGAAATCGTGCGCGCGATGCTGACGATCCGCATCAACACGCTGATGCGCGGACATTCCGGCGTGTGCGTGGAAACGCTGCAAGCGCTCACCGAACTGCTCAACGTCGGCGTGGTGCCGGTGGTTCCGGAAAAAGGTTCGGTCGGCGCCAGCGGCGATCTCGCGCCACTCTCGCACCTTGCGATTGTGCTGCTGGGCGGCGGCGAGGCGTTCTTCGGCGGCGAACGCATGTCCGGTGGAGAGGCCTTGCGGCGCGCGGGTCTGCAGCCGATCAAGCTGTCCTACAAGGAAGGCCTGGCGCTGAACAATGGCACTGCGCAGATGCTCGCGAGTGCGGTGCTGGCGCTGGACAATCTCGAGAATCTGCTTCGCATCGCCGATGTCGCGGCGGCCATGACGCTGGATGCGTTCGCCGGACGCAGCGGCGCCTTGCGCGCGGAAGTGCACGCCTTGCGCCCCCATCCGGGTCAGGTCGAAAGCGCGCGCCACGTGCGTGAACTGCTGCATGGTTCCACGCTGGTGGACATTCCCTATCATCTCGTGCCGCGCTTCCGCACCTGGACGGCGGATGCGTGGAGTGAACCGGAAGATCGGGCGCTCAGTTTCGACGTCTTCTGGGACTGGGTGCCGGCCAACCAGCGGCACGGCCGCGAGGCGTTCTATTCGCGCTTCCTGCCGTTCAAGGGCGGCAAGAAGCACCAGCCGCAGGATGCGTACTGCCTGCGCTGCATGCCGCAAGTGCACGGCGCGGTGCGCGATGCCTGGACGCAGGCCTGCCGCGTGATTGACGTCGAGTTGAACGCGGTCACCGACAACCCGCTGATCTTCCCCGATGCGGAAGACGCGCGGCATGTGGAAGAGCAGGTGATTTCGGCTGGTCATTTCCATGGCATGCCGCTGGCGCTGGCCATGAGTTACGTCAAGGCCGCGACTCCGGTGCTGGCCTCCATCTCCGAGCGGCGTTTGAACAAGCTGGTGGATCCGGCAACCAATGACGGCCTTCCCGCATTCCTCACCGGCAACGAGGATGGCACCGATTCCGGTTGCATGATCGTGCAGTACACCGCTGCCGCATTGGTGAATGATCTGGCCACGCGCGCGCATCCCGCCTCGGTGTATTCGATTCCGACCTCGGCGAATGCCGAGGATCACGTCTCGATGGGCGCCAACGAGGCGCGCCACGTGCTGGCGATGACCGACGATCTTTCCGACGTGCTGGCGCTGGAGCTGTACGTCGCCGCGCAAGCGCTGGATTACCGTCAGGCAATGTTGAACGCGGCGCGCCGGCTGGCCGCGCGCGGCGATCTGCAGGCGATGATCGGAAAAATTGCGAACGCACCGCGTGAAGACCATCCGCAGTATCCGCGGTTCGCCGCCGAGGTGCAGGAACTGATGCGTTCGCTGGCCGAAGCGCCGGAGTTTCACGCGGGTGACGCGGTGCGCCGCGCGCATGCGCGACTGCGCGAGTCCATTCCTTTCATGCACCGTGATCGCGCGCTGGATCGGGATGTCGCGGTGGTGTGCCGGATGGTGCACGACCGCGTGCTCTGATCGGCCGCTGAAATTCCGCTTGGAACCGGGGCCGCATTGCGCGGCCCCGGTTGAAGCACGAAGCGACATTGCGCCGCTTCAAATCGTCATACCCTTCGCGCGTGAAAGCGGACGTCCCTGTCCGCGCTTTTCACAAAGGCTCACTGCGCATTCAACGCCGCATCATCGATCACGAACGAGGTCTGCAACGAGCTGTCCTCGCTCCCGGTGAACTTGATCGTCACCGTCTGGCCGATGTACGCGCTCATGTTGAAGCTGTGCAGCGCATAACCGGTGTTGTGATTGAGGTTGGAGTAGGTCGCCAGCGTCTTCAACAGGCTCCCCGCGCTGTTGTACACACGCACGTACAACTTGTCGTATTGGGACGACGAGGTGGTTTCGGCGGTGTCCACGTGCAGATAGAACGATAGCGTGGCCGAACTCAAGCCGCTCGGAATGGTCACCGCTTGCGACACATTATCCGTGTGGCGGCTGCCGTAACCATCCAGGTAGGCGTAGTACGTGCCGCCATGCGGCGACTCGCCGCAGGAGCTGTCGCACAACGTACCGCTGCTCATCGTCCACGGCGAAGCCGAGCCGGTTTCGAAGCCCGGGTTGCCGAGCAACTGGCCGCCGCCACCGCCGCCGCCGCTGGTGTCCCAGGTCGCCTTGAGGCTGACGCCGGAAAAGCTCTGGTAGGCGTTGAGCATCACGTAGTAGGTGCCCGCCTGCGGGGCTGCGAACGTGCAGCTTTCGCTGTTGCCGGTGAGGTACGGACGGCAGTCGTAGCTCGAAAGCGTCGGCGCGGAACCGAACTTCACGTACAGGTCCGCATCACCCGTGCCGCCCGATTCGGAAATCACCAGGTTGCTGGCGCCGGCGGGGATCTGCACCGTATAGACCTGCGTCTGGCTGCCGGTGGAAGCCGACAGGCCGGTCACGGGCACGCCGTTCTGCAGCGAAGTGCCGCCACCCCCGCCACCGGACACGGTGACTGAATGGCTCACCGAGTTCTGCGCGCCGCCGTTGTCGGTCACGGTTTCGGTCACGGTATAGGTGCCGCCAGCAGCATAGGTGTGGCTCGGATTGGCGGCGGTGGAAGTGCCGCCGTCGCCGAAGGTCCAGGAATGCGAGGCGATGCTGCCGTCGCTGTCGGTTGAGGTATCGGTGAAGTTGACGGTCAGGCCACTCGCCGTGTCGGTGAAACTCGCCACCGGCGGGTTGTTGCCGCCACCGCCACCCAGACCCGAAAGCATCTGGCTCATGATCGGGCTGCCGCGGCCGGAGGCCAGGTCGTAACCTGCGCCGGCGGTTTCTCCGCCGTTGTTGCCCGAGGTGATGTCATGGAACGCGGAAGCCGGCAATTGATAGATCAGCGGCCCGGCGAAGCCGATGCTGGTGCCCTTGGCGGCGATCATGCGCGCCCACGCGCCGGAGAACAGCGGCGCGGCGAGACTGGTGCCGCCGATCTGCTGGAGCTGGCCATCCACGATCACCTTGGAGCCGCTGTTGGGATCGGCGTCGTAGGCAATGTCGGCCACGCCGCGGCGTGGCCCGGACCAGAGCGTCTGCCAGCTGGGCTTCGGCTCGAACGTGCTCTCGCTGCCGCCGGAGCCGCTCCATACGGTTTCGCTGCTCCAGGTCGTGGTCGAGGCATTCAACGTGGTGCCCGCGGCCGCGATCACGTATTGCGAAGCCGCCGGCCAGCTCGGGGTGGTTCCGCCGTCGCCACATTCGTCCGCGCCGGAGTCACCGGTCGAAATCGAGAAGGTCTGGCCCTGCGCCATTGCTTGCTGGAAAGATTGATCCTGCGCCGCGGCCGAACCGTCGCCCTGTGCCGCGGTTTCGCATTCGCCCAGCGAGACGTTGATGATCTTCGCCTCGTTGCGCGACACCGCCGTGTTGATGTTGGCGGTGAGCGCCGAGTTCGACAGGGTTGGCTCGTTGTAGAAGATGATCTTGCCGACCTGTCCGCCGCCGATGCCGACGATGTCCTGGCTGTCCAGATCCCATTCGCCGTCACCGCTGGTGTCGGAACTGGTCCCGCCGGTGTTGACCGTCTGTGTCGTCACCGTCGCCAGGCCGTGCTGTGAGGTGAAAGAGTTCAGGTCGTTGATGACGTTGGTCAGGCTTCCCTGGGTGATGATGCCCACGGTCACCCCTGCCGCGGTCGGTACGCCGCTGCCGCCGTAGATCGAGGCGAACTCGGTGGGGTAGTGGCCGGTCACCGCTTGCGGGGTTACGCCGGCCTGCATCGGCTTGGCGAAGGTGTGCGCCTGATGCACCGTCTGCAAGCCGATCACCGACAGCACCACGCCCTGCAATGCCGCCGGCACATGTGCCGCACTGGAATTGGCGAACGCGTTGCGGCCGTCATGCGTGTGCACGCTGACCAGCGAGGTTTCGAATGCACGCTGCACCACCGCGGCCGGAGCATCACCGGAAACCAGCAGGCGATTCGGTGCGATCTCGACGTTCCGGAAGCCCATGCGGGTGAGCCAGGCGGCCACCTGATGCGCCTGCGTCGCGGTCGGCGAGTGGGCCGAAATGAACTGCGCCGAAGTCATCGGCTTGGATGCTGGTGTGCCCGGCTGATGCAGTGAAGCGATGAAGCTGTGCAGCTGCGGCTGATTGCGCAACTTCAGCGACACCACGATGTGCATGGGTTGCGCCAATGCCACTGGCCCGGCGACGGTGTCGCCTTGCCGCAAAGCGGTGGCGTGTGCAACAGCAGGTGACGCAGGTGTCGCGGCGCTTGCTGCCGCACTGATTGCCAGGCCCATCGCAATCACGAGAGCCTTCATTCGAATGTTGCTTGCCATCAGAACCTCCCTCAGGTGGAAAGAAACGCGACCGCAGGATGCGGCCGCTCTGTGCCGCAAGATCCGCGCTCACGCACGCTCCCCGCGCGCAAGGCGCGGCGCCCCCTTAGCGATGTGCGTGATGGCGCCGACTGCATGGGCCGACGCCGCTGCGGGTTCCGGAAAACCCTCGACCGGAACCCGTCGAACCTAAGGTGTTGCTGTGACCAAAGTCATGTTGCAACCGCACGAACTCACGGTTCCATACGTACGGGTACGTTATACGGGCTTGTTTCTTCTTCTCTGAAAATATGAATGCCAGATGAATGCACTTGTAAACGATAGAAACAAATCGGACCTTTAGCCCGGGAGTGGACTGCTCCGGGGGCGTTCGGAAGCGCGGAAGGCGGCAGAAGGAATGGCTGGCTCCGGTGACCTGGAGGGCTGGCCGCGAAATGCCCGCGAGTGCGCCCGTCGAGTTACCCGCGGGCCTGCTGCTGGCCCACTGCGATCAGTTGCTCGGTCAGTGTTGCGGGGGCGCTGGCACGGCAGCGGAGTGCGGCGGCGGCGCGGCCCTGAATGGCACCGGTGCTCCCGGGCGGTTCTGCTTTTCCCAGGCGGCCAACTGGGTCTGAATGCCGGCGCCGATCACGATCTGTGGTTCGGACGACGTATAGCCGTCGCGCGTTTCCCACCTCGACACTTCCTTGCGTGCCAACTGGAACGCCTGCGCGAAATCGCCGGTGCGATTGAGTGCGTCCACCAGGAAGGCGTGGCCGAACCAGGTGAGCTGCGACTGCTCGCCGCAGCCGAACGAGGAACGATCCGCGCGTGCGGCCGTGATGACCATGGTTCCCGGTCCCCGCAGCGGCGGGATGAAGCCGCCGGAATAGCAGGCGTTGACGATCACCACCTTGTGCTTGAAGGGGTGCTCGCCGAGGATGCCGGGCAGATCCTGCGCGCCGATCTGGTCCAGCGGTAGCGGATCCATGTCCACCAGCAGGGTGTGATCTTCGCTGCCGTGGGTCGTGAAGTAGAGCAGCAGGATGTCCTGGCGTGGATCCATCTTGGCCGCGAGCGCATCCAGCGCGCTTTCCAGATTGCTCCAGTCCGCCAGTGGGCGAGTGGCGAGCGATGCCGGATTGTTTTCAAGCACGACGGTGTGGCCGGTCTGATGGAAGCGCTGCGAAAGAAGCTTGTCGAAATATTCCGCCTCGTTGCGGAACACGTTCTCGCCGCCGTCGCCCGCGAAGACGATCGCGTAAAGGTTCACCTGGCCGGGTGTGCGCGGCTTCAGTTGCGCCAGCTCGCGATCCAGCA
This sequence comes from Rhodanobacteraceae bacterium, assembly GCA_051961995.1. GTDB lineage: Bacteria > Pseudomonadota > Gammaproteobacteria > Xanthomonadales > Rhodanobacteraceae > 66-474. The sequence continues at coordinate 122,812 of JBQCCR010000040.1, read as the reverse complement.
GACCAGGTTGCGCAACCATCACCTGTTCGGGCGTGGGTGCGTCGCGAGGCCAGCCTTGATCAGACAACAGGGGAGGCGGGGCCTCGGCCAGCAGCGGTTTGCCATTGGTGGCCGAGGAAGCTGTGGTCGCGGGCTTCTGCCTGAGATGAGCGGCTGGCTTCTGCACGGATGTAATACCGTGCGTGAGCCAAGCCGTTTCGGCCACGTACACGCCAACAGCGAAGGCGAAACCGAGCACGAAGGCGAGCAGGGCGATCAGGCTGGTGCGCATGTCACGCCTCGATCCCGTTGAAATCCGCCACGCACGGGTGCGCATTTCCCGTGCAAGCTTCCGGCGGACGGCACAGCTGCGTGGTGCGCAAACCGGCGTCACGCGCGGCGTCCAGTTCGGCCGTGATATCGGAAAGGAACAGAACCCGATCCGGCCGGTCGCCGATCGCGGAAATGATCCGCGAATAGGAACCCGCGTCGCGCTTGCCGCCGATCTCGGTGTCGAAGTAGCCATCGAACAGAGGGGTGAGGTCGCCGGCTTCGGAGTGCGCGAAGAACAGTTTCTGCGCGGCCACGGACCCGGACGAGTACACGTACAGGCGCAAGCCGCGCGCCTTCCATTCGCGAAGCTTGGCTCCGACTTCCGGGTACATGTGTGCGCGGTAGGCACCGGTTTCATAGCCTTCGCGCCAGATCATGCCCTGCAGCGCCTTCAATGGCGTGGCCTTGCGGTCTTCGGCAATCCAGTGCAGCAGGGTGGCGATGATGGCTTCGCGGTCGGATTCAGCGACCCGCGCTTCGCGCGCGGTCTCCCGCAACCAGTGCTGCACTTTCGGATCATCGGCATGCGCGGCAATGAACGCGGGCAGCCGCTCGCGCGAATAAGGAAACAGCACGTCCTTGACGAAGGCGATCGAACTGGTGGTGCCTTCGATATCGGTGAGGATGGCGCGCAGGCCGGAATCCGAGCTCACGCCGTCGCACCCGCGCCGGAACGCATTCCCTCGGTGTAACCCGAGTAGGCGGTCTCGATCGCACGCTTCACTCCGATCGGGTCGCTCAAGCGCTCCAGGAACATCGCGGTTTCGCCGCGGCCGGTGATCTCGATGTTGCCGTAGCGGAAAACGCGGCCCCAGAACGATTGCTTCAGATCCACTGTCTCGATCGAGGCCAGCCGCAGTTCGGTGGACTGCCGGCTGATGATGCCGGTCTTGCGGATCACGCGATGGTTGGTGACGCCCTGCTCGATTGTGCGCAGGGCGAGCCATTCGTACAGGGCAATGGCGGCGGCGACCACCGCAACAGCGAGCGCCAGCCACCACACGCCGCCCAGCGAAGCGCCTCCGAATTGCGTCCCCCCGAGCCCGAGGATGCCGAGGGCGACGATTGCGCCGACCCCCAGCACGAACCACATCCGCAACCAGACCAGCCAGTGCAGGCGGAACAGCGCCACGATCTTCTCGCCCGGCGCGAGCGATTGCTCGATGTAGGACATATTTGTTTCCCGAGGCAGTCCGGTCTGGATAGTTGGCAGAAGATCTGTCCGCGAATCAACGCAAATCCAATCAATGCCCTTGTTTTTCATTCGCGTTCTTTGCGCGCTTTGCGGCCAGACGCCTTTTCCGACTTTCAATTCTCCAGGCGCGGAAACCGCTGCGCGATCTCGTCACCGGTGAACTGCGCGACCCAGCCTTCCGGATTGCTGAACAGGCGGATCGCGACGAAACCGGGATTCGGCCCCATGTCGAACCAGTGGCGGGTGTTGTCGGGCACGCCGATCAGGTCGCCCTGGCAGCACAGCACTTCGTAAATTCGCTCGCCAATGTGCAGCGTGAACAGCCCTTCGCCGGCGACGAAGAAGCGCACCTCGTCTTCGGAGTGGGTGTGCTCGCTGAGGAATTTCTGTCGCAGCGCATCTTTTTGCGGATGGTCGGCGGCCAGCGAAATCACGTCCACCGCCTTGTAGCCGTGTTCGCGTTGCAGACGTTCGATGTCCCCGCGATAGGCTTCGATCACCGCTTCGGGCGCGGTCCCAGGCGCGATCGGCCGCGCGGCCCGCCAGCGTTCAAAGCGCACGCCTAGCTTGCCCAGTTCGCGCGCGATTTGCGCGTGGTCGTCGAACGTGTGCAGCGGTGCTTCACCGCGCTCTTCATCGAAAATGCGCAGGCGGCTCATGGGGTTCTCTTCACCCTTAAGCAAACGAGCCGCGTCGCTTCCGCGGCGGTTGCCAGACGAAGGTGCGCGTTGCCGTGCCATGGCCATCCATGGTCAAGGTGCGTACCGATGTATGGCGGCCGCTGCGAAGCAGCCCTTTGCCGGCATGGCGGCGTCATCGATCGTCTATGTATTGACATGCATCTTCCTCGTTCTTCCTTGCCCTTAGGGCGAAGGGCCGACGGCGCGACCGATTGCTCAGGGGTGAAGGGACCCCAGTTTCCGTAAATCAAGTTCGCAGGCGAGCATGAATTCCAGGGCCTCCAGATGGCGACGTGTTTCGGCCATGTCGCGGCCCCAAGTGTAAATGCCGTGGCCATCTATCAGGTAGGCGTGCAAAGGCTTGCCGGCGTCCAGCCATGCATCCACTCGCGCAACCAGTTCAGCCATGTCCTGCGTATTGGGAAACACCGGAACCTGCATCGCGGCTTCGTGCGTCGCGTAGCCGGAGAACGCCTTCAGCAGTTCGTAGCCGGCCAGTTCGATAGTGCCGGCCTGGGCAAACAGGCGCGAGGCGACGGTTTGCGTGCGCGAATGCGTGTGCAAAACCGCATTGGCATCGGTGAAGCGGCGATAGATCTGGGTGTGCAGCGCAGTTTCGGCGGAAGGTCTGGCACCGCTGAGAATCGAGAGGCCATCCATGTCAATCACCATCACATCCGCCGGCGTCAGCGCGCCCTTGTCGCGGCCGGACATGGTGATCGCGACGTGGCTTGCACCCAGGCGCATCGAGAAATTGCTGCTGGTCGCGGGTGTCCAGCCGAGCGCCGCCAGTTGCGTGCCGGTTTGCGCGATCGCGCGCGCGCATTCGGCCAAGCGCAGGGAGTCCGCGTCCGCGGCAGGCGGCGGGGATGATGCGTGGGAAGGAGTATTCATGCAGATGAATTTAGCACGGAGGTTCGTGCGCAATCCGAAAGGAAAAGCGTACGATAGACGAGTTTTCATTGAACGCTGGAGACAACCATGCACGACGTCGTTGCAAGTCGCCGCCGTTTTCTCGGATTACTCGGCAGCATGGCTGGAGGTGCATTGCTGGTCGGATTGCTGCCGCGCATTGCGCGCGCGGCGGATCTGCCGCATCTCACCGAGGCCGATCCCACCGCGAAGGCGTTGCATTACACCGAAGATGCCAGCAAGGCGCCGGCGCCGCACAAGCCGGGCCAGGCATGCGCGAACTGCCGCTTCTTCTCGGGAGCGGCAGGTCAAGCCTACGGACCCTGCTCGCTGTATCCGGGCAAGTCGGTTGCTGCCAAGGGATGGTGCGCGGGATATTCCGCGAAGGCGTGATGATCAGGGAGCCGATCATCGAATCTCGGGAAGGCGATCGCGGTACCCGAACCCAAAAACAACATCACCCGGGATACGGCAGGCGGAGGAGCTGACTACGCCTGCCGCACCCGGGCGACAATCCGGGGTCCACTGCCAATGGAAAAGCCCGCGGAAGAAAGATCATAGCGCGGGCGAACCGGGGTAGCCAATTAAATCCAGCTATCCACAAGATTGAACTTATTCACACAGTAAAAACATCTACTTGCGGCGTGCAGTGGATGTTTATTCTTGTTCAGGTACGGCAGGCCTTGGGGCGGCAGGAGGGACCTGTCCGGTGGCCTGGCGCAGGTAACTGTGACGGTAGCTGTAGCCGAAGTAGATCGCAAAGCCGATCACCGTCCACGCGCCCATCAAACTCCAGTTGAACCAGTTCATCGTCGAGAGCAGGAAGGCGCAACTGAGCACCCCTGCAACGCAGACGAAATGGGCCCACGGCACGCGAAAGGTGCGCGGCAATTCGGGCGAGGTGTAGCGCAGGATCAGCACACCCGCGCAGACCGCGGCGAAGGCGATCAGGGTGCCCATCGAGGTCAGGTCCGCCAGCAGATCCAGCGGAAACACGGCGGCCAGCAGCGCGATGGCGAAGCCGGTGATCAATGTGTTGATGTGCGGCGTGCGGTAGCGCGGATGCACGCGGGCGAACACCTCGGGCAGCATGCCGTCGCGCGCCATGATCATGAAAATGCGCGGCTGGGCGATGATCATTACCAGGATCACCGAGGACAGCCCGATCAAGGCTCCGGCCTCCACCCAGACCAGCAGCCCGCTCAATGCGGGATGCGCGCTCATCGCGGTGACCACCGGATCGGGGGTGTTCAACGCGGTGTACGGCACCATGCCGGTCATCACCGCCGCCATGCCCAGGTAGAGCACCGTGCACAAGAACAACGAGACCAGAATGCCGAAGGGCAGGTCCCGTTGCGGGTTCTTGCATTCCTGGGCTGCAGTCGAGGTCGCCTCGAAACCGATATAGGCGAAAAACACCATCGCCGCGCCGCGGAAGATTCCGGACCAGCCGAACTCGCCGTCACCCTTGGGGGCGGGAATGAACGGGTGCCAGTTGGCCGTGTTCACGAAGCGCGCACAAGCAACGATGATGACTACGATCAGCCCGACCTTCAGGAATACCATCAGCGCATTCAGGCCGGAGGACTCGCGGATACCCACGTAACACAACCACGTCAACGCCAGGACGATGGCCACCGCGGGCAGGTTGAACAGCGCGCCGGTGACAACCAGGTGTCCATCGGTAAAGGCGAGTGGCGCATTGCTCAGCGCGGCCGGCAAGTGGATGCCTACCGTGTCGCGGAGCAGGCTGGTGAAGTAACCGGTCCAGCTGGCGGCGACGGCCGAGGCCGAGATGCCGTACTCCAGCACCATGTTCCAGCCGATGAACCAGGCCACCAGTTCGCCGAGGGTGGCGTAAGCGTAGGAATAGGAACTGCCGGAGACCGGAATGAGCGTGGCGAACTCGGCGTAGCACAGGGCACTGAAACCGCTGCAGATCGCCGCCAGGATGAACGAGATGATTACGGCGGGGCCGGCGTGCTCGGCCGCGGCGGTCCCGGTGACTACGAAGATACCCGTGCCGATGACCGCGCCGATGCCCAGCGCGGTGATGCCCCACGGCCCCAGGGTTCGTCTGAGCCCCGGGCCATGGGTATCGTCGTGGGTGAAATCGGTTTTCTTCGCAAGTAGCTGGGAGAACATCAGCGGATTCCGGAAAGTTCAGGGCCGGCGTCTCGCCAGCCCGCGACATCACGCGAGGTCACACCACGTCGTCCAGCGCGTGGGTGATCCCTTCCGGAGAGAGCTGACTGCGGCGATAGCCGTACAGGCGATAGAGCACCAGACCGATCACTGCCCAAACCGCGAATACCGCTTTGGCGACCCCGCTGAGGTTGACGAACAGCAGGACGCAACCGGCGACCGCCAGCGGACCCACGATCCATACGAATGGCGTACGGAACGGCCGCGGACGATTGGGCTGCTGCCTGCGCAGGATCATCACGCCGATGGACACCATCGCGAAGGCGAGCAAGGTGCCCGCGTTCGATGTGTCCGCCAGTTTGCCGACCGGGAACAGCGCCGCGCAGAACGACACCACGAAACCCGTCAGGTACGTGATCACGTGCGGGGTAAAGAAGCGCGGGTGGACGCTGGAGAACGCGCTCGGCAGCAGGCCGTCGCGGGACATCGTGAAGAAGATGCGGGTCTGGCCGAACATCATCATCAAGATGACGGAGGGCAGAGCAACGATCGCAGCCAGTTCGATGAGAATGCCGATCCAGGGATGCTGCAGCATCCGCATGACGTGTGCCAGCGGTTCATTGCTGCACACCAGCGCTTCAGAGCCCTTGCAGGCGGCCGCCATGGCCGGCGTGCCCGGGTCCAGGACCGCCCCGCTAAGCGCCTGCATCGGCTGTGCGCCGACCGAACCGGCCGCGCCGTACCCGACCAGCAGGTAGAAGATGGTGCAGATCGCCAGCGCGCCGATCAGCCCGATCGGAATGTTGCGTTGGGGATTCTTGGTTTCTTCCGCCGCGGTCGAAACCGCGTCGAAGCCGACATAGGCGAAGAAGATCGACGCCGCGGCACCGAGTACGCCTACGCCGCCGGTCGGGCTGCCCCAGCCGGCCGGCAGGAAGGGATGCAGGTTGGCGCCCTTTACCGCCGGTACCGCTACGAAGATGAAAATGGTGAGCGCGACGATCTTGATCGCCACCAGCACCGCATTCACGCGCGCGCTCTTGGAAGTGCCGATCACCAGCAGCCAGGTCACCGCGACGCCGATCAGGAAGGCGAGCAGGTTGAATCCGCCTCCCAGAAATGGCCCTGTCTGCAACCAGACCGGCAGCGACAGCGCGCCTGGCTTGATCAGACCGAAGACACCGCTATTGAGCAAACCGTTCACGTAACCGGCCCAGCCCACGCACACGGCGGTCGCGCCGATCGCGTACTCCAGCACCAATGCCCAGCCGACGACCCAGGCGATCAACTCGCCCAGAACACCGTAGGTATAGGTGTAGGCAGAACCGGATACCGGCACCATCGCTGCCAGTTCCGCGTAGGCCAGCGCGGCCAGTCCGCACACCACCGCAGCGATCACGAACGACAGCATCATCGCGGGGCCGGCTTTCTGCGCCGCTTCCGCGGTCAGCACGAAAATACCGGTGCCGATCACCGCGCCGATGCCGAGCAGTGTGAGCTGGATCGGCCCGAGTTGCCGCTTCAGCGACTTCTTTTCGGCGGTTGCGAGAATTTGGTCGAGCGGCTTGATTCGCCAGAAGATCATATGCATTCCCCCGCGGCGTACTGCGCGAATTCTTGGGCAGCCTCGACGAGAGCGCTGCGATCAGTGATGTATGCGGTTTATGCGCGGCGCATCCCGGCATCGCAGCGCCGTGAGCCTACGCGACCCCCGCAGGATGGGCAAGGGGTGATGGTCACGCTCTCCCGGAGAACTCGCCCGTGCCGGTATTCACCCAGACCTTCTCGCCGGTGGTGATGTACTCGGGCACCTGGATCTCGATACCGGTATCGAGCTTGGCGGGCTTGGTGCGTTTGGTCGCGCTGGCGCCCTTCAGCTCCGGCGCCGTGTCCACCACCGTCAGCGACACGCTGGATGGGATCAGCAGAGCCACCGGCGCGTCGTCGATCAACTGCACGTAATAGCCTTCCAGGCCTTCGACGATGTAGCCAGCGCTGTCGCCCACGGTCTCCGGATCCAGCATGTAGGGCGTGTAGTCCTCGGCATCGAGGAACACGAATGCATCGCCATCCATGTAGGAAAAATTGGCCGCGCGGCGGATCAATTCCATCTCGCGCAGGTCGTCGTCCGCACGCAGGCTCAGATCCAGCTTGCGTCCGCCCGGAATGGAGTACAGCGTGAAGCGGAAGGTGACGTTTCCGCCGCGCGCGGTCGGTGCGCTGCGCTCGATGTCGCGCACCTGGTACACGGTGCCGTCGTGTTCGACGACGTTGCCCTTCTTGATGTCGGAAGCTTTCATTTCGGTTGCAACCTCACCGCGCCATCCAGCCGGATCGTCTCGCCGTTGATGTAGCGGTTGCCGAGGATGAAACCGACCAGCTCGGCGAACTCCGCCGGCTTGCCCAGGCGGGAAGGGAAGGGAATCGATGCGGAAAGCGACTGCTGCACGGCTTCGGGCATGCCGTCCACCATCGGCGTCCAGAAGATGCCCGGCGCGATCGTCGCCACGCGGATGCCGAAGCGCGCAAGCTCCCGCGCCATCGGCAGGGTCATGCCGACCACGCCGCCCTTGGAAGCCGAATACGCGGCCTGGCCGATCTGGCCTTCGTAAGCGGCAACCGATGCGGTGTTGACGATCACGCCGCGCTCGCCGTCTTCGCGGGCCTCGTTGTGCTGCATCAGCGCGGCGCCGGCCTTGGCGACATTGAAACTACCGACCAGGTTCACCATGACGGTGGCCTGGAATTGCGACAGCGGCATCGGGCCTTCCTTGCCCAGCACGCGACCGGCTCCCAGGATCCCGGCGCAATTCATCACGACATTCAAGCCGCCCATCGTGTCGCGCGCGGCGGACACATTGGCGCTCACTTCGCTTTCCGATGTGACATCGGTGCGGAGGAAGCGCGTGCCGTTGCCCAGCACGTCCGCAGCCTGCCGGCCTTTCTCCTCGTTGACGTCCAGCAGCGCGACCTTGCCGCCCTTGCCGGCGATGAATTGCGCGACCGCGTTGCCAAGGCCGGAAGCGCCGCCGGTAATCACGGCTTTGACCTGATCGAGTTGCATGAGGTTCTCCGCAAGCAAACGGGTGATCTTAATGTAGGAGCCAGCTCGCTGGCGACCACAGAGCTCTTGGCCATGGATGGCAGCTCCGAGCCCGGTGCAAGCAGACTCCTACAGGGACAGGATGAAGAACCGGTTGCAACCGTGATGGCCGGTTGCACCCATCGGTGCGCACAAGGGCTGAAAGCCGAATTTCGCGTACAGCGCCTGCGCGGTGTCCATGCCGGTGAGCGTTTCCAGATAGCAGCGCTGGAAACCGAGTTCGCGCGCGGCTTGCAGGCAGCGCTGCATCATCGCGCGGCCGACACCGCGCCCGCGCAGTTCCGGCAGGAAATACATCTTGCGCAATTCGCACACGCCCGGCTCGCCGCCATGCAGCGGCGCGACACCGCCGCCGCCGAGCACGATGCCTTCACTTTCCGCAACGAAGTAGGCGCTGCGCGGTTGCGAATAGGCGGCGTGCATCGCATTCACTTCGGCATCGTGGATGGCGAAGCCCGGACCATCGGCACCGAATTCCGGCATCACGGTGCGGATCACGCGCGCGACTGCAGCGTCGTCGCGCGGCTCGATGGGGCGGATCAGAACGTTTTCTGGCATGGCACAGCGCGTTGGTGAAAACGCGATTATGCGGCGGACCAGCCTATGCGCAAGCTCAGTGTCTTGTCGAAGTCACGCTCAGGAAATCCTGCATTGCCCGATCGTCCATCGGCGAGGCGAGCAGGTAGCCCTGCACATGGGTTGCGTGGCGACGAGCAAAGAACTCTCGTTGCTTTTCGGTTTCGACGCCTTCGGCGGTGACGGTCAGGCCCAGACTTTCGGCCAGCCGCACGATCGCTTCGCAGATGGCGCTGTCGGCGTCATCGTCCGGAATGCCCTGAACGAATGCGTGGCTGATCTTCACGCCGTCCAGCGGCAGCCGGCGAAGGTAATTGAGCGAGGAATAACCTTCGCCGAAATCGTCTATCAGCAGCCGCACGCCCATCTTGCGCAGGGCGGCGAAAATCTCCAGCGTGTCGGCCGCGTCCTCGACCAGCGCGCGTTCGGTCAGCTCGAGTTCCAGCGTGTCGGCCGGCAATTGATATTCCTCCAGCGCCACCCGCACCGATTCCAGCAACGAACCGCTGAGCAATTGCCGGAACGACACGTTCACGGCGATGTGCGGCGGCGCCACGCCCGCGCTGCGCCAGGCGCGCCATTGCCGGCACGCTTGCGCGATGACCCATGCGCCGATCCGTACGATTTCCCCCGAGTTCTCCGCGTGCGTGATGAACTGCGTGGGCATGATTTCGCCGAGAGTGCGACTGTGCCAGCGCAGCAATGCCTCGGCGCCGCTGATCCGGCCATCCGCAAGCGCGAATACCGGCTGGTAAACCAGATGCAGTTCACGATTGTCCAGCGCGCGCCGAAGCGAGCGCTCCAACCGCGTGCGGTCGGCCAGCGCTACGCTGAGTTCCGGCGTGAAGCGCTGCCAGGTATTGCGGCCGCGTCGCTTGGCTTCCGCCATCGCGGCATGGGAATGATTGACGAGTTGCTGCGCGGTTTCTCCGTCGTCCGGGCAGACCGCCACGCCGATCGAAACGGTGAGGGTGAACTCCTCGCCCTCATGCACGAACGGCTTGCGGAACGCGCTGACGATGCTGTCGGCCAGCGACTGCAGCGCGCCTGCGTATCCGGCATCGCGCAACAGCACGGTGAATTCGTCGCCGGAGAACCGCGCGATCAGGCTGCGCGATCCGGCCAGGCATCTGCACAACCGATCGGCGGCACCGATCAGCAGGCGATCGCCCACGGCGTGCCCTGCGGTGGCGTTGATCAAATGGAAGCGATCCAGGTCCAGGAACAGCAGCGCCGGCCGTGATCCCGACGAGCCGGCGGCGCTGATTGCCTGATCGAGCGCCGCCATGAGATTTTCGCGGTTGGGCAAGCCGGTGACACGATCGCTGGAAGCCTGTCGGCGCAATTGCTCTTCGGCGACCTTGCGGTCGGTGATGTCCTGCAAAGTGCCGGTGACGCCGTACACGCGATCGCGCCGCAGCAGCGGGCGCCCGACGATGCGCACCCAGCGATGCCGTCCCAGCGCGGTGATCATCGGCAGTTCCAGTTCGAAGCCGCGCAAACCGGCTCGCGCATCGTGCAGCGCGGAGCGCAGGCGCTCCCGGGGCTCGGTTGCATAGAAATCCAGCGCGCGCGTTTCGTTGATCGTGCTGCCCGGTTCCAGATCGTGGATGCGATAGACCTGCCGGGTCCAGAACAGCGTATTGCGCAGGTCGTCGGCTTCCCAGCCGCCGATATCGGCGAGTTTCTGGGTCATCTCGAACAGATCGGCGCGGCGCTTGAGCGCAGTGACATCGCTGAAAGTGGAAATGACCTGGAACGGCCGCGGCTCGCTGGGGCGGAATTGCGGAACGGAGCTCGACGACAGCCAGCGATACAGGTGCAGGTGCGGCAGATACATGCCGAACACCGCGCTCTCCACCGTACGCCCGGTGTGCAGTGCGCGCATGCCGGGCAGATCGTCGAAGCCGAGCTCGACACCGTTTTCATCCACCAGGTGCCAGCCCGGCGCGGCGTCGCGGCGCAGGCTCAACACTTCACTTTCGGAGAGCCCGAGGATGCGACAGGCTGCGGGATTGACCGAGACGATCAGGCCCTGCGCATCCTGCACCAGCACGCCCTGATCCATCGCATGCAGCAGATGGTGATAGCGCGCCTCGGCGGCTTGCAGCGCGGCACCGAGATCGTCGCCAGCCTTGCGCGGCACGTCGAATCCCACGGCGTCTTCCACGCCGGCTGGAACCGACTGCTGCACCGGGTGCCGCATTGCTGCCCCCTGCGGTGCCGGATGTTCCCGGCACTCAGGGGCGCAAGCCTGCGCCTGTTGACGCAAAAAATAAGTTAAAAATGGTGACGCGATGCCATGCGCGTACGCATGGCATCAACCCTTCTGGGCACGCACCACGCGGCTGCCGGTCGGGTGCCCGAGTTGCGCCGACAGCCACAGCCCGGTGTCGATCAGCGCCTCCTGATCCACGCCGGTCTGGATGCCCATGCCCGCCAGCATGTAGGCCACGTCTTCGCTGGCGACGTTGCCGGTTGCGCCGTTCGCGTAGGGGCAACCGCCGGTACCCGAAACCGAACTGTCCACCACGCTTACACCTTCTTCCAGACAGGCGAGAATGTTGGCCAGCGCCTGACCGTAGGTGTCGTGGAAATGCACGGCCAGTGCGGAGATCGGCACTTCCGCGGCAACCGCGCGCAACATCGCGCGCGCCTTGTCCGGCGTGCCCACGCCAATGGTGTCGCCCAGCGAAATCTCGTAGCAGCCCAGTTCGTGCAGCCGCTGCGCGACGTGGACCACGTCCGCCAGCGGCACTTCGCCCTGGTACGGACAGCCGAGTACGGTGGACACATAGCCCCTCGCGCGCACGCCATCGGCTTTCGCGCGCCGCATCACCGGCACGAAACGCTCGATGGATTCGTCAATCGAGGCGTTGATGTTCTTGCGGTTGAATGCTTCGGATGCCGCGGTGAACACGGCGATCTCGCTGACGCCCACCGCGCGCGCGCGTTCGTATCCCTGCTCGTTGGGCACCAGCGCGGGGTAGGCCACTCCCGGCTTCTTTTCGATCCCCGCATACACCTCGGCCGCATCGGCCAGCTGCGGAATCCATTTCGGGCTGACGAAGCTGGTCGCTTCGATGGTACGCAAGCCGCAGGCGGACAAGCGATTGATCAGCTCGATCTTGGTCGCGGTCGGCACGACGGCCTTTTCGTTCTGAAGGCCATCGCGCGGGCCGACCTCGACCATGCGGACCGCATTCGGGATGGCGGAAGGAACACTCATTCTTGGATCTCGTAAAGGCCGAGCCAGGATTCTTCCAAGGTGTAGGCTCCGAAGCGCCGATCAAGCTCGGCGTATTCGGCGGCCATGCGCGCTTTCGCGTGCTCGAACTGCTCCGCGCTGTGCCAGCGGTCAATCGTGAGATACAGGTCCGCTTGCGTGCCCTGCTTCAGCAACTCCGTGCCGATGAAACCTTCGGTCTGCGCGAACAGCCGCGCCCAATCGCCGCGGGGGCCGTAGGCCCGCTCAAAAGGGTCGATCGCATCGGCCTTCACGCGGAACCGCCAGACGGTGGCGATCATGCTTCCGCTTGCCCGGCGCTGAATCGCACCAGCACCGTGTCGGCCTCGACGAAGTCTCCTTGCGCAGCATGCACGGATTCGAGCTTACCCGCGCGCGGCGCGCGCAGGGTGAGCTCCATCTTCATCGCTTCCATCACCAGGAGTTCCTGATCCTTCTCTACCGCGTCGCCCGCCTTCGCCTTCACCAGCACCACGCGGCCGGGCATCGGCGCGACCACCCGGTCGCCACCCTCGCTGGAGGCGGTTTCGAACGCGAAGGCCGGTGCACGCACGAATACTTCACGCGCGCTTCCGTCGAGGTGTACGCGTACGCGGTGTTCGTCCACGGCGATGCGGATGCGCTTTGCCTCGCCGTCGAAATATGCGGTCAGCCAGTCGCCTGAGATGCGGGCGTTGCGAACCGCGCATCGTGCATCGCCAAAGCGCAGCGCGTACTCGCCGTTGTAACCGTGCGCTTCGATTTCGCGGCGCTCCCCGCGTTGCGCCAGCACCTCGATGCGCTTGCCGGCGTGGCCGATGCGCCAGCCATCCGCGATGGCCCAGGGCGAATGCGGGTCGTTGCCGGCACGCGCAGCATCGCGCGTGGCCTGCTCATCATGCAGGAGCACCGAAGTCGCTGCGGCGAACAGGGCGGATGGCGAGGGCGGCGCGTCGCCGGTGAGGAATTCATCGAGATGCCGATCCAGGTAACCGGTATCGATCGTGCCCTCGACGATCGCGCGATGCCGCAGCAGCCGTTCGAGGAAAGCGATGTTGGATTTCGGGCCGACCACCTCGCACTGCGCCAGCGCCTCGCGCATGCGCGCCAGCGCGCGAGGGCGGTCTTCATCCCACACGATCAGCTTGGTGATCATCGGGTCGTAGAAGATCGAGACGCTGTCGCCTTGGTCCACACCGGCATCAACGCGTACGTTTCGGGAAGATTCCGGCAGCATCAGCTTTTCGAGCTGGCCGGAGCCCGGCAGGAAATTCTGTTCGGGATCCTCTGCGTACAGGCGCACCTCGACCGCATGGCCGCTTGCTTGCACCTGATCCTGCGTGATCGGCAGCGGTTCCCCGGCCGCCACCCGCAACTGCCACTCGACCAGGTCCAGCCCGAGCGTTTCCTCGGTGACCGGATGCTCGACCTGCAGGCGCGTGTTCATTTCCATGAAATGGAAATCGCCGCCCGCGCCGACAATGAATTCCACCGTGCCGGCGCCGACGTAATCCACGGCTTTCGCCGCCGCGACCGCGGCCGCACCCATGGCCGCACGGCGTTGCGCATCGAGGAAAGGCGAGGGCGTTTCCTCGAGCACTTTCTGGTAGCGCCGTTGCGCCGAACACTCGCGCTCGTTCAGGTGGATCACGTTGCCGCGGCTGTCGCCGAACACCTGGAACTCGATATGGCGTGGATGTTCGACGTAGCGCTCGAGGATCATGCGTGCGTCGCCGAACGCGCCTTGTGCTTCGCGTTGCGCTGAGGCCAGCGCGTCGGCGAATTCCTTTTCGGCGCGCACGATCCGCATGCCCTTGCCGCCGCCGCCCGCCGCGGCCTTGATCATCAAGGGGAAGCCGATCTTTTTCGCCTGCGCGAGCAGCGTCTTTTCGCGCTGGTCCTCGCCGTGGTAGCCGGGCACCAGCGGCACGCCGTGTTTTTCCATCAGCGCCTTGGCTTCGGCCTTGGAGCCCATCGCCTCGATGCTTTCCGGTTTCGGCCCGATGAACACCACGCCCGCATCGCGGCATGCCCGCGCGAAGGCCGCGTTCTCCGATAGAAAACCGTAGCCGGGATGGATCGCCTGTGCGCCGGATCGCCTTGCGACTTCCAGGATCACGTCACCGCGCAGATACGAATCCGCCGGACGCGGCCCGCCGATCGGGAATGCGACATCGGCCATGCGCACGTGCCGCGCGTTCGCATCCACTTCCGAGTACACGGCCACGCTGCGAATGCCGAGCTTGCGGCAGGTGCGGATCACGCGGCAGGCGATCTCGCCGCGATTGGCGATCAGGACGCAATCGAACATGCTCAGGAGCGCTCCCTTTCCGCGGCGACCCAATGTGGCGCGCGCTTGTCAAGAAAAGCGCCGAGGCCATGCTGGCCTTCTTCCGACACGCGCAGGCGCGCGATCAACTCTGCGTTGAGCCTGTCCGTTGTTGCTGCCGAATCGGCATCCATGCCGCCGATGCGCAGCGCCAGTGCCTTGGCTTCGCGCTGCGCGATCGGGCCGCCCTTGCCGAGCCAGTGCACGACGCGTTCGATCGCTGCGTCCAGTTCATCGGGCGCAACCGCTTCGTGCAGCAAGCCGATCCGCGCCGCGTGTTCGGCCTCGAAGATTTCCCCGCTCACGAACAGTCGCCGCGCGTGCCGCGCGCCGATCGCGGCGATCACGTAGGGCGAAATCACCGCCGGCACCAGCCCGAGCTTCACTTCGCTGAGTGAAAACTTCGCGCCCTGCACGCCGATGGCGATGTCGCAACAGGCGACCAAGCCCACGCCGCCGCCGTAGGCGGCGCCGTTGACGCGCGCGATGGTCGGCTTGGGCAGGAAATTCAGGGTGTGCATCAGCGCCGCCAGCCGTTGCGAGTCGGCACGGTTCTCGGCCTCGCCGGCCTGCGCCATGCCTCGCATCCAGTTGAGATCGGCGCCGGCGGAAAAACTCTTGCCCGCGCCGGTCAACAGCACGAACCGCACGCTGTCGTCACCCGCGGCTTCGTCCAGTGCCGCCTGCAAGGCGGCAACCAGTGCATCGTCGAAGGCGTTGTGCACCTGCGGACGGTTCAGGGTAATTTCGGCCAGTGCGCCACGGCGCATCAGCAGTACGGAGTCACTCATCGCGGTTCCCTGCGGCAATCTTCGAATGATAACTGCTGGGCGGCCGATTCAGCCCTGCTTGCAGTTCTAAATGAGAACCATTATCATTTCCGCAACGTCAAACGCGGGAGTAGGTGGTCCATGAAGCGGGGTCTTGTTGCGGGGCTGATTGCCATGAGCCTGGTCGCCGTCGCGGCGAGTGCGGCCGAGATGCCGGAATACAAGCTGGTCATCAAGGATCACAAATTCGAGCCCGCCCAGCTTGCGGTACCGGCCAACACCAAGTTCAAGGTCCTGGTGAGCAACCAGGATTCCACGCCGTCCGAGTTCGAGAGCAACGAATTCAACCGCGAGAAGATCGTGCTGCCCAATAGCGAAGTGACCGTCTTCATCGGGCCGCTGGACAAAGGGCACTACAAGTTCTTCGACGATTTCCATCAGGACACCGGCAACGGCGTGCTGATCGTGCAGTGACAGGTTGAAAGGGACGGTCGAAGGAATAAACGCATGCTCGGGGTCGCACTGCTGGTCTTCCGTGAAGTGCTCGAAGCGGCACTGATCGTTTCCATTGTCGCCGCGGCCACCCGTGGCGTGGCGCGGCGCGACGCCTACATCGGTGGCGGCATCACGCTGGGTGTGCTCGGCGCGATCGTGGTGGCGCTGTGCGCAGGGGCAATCGCCGAATCGCTCAACGGTTCCGGGCAGGAATTGTTCAATGCGTCCGTGCTGTTTGCGGCGGTGCTGATGATTGCCTGGCACGTGATCTGGATGTCCTCGCATTCGCGCGAACTGGTGCAGCACATGCAATCGGTCGGCAGTGCAGTGAGGGCCGGCTCCAGTTCGTTGACGATGTTGTTCGCGGTGGTCGCGCTGGCGGTGCTGCGCGAGGGTTCCGAAATCGTGCTGTTCCTGTACGGCATGGCAGCGGGTGGCGCGGGGATCAACGGCTTGCTGGTCGGCATTCCATTGGGAATAGCCGGTGGCGTGGCGGTCGGCTTTGCGCTGTATTTCGGCTTGCTGCGCATTCCGCTGCGCTATTTCTTCACCGCGACCAATTGGATGCTGGTGCTGCTCGCGGCGGGATTGGCTTCCACCGGCGCGCGTTTCCTGGTGCAGGCCAACTGGCTGCCGGCGATGGGCAATCAGCTCTGGGACACCTCGGCATTGCTCAGCAACGGTTCGGTGGTCGGGCAGGCGCTGCACATCCTGATCGGCTATGACGCGCACCCGGCCGGCATCCAGATGGCCTTCTGGCTGGCGGTGGTGGTTCTGCTGCTGATCGGTATGCGCATGAGTACGCGCGCACCGCCGCGTGCCGCACCGGTCACGGTGGACAGCACTCGCAGCGCTGCCTGAGTTTTCAGTTTCGTTCGCGTTCGAGTCACTCGATGCGCCTGGGCATCGGGCAGGGGACGCGTGCGCTTCGGGTTCGCGGAAACGGATGTCCCGCAACTACTACACACATCGAAAAAGGAGCATGCCGTGAAATGTTTGTCTCGAATGTTTCGTTCGCGACGAGGCGCCCACACTGCACTCGCCGCGGTCGTGGCCGTCGGCGCGCTGGCGGGTTTTGCGCAGCGCGCGCACGCCGGCCCGGCCTCGACCATCTATACGCCCATCGTGGATTACCGCGAATGGGAGCTGGAACTGAAAGCCGGCGTGCAGGATTGGGGCAATCAGGACGAAGGCGAGCGCGCGTCGAAGATCGCGATCGGCTACGGCATCGCACCGCGCTGGGCCGTGGAATTCGAGGCCGAGTATTCGCAGACACCCGGTCACGTTGCGCATGTGGAGGAGTACGAGTTCGAGAACATTTTCCAGCTCACCGAGCACGGCGAGCACTGGCTGGATATGGGCATCTTCGCCGAACTGGAGCACAACCGGCTGGAGAACGAGAACGAGCTGAAGTTCGGTCCGATGTTCCAGCGCGAGTGGGGCCGTTCGCAGGCCAATCTCAATGTGTATTTCGCGCGCGAGCTGAGCGAACCCGAAGACGACGATGCGGAGCGCAATGAGATCGAGTACCAGGCTCAATGGAAGTACAACTTGCACCCGCAATTCCAGCCGGGCCTGCAGGCGTTCGGATCTTTCGGCGATCCCGCACACCTGCATTCGGCCGAATTGAAAGTCGGCCCGGCGTTCTTCGGTACCGCCAGCCTCGGCAACGGCAAGAAGCTCAATTACAACGCCGCGCTGCTGGGCGGACTGACCCGCGAGACGCCGAATACGACGCTCCGGATGCAGCTGGAGTACGAGTTCTTCTAGGCAGCTTGCGGGGTGCCAGTTGCCGGAGAGCAGAACGCGAATCCGGCAACCGGCAACCGACAACCATTACATGCGGAACACGCCGTATCGCGTTTCCGGAATCGGGGCGTTGAGCGAGGCGGAGATCGCCAGACCCAGCACGCGGCGGGTATCGGCGGGATCAATCACGCCGTCGTCCCACAACCGCGCGGTGGCATAGTAAGGATGTCCCTGATGCTCGTACTGTTCGCGGATGGGTGACTTGAACGCGCTTTCCTCAGCGGCCGACCATTCGCCGCCGCGCGCCTCGATGCCGTCGCGCTTGACAGTGGCGAGCACGGATGCCGCCTGCTCGCCGCCCATCACGCTGATCCGCGCGTTGGGCCACATCCAGAGAAACCGCGCGCCGTAGGCGCGCCCGCACATCGCGTAATTGCCGGCACCGAAACTGCCGCCGATGATCACGGTGAATTTCGGCACTGAGGCGCACGCCACCGCGGTGACCATTTTCGCGCCGTCTTTCGCGATGCCAGCTTGTTCGTATTTCTTGCCGACCATGAAGCCGGTGATGTTCTGCAGGAACACCAACGGCACGCCGCGCTGGTTGCACAGCTCGATGAAGTGCGTGCCCTTGAGTGCACTCTCGGAAAACAGGATGCCGTTGTTGGCGATGATGCCGACGGGCTAGCCGTGGATGTGCGCGAAGCCGGTGACCAGCGTCTTGCCGTAGCGTGCCTTGAATTCGTGGAATTCGGAACCGTCCACGATGCGCGCGATCACTTCGCGGATGTCAAACGGTCGCCGGGTGTCCTCGGGAATCACGCCGTAAAGTTCATTCGCCGCATACTTCGGTTCGCGGGGTTCGTGCAGCTCCAGCGAGATCTGTTTCCTGCGATTGAGGCTCGCCACGATGTCGCGCGCGATGCCGAGCGCATGTGCATCGTTTTCCGCGTAGTGATCGGCGACGCCGGAGAGGGACGTGTGCACATCGGCGCCGCCCAGTGCTTCCGCATCCACCACTTCGCCGGTCGCGGCCTTTACCAGCGGCGGACCGCCGAGGAAGATCGTGCCCTGTTGCTTGACGATGATCGTCTCGTCGCTCATTGCCGGCACGTAGGCGCCCCCGGCGGTGCACGAGCCCATGACCACCGCGATCTGCGCAATGCCGGCTGCGGACATGCGTGCCTGGTTGTAAAAGATGCGGCCGAAGTGTTCCTTGTCGGGAAACACCTCGTCCTGGAGCGGCAGGAATGCGCCGCCGGAGTCCACCAGATACACGCAGGGCAGCCGATTTTCCAGTGCCACTTCCTGCGCGCGCAAATGCTTCTTCACCGTCATCGGGAAATAGGTACCGCCTTTCACCGTGGCGTCGTTGGCGACCACCACGATTTCCTGGCCGTGCACACGGCCGATGCCGGTGAGCAGGCCGGCCGCCGGCGCCGCGTCCTCATACATGCCGTGCGCGGCCAGCGGCGAAAGCTCGAGGAACGGCGAGCCCGGGTCGAGCAGTGCGCGGATGCGCTCGCGTGACAGCAGCTTGCCGCGTGCGGTGTGCTTTTCGCGCGCTTTGTCGCCGCCCCCGGCCGCCGCGCGATCCAGTTGCGCCTTGAGATCGGCAACCAGCGTTTGCAGCCGTTCCGCGTTGCCGCGGAAATCGGCGCTCTTGGGATCGATGCGGGATTCGAGAATGGGCATGCCGGAGTCCATTGCGGGCGACGTTGCATGCAAGCACAAGCACACGGCTTTTCGCCAGCCATAAAAAAAACCGGCCGCAAGTTGCGGCCGGTTTCCAGTGCAACGATGGAACAGTGGATCAATGGCCGCTACTGCTGCTCTTGGCGGCGTCCTTCGCGGCGTCCGCATTGTCCTTGGCCTGATCGGCGGAAGCCGAAGCGTTGTCGGCGGCCTGCTTGGCCGCATCGCCGGCCTGATCGCTGCCCTGCATCGCCTTCGCGGTGTCCTGCTGGGCCTGCTGCGCGGCAGCGGCGGCCTGATCGGCCGACTGCTGCGCTTGCGAGGCAGCCTGGCCGGCCGCCGGGCTCTGGGTCTGGTCGGCTGCCTGCTGGGCCTGCTGCGCGGACTGCTGCGCGTCGGCGGCGGACTGCTGAGCATCCTGCGCGTTGTCGGACGGGTTGCTGCACGCGGCCAGCGCCAGAATCAGCGCGGACGCAAGAATTGTGCGAGTGAACTTCATGTAGCTCTCTCCTTGATTGCCGTGGAAGCCAAAGAATGGCTCCATCAATTTAAGCGGAATACCTGCGCATTGGCCATATCCATGCGCGTTTCCGGACGGCAACCATACAGGTGGGAGCGCGTCAAAAAAAATCGCGCGCAATGCAAAGCATCGCGCGCGATCGGAACAACGGGTAAAACTAGATCAGCCGCCGCTGGAAGATGACGTCGGCTTCGTGGCGGTCGAGGCTGCCGGCGGCGTCATTGCCGTCGAAGCTGCCGGCGGCGTCATCGCCGTCGAAGCTGCCGGCGGGGTCATCGCCGGTGCAGTCGCGGCGGGCGCGGCCATCGTGGAGGATGCGGCAGCACCACTGTTCTGATCATTGTTGCTACTGCACGCGCCGAGTGCGACAACCAGCGCCGACGCAAGAACGATACGTGTCAATTTCATGTGTGAGTCTCCGAGCCGTGGATGCCAATGGATTTGGCCCTAACATTAAACCGCGAATGTGAAGGTTACGCCACTGGCAAATTATCTACCGGCTCATGCGTTCAGCCGGCGATAACCTGGACGCGCCACGAGAGCCTGTTTCAGGGCCTCTTTCAGTCGCGTTCCAGTGCGATCGCGGTGGCCTCGCCGCCGCCGATGCACAGCGCCGCCACGCCACGTCTGGCACCGCGTGCACGCATCGCATTCAACAGGCTGACCACCAGTCGCGCGCCGGTCGCGCCGATCGGGTGACCGAGCGCGCAGGCGCCGCCATTGACGTTGAGCTTCTCATGCGGGATACCCAGCTCGCGGATCGGCGCCATCGCCACCACCGCGAACGCTTCGTTGATCTCGAACAGATCCACGTCCGCGACTTTCCAGCCGGTCTTGTCCAGCAGCTTGCGGATCGCATGCACCGGCGCGGTGGTGAAACCTTCCGGCTCCTGCGAATGCGTGGCGTGCGCGACGATGCGGCCCAGCGGTTGCAGGCTGCGGCGCTTCGCTTCCGCTTCACCGATCAGCACGGTCGCTGCCGCGCCGTCCGAGATGGACGAAGAACTCGCTGCGGTGACGGTGCCGCCTTCCTTCTTGAAGGCGGGTCGCAACGTCGGGATTTTCGAAAGATCGCAGCGCGCGGGCTCTTCGTCGGTATCAACGATGGTTTCGCCCTTGCGGCTTTTTACCGTGACCGGCACGATCTCGTCCTTCAATACGCCGGATTGCTGCGCAGCCAGCGCGCGCTTCACCGACTCGGCGGAGAACGCATCCTGTTCCTCGCGGGTGAACGAATACTTGTCCACGCATTGTTCGGCGAACACACCCATCGCGCGGCCGTCATACGGATTGGTCAGGCCATCCCAGGCCATGTGGTCCACCAGCGGCGCATCGCCGTAGCGGAGGCCGGTGCGCGCGGACACCATGTGCGGCGCGTTGGTCATGGATTCCATGCCGCCGGCGACGACGACCGTCGCGGAGCCGGCCTTGATCAGGTCATGGCCCAGCATGATCGCCTTCATGCCGGAGCCGCACACCTTGTTGATCGTGGTGCAGCCGGTGGAAACCGGCAGGCCGGCGCCGAGGGACGCCTGGCGCGCGGGCGCCTGGCCCAGGTTCGCAGGCAGCACGCAGCCCATGAAAACTTCCGACACGTCCGCCGGCGCGATCCCGGATTGCTGCAATGCGGCGCGGATGGCCGTCGCACCGAGCGTGGTCGTCGGCACGCCAGTGAACTGGCCAAGGAAAGAACCGATCGCGGTGCGCTTGGCGCCCACGATCACGACGGAATCGGACATGCGAAGCTCCGGCTGTCAGGGAATCGCCCGATTATGCGCTGGATGCTGCGGTGCGGCAACGCTGGACGGATCTCCCGTCCGGGTATTCGAAACGCGCCGTTGTTCAACGGTGCGGCCAGGAATGGCCGCTTGTGGTCTCGATGGGGCCGAAAAACGAGGCACTTGCGTCGAGGATCGCCGAGCGGCGATCCAGCACGATCGCAACAGCTAACCGTTGCCGTGGAACAGCTCGCGGCCGATCAGCATCTGCCGGATCTCGTTGGTGCCGGCGCCGATCTCGTAAAGCTTGGCGTCGCGCAGGATGCGGCCGGTGGGGAATTCGTTGATGTAGCCGTTGCCGCCCAGCGCCTGGATCGCTTCCAATGCGACCTTCACCGCACTGGTGGACGCGTTCAACAGGCATGAGGCCGGGTCGATGCGCGACTTGATGCCTGCATCGAACTGCTGCGCGACCATGTACGCAAACGCCCGCGACGATTGCAGCGCGGTGTACATGTCCGCGATCTTGGCCTGCATGATTTCGAACGTGCCGATCGGCGCGTTGAACTGCTTGCGCTCGCGAACGTAGGGCAGGGTGACGTCCAGCGCCGCCTGCATCAGGCCAATCGGCCCGCCCGAGAGCACCAGCCGTTCGGTGTCGAGCCCGCTCATCAGCACGCGCACGCCTTCGTCGATCTCGCCGATGCGGTTTTCGTCGGGGATCTCGCAGTTTTCGAACACCAGCTCGCAAGTGTTCGAGCCACGCATGCCGAGCTTGTCCAGCTTCTGCGCGGTCGAAAAACCCTTCATGCCTTTCTCGACGATGAAGGCGGTCATGCAACGGCTGCCGGCCGGGCGCGGCGCGGTGCGCATGTAGACCAGCAGCACGTCGGCGTCCGGGCCGTTGGTGATCCACATCTTGGAGCCGTTGGCGATCCAGCGGTCACCTTTCTTCTCGGCGCGGCAGGCCATCGAGCCGACCACGTCCGAGCCCGCGCCCGGCTCGCTCATCGCCAGCGCGCCGACGAATTCGCCCGAGCACAGCTTCGGGATGAATTTCTTCTTCTGCGCGTCGCTGCCGTTGTGGAAGATGTTGTTGACGCAAAGGTTCGAGTGCGCGCCGTAGGACAGCCCGACCGAGCCCGATGCGCGCGAGACCTCTTCCATCGCGACCACGTGCGCGAGGTAGCCCAGGCCTGAGCCGCCGAAATCCGGCGATACGGTGATGCCGAGCAGGCCGAGCTCGCCCAGCTTGCGCCAGAGGTCGGAAGGGAACGCGTTCTCGCGGTCGATCAGGTCCGCGCGCGGCGCGATTTCCTTCTCCGCGAAGGCGTGCACGCTTTCGCGGAGGAGGTCGAGTTCTTCGCCGAGCTTGAATGCGCGCATCATGACACCCGCGGAGCGTTGTTCAGAGCGTAACTCGACACAGGGATGTGCCGGCGTCAATGCCTTTCGAATGGCATTGACGGCAAAGGTGGCGCGGCTTTGCCGCGCCCGTTTGCGCGAAAGTCGCGGCAGGACGCGCGATCTTTCGCATCGGTTATTGCCCGCGCATCCGTCCCAGGAAGCGTGCGCCGTCGCTGCCCATCGTCGGCAGCTTGATCTTGCCGATCGCGTTGATGCGCTCCTCGGCCATGCGGTCGGCGGCCTTGTAGGTGCTGATGCCGTCGCGTTCGGCGATCTGGAAGATGCGGCCGACGTTGTAGTAGATCG
Source organism: Rhodanobacteraceae bacterium (assembly GCA_051961995.1). Classification (GTDB taxonomy): domain Bacteria; phylum Pseudomonadota; class Gammaproteobacteria; order Xanthomonadales; family Rhodanobacteraceae; genus 66-474. The sequence goes on along the minus strand of JBQCCR010000040.1, from coordinate 99,674 downwards.
TGCGCATCATGCGCATCGCGCGCTCGCGGTTGTAGCCGTCGATCTCCAGCGAGACGTTCATCACGCCGCCGGCGTTCACCGCGTAATCCGGCGCGTACAGCATGCCGCGGCGGGTGACCTCGTCGCCGATCTCGTCGGTGGCGAGCTGGTTGTTGGCGGCGCCGCAGATGATCTTGCACTTCAGGCGCGGCAGCGTCTGCTCGTTGACCGTGCCGCCCAGCGCGCATGGCGAGTAGACGTCCGCGTCCACGTCGTAGATCTCTTCGGGACCGACCGCTTCGCAGCCCAGCTCTTCCACGCAGCGCTGCACGGCTTCCTTGTTGATGTCGGTGACGAACACCTTGGCGCCCTGTTCGCGCAGCAGCTTGATGAATTCGGTGCCGACGTGGCCGGCGCCCTGCACGGCGTAGGTGTACTTGCCCACGTCTTCGTTGCCGAACTTGTGGCTCAGCGCCGCCATCAGGCCCTGCAGCGTGCCGTAAGCGGTGAACGGGGAGGGGTCGCCCGAACCGCCGTGCACCTGGTGCACGCCGGTCACGAATTCGGTTTCGCGGAACACGTATTCCATGTCGTTGACGTCGATGCCGACGTCTTCGGCGGTGATGTAGCGGCCGTTCAACGAATTGACGAAGCGGCCGAACGCGCGGAACAGCGCTTCCGACTTGTCCTTGGCCGGGTCGCCGATGATCACGGCCTTGCCGCCGCCCAGGTTCAGGCCGGCCACCGCGTTCTTGAAGGTCATGCCGCGCGACAGGCGCAGCACGTCGTTCAGCGCTTCCGCCTCGCTCTTGTACGGCCACATGCGCAGGCCGCCCAGGGCCGGGCCCAGCACCGTGTTGTGGATCGCGATGATGGCCTTGAGGCCCGCGTCCTTGCTCTGGCAGAACACGACCTGCTCATGACCGGAATTGGAAATGGTTTCGAAAATCATCGCGAATGCTCCGAAGGCGCCCGACAAGGCGCGAGAAGACGGAATGCGGAAGACGCCTGACGAATTCCGCTCGGTTGAAAGGGCTGGTTCGGCCACAAAGGCCGTCGTTGCAGCCGCCTAGTTTAACCCGAGCCGGTTTGGGGGGACAGTCCGGTCGCATACGCGCGCGCAGGGTGGGGCATGTCCACCGCGCAGTCCATATGCAAAAAAGCCCGGCGCAGTGCGCCGGGCTTGCGTATCACACGCGAAACTCAGGCATCAGTGGCCGCGGCCATGGTCCCGGTCATGATCATGATCATGGTCGCGGTCGTAGCCATGCCTGCGATCGTGGCCGCGGTCGTGATCCCAGCCACGGTGACGGCCGTTGTCATGCCGTCCGCGCCAATGCGGGTCGTGACCCCAGTAGCGGTCGTGATAGACCCAGCGGCCACCCGAATGCACCCAGCGCGGGCCGTAATACACGTAGCCCGGCCGCGAATGATGCCAGGTGCCGCCCACCCAGACGTAGCGATAACCGTTCCAGTTCCAGTAGCCCGGCGCCCAGACGTAACCGACGCGCGGAGCCGGAACCGCTTCGTAGCGCAGCGGCGGCGGCGGCGTGCCGACGGTGATGCTGAAGCTGGCTTGTGCCGATGCCGGCGGTGTGACGCTCACGGCCGCCCCGCCTGCGACGGCGAGCGCTGCGAGCAGTGCGAGATTGCGAGTTTGCACGAGACACCTCCAACGTGATTGCCGGACCTCCGGCCTCATGACCGAGGATAGTCGCGGGTTGGCGAATGGGAAGACTTCACCGGTCGTTCATTCATGCGGCGGCGAGGCTCGCGTTCAGCACGCGTTACAATGCTTTTTTTTCCATGGTCATCCATGACCGGGTGAAACCGGCCATCCATGGCCGGACTTTCAAATATGGCTACCGCATCCGACCTTCCACTCACCGAGCCGCGCGCGGACACCGCGCCGCTACGCTTCGTCACCGCCGCCAGCCTGTTCGACGGGCACGACGCGGCCATCAACATCATGCGCCGCATCATCCAGGCGCAGGGCGCCGAAGTGATCCACCTCGGCCACAACCGCAGCGTCGAAGACGTGGTGCGCGCCGCGCTGCAGGAAGACGCGGATGCCATCGCCGTGTCGTCCTATCAGGGCGGCCACATGGAATATTTCAAGTACATGGTGGACATGCTGCGCGAGCGCGGCGCGGGGCACATCCGCGTGTTCGGCGGCGGCGGCGGCACGATCACGCCGGAAGAGATCGCCGAGCTGCACGCCTACGGCGTCGAGCGCATCTACCACCCGAACGACGGCATGCACCTCGGCCTGACCGCGATGATCGAGGACGTGGTGCGGCGCGCGCGGGAAGCGCGCGAAGCGCGCACGGCGAATCGCGATCCGCAGAAGCTGGTCGGCTCGGTGGACGTCCACGACGAGATCAGCATCGGCAAGGTGCTGAGCGCGATCGAGGACGGCGCGCTGTCGGAATCCGAACTGAAACTGGCGCGCAAGCAGTGGACGCGTGCGGCGGCGTTGCCGCCCGTGCTCGGCATCACCGGGACCGGTGGCGCGGGCAAGTCGTCCGTGGTGGACGAACTGATCCTGCGCTTCCTGCACGCCTTCCCGCAGATGCGGATCGCGGTGCTGGCGGTGGACCCCACGCGTCGTCGCAGCGGCGGTGCGCTGCTGGGAGACCGCATCCGCGTGAATTCCCTGCGCTCGCATCGCGTGTTCATGCGCTCGATGGCGACGCGTCGCCAGCACGCAGCGACCAGCGCCGTCCTGCAGGATTGCATTGCGTTCCTGAAGTCGCTGCCGTTCGACCTGCTGATCGTGGAAACCGCCGGCATCGGCCAGAGCGATTCCGAGATCGTGGACCTGGTGGATTTCCCGATCTACGTGATGACCAGCGACTACGGCGCGGCCAGCCAGCTCGAAAAGATCGACATGCTGGATTTCGCCGATCTGGTCGTGCTCAACAAGTTCGACAAGCGCGGCGCCGAAGACGCGCTGCGCGACGTGCGCAAGCAGTGGAAGCGCAACCGCACCGCGTTCAAGACGCCGGACGAAGACGTGCCGGTGTACCCGACCATCGCCAGCCAGTTCAACGACCCGGGCGTGACCTGGATGTTCGTGAATTTGTGCCGGTTGGTGCGGGAGAAGCTGGCCGCTCACGCAACCAGCCACCGTGACTTCACCCCGCACGTGGACACCTCCATCAAGGAACCGCGCGCGACGGTGCTGATTCCCGGTTCGCGCGTGCGCTATCTCGCCGAGATCGCCGAACAGGGCAGGTCAATCAATGCCGAAGTGTTGGCGATGGCCGACGCCGCCTCGCGCGCGCAGCACTATTACGAATCGCTGAAGGAACTGGAAGACCCGCAACTGCCGCGCGAGCTGGATTCGCATGACGGCGACGCACAAGCCACCGACCGCACGCTCATCCTCCTCCGCCAGCGCTACAACGAGGCGGTGAAGGAGCTGAGTGCCGAAGCGATCCGGCTGCTCCGCGAGTGGCCCGCGCGCAAGGAATCCGTCACGGCGGAAGTCAACGAATACAAGGTCCGCGACAAGACGATCCGCGTCGAGAACTATCGCGAGTCGCTTTCGCACCAGAAGATCCCGAAGATCGCGCCGCCGCCGACGCGCGACTGGGGCGACCTGCTGAAGTTCCTGATGATGGAAAACCTCCCCGGCGCGTATCCGTACACCGGCGGCGTGTATCCGTACCGGCGCAGCGGCGAGGATCCCACCCGCATGTTCGCCGGCGAAGGCACGCCCGAGCGCACCAACCGCCGCTTCCATTACCTCTCGCTCGGCCAGCCGGCCGCGCGCCTGTCCACCGCGTTCGATTCGGTCACGCTCTACGGCGAGGACCCGGCGATCCGCCCGGACATCTACGGCAAGATCGGCAACTCCGGCGTGTCCATCGCCACGCTGGACGACATGAAGAAGCTGTATTCCGGCTTCGACCTGTGCGATCCAAAGACCTCCGTCTCGATGACGATCAACGGCCCGGCGCCGATGATCCTGGCGATGTTCATGAACACCGCCGTGGACCAGCAGGTGGAGAAATACCTGCGCGAGGACGAAGCGCGCTGGGCCGCGGCGCAGAAGAAGATCGACGCGCTCTACAAGGACAAGCAGCGTCCGCACTACACCGGCATGTTGCCCGAGGGCAACGACGGCCTGGGGCTCGGCCTGCTCGGCGTGTCCGGCGACCAGGTCGTGGACAAGGAAACCTACGAACGCATCAAGGCGCACACGCTTTCCACCGTGCGCGGCACGGTGCAGGCGGACATCCTGAAAGAGGACCAGGCGCAGAACACCTGCATCTTCTCCACCGAATTCGCGCTGCGGATGATGGGCGACATCCAGCAGTATTTCGTGGACAACAAGGTCCGCAATTTCTATTCGGTTTCGATCAGCGGGTATCACATCGCCGAAGCCGGAGCCAACCCGATCTCGCAGCTCGCGTTCACGCTCAGCAACGGCTTCACCATCGTCGAGTACTACCTCGCGCGCGGCATGAAGATCGACGACTTCGCGCCCAACCTGTCGTTCTTCTTCTCCAACGGCATGGACCCGGAGTACACCGTGATCGGCCGCGTGGCGCGGCGCATCTGGGCGCGCGCGATGCGCGAGCGCTACGGCGCCAGCCCGCGCAGCCAGATGATGAAGTACCACATCCAGACTTCCGGCCGCTCGCTGCACGCACAGGAAATCCAGTTCAACGACATCCGCACCACGCTGCAGGCGATGTACGCGCTGTTCGACAACTGCAATTCGCTGCACACCAACGCCTACGACGAGGCGATCACCACGCCGACCGAAGAAAGCGTGCGCCGCGCGGTGGCGATCCAGTTGATCATCAACCGCGAGCTCGGCCTGAACTTCAATGAGAACCCGTGGCAGGGCAGCTTCGTGGTCGAACAGTTGACCGACCTGGTGGAAGAGGCCGTGTACAAGGAGTTCGAAGCCATCAGCGAGCGCGGCGGCGTGCTCGGCGCGATGGACACCATGTACCAGCGCGGGAAGATCCAGGAAGAGTCGCTCTACTACGAACACAAGAAGCACGACGGCTCGCTGCCGCTGATCGGCGTCAACACCTACCTGCCGAAGGAACACGCCGGCGAAGTCGCGACCAAGATCGAACTGATCCGCAGCACGGAAGAAGAGAAAGGCCAGCAGATCGCCAACGTCCAGGCCTACCAGAAGGCGCGGAACCCGTTCGCGCCGTCAGGCGAAACCTCGCACGCCAACGCAACCGACTCGGCCGACGAACCGGTGAAGCAGGTGCACGACGGCCACGGCCTTGCCTACCTCCAGGACACCGCGCGCGACCGCAAGAACGTCTTCGCAGCATTGATCGAAGCGGTGAAAACCCATTCGCTCGGGCAGATCAGCCACGCGCTGTACGACGTCGGCGGCGAATACCGGCGCAACATGTAGGCGGCTTTTTCCTTCTCCCTCCGGGAGAGCTGCCGTCCATGGCGAAGAGCTCCGTGGTGGCGCGCAGCGCCGGATGAGGGTTCGGTACTTCGCGAGACGGCACACGTCATGATCGTTCAGGTCGTACGCGTCACACCTCATGACTACCGGAAGCGTTGATATGCGCAAACTCATCCCCGCCAAAAAACGCATTGATGTCACCCCAGGCGAATCGGTGCGGATCATCCGCGAGTTGCAGGGCCTCAGCCAGACGCAACTTTCGGCCCTGTGCGGCATTCCCCAGACCACCATCTCCAGCATCGAGAATGGTCGCGTAAACCTGGGTGTCGAGCGCGCAAAGGCGCTGGGCGTTGCGCTGCACTGCCATCCGGCTGTCCTCGTATTCCCGGGCTGGCAACTCGATTCTGCAGCCTGACCGCATTCCGGCGCGCGCGCTGCGCGAGGTTGCCGCCGAAACCGGCCGGCACAGCCGCTGATTCACCCACCCTCAAGCCGACAGCCCGACGTCTCCTTCCAGCACGGTCTGCCGCATCTGCGGTTTCTCGCCCGCGCGCCACAATGCCGTTTCGAAGCGCACGCGGTAGCGCAGCGGTCCTCCGTCCGCGCGTTCGCTGCGATGGATCGGCCGTGGGATGCAGACGAAGTCGGTCGTCATTGTGCCGGCGTCCACGCGGACGGTGGCGTAGCCGTGTCCACCCATGTCCACGAACGTCAGGTGCGGCGCCATCTCCGGATTGCTCGCCGCGTGGGCTTTCGCGAGGTCGCCGCTGTGCGCGTATTCCAGCGCGGAACGCACGCCGTGGTGCAACAGCAGGTTCATGGTGGGCTGCGGCGGCGCGCCGTCGCGGTCGGCGATGAACATGGGGCGCAACGGATCGTCCTTGCGCCCGTGCTCGTAGGCTTCCTGCATGCCGACCGACGAGATGGATGCGCCGACGAAGGTGACGCCCACCGGCTCGAACTTCGCGGGCGGCAAGGCTTTCGCCGCATAGCCCGCCCAGAAGCTATGGCGATCGCCGGACACGATCGCGAAGCCGGTGATGCCGGCATCGCGCACGGTATCGAAGATCTCGCCGCGCTCGTGATAGATGCCGCCCCAGTCGCCATTGGACAGGACGGCATAGCCATCGGTCCATTTGCCCATGGCGGCGGGCATGTTTTGCGGATCCACGCGCCAGTCGGGCGTGCCCAGCGAATTGCCCCAGATCTTCCAGGTCGCGTTCGCGCTGCGCAGTTGATCGAGAAACCACGCCTTCTGCTTCGCGCCCAGCATCGATTGCGGAGACTCGACGGCGCGGTAGTTGGCGATGGATTTCTCCCCGAACACGAGCTTCGCCGGCGGGTGGCCGTCCGCGAAGTCGCGGCCGCTGTCGAGCTGCATCGCCAACGCCTCGGGAAAGAAGGGGGATGACACGCCCTCGAACAGAGACTTGAGCTCATCGCGATTCGACGGGTCCGGACCGCGGAAGCTGTGCTGGTCGGTGAGGATCAGGTCTATGTGGCGTCCCCAGCGCAGCGCGCGATAGCCGATCAGGCTGTTGATCGCGGCGAGGTTGTTAGGTTCGCGCCCAAGGCCGTTCTCGTCGAAGTCGGTGATCGGCGTATCCACCACGTGCGGCGCATCGAAGGCGTCGAGGCTGCGACCGTGCGGGGAAACGCGCGCCGGCTGGAATTCGAACCACGCCTGGTTGGCCGCGACCTTCAGCGTCTGCGCCCAGACCCGGCCTTCGCCGAATTCCTGGATGGATTGCCAGCCCTGCCACGAGAATTCGTGGTTGTCCCACATCGCCACGAACGGGAAACGCGCGCGCGCATCCTGCAGATCCGGATTCAGCAGGTAGGCGTGGTAGAGCTCGCGGTAATCGTCGAGCGACGCTGGCACGTGGAAGCGGTTCTTGGCGACGACCTTTCCCCCCGTCGGAAATTTCACCGGGAAGGTGACGATGCGGTCGTAGCGGTGCCCGTCCTTGACCTGGTCCGGGTACTGCACGACTTCGTAAATGAAATCGCCCAGGTGCAGCACGAAGCCCAGCCTGTCCTCCGGCGCGGCGCGTTCGTCCTCCCAGATCATCCGGCGATACGCGTTCAACGCGCCTTCGCAGACGTCCTGGCAACTGACGAACGCGAAGCGCGCCGGTCGCGGGTCGTCGCGCCGGGGCGCGGTCAGCGTGCGGCCGATCCGGCTGCCGTTGCCGCCCTCATCCACGAAGCGGTACCAGTATTCGCTGGCTGGATTCAGGCCGGCCACGAGCACGCGGCAGGTCCAGTCGGACGCGCCAAGGATGCGCGCATTCGTCTTCGCGACCACGCGCGTGAACGCGGGATCCTCGGCGACTTCGACCAGCAGGCGGGCGTCCTTGCGCGCGTCCGCGTAGGGGCGCCGCGTCCACAGCAGCACGCTGTTCTCGTCCGGGTCGCCTGATGCGACACCCTGCGGATACAGGTCGCGGCGTTCGCGCCAGCCGCTCGAAGACTCGCGGATGGGCGTACAGCCGACGGCCAGGCTCGCGCCCAGCGCGGCTGCGAGTTTCAGGAATTTGCGGCGATCGAGATCCGGCATGTCGTTCCCATAAATCGGCGGTGCGTTGGCGCGATCGCCGCCACGCTAATGCTCCGCCGCGTGCGCGCGAGCGTGCCGGAAGTGGGAGAGACTTTCGGCCCGTGAAAACGGGTGGCGGATGCCGTGGGAACTTGTAAAGTCCGCGTGTGCGGAAGTCATGCTTCCGTGCCGGGATGTATCGAACACAACAAGAACGTCCGCGGGAGCGTACAAGCCACAGGGGGCTTCACTTGCTCAAACCTTTGCGCATCGCGATCGTCGGTTACGGCACGGGCGGGCAGGCGTCCGCGCTGATGCTTGTCGCCGACGGCCACGAAGTGGACGTGTTCGAGCGTGCGCCCGCGCTCGGCCCGGTCGGCGCCGGCCTGCTGCTGCAACCGACCGGCCTCGCCGTCCTCTGGGAAATGGGCCTGCTCGAAGGCGCGCTGGCGCATGGCGCGGTCGTCACCCGCCTGTATGGCCAGAACCAGCGCGGCCGGCCGGTCATGGACATGCGCTATGGCGATCTCGACCGGCGCCTGTTCGGGCTCGGCCTGCAACGCGGCGCGCTGTTCGCGCTGCTCGATGCCGCCTGGCGCGAAACCCGCCGCATCCATTGCGGCTGCACCATCACCGACGTGGATGCCGAACGCGGCGCGCTCACCGATGCGCAAGGTCGCCGCTACGGCGGCTACGACCTGATCATCGTCGCGGACGGCGCGGCTTCGCGCCTGCGCGGCCGGATCGTGCCCGCGCGCCTGGATCGTCCTTATCCGTGGGGCGCGCAATGGTGCCTGGTCGAGCAGGGCGACTGGCCGTGGCTGGACGAGTTGCAGCAGCGTTACGTTTCCGCGCGCCGCATGGCAGGCATGCTGCCGGTCGGCACGCGCCCCGGCGATCTGGTGCGCCGCCTGAGTTTTTTCTGGAGCACGCAGGTCGCATCACTGGACGCCGGCATAGGCGACGCGGATCGCTGGCGCGACGAAGTCGCCGCCGTCTGGCCCGAAGCCGCCGAACGTCTGTCCGCCACCGCCGTGCCGGAAGGACTCGCCGCCGCGCGTTACCGCGATGCCGTGCATCGTCGCTGGTTCAACGGCCGCGCCGTGCTGCTCGGCGATGCCGCGCACGCGATGAGCCCGCAACTGGGACAGGGCGTCAACATGGCCCTGCTCGATGCGCGTGCACTGCGCGATGCGCTGCGCGGCAACGAATCCGTTGCCAAAGCACTGGCGACCTACCAGCGCCGACGTCGCGCGCATGTCGGCATCTATCACTTCTGGAGCCGCTGGCTGACTCCGTTGTTCCAGTCCGAACGCGACCTCGCCGCACGCTGCCGCGACGGGCTGTTCCATCCGATGTCGCGCATGCCCGGCGCCCGCGGACAAATGCTGCGCGTTCTGAGCGGCACGCGGAAAGGGTGGTTCGGACGGATGTCGTTGCCGGAGGGGTTTGTTGATGCGCTTGCTGTGGTCACGATGCCGCGGGAGCTCGAATCGCGGGCTAGCGAAGAACCGGCCTTCGATGTTTCCGCCAAATCGGCAATGGAGTAGGATTCCGGCCAGTGCGCGGGACACTATGGAGATCACGCAAAAGAGCGGTCCGCGAAGACTCGCCATGTTTCCGCAACAATTGGCGAAAATGCACCCTGGAGCAGGTCGCGCAGTGTCGCGGTCCGACTGTCAGCCACGGTGCGATCAGAAGGGTCAAATCGGTGGAATGTTGGTAGTCCAAGCGCCCGAGTCGTAGCTGCTTGCTCCAAGGTCGGGAATAAGGTTCGCGAAGTGAGACCAGCAACGATGTACGAGTAACAAAAACGCGAGTGTGGAAAATATAAATGGAGGAAATACGGAAGAACTGCGAAGTTGAACGAGTTGACGTTCTTCAACCGTTCCTAAAGTGGGCGGGAGGGAAGCGCTGGTTCGTTAGTTCGTATAGTTACTTACTTCCTACCAACTTCAATCGTTATGTGGAGCCATTTCTTGGCTCGGGAGCGGTCTTCTTCTATCTCTGCCCTAAACATGCACTTTTGGCCGACGCCAACCGAGAGCTTATCGAAGCTTACACTGCAATTAAGGCGGATTGGGTGTCTGTCCAGAGCACATTGAAGAGCCACCAGGCACGACATTCCGACGACCACTACTACCGAATGCGGAGTACACAGCCTAAATTGCCACATACCCGTGCGGCTAGATTTTTATATCTAAATCGCACATGCTGGAATGGCTTGTACCGCGTAAATCGGCAAGGGAAATTCAACGTTCCCAAAGGGACAAAAAGTACCGTGCTGCAGGTGGCGGACGATTTTGCGGCATGGTCCACGGCCTTAAGAGCTGCGAAACTGCGGTGCGCAGATTTTGAGGTCACGATTGATACTGCGGGATCCGGCGACTTTGTGTTTTGCGATCCTCCGTACACCGTAAGTCATAACAAGAACGGGTTTATAAAGTACAACCAAAAGATATTTTCTTGGGAAGATCAGGTTCGATTGCGGAATGCCTTGGCTAGGCTGGATAAGCGTGGCGGCCGCTTTGCAATTACGAACGGTATGCACGAGAGTATCCGCGAGCTTTACAGAGGGTTTCAACAAATTGAGTTACAGCGCTCCAGCATAATTTCTGGGGAACCTAAGGGGCGCCGTCGAACCAGCGAACTTTTTATTCGTAATTTTTGACTTGGGGGAGTCATGGCTTCCATACAGGTAGACGGCTTTGAGCTTCAAGGCTCGCCGCGTATTATTGTTGCCGCCATTCCTGGGGAGTGGCTGCTCAGGCATTCAACTCCTTCGTGGCGAATCCAGGACCCCGTAAAAGGGTTTCAGCGCGTGGTTCGCGAGGCACGTGCGCAAGCGATCGCTTGGACAGTTCTTGACCAGCAGAGAACATTTCCCAACGCGGTTGTGCTCGCGACAGACGCGACGAACTTTTCGATTTCCAGTTGCAAAGTTCATATTTCCGGCACCACAAGATTTTTGGTGGTGGATGGCCAGCATCGGATATGGGCACAGCACTATTCCGATTTCGAAGCCGACTATTCTTGCTTGATACATGTCGGCCTCACGGAAAAACAAATGGCGGAGCTTTTTTTGGAGATCAATGACAATCAAAAGCGAGTACCCTCTTCACTGCGATGGGACCTCGTACGGCTGGTGCGCCCCGACGACGACCCGTATGCCATCGCGGCCGCAGAGCTCGTCTATGATTTAACTACTAATGAAGACAGCCCTCTTTTTCAACGCATTGACCTTACGGGCGAACAAGGTGAGAAGGAACTAAAGCAGGGCTCTATTGCGCCCGAGCTGAAGTCTCTAGTGAGCAACAAGCGCGCCGGAATACGAGGCGCGGATATTGAGCAGGTTTACGATGCTTTGATTAAGTATCTGGAGGCCCTCAGGTCGGTGGATAAGAAAGGCTGGAGCGATGGAAGGACACCATTTATGAAGGCGAGAGTTATGCGTGCTTTGCTGAAATTGTTGCCAGACGTTTTGAGCAAAGCCGGCAAGGACATCACTACTGCACGGGTGAGTGACTACAGAAAAGTTGTTGAAAAGATAGACCAAATTAGCCTGAGCGACGAGCAGATCAGGGCGCACCAAGGGTCTGCTGGCATTAAGCAGATATATGAGATGATTCTCTCTCAAATCGCGTAATCGGCATGGCTATCTTTAATCCCGATGAGGCGAGGCGCTTTGCGAGCGGATTGGGAATGATTGAGGCTCCGCAGGTGTCATTTCGCAGTTGGATAAATAGCCCAAGCTTTCCCAGTCGATTTCAAGAGGGGGATGTGAATTTCAATACCTTCCGGGAATTGTCACTTCGAGAGGTCGAGCGACTTCTTTTGCTGAGCGCGTCCAACTATCGACGCAGCTATGATTTGCTTAGCGATGCTTCTGCGAGTTGGGCCTTCGTTACTCTTTATTACGGATCTTACTTTGCAGCCTCCGCATTGCTAGGTATGTTCGGCGCATGGAAGTTGCGCAAAGGGCCGAAAATTTTCGAACCAGTTGCAACAACGTCTGGCGTGCAGCGTTTCGAGATGGCGTATCGGGTTAGTTCTTATCAGGGCTCGCATCAAAAATTCTGGGAATTTTTTTATGTAAACGCTAGTCTGTTAAAGCCTTATATTGAAGCCAAGCATCATTTTGCGTTGAATCCGATTTCAGGTGATGTGATTTGGCCGATCAGAAATAGAAACGATTTGAATTATGATTCATTTGCAGCGTTAGAGCTTGCCTCTATGCATCAAACGACATTTAATGCCACGGGATTCCCGTCTTCGTTGCCCGGCGTCGTTAGCACCCAATTTCGCTTTTCGGAAAGTCTGCTCGGCGTTGCCGGCGCATGCGCACAGATGATCGGGATCGAGACAGCAGCACTGTCACGACTGTCGTCGCGCCCGTCCAGAGTTTTGCGTGTTGAAGATCTCGTTTTGTCGCGGCGGCCTCCGAAGCTGGGTAATCGCGTAAAGAGACGAATCGCCTCTACCGCGGGAGATTAGGGTTGGGAGCAAGGGCCGAGGCAAGGTGTTGTCGGGTTCCTTAATCCAGGTTGCACAGCTGCTCGCAATAATTGCACTCTGATAGGGATTGATGGTTCACGGTTCCGCCGTAGGCGAGCAGTAATAGCTTCACGGGTTCAGCCTTGGATGTGTGATTCCGTACTCGCGTAGGCTTTCCGAAAGGTATTCTTCGCAATCCGGGTCATATTCGAATAAAAAATTTAGGACGTCTATATTCCAAAAATCGATGAACATCGGTTCCGCTACTTGGAAGGCAAAAGAGAGGGTTTCTAACCTGAGATTAATAGGTGGTATTCCGAGGTGCATCAACGCATTTCGAATCTGCTGGAATCTAACTAGTTGTTGAATTCCGTTGATTCGGTACCCAGTAGTTGCCCAGAGCAGATTGGGTAATTCATTGAAAGGGACCGTTCTTGCGCTAGTGAGCAGAAGGTCTATGTTGAGCAATGAGTCCCCGTCTGTCTGCTTTGGTAGCCGATCGAAAAGAAGTAGTGGGTGTTCTTGGGCTATTCGCGCTTTGATGGCAAGCTCCGTAGCGTGGGCGCACAAAGCGGTGCCCATAGCATGACCATAGGGGTGGCCGACTTCAGCAAAGATTACATCCACTATGGACTTGCCAAAGAGATGTAGGCTGAAGTCGCGCATATGTTCCGCGATATGCCTCGTATCCGGGTGCATATAGGGCTTGCTTGTCGAACCGCCTATCAGGTTACAACTTCTGCGTGGCCTCGGCCTCTTGCTTCTTGGTTGGCTGATTTTCGTAAGCTGGCCGGAAAGATTCGCGCCGGTTGACTTGCCGAGCACGCGCCCAGATATCGTCGAGCTCACCATGACGATGCGCGCCTGAAGACCATGATCCCATTTTCATTTCTTGACCTGTGCCCGATCGTCGAGGGTGGCTCCGCGGCGCAGTCGTTCGCCAACATGGTGGATCTCGCCCGGCACGCCGAGGGTTGGGGTTTTAAGCGCTACTGGATGGCCGAGCACCACGGCATGACGGGTATCGGCAGTGCCGCGACGGCGGTGCTGATCGGCCACGTTGCCGGGGCCACGTCAACGATCCGCGTGGGCGCGGGTAGCGTGATGCTGCCGAATCATTCGCCGCTGGTGATTGCCGAACAGTTCGGCACGCTGGATGCGTTGTACCCGGGACGCATTGACCTAGGCCTCGGGCGGGCGCCCGGCTCCGATCAGCCCACGATGCGCGCGCTGCGTCGCAACCTCAGTGCCGATCCGGATGAGTTTCCCTACGACGTGCAGGAGCTGGCGGCGTATTTCGAAGGCAGTGCGCAGATCCATGCCACGCCGGGGCAGGGCCAGGACGTGCCGATCTGGATCCTGGGTTCCAGCCTGTTCGGCGCGCAACTCGCGGCGGCGCTGGGACGCCCGTATGCGTTTGCTTCGCACTTTGCGCCGGCGCAGATGATGGATGCGATCAGCGTGTACCGCTCGCAGTTCCGCCCCTCGCGCCATCTCGAAAAGCCGTACGTGATGCTGGGCTACAACGTGTTCGCCGCCGACACGGATGCCGAGGCGCGCTACCTCGCGACGTCCTGGCAGCAGGCTTTCGTGGCCTTGCGTTCCGGCCACCCCGGGCGATTGCCGCCGCCGGTCGAAGGCTATGCGGAATCGTTGCCGCCGCAGGCGACCAGGCTGCTGGATCACGTGCTCGCGTGCACGGCCATCGGTTCGCCCGCTACCGTAGCCGAGGCGATCCACGCCTTCATCGAGCGCACGCAACCCGACGAGCTGATGGTGACCGGCAACATGTACGATCACGCCGCGCGCAGGCACTCGCTGGAAATCGTCGCGGGGCTGATCGGCTGACCCGTAAAAAATTATCGGGGTCAGAGTGCACTTTCCAGCGGGCTTTCGATTTCCTTGAGCGTGACCCACGTTGGGGCGTGGTCGCTCGTGTGTTCCCAGCCGCGCACATCCCGGTCGACGCCTGCCGATTGAACGCGCCGTGCCGCGGCGGGACTCAGGAGAATGTGATCGATCGCAGCCCGGCATCGCGCGCAAACGCGTTGCGCAGGTACTTCCAGAACGTGTAGATGCGTTCTTCCGGATGCAGCGCGCGCAGCGTGTCGGTCCAGCCTTGCGCCAGCAGGTCGCGGTACGCCGCACGCACCTCGGGGCGGAACAGCGCGTCGTCCACCCAGCGCTCCGGCGCGTAGACGTCCATCTCCGTTGGGATCACGTTGAAGTCTCCGGCAAGGACCGCCGGCACCCCCGAATCGAGAAGATCGCGCGCGTGTGCCGTCAGGCGTTGCAGCCAGCGCAGCTTGTAATCGAATTTCGGGCCGGGAGCAGGGTTGCCGTTGGGCAGGTAGAGGCATCCGGTCACGATGCCGCGCACGTCCACTTCCAGGTAGCGACTCTGCACGTCATCCGGATCGCCGGCCAGAACCCGCCTGCGTTCCACCGGCTCGCAGCCCTTGCCTAAGATCGCTACGCCGTTCCAGCCCTTCTGTCTATGCCACACCGCGCCATAGCCCGCGTCGTGAAGTGCGGCGAGGGGAAACTGCTCCTGCGGCGCCTTGAGTTCCTGCAGGCAGACGATGTCCGGCGACTGCTCCCCGAGCCAGCGCAGCAGCAAGGGCAGCCGCGCGCGAATGCCGTTGACGTTGTAAGTGGCGATCTTCATGGATCGAGGATAGGCGTAAGCGGTCGGATTCGCTTACGCAACGTAAACTCTAGCTTCGGCGATTGTGCTGAACGCTTGCATATATTCTGAAGACCCTATTGAGATTCTTCTATGGCGAAGCTCATCTTCGAATTGAACCAGTCGTTGGATGGCTACGTGGACCACCAGGCATTCGGGCCGCCCGATCCATCGCTCTTCCGCCACTTCACCGAGCGGGTGCGCAGCCTGGCGGGCATGGTGTACGGACGCGGCATGTACGAGGTCATGCATTATTGGGACGAGGACCTTCCCGACTGGGATGCAGATGAGCGCGACTACGCGGCGGTGTGGCGGAGCAAACCGAAATGGGTCGTGTCGCGTTCGCTGGAGTCGGTCGGCCCGAACGCCACCCTGGTCGCCGATGACATCGAGGCGGTGATGCGAAGGTTGAAGGCCGAGCTCGCCGGGGAGATCGAAGTTGCTGGGCCGGAGCTGGCGCGAAGCCTGGGCGACCTTGGCCTCATTGATGAGTATCGGCTCTACGTCCATCCCGTCGTGCTGGGTCACGGCAAGCCATTTTTCGCGGGTCCCCGGCCGCGGCTCCGTTTCGTCGCGAGCGATCTGATCGTCGCGGACGTGATCCGGTTGACCTACGTTCCCGCCTGATCGAACGATCCCCCGGATTCCACCGCTGCGCGGTTCCATCCGGGCTACGAAAACGCTGAGGTTTGCGTTGTTGCGGGATTCGCTCGAGGTGGGTTCGAACGTACCATCCGGTCACTCGAACGTCCCCGTCCGCACCTCGCCGTCGCGCACATAGCGGTTGGTCAGCACGCCCTTGGGAGAAGTCCTCGAGGATTCGAGCCGGAATGCCGATGCCTGCGCGCGGTCGTCGAACAGGCGCTTGCCGCGGCCGAGCAGGACCGGGAAGACCAGCAGGAGGAGTTCGTCAACCAAGTGCGTGGCAAGCAACTGGTGCACCAGTTCGCTGCTGCCTTGCGTCAGCAGGTCGGGGCCGTCGCCGTGCTTGAGTTCGCGCACCGCGGCGACGATGTCCGCCCCCAGCGCGCGACTGTTGTTCCACTCGAGTGTGTCGGTGCGGTGGGTAGCGACGTGCTTGGTGGTGCTGTTGAACAGGTCGGCGAGGTTCCGGTGCGGTGCGTCCTTCGCGACGTGCGGCCAGTACGAGGCGAAGATGTCGTAGGTGCGGCGCCCGAGCAGCAGCTCGAACGGGCGCTTGAACACGCCGCCCATGGCGCCGTCGGAATCGTCGTGATACGGCCAGACCCAGCCGCCGTGGGCGAAGCCGCCGCTGGTGTCTTCCTCCGGGCCGCCGGGCGCCTGCATGACGCCATCGAGACTGATGAACGCGGGAACGATGAGCTTGCGCATGTCGGTGCTCCTGTGCGGATCAACGTGTCCGCCTGTCTATCCGACGATCGGCATGCCGCTGGATAGACAATGTCGGTGCTCACGGGTTTCTTGGCCGCTGCGCTACGAGCCGGCATGGAGCACGGCGTCGCCATATGCGCCGTGCAGCTTTCCGTCGAGGATGTAGTCGCGCATCATCTGAAAGTATCCGTCCGGGTTGCGGGTATCCACGCGGGTGCCGTCCGGCTTCGTTTCGAACTCGTAGATGCCGTGCTCGGCGTGCGGATAGACAGCGAGGGCGATGGGGCGCCCGGCTTCTTGCAGCCCGCGCAGGCGCTTGATGGTTTCCGCGCTCGGGGCGTCCGCATCCTCGCCGCCGAGGATCCACAACTGCGGCGTGTCGAGGTGCCGCAACACCGGCATCGGGTCGTACTGGAACGGCGCGCCCGCCAGCAGCACCGGACCCTTCTGCTTCAGTTCCTCGGGCGACATGGCGAGGAGCGCGAACGTCACGTCGCCGTGCACGTGCTTGAACCACGGCTCCTTGCCGTATTGCTTCTTGAGCGCATCCAGCTTGTCGTAGCCGCTGCGGAAATTGCTGAGCAGGATCGCCGCCGTTGCATCCGCGACTTGCATCGCCTTGGCCATGACGTCGGGCCCGTAGCCCTGACGCTGCATGTCGTAGGCGATGGCTTCGCGGTCCTCGTCGAGCGGGGATACAGCGAGTCCGAATCCGACGATGACGAAATCCACCGGCGAAATCTTCGCGGCGAGCGGTGCGACCCAGCCGCCCTCGCTGCCAGCCTGATAGCCGATGCGTCCGGCGCGGGCGCCGGCCAGGCGTCTGGCTTCGCGCACGGCCGCGATCGCATCGTCGGCGAGCAGCAGGTAATCCTGCGTGTACGTCCCGCCTGAAGCGCCGGTGCCGCGCTTGTCATAGACGAAGACGCCGATGCCCAGCGCCGGGAACATCCGCTGCAGATCGTAGAAATCGAGCGCGGAGAAGTGCTCCGAGCCATGCACCAGCACCGCGATCGGCACGCGTCCGTTGCCTTTCGGCAGCACCAGCCGGCCGGCGAGTGTGACGCCGGCGCCCTGAAAGCGCGTGTTCGCGACGTCCAAGGCGATGCGCTTGCCGGGGGTGCCGTCGAAAGTGATCCGTCCCTCGCTGCAATCGGAAAACCCGACCTTGATGCCATCCGGATGGTCGGTCCAGCCGAGCGTGCTGGTCCACGTTCCGTCGGAGCGATGCGTCAGCGCGCCGGTCTTGCCGTCTTCGCGGCGCCAGCGCAGATGCGGTCCGTCCGTTGCGCCGATATCCACGAGGCTGCCATCGGCGAGCCGGTAGGCGCCGAGATGGCAGTCGTCCACGAGGTCGCCGGACGCGCGGGCCACACCGCTGGATATCGCGACCATGGCCAGCGTGGCGAGGAAGAGCCACGCCGCGAGACGCCGCACCGCCGATCCGTTCGCAAAATCGCGTGTATCCATTTGCACACTCCCAAGAAGAGCAACAACACGTGGCCCGGATGGAGCGAAGCGGAATCTGGATTCCAGAACGTTGCTTCATCCGGACTGCATGGCCCGGATGGAGCGAAGTGGAATCTGGATTCCAGAACGTTGCTTCATCCGGACTGCATGAGGGTGTTGCTCGTCAGCCCGCAACGGGCGCTTTGGCGGCGATCTCCCGCAACGCGTTTTCGAACACTTCCGGAGGTTGCCCGCCCGGGATCAGGTACGTGTTGTTGACGATGGTGGCGGGGACGGAATGGATGCCGGCTTGCTGGAAGCGGCGTTCCTGCGCGCGCACGTCGTCGGCGTATTCGCCGTTTTCCAGGATGCGGCGCGCTTCGTCTGCATCCAGTCCTGCGTCCAGGGCAAGGCGGATGAGCACTTCGCGATCGGAAACGTTCTCACCGTCACTGAAATAGGCGCGGAACAGCGCGTTCTTCAATTCGAGTGCGCGCTCGCGATCCTGCAACTCGGTCCAGTGCAGAAGGCGGTGCGCGTCGAAGGTATTCCAGACGCGGCTGCCGCGCTTCACGTTGTAGGCGAAGCCGAGCGCTGCGGCGCGCTCGCGGATCGCCGCGCGGTTGCTGTCCATCTGCGCCTCGTTGATGCCGTACTTGCGCATGATGTATTCGCCCGCGTCCTCGCCTTCGGGCACGAGGTTCGGGTTGAGTTCGAACGGCTGCAGATGGATCTCCGCCTGCACGCTGCCGTCCAGTTTGGTCAGCGCCTGCTGCAGGCTGGCGAGCCCGACCGCGCACCACGGGCAGGCGACGTCGGAGACGAAATCAATGCGCAGCGGGGAAGGGGCGGTCATGGGATTTCCGGCGCGTTCGAAGTACGCGATGTGGAGGCGAATGCGAGCATCTCAACCATACCGTCCACCCTGAGCGTAGGCCCGCAGGGCCGCAGTCGAAGGGTTGCGTTGCGACCCCGCTCGCTTCGCGAACCGCGCGCGACGCGAACCGTCATCCGGCTGGACCGTGCTCTTGCCGAAAAGAGCCGGGTAGAGGCGGAATCCACCTGCCTGGATTCCGCTTCGCCCATCCGGCGGCGTCGCTCAATACTCCCCGTAGCGTCCCTGCACCGATTTCAGCAGCGCCCGAGTGTCGTAACCGACGCCGTCCTTGAACACGGTCTCGACGTTCTCGACGTCGTTGATGTGTTGCGAAGGGTCGCCCTTCACGATCACGAGGTCGGCGTCCTTGCCTTGGGCGATCGAGCCGATGCGGTCCTGCAAGCCCAGGTACAGCGCGCCGTTGTAGGTGGCGATGTGGATCGCCTGTTCCGGCGTGAAGCCTTCCTCGACCAGCAGTTCGACTTCGCGCAGGTCGCCGAAACCGGGGATCACGCCGCCGTTGCCGGTGGGGTCGGGGCCGGCCAGCAGCAAACCGCCCGCGGCGACGAATTCGCGTTCCATCGCCATGCCGTGCTGGAACGTGATCGCGCGCTTCTTCGCCTGATCCGCCGGCAGCGCATCCGTGCGTGCGCGCAGCAGCAGGTAATCGTGCTTCGCTTCCGGGCTGAAAGTCGCCACGGCTTGCGGCCACAGCGGCGAGTGGTGCGGCACCATCTGCTCGAACACCGGCAGCGTCGAAGTCACCGCGACGTGGTGCGCGACGAGATCCTGGATTAGGCGCTTCGCGTCGCTGCCTTTCGGGTCCATGGCATACAGCGTGTCCAGGCCGTCGGATTCGGTGCAGGTGTCTTCCGACTTGCCGGGATCATGTTCGGTGTTGACGAAGAAGCCGTGCTCGAGATCGTCAATGCCGATGTCGGCGGCTTCGCGGTACGTGACCGCACACAAGTGCCCGGTGATCTTCAGCCCGAGGCTGTGCGCCTCGTCCACCGCGGCCTTCAGTTCGGCGCGCGTGATGTTCATGTAGGCCTTGAACGAGGTCACGCCCTGTTTCGCCCAGAACGCGACGGTTTGTTTCGCATCATCGGCGTCGTGCAGGAAATGCATCTGGATGAAGGGCGAGTTCGAACCTTCGAGGTAAGGGCCGGTGACGTCCATGTGCGGGCCGGGCAGTTCGCCCGCATCAATGCCGTGCTTGAGGTTGAGATCGGTGTACGGCTCGACGCTGCCGGTGGTGCGCAGCGTGGTGACTCCGTTGGCGAGATACAGCCGCGGCGCGGAGAACGCCATCTCCGGCACGATCAGCGGCGGATCGCTGTGCAGCTTCCCGCTTTGCACGCCGAGATTGGGCCGCGCGATGTAGAAGAGGTGGTCGTGCATGCCGACCAGTCCCGGGAACACCGTGTGCCCGGAAAGGTCGAGCTGTTTGGCGCCGGCGGGAATCGCGATGCCGTCGGCACCGATCGCGGTGATCTTGCCGTGTTCGATCACGATGGTCTGGTTCGCGCGCGCGGGCGCGCCGGTACCGTCAATCACGCGCACGTGGATCAGCGCGACGATCAGCGCGTTGACTTTCACGAATGGCTGCACGGTTTTTCCCGGGGCCACGGGCTTCGGAAGCAGGATCGGCGCGAGGTCCCTGGGCGAGGCATGCGAGGCGCTCGCGCAGAACGAAAGGAGACAGGCTGCCGCCGCCATTGTCGGGTATCGCATGAATTTCCCCAGGCTGGTTCGTGATGGATCGGGCTGCTTGCCCGCGGCTACTCTAACGGCTGCAGGTACCTCGTGCATGTGGAATGCGGCACCGCGTGCCGGCGACTGGCAGACTCGATGCTAGAGTTCGCGTTCCGTGATCAAGAGAACGATGCATGACCAGGCCTTATCCCATTGGCACGCCCGGCAAACCCTGGGGCGAAGCGGAAAAAGCGGAATGGGTTTCGCGTCAACACAAACAGCGCAGCCATGCCGACGACGTGTTGAGCGCGGTCGAGCGTCTGCGTTCCCGTTTCGATGTGGTGCAGTACGGCCTGCTCGACTACCGGCCGGATAGCTATCCGTTGGTTGCGCTGAAGAGCCGCAACGGGCGCGATGACCTTCCGGTCGCATTGATCACCGGCGGCGTGCATGGGTACGAAACCAGCGGCGTGCACGGTGCGCTGCGCTTCGCCGAGCGGCACGCGGCCGACTACGCGCATCGCGCGAACCTCGTCATCGTGCCGTGCGTGAGTCCGTGGGCTTACGAGCGCATCCATCGCTGGAACGCGTTGGCGCTGGATCCCAACCGTTCGTTCCGCGCCAACAGTCCGGCCCCGGAATCCGCCGCGTTGATGAACTTCGTCGCGCCGTTCCGCGAGCGCGTGCTGCTGCACATTGACCTTCACGAAACCACCGACACCGACGAATCCGAATTCCGTCCCGCGCTGGCCGCGCGCGACGGCATTCCGTTCGAGCCGGAAGGTATTCCCGATGGCTTCTACCTGGTGGACGACAGCGAAGCGCCCCAGCCGGAATTCCAACGGGCGATCATCGCGGCGGTGGCGAAGGTCACGCACATCGCGCCGGCCGATGCGAAGGGCGAGATCATCGGCTCACCGATGGTTGCGCCGGGCGTGATCGAGTACGCGCTGAAGCCGCTCGGCCTGTGCGCCGGCATCACCGCGGCGAAGTACAAGACCACCACCGAGGTGTATCCGGACAGCCCGCGCGCCACGCCCGAGCAGTGTAATGCAGCGCAGGCTGCTGCCGTGTGCGCCGCACTGGATTTCGCGCTGGCGCATGCCTGATGGTGCAAACGTGGCCGTCGATGCGTGCGCTCAGCCGCCGCGTCCGGTGAAGTGGTCCATGGACGAATACACCTTGAACACGCGGCCGGCAAGCCAGTCCCATGCGGAGAGCGGCAGCAGGCCGTGCAGGATCCGGCTCAAGGTCACCGTCCACGGCAACAGTACCTGCGGCTTGCCGCGCTTCATCGCCTTCCACGCGCGCTCCACCACGTATTCGGGTTCCAGCAGCGGCGTCAGCAGCGGTCCGCGCGCGCCGGCGAACATGCCGGTCTTGATGTAGCTGGGGATGAGCGTCGTGACGCGCACGTGGCCATGGCCGGCGCGCAGCAGCTCGAGCCGCAGAGAATCGCTCCAGCCGATCATGGCCCATTTCGAGGCGGTGTAGACGCTCATCCGCGGCACCGACAGCAGGCCCGATGCGGATGCGACGTTGAGCAACCGCGCCTCGCTGCCGCGAACGATCATCGCCGCAAGGAATTCGCGCGCCACGTGCATCGGCGCGAGCGTGTTGATGCGGATCACGGACTCGGTGTCGCGCAGCGGATCGTGTTCCCAGAACGGCTTGCCGCGCACGATCCCGGCGTTGTTGATCACGATATCGGGGTCGCCGGTTTCGGCACGCACTTTGGCCGCGGCCTCGGCGATGGCCGCTTGCGAGGCCAGATCCAGCACCTGCACGGAGACCTTGCCTCCGCGTGCGACCAGCGCGTCGCGCGTCGCTTCCAGCGCCTCGGCATCAACGTCCCACAGCACCACGGCTGCAGCGTGCTCTGCCACCGCGCGCTCGGCGTACAGCCGGCCCATGCCCATGGCTGCGCCGGTAATGAGGATGATCTTGCCTTCGACCGTTTGCATGCGGTCATTCGGATGGCGCGAGCGTTTGCCCCACCATTTCCGCCAGGTACTGCTGCGCGAATTCCGCTGCCGGTTGCGGCAGACCGAGATGGAAGCCCTGGCCGAGATCGCAACCCATGTCGGCGAGCAGGCGGTGGGTTTCGGCATTCTCGATGCCCTCCGCGGTGACGGTCATGTCCAGCCTGTGCGCGAGCGCGATGATGGATTCCGCCAGCCGCGCCGAGCGCGCATCGCGACCGATCGGCTGGATCAGGGTCTTGTCGATCTTGAGGTCGGTGGCCGGAAAACGGCCGAGATAAGCGAGCGATGCGTAGCCCGTGCCGAAATCGTCAATCGCCACGCGCATGCCGAAATCGCGCAGCTTGTTGAGCGTGTGCACGGTCAGGTCGAGATTCTCCACCAGCGCCGTTTCGGTGAATTCGGCGATCACGTCACCCGGGGCCACGCCCCAGATGTTCAGCGCGTCCAACAGTTGCTCGGGCACTCCGCCGTGCGCGAACGCGCGCGCCGACAGGTTGATCGCGACGCTCAGGCCCAGCCCATTCAGCGCAGCGGCGTGACGGAACGTGGCGTTGATGCTCCAGTGGGTCAGGGCGACGATCAGGTCGCTCTGCTCGGCGAAGGTGACGAACTGGTCCGGCGACACCGCACCCTGGCGCGGACTGTTCCAGCGCGCCAGCGATTCCACGCCGACGACGCGCGGCCCCGCCAGTTCCCACACCGGCTGGAAAAACGTGCGCAGGTGGTTGGCTTCAATGCCTTCGCGCAGCTCGCGGTAGTCAATGTCGGCGCGGCTGTCTTGCTCGTTGAAGAACGCGCTGGCCGCGCTGCTGCGTGCGGCGTGGTGCAGCGCCATTTGCGTGCGCCGCCAGAGCGTGTCGGCATCGGTTCCGTCCTGCGGGAAGAACGCCATGCCGATCCGCAACCGGCCCTGCCACGGAATGCCGTCGGGATTGAGCGGCCGTTCGAAGGCCTGGAACAGCCGAGTGGTAGCGAGCAGCGCATGGTTGCGCGCGGGCAGGTCCGGCAGGATCACCGCGAACAATTCGTCGCCGGCGCGGAATACCTCGTCCTGCGGGCGCAGTGATTCCCGAACCATGCGCTCTGCGCCGGCTTCGGCATCCTCGCCGTGGGCGCTGCCGTAGCGGACGCCGACCTCGCGCAGATCGCACACGCACGCGGCCATCACCGCAAAACCCGTGCCTGCGCCGATGCGGCGTTCGATGGCGGCGAGGATCTCGCGCTGATTCAGCATGGCTCACCAGGAGTCAGGTCGCCAGCAGCCCGGCGGTGTTGATGGGGTATTCGTCCACGGCCACGCTGCGCACGATCTCGATTGCATTGCGGTCGTTGGCCTGGTTCAGCAGATCGAAGGGCTGGAAATCCGAAAGCGGCTGCTTGTCCGGCGTGGTCATCAGCAGCACGCGCGGGCGCAGCCTGCGCACGCGGTTCTGCATCATCACCATCGCGATCTCGCCGCTGTTGAGCTCCACCAGCGATCCGGTCGGGTACACGCCGAGACACGCCTGGAATTGTTCCACCAGTTCGGCCTGGAACAGCGTGTTGCGCGCGCGATAGATCTGCTGCAACGCGTGGTGCCGGGAGATCGCGGCGCGGTACGGGCGCACGCTGATCATCGCGTCGTAGCTGTCAATGATGCCCAGCATGCGCGCCGGCATCGGGATGGTGCCGCCGATCAGGCGCTCCGGATAACCGCTGCCGTCGAAACGTTCGTGGTGCGAGCGCAGTACGGCGTTCACGTCGGGATCGTTGATGCCGGATTCCTGCAGGATCGCGATGCCGTGGCCGATGTGGCTGCGCATCACGCCGAGCTCCTCCGGCGAAAGAGGGCGCGGGCTCTGCAGCAATTCCTCCGGGATACGCGTCTTGCCGATGTCCATCAGCAAACCGCCGGCGGCGAGGCTGAACACCGTGTCCTCGTGCAGGCCCATGTGCCGGCCCATCGCCGCGGCCAGCGCGCTGCACCCGATCGCATGGCTGTAGGTGTAGCTGTCGTGCTTGCGCAGGCCCTCCAGATACAGGAACGCATCCGCGCTGCGCAACACGCTGGCCACCAGCGGCCGTACCGCGCTTTCGACGTGTTCGACGGACAGCTCGCGGCCGCTGGCGACGTCCGCGTAGATGCGGTCCACCATTTCGGTGGCGGTGCCCAGCGCCTGTTGCGCGCTCGGCAGCTCTTCCTCGACGCTGACCTTGTCCTGATAACGGATCGCGCGGACGAACCGTTGCTCCGAACGGCGCTCGGCGCTCTTCAGCAGGCGTGAGTGATCCACCAGCTCGCGATGGCGATCTATGTAGACGTATTCGCACAACTCTCGCAGCGCGCGCACGTCGGCCTGTGTACGCAGCTCGACGCCCTGCAGCGGAAAGGGCGTGCCCTCCCAGGGCCGGTCCAGTCTGCAAACGAACATGCCGACCCGAAGATCGGCAGCGGCGATGCGGGTTTCCTCGATTTCAGTGGTCACGCAGGTTCCGGTCTGATCGCGTGCGTCGCAGCGACTGCCGCGCCCCCATGCCGCGATCCATCATTTCGATCCAGAAGGGTACCAAGCAAGATCGGAGCCTGCGCAAGTGCCTCAAGGATGGTTGCACCTTAGCGTATCAGCCGACGACGGCCCGTGCGGCGGACTTTGCAGGCGCAGCGCCAGCCGGCGGCGTCAGCAATACGCCGGCAACAGTCGCGAAAAGATCAGGTGGGGCACATCAACGCGAATCCGCCCGGGAGCCGGTACGCGCGTGGTGAATCCTGCGCCGGCGGCGGTGAATCAATGCCGGGTGGTTCGTTTGGTCGCCGGATTGCCGGGCGTCATCTCCACGCTCAGCGTGAAGGTGCGCTGTTCGTCCGGCTGCATGGCGCCGACGCCGATCAGCTTGCGCGCGATTTCCTCGCCGCGTTCGTTGCGGATGGTCAGCACCATCGAATATTCCCAGGCGCCTTCGCTCGGGTTGCGCACGGCGCCTTCCACCTTCAACTGCGTGATCGTGGCCGCTGCAGTTGCTGCCGCCGTTGCAGCGGAGCCGCCGAAGCGCACGTGGTGATTGCAGGCCGGGCAACGGTCCGCACTGGCCAGGATCGTCTCCCGGCAGTGCGGGCAGTTGCGCGTTGCACCGGCCGTACCTTGACGCGGTGCGTTCAAGACAGCTTGCCGTTACCGTTCTTGCGGCCGGAGTCTTCCCAACCGAAATCGGCCTGACCGCGCATGCGCGAGCCGGCCGCGACCGTGAGCGTGGTGGCCTTGACGTCGCCGGTCAGTGCGCCGCTCTGCTGCAGTTCGACGTGGGAAGCGGATTCGATATTGCCGGTCAGTTCGCCGGCGATGGTGACCTTCTCGGCGCGCACGCTGCCGGTGACCTTGGCGCCGGCCTCGATGGTGAGGTCGCCGCGCACGTTGATGTCGCCCTTGAAGCTGCCGGCGATGCGCACGTGGCCCGCGCCTTCGATCTTGCCCTCGATGGCGAGGTCCGGCGCGATCAGCGATTCACCCAGTGCCTTGGCCGGCGCGGGACGGAAAGCCGGCTGCACCGGCACGTCCACTTCCGGTTGGGCCGCGGGCGGCGCTTCGAAGCGAGACAGGTCCAGCGCCTCGGCGGTGGCAGTGGAATTGGACTTCATCTGTTCTTTCCAGAGGGCCATGGGGGCGCTCCCGTTTTGTGCAGGGAAGGTGAGGCTACGCCGAAATCCGCGTGAAGGAAATGGAACTGGCCTGCAGAATCAGCCTGAACGGGCGGGCAGGGTGCGCAGCTGGGTGCGGCGTCGTCGGGCAAGACAACTTCGGGAGGCGCGGACGCGGTTCGCCGCCATTGCCCGGCTGACCGTTGCTTGACCCGCCTCCGGGCCGCTGTCGAACCTGCCATCCTCCGTTCGTCGCCATGACAGGAGCGCCGGCGTGCCGGAGTCTTTCGCCCGCCCGCCCGCGCGCCCGCAAACCCGAAGGAGAACCACGATGCGATTCCATGAAAAGTGCGCGCCGCAGGTTGCGGCATGAAGATCTACTGGATCAAGGCACAGGCGCCGCGGCAGGTGCTGGCGCTCGCGAAGCATCTCGGCATCGATACGGAGTACGTGCAGGCGGTCAAGCAACTGAAGACGCCGGAGTACACGGCGCTCAATCCGAACATGAAGGCGCCGGTGCTGGTGGACGGCGGCACCGTCCTGTGGGAAGCCGGCGCGATCATGGCGTACCTGTGCATCAAGACCGGTTCCGACATGTGGCCGGCGCACGATCCGGCCGAACAGGTGGAGGTGCTGCGCTGGCTCGGCTGGAACGATTGCCACTGGGCCCCGGCGGTCGGTGAATTTTATTTCCAGCACATCGTCAAGAAGACTTTCAATCTCGGTCCGCCGGATCGCGACGCATTGAAGCCGAGGGTGGATGACCTGCTGAAGTACGCGCGCGTGCTGGACAACCATCTGCGCGATCGCGATTACCTCGCATGCGGCCGGCTCACGATTGCCGACTTCCGCGCCGCCGCAATGGCGGCGTATTGGCACGAGGCGGAGATGCCGCTGGAGGCATTCCCGAACATCGTGCGCTGGCTGGATGGTTTGATGCGCATTCCGGCGTGGAAGGAGCCATGGCCGGAGTAGCCAGCCAGGCGGGACCGGCCGCGAAGCGGCGAGTAGCGCCTGCGCAGCATCCGCGCTGCGGGCATCAATCCCGATCCGGTGCGCCAAGCGGGAACAAGGGGCGATACGGCCGGCCGCCTTCCACGCAACGGGCGAACGATGGCCGCGCCAGCAGGCGTTGACGGTACGCGTGCACATTGACGAACCGGTCGCCGATCCGGTGTGCCCAATCCGCATAGAACAGCGCCGGCGCCGCAGCACAGTCGGCCAGCGAGAATGCATCCATCGCGGCCCATTCGCGATTCGCCATGCGCTGGTCCAGCCAGGCGTAGGCGGTGTCCAGCCGCGCGCGTGCCTCATTGACGCCGTACGGGTCGCGATCTGCCTCGTTCCTGCGCAGCGCGTCGTCCACGATTCTCTGCAGCTGCGCGTGGATGTAGTTGTCGAAGAAGCGATCCAGCATGCGCACCTCGATCGCGGCATCTGCATCCAGCGGAATGAAGCGTGTCGCGCCCGGATGGTGCGCATCGAGGTATTCGATCACGCAGGTCGCCTCCATCACCTGCCGCCCGCCCTCCACCAGCAGCGGGAAGCGCCGGATCGGCCAGCGCTGCGCGAAATCGGCATAGATGTCCGGGTGCTCCGGCGAGAGCATCATGAATTCGAACGGCGTATGGTTTTCGTACAGTGCCGTCAGTGCTTTCTGGGTGTAGGACGAGAAGGGATGGCCGAATAGCTGCATGGCGGATTTCCGTTTTGGCGGACTCTAACCGACGACGAACGGGGCCGGGCGAAATGGACAGGCATGGTTGCAACGCTTGCCGGGCACCCTCACATTGAATGAACGGCTATCCCTTCCTGGGCTTGCCGGGATGCAATCAAGAGGACTCGATGTGGCAACCGGCTGGGCAAAAGAAGGCGCCGTGCAGGAACAGATTGATGCGACCATCGCTGACGCGGTGGCGCGTGCGCGCAGCAAACGCGGTGCGGGGCCGAGCCTGAAACGTTGTGGGGAATGCGACGCGCCGATTCCGGAGGCGCGGCGGAAGGCCGTGCCCGGCGTACGTCTGTGCGTGACCTGCCAGAGCGCGCGCGATGCGGAGGAACAAACCTTCAGCGGCTACAACCGGCGGGGTAGCAAGGATTCGCAGCTGCGCTGAAGAATCGGGCCGTGAACTCCTGGACCATCCGCTTGTTCGGGTCAGCTCGTTGGAATACGCTGCGCGCGCCCGAAGCGGGCAATTCTCATAGGGGGAGAGCATGAAGAGGTTGGTTTGCGTGGTGGCCGTCGCCACCACCCTGGCTGGTTGCGTGTCTGCACCCACCAAGACCGTTGATTCCACGGATATGCTCAAGGGCAAGACTATTGTCCTTTCGGAGTACGACAAACCGGACTTTGTCGCTCAGACCGCCGCAAAGGCGGAATTTGGCTTGTTCGGCGTCGCGGCAATGATCCATGCCGGAAACGAACTGGTGAAATCCGACAATATTGCTGATCCTTCGATCGTTGTCGGCGAGAAAATCGCACAGGATTTGGTAACCCGTGACGGGTCAATCCTGCTGCCAAACAAGCGGTCCATCGCCGCAAATGACAATGTCACGACATTGACAGAAACCTATCCTGGTGCGGATCTGATCATTGACGTGAAAACGATTGGCTGGTCGTATATTTACTATCCAACGCACTGGAATACTTACCATGTTCTGTATACAGCGCGCCTCCGTGTTCTGGACGGCAAGAGTGGAACTTTGATTGCTCAGGCGCTTTGCAAACCGGAAAAGGGAGATCCAAGCACGGGACCCTCTGGAAGTGAGCTCCTGGCGGAACACGGGAAGGTACTGAAGGAACTTCTGCAGAAGGCTGCGGAGCGCTGTGTCGCCCAGTACGAGCAAACCTTGAAAATGTAAAACATGCCGCTGCGGGACCAAGGTGCCGCAGCGGTTGCCTGGCGTTCGAATGACCACCTTGCGGGTTGCGAATCAGCTTTCCACGTACGCTTTCAATCGCGCCAGTCTCTGATCCCGTTGGCGAGAGATTGCCTCCAGTGACTGGCGCGCTTCCTCGACTTTCGATGGTTCGAATTCCCAGCGCCGTTCGCGGCCCTGTCGGATGTCGCGCACCAAACCGGCTTGCGCCAGTACGTGCAGATGCTTGGTCACGGCCTGACGGGTGATTGCGGTCCCGGCGGTCAGCTGCGCGATGGAGAGCGCGCCGCCTGCGCAGAGCGCGGCGATGATGCGCAGCCGCGTTTCATCGCCGAGCGCGGCGAACACCGGAGAAACCCTGCGCAACGTCATTCGCAGTTTTGGCTTGTTCCGTTCACCGGTCTTGTTGCGGGCGGGGGACATTGTCGCGAACGGCTCAGATGTAGTCGGGCGAGGCGAGATATTTCTCGATCAGCTTCATCTGGTGTGTCCAGCCGCCTTCGTTGGCAGCGAAGGCCTTGGTGCGGCGTTCCGGCGGGAGGCGGTCGAAGCCGGACTCGGTGACGGTCAGCAGGATGCCGCCGGGCGCGTCGTGCAGTTCGAACACGATCAGCGTCATCGGCTCGCTGGAATAATCCATGCTCTTGTCGATGCCGAACGGATGCCAGCGGAAGGCGATGCGCCGCATCGGTTCGATCTTCTCGATCCGCCATTCGAACGGTGTGCCTTCGTGGGGTTTCTGCATCGCGGCGATTTCCGGGTCCACTTTGGTCGGCGCGATCCTGCCGGTGAGCTTTTCACCTTCGACAAATGGGCCGTCGAAATCCACGCCGAACCAGGTGCCGAAGCGGCTGGAGTCGCTCAGCGCCTGCCACACGCGCTCGCGGGGCACCCTGAGGTGAACCTGCTTTTCGATCCGATCGGTGCTGCCGGCCATGTGCTCTCCTCACGTCGCGCAGAAATGCAACTGACTGGTTGCAGATTAGCCGGGCCGGGATTGAAATGCAACCGCATGGTTGCGCATGACTTCCGTGCCATCCGGGGCTGACGGTATTTCTTCTATGCTTGACGGGTCTTTCGGGGAAAGGCTTCGATGAAACGTCTCGCCTTGCTGTTGTGGTCGTGCCTGCTGGCGCTGCCGGCGTTCGCCGCTGCGCCGAAGCCGCTGCTGCTGACCCACGTCGGTCTGATCGACGGCACCGGTTCCCTGCTGCAGAAGGACATGACGATCGCGATCTCCGGCGATCGCATCACCGATGTTTATCCGGCCGGCAGCAAGCCCGATCCGAAGGATGCGCAGGTGCGCGACCTCGCCGGCCGCACCGTGATTCCCGGCTTGATCGACGCGCACGTGCACCTGACCGGGGCGGCGCCGGACATCACGCATTACCGCGAGCATCTCCGCGCGCTGTTGCTGGGTGGTGTCACCGGGCTGCGCGACATGGCCGGCGACGATCGCCTTCTGCAATACCTTGCCGAGCAGGCCAATTCCGACGAATTCGAGTCGCCCGACATTTTTTATGTCGCGCTGATGGCCGGGCCGAGTTTCTTCGCCGAGGACTCTCGCGCACAGGATGCGTCCAAAGGCGAACCGCTCGGCTTCGCGCCATGGATGCAGGCGATCACCGCCGATACGGATCTGCCGCTCGCGGTGGCCGAAGCGAAAGGCACCGGCGCGACTGCGCTGAAGTTGTACGCCAATCTGCCGGCTTCACTGGTCGCGGCGATCACCGCCGAGGCGCACCGGCAGGGTTTGCGCGTATGGACGCACGCGACGATCTTTCCGGCCAGGCCGGGCGATGCCGTGTCGGCCGGCGTGGATACGATTTCGCACAGCCCGTACCTGGTCTGGGAAGCGTCGCCGCAGGTGCCGGACGATTACAGGATGCGCGCGCACGGCGATTTCGGGCACATCGAGCCGGATGCGCCACAGATCCTCGAGCTGTTCGACGCCATGAAGAAGCATGGCACGGTGCTGGACGCCACGCTGCTGGTGTTCAAGGATGAAGCCGAACGTCACCCGCAGGACGTGGGTGCCGGCATCATGCCGTGGAGCTATGCGGTGACGAAGCTCGCGCACCGGCGCGGTGTGCTGGTGGATGCCGGGACCGATGACGCCGGCCTGCCGTTCACCGACAACGGACCGGACTTGCATGCCCTGCCGACGGTGCATCAGGAGATGGCACTGCTGGTCGAGCACTGCGGCTTCACGCCGGTGCAGGCGATCGAGGCGGCCACGCAAGTCGGCGCGATGGCGCTCGGGCAATCCGCGCAGCGCGGCACCATCACGCCCGGCAAGCTTGCCGATCTGGTGGTGCTGGATGCCGATCCGTCGCGCGACATCCGCAACACCACGCACATAGATTTCGTGGTGAAGAACGGGCGGGTGTATTCGCGCGCGGGAGCCCCGTGAGAGTGCGCTCTCATGCAAGTGCGGCCAGGGCCGCTTCGGGACTTCAATGTCGCCGGCGCTGATTCGTCGCGAAGGGATCCATCGAGCAGCAATCAGGGATGATTGCACTGATTCTGCATCAGCCTACCGTCCAGCAGCGATTGCCGCCGGCCTTCTTGGCCGCGTACATCGCGCTGTCCGCTTCACGCACCAGTTGCTGGGCGTCGCCATGACCGCGGTACATTGAAACACCGATGCTGGCGGTGGCGGACTGTGGCCCGTCTATCGTCTCGAACGGCCACTGCATGGCGGCACGGATTTTTTCCGCAACGACCATCGCCTGGCGCGAGTCGGTGATGCCGGTCAGCAGCACCACGAATTCATCGCCGCCCATTCGACCGACCGTATCGGTTTCGCGCACGCAACCGGCGATGCGATGAGCGACCTCGTGCAGCAGGCGATCGCCGACATCGTGGCCGAGGGTGTCGTTGACGCATTTGAAGCGATCCAGATCTATGTAGAGCAGGCCCAGCGGTTCGTTGTCGCGCGCCGCGCGCGTGATCGCGGCATTGAGGCGTTCGTCGAACAGCTTGCGGTTGGGCAGGTCGGTCAGCGAATCGTGCTGGGCGATATGCCGCAGCCGGGTTTCATTCTGCTTGCGCTCGATCGCGGTGGCGACCTGCGCGGAGACGAACTGCAGCAGTTGCTTGTCCTCCTCGGTGTAGCGGGTGTCGCCGGAATAGCTCTGCACAACCAGCGCACCGAGCGTGCGCTCCTGCGATGTCAGGGGGACGCCCAGCCAGTCCAGTGATTCGCTGCCGATGATCGTCTGCACGAGTGGGGAAAGTCGCTCCTGCATGCCCGGCTTCAGCAGCAGCGCCTCGCCCGTGCGGATCACTTCCGCGCTGAGCGTGCCGGTGCCCAAGGGGCGCGGCGCCGGCGTGGCGTCATGTTCGTCCACGAAATACGGGAAGCTCAGGATGTCGCGGTGGTGGTCGTACAGCGCAACGAAGAAATTGCGCGCCGGCAGCAGCCCGCCGATGATCGCGTGGATTCGCTGGAACAGATCGCTGAGGTCAGTCGCGGTGTGCGCGGCTTCGGAGATTGCCAGCAGTGCGGCCTGCATGGCTTCAGCGCGCTTGCGTGCCGTGACGTCGCGCGCAACGGCGATGCGCACGCCCTCGTCGGGAGACCAGCGAGCCGCCCACATGATGTGGACCACGCTGCCGTCCTTGCGGATGTAGCGGTTTTCGAAATTCGGGTTGGGCGTGCCGCCCATGATCCCCTGGACCGCCCCGAGGGTTCGCGCGCGATCGTCGGGGTGGATCATTTCCAGCATCTGCCTGCCGATCATTTCCTGCGGGGTATAGCCGAAGATGCGTTCGCAGGCGGCGCTCGCGTAAACGAAATGGCCGCCCGGATCCACCACGCAGACCGCATCCACAAGCATGTCCAGGACGTGATCAAGGCGGGCCCGGATGGTGGATTCAAGAGGGTGGCGGGGCAGGGTGGAAACGTTGCTCGACATGGATGAACGTGCCCGATCGCACTGAGATGCTGGGCTCATTGTTGCAAGTACAAAGCCAGTCTGATGTGGCCGACTGTGAACTTTTCCGGTGAGGTGTGAAAGCGTGACGGAAGTCACGCGAGCGGTGCGCGCCGATCGAGCGCACAATGGAGGGAGTTGTTCCCGCCAAGGATGTTTCAAGGAGCCTGCCATGCGTATGCAAGTTTTTGCAGCATTGATCGCGCTCGCCCCGGTTACGGTGGCGTGTGCCCGGCAACAACCCGCACCGGATGCTTCTGCCGCGACGCCGGCCTACCCCCCCGCCGCCATCAACGATCCCGCGCGCGCGGCCGACGGCAAGGACGATGCGCGCCGCCAGATCGCCGCGGTGATGGCCTTCACGGGCGTTAAGCCCGGCGACCGTGTGCTGGAACTGGTTCCCGGCTCCGGCTACTGGACCCGCGTATTCAGTGCGATCGTCGGGCCGGATGGACATGTCTACACGGTGTGGCCGAAGGAGATGGACAAATTCAGCGCCAAGAGCTACGCCAACTGGCAGTCGCTGGCCGCCACGCCGCATTACAAGAACGTGAGCCTGCTGAAGGAACCCGCCGCGCAATTGAGCGTGCCGCAGAAGGTGGACGTCGTGTTCACTTCGCAGAACTACCACGACTACCACGATCCGTTCATGGGGCCGGTGGACATGCAGAGCTTCAACAAGCAGGTCTACGATGCCCTGAAGCCGGGCGGCGTTTTCGTGGTGATCGACCACGCCGCGCCCGCAGGTTCAGGCGCGGGCGACACCAATACGCTGCACCGGATCGATCCGATGCTGGTGAAAAAGGAAGTGGAAGCCGCCGGCTTCAAGTTCGACGGCCAGAGCGACGCGTTGCGCAATCCGAAGGACACGCACACCGACAAGGTGTTCGACAAGTCCATCCGCGGGCACACCGATCAGTTCATCTATCGGTTCCGCAAGCCGAAGGGTTGACGCGGAAAACCACGAGCCCCCAGCTGCCGTCATTCCGGACGCCGCGCAGCGGCGGTCCGGGATCCATTCGATTTTCCGGCGTCGGGTTTTGCTGCCCGCCAGGACGGAAGAGCAACATGGATTCCCGCTTGCGCGGGAATGACGGCAGCACTGCAGTGTGATTGCGCTGGCCTGTCATTGCGCGACTCCAAAATTCGACCCTCTGTCCAAGCGGCGGCGTGTCTGCCTGTCCGTACGCTCGCGTCCGCATGGGAAACGGATCAACGCGGTGCGTGGTCCGGTGACATTGTGTGTCGCGCGGTGCGCGAGTGTTAACTGCATCACACTGGCCCGCGCGCATGGCACTGCGTTTGCTCACTCCCTGCTGAAACCAGAGGAGGGGGCCAGCGTGTCTCCCGTCATTCCGCAGCAATCGCTTCGCGTACAAACCTTGCGCTTCATCGCCGGCGTGCACTTTCTGCGCACCCTCGGGCTGGGGCTCGGGACTCTGATGATCGCGATGGTGTTCTACCGCGATCACGTCCCGCCGGTTGCCTGGGTGCTGCTGGTCATCTACGGACTGTTGTGGCCGCATATCGCCCGGGCGCTGGCACAGCGGCATGCCGCGCCGATGCACGTCGAGCGCACGAGCATACTGATCGACTCGGCCGGCGGCGGGCTGTGGATCGCGATGATGCATTTCAACCTGCTGCCGAGCGCATTGCTCATTACCCTGCTGGCCATGGATTGCGTCGGGGTCGGAGGCGGACGGTTGCTTCTTCGCGGCGTGCTCGTCCAGACCGTGGTCTGCGGCCTGGTCATTGTCGTGTTCGGCTTCCATCCCCTTCCGGATACCGATCCACAGGAACTGCTTGCGAGCCTGCCGCTGGCCATGCTTTATCCGTTGGCCGTCGCCGGTCTTGCCAATCGCCTCAACCGGCGCGTGCACCAGCAGAACCGCCTGCTCGCGCATATCGGCCGCATGGACGGGCTGAGCGAACTGCTCAATCGCGCGCACTGGGAAGAAGCGGTTGCCGGCACGCTGGAGAACCGCCGCATGGATGGCCGCCCGGCGTCGCTGCTGATGATCGACATTGATCATTTCAAGCAGATCAACGATTACTACGGCCACGTCGTCGGCGACGACGTGATCGGCCGTGTCGGGGCGATCATCCGCCGCAGCATGCGCGAGGGCGACATTGCGGGGCGCTACGGCGGCGATGAGTTCGGCGTGGTGCTGAACGGCGTCAATGCGGCGATGGCCGCGCAGATAGCGGAACGTATCCGCGCCAGCGTGCACGCGGCCACATTCGAGCAGGCCGAAGATCTGCGCTGCACGCTGAGTATCGGCATCGCCCTGGTAGACGCGAACATGCTCCACGCACGCGAATGGATTCGCCGGGCCGACGCCGCGTTGTACGAGGCGAAGACCCAAGGTCGCAACCGGTTGGCCTCGGCCTGCGGCTGGGAAATCGGCGCCAACGCGGCGTGATGGCGCGTTGCACCGGCGCATTGCCGGACATTTTCCTCAGCGGCTTCGTTTGTCGAGCGAAGACGGGCGCGCCATCGGCTCGCGTGATAGAAAGGATGGATGGCGCAGCAGCATTCCGGGTCAAGTGGCCGACAAGGGGAGCTCGGCGGATTCGCGGCACCACCGCAGTCCGACCGGCTGTTCTTCGCGGTGCATCCGGATGCGCAAGCGGCGCAACGCATCGTTGAACTGGCGCAGTCGGTCCGCGCACGGCACAGCTTGCGCGGGAATCCGCTGCGGGCGGATCGCGTGCACGTGACCCTGCATCATCTGGGCGACCATGCCGGGTTGCCGGAGTCCCTGATTGCCGCCGCGCGCGAGGCTGCGGCGAAGTTGATCACGCCGCCGTTCGAGGCCAGTTTCGATTGCGTGGCCAGCTTTGCCGGCCGTGCGCGCAAACGGCCGTGCGTGCTGCGCGGCGGGAAGGACGATTCGAATCCTGCGCTGCTTGCATTGCAGGGCGCGCTGGGCGATCGGCTGCGGGTGGCTGGGCTGGGCCGCTACATCGAGCGGCGTTTCACGCCGCACGTCACCCTGTTGTACGACGAGCGTACGCTCGCGCCGGAATCGGTGTTCCCGATCGGCTGGCGCGTGCGCGAATTCGCGCTGGTTCACAGCCTGCTCGGCAAAAACGAGCACCGAGTGCTGGGTCGGTGGGGCCTGCAGGACAATCCGGACAAATGAGAGCGGACATCCGTGTCCGCCCTTCGCGCGCGATCAGTAGATGCCGACCTGCAGCGCATATTTGGTGACGTCGCCGCTGGCGATGGTGGCCGGGTCCTGGTACACGCGCACGGTAAAGGTTTCGCCCGATCCCGGTTTGGTGGTCCAGGTGGTCGCACCGTCGTTCATCGTGTCCACCAGGGGTTTGTGCGAATCGGCGGACAGCACGCGGAAATAGAGATTCGGATTGCGCGAGATCAGGTTGATCTGCAGCGTCTTTCCGGCGTCGGCGGTGACCGAGTATTCCTGGTAATTGGAACTCCTGGTGACGCTGCCGATGGTTTGCGACCACGGATTGCCGGGGCTGAAGCTGATTGCTTCCGCGCACAGCGCGGGCGTGGTCATGGCAATGGTGAGGGCAGCGCAGAATGCGCCGCGGAGCAAGACATGCTGCATGGGGTCTGTCCTGTGGTTCTCGATCAAAAAAGAACCTTCAGCATAGCACCGCGCGCGGAGCGATCGTGCATGCGACACTGTGCGCCGTTTGCCTGCCGGGAATATCTGGACGATGTTGATAACCCTTCTGCTGATCGCCGCAACGTGCATCGTTTCGTTCATCGCGTTCAGCAATGCCAGGGTGATTGACGCCCTGATCCTGTGGCCGCCGGCGATCAGGCGCCGACACGAATACTGGCGCCTGCTGAGCTACGGGCTGGTGCACGCGGACGGGCAGCACCTGCTGTTCAACATGATCACGCTGTTCTTTTTCGGCCGCGCGATGGAAGGTTTCTACGCGCAGTATCTCGGCGCGTTCGGCTTCGCCTGGTTCTACCTTGGCGGGTTGCTGGTTTCGATCCTGCCGAGCTGGTGGACGCACCGCAACGATTCCAATTACCGCAGTCTCGGCGCTTCCGGCGCGGTGTCGGCGGTACTGTTCGCCTTCATCCTGTTCCGGCCGTGGGCGATGATCTTCGTGTTCTTCCTGCCGGTGCCGGCGATCCTCTATGCGGTTGCCTATGTCGCGTATTCGATCTACAGCGAACACCGCGGCATGAGCCCGATCAACCACAGCGCGCACATGTGGGGCGCGGCCTACGGCATCCTGTTCACGGTGTTCATGGAGCCGCGCGTGGTGGTGTTCTTCGTGGAGCAGTTGAGGAATCCGCATTTCGGCATGTAAACGCCGGGTTCGCGTTCGCGCCGGCATGCTGGCGCCGATGAAATGCAGGACGCTCGATTTTGCGGAGGGTTTTCGCGTCGCGTTTGGCAATGCCCGCGCGCAAGGCGCGGTGATGACGATCGCGCCGGGCGAGCGGGAAGGCGATGCACAGAACCGGCACGCTGATGCCGACCAGTGGCTGTACGTGGTCGAGGGCAGCGGCACGGCGGTGGTGGAGGGCGAGCCGCACCCGCTGCGGCCGGGCGTACTGCTGTTGGTCGAGAAAGGCGAGCACCACGAGGTGCGCAACGACGGCCGGCAGCCGCTCAAGACGCTCAACGTGTACGTGCCACCTGAATACTGAGATCCCCCGGTTCAAGAACTCGCACTAACTCATCATCGTCACTCGCGTTTTCTGCTACATACCTGTATCATGTCAAGCACTGTGTTTGCCGGGTCACGGTAAATCGTGGCCCGATGCGCGTTCCGCTCATCGTTTTGCCCCGCTTACTCCCCGCAACCAGTTCATGCTGTAGGCTGTTTGAAGCTGCGGCAATTCAAAACGTTATCAGGAGTTTGTCATGTCAGATCGAAAGACCGGAACCGTCAAATGGTTCAATGATGCCAAGGGCTTTGGCTTCATCAGCCAGGAAGGCGGCGAAGACTTGTTCGTGCATTTCCGCGCGATCCAGGGCACCGGCTTCAAGTCGCTGCAGGAAGGCCAGAAGGTCAGCTTTGTGGTGACGAAGGGTCCGAAGGGCCTGCAGGCCGACCAGGTCCAGGCGGCCTGAGTTTCACCGATGTACCGCGCCGGGCGGAGCCTCCGCCCGGCGTTTTGCTTTGCACGCGCTCGCGTGTGCCGCGTCTTGCGAGTTGCCGATCCTGTGTCGTTGCCGGGGTTGGATCATCCCGGCCGACAGGAGACCAACGATGCTGACGATCACCGTACGCGGCCTTCCGCGCAACATGACCGAAGCGGCGCTGCAGGCGCTGTTCGAGGATCACGGCAAGGTGCGCAGCCTGCGCATGGCCAAGGATCTTTTCAGCGGCGAATGCAAAGGCTTCGCCGAATTGGAAATGGAAGGCCACGAGGCGCGCGCGGCGGTGAGCGCGCTGAATGGGCGCAGCACCGATCACGGGATGTTGCAGGTCAGGCTTGGCAAGGACGAGCCGCGCCGCGGTCGGCGCTGAGCACCATCGCTTGCCGGCGTCCGGCCAATCGCGATAATCGCGCGGTACCGGTTTGCGGAGCAGGGCAATGATCTACCAGGGCGGGTGCCATTGCGGGCGGATCGCTTTCGAGGTGGAAGGCGAGCTCGAGCGGGTGAACGAATGCAACTGCTCGCATTGCCGGCCCAAGGGCTATCTGTTGTGGTTCGTGCCGCGCGAGCAATTGCGCCTCGCCACGCCGGAAGCGGACATGAGCACCTACCGCTTCAACGAGCACCGGATCGCGCATCATTTCTGCCCCGTCTGCGGCGTGGCGCCGTTTGCCGACGGCGAGCAGAACGAAAGGAAGATGGCAGCGGTGAATGTGCGCTGCCTGCGCGGCGTGGAGCCGTCGCAATTGGAAATCAGGCAGGTTGATGGACGCAGTTTTTAGTCGAGGGGCGCAACATCCGGCGCGCCGGATGTGACATCGGCGCCGAACAGGCGCACTATCGCGTTCGTGCGCGAGTAGCGCGTGGGGGATGAATTAAGGAGATCGAGGACATGGCAATGAGCCGAGCCCGCAAGTCCACCAAGCACGCAGGCAGGAAATCCGCGCCCAAGAAGCGCCCCGCCGCCAAAAAGGCCGCCCCGAAGAAGGCCGCCAGCAAAGCCGTCAAGCGCGGCGCCGCGAAGAAGCCGGCGCGGAAAGCTGCCAGCAAGCCGGTGCGGAAGGCCGTGAAAAAAGCCGCGCCGCGCAAGACTGCAACCCCGAAATCTCCTGCGAAAGAGAAGACGTCCGCCAAGCAGGCGAGCGTGAAGCGCGCCGCCGCCAAGTCCGCCGTCGTCGCCAAACCTGCGCGCACGATCGCGCCCGCGCCGGCACCGAAGGTCGAGCGCACTCCGGCTCCGCGACTGATGCGCGAGCAGAGCTGGAAAATGCCGTCGGCTCCGGTCGTGCTGCCGCGCCAGCCTTCCCCCGCGGCGCAGGCACCTGTACGCAAGCCGCCGAAGCCGCGTGCGCCCAAGCCCAAGGCAATCAGCCACGAACAGGCCGTCGCCAACCTGCAAGCGCTGCTGGAGGCCAAGAAGCGCCGCGAGCGCGAGGGGCCGAACTGGCCGGTGCAGCAGGCGCCGGGAACGCCACATCGCGATGATTCCACCCATGCGGAGAAGACTCCGGAGCAGCCCAGTTCCGAGTCCACATAGGCCCCTGACGTGCCGCGCGACCGCGGTGTCGCGGAAGCGCTGAAGCACATCACTAAGGGAAAGCTAAGAAACTAAACTCTTCAGTTTAGATTTAGCCGGGCTGTGCCAGACTGCAATCGTCCTGAGGAGGATGTTTGCCATGAAGCTCCAAGCCCCGCGTTTCCGCAACAAGGTGATGCTGCTCTGCGGCGTATTGACTGCCGGCATGATCGCGGCGCCCGGCGCGTTCGCCCGCGACCACAATTATTCCCGCTATTCGGGCTATCACGACTACCACCGCCACGGCTGGCACGATCACAACCACGGCAGCAACGTCGGCGCGCTGCTCGCCGGCGCGATTATCGGCGGCGTGATCGTGAATGCGCTGGATAATTCCCAGGGTTACTCGCGCACGTACTACGCGCCGCCCTCGGGCTATTACTACAACGACGGTTACGGCTCGTACGACGGCAGCCGTTACTACGACAATGGCTACGGCGGCTATTACGGGAACGGCTACGGCACCACGTATTACGGCAACGGTTATCAGCCGACCTACTATCAGCCGACCTACAACCCGCCGGGCTACTACTACGGCGACGGTTATTGATCGACGCCTGCAGGACTGATGCAGGGAAAGCCCGGCTCACGCCGGGCTTTTTTCATGCGTCGCGATAGGCGGCACGCAACAACTCGTGGAAATGGTGCACGCCGTTCTCGCGCAGCGGATTCAGTCGGCCCGCGATGTAGGAACCCGATCGGAGCCCGCGTTGCACGTGCTCGCACATTTCCACGTCCTCGCGCTGAACCAGGTCGCTGAAGGCGCGATCGTGCAGATACCGGGCAGCTGCGTTTTCCGCAGCCGCCGGGTAGTAGTAATCGAACACCACGCGACAGTGCTCCGGCCCGACCGGCAGCACGCGATTGGTCTGCATGCGGCCGGGCATCACGTTCAACATCGTGTTGGGCCACACGAACCAGTACAGCGCCTCGCCGCTGCCGTACAAGGTGTCGCCGCTTTCCAGCGGACTGTGCTGCAGCGAATGCCAGCGCGCGGTCTCCACCACGTAGCTGCGGTAATCCAGCATCCGGTTCAATTCCGGATGGATGTGCGGGACGTGGTAGCCCTCCAGATAATTGTCAATGTAGGTTTTCCAGTTGCAGGCGATGTCATAGCTTTCGCGTGCGTGGAATGCATGGTTCTCGATTGCGTGATCGCCGAGGCGCGCATCCATGCCGTCCAGCAGTTCGTCGAGCGGCGGTGCGTGCTCATCGAGTGACGCGAACACCAGTCCGCGCCAGCTCGCCACGCGTGCCTGCGGCAGGCGGACAGACGCGGTGTTGAAATCCGGCGTCGTCTGCATTTCCGGCGCGCTCAACAGTTGTCCGTCGAGCGCATAGGTCCAGCCGTGGTAATGGCAGCGCAATCGCTTTGCGCCCCGCCCATCGCACAACGCCAACGGCCCCGCGCGGTGCCGGCAGACATTGTGCAGCGCGCGCAATTCGCCATCGTCTCCGCGCGCAATCAGAAGAGGCACCCCGGCGATCTCGCCGACGACGTGATCGCCTGTGTGCGCCAACTGCGACGCCCGCGCCAGCAACTGCCAACTGCGTGCGAACACTGCGCGGCGATCGAGTTTGTGGCTGTGCGCACCCACGTAGAAGCGCGCGGGCAGGGCGTGCGCGTGTTGCAGTGGTTGGGTGGCGAGATCGGTATCGGATCCGGTCATGGTTGTTTCCGGGTTTTATGCGCAGTATGGTCGAGCTCCGGCCTGCTTGAAACCACACGGCGCATTCCTCACACCGAGTGAACGCGCGCTCTGTTCGAATACGCCCGGCTGGCAAGGATCGCCGCTCCCCTGCGCAGGATGCGCATGAGCCGTGGCCAGGGAAGACGCGAAGCGCCAAGGACGGCGCACATGGGCGAGGACAGCCGATGAATGCATCGCGATCCGCCATTGGCGCACGTTTGATGGAATCGGCTTCAGCGGCCGGGCGCTACCGACGCGTGCGTGAAGCCACCCTCGCCTGGTGCGGGACGCTCGCACCCGAGGACACGGTGGTGCAGTCCATGCCGGATGCCAGTCCGGTCAAGTGGCACCTTGCGCACACCACGTGGTTCTTTGAACGGTTTCTGCTCTCGCGGCAATCCGGTTACGTGCCGCTGCATCCGCAATGGCAATACCTGTTCAATTCCTATTACCAGTCGGTCGGCCCGATGCACGCGCGCGCGCAACGGGGCTTGTTGTCGCGGCCCACGCTTGCGGAAGTGCTCGATTATCGCGCGCGCATTGACGAGCGAATGGCTGGATTGCTCGAACGGGATGACGGCGACACGGAACGTGCGGCGCTGCTGGAACTCGGCCTCAACCACGAGCAGCAGCACCAGGAATTGCTGTTGACCGACATCAAGTACCTGTTCTCGCTCAATCCGCTGCAACCGGTGTTCCGCGAGCACGCGGCTGCGCCGCGCGCCTCCGAATCCGTGCCGCTGGAATTCCTGCGCCGGTGCGAAGGCATCGCGCAGATCGGCCATCCGGGCGAGGGTTTTGCCTTCGACAATGAATCGCCGCAGCATCGCGTGCTGCTGCACGCGCATTCGGTTGCGAATCGCCTGATCACCAATGCCGAGTTTCGCGCCTTCATCGAAGAAGGCGGTTATCGCAATCCGATGCTGTGGCTGTCCGAAGGTTGGGACATGGTGCAGCGCGAGGGCTGGGGACGGCCGCTGTACTGGGGCGAGGATCTGCAGTCGGAATTCACGCTGGCCGGTCCGCAGGCGATGGCTGCCAATGCCCCGGTGTGTCACGTCAGCTTCTACGAAGCCGACGCGTTCGCGCGCTGGGCCGGCGCGCGGCTGCCGCTGGAGAGCGAATGGGAAAGCGTGGCACAGGATCGGCCGGTCGAAGGCAACTTCGCCGATGGCGGCGTGCTGCATCCGCTGCCCGCGCGACCTGGTCACGGCGGACCGCTGCAGCTGTTCGGTGACGTCTGGGAATGGACGTCCAGCCCATACGTTGCTTATCCGGGATTCCGGCCTGTGCCCGGCGCCGTTGGCGAATACAACGGCAAGTTCATGTGCGGGCAGTGGGTGCTGCGCGGGGGCTCGTGCGCGACGCCGCAAGGCCACGTGCGTGCGAGCTATCGCAACTTCTTCCATCCGTCGGCGCGCTGGCAATTCTCCGGGATCCGTCTGGGCAAGGACGCATGAGCGCCAGTCTGCAACGCGCAATCCGCCTGCACCACGACCAGCCGGTGCGCAACCGCATGCGCGAGGATGTGCTGCACGGCTTGCGACAGCCGCACAAACGGCTGCCGTCAAAATACTTCTACGACGCGCGTGGCTCGGAGCTGTTCGAGCTGATCTGCGAACAGCCGGAGTATTACCTCACCCGCGTGGAGCTGGCGATCCTGCGTGATCACATCGGCGAGATCGCGGATGCGATCGGTCCGGATGCGCTGCTGATGGAATACGGCAGCGGCAGCGGGCTGAAGACGCGTCTGCTGCTGAAGCACATGGATGAACCCGCCGCTTACATGCCGGTGGAAATCGCGCGCGAGGCGCTGCTGGAGAGCATCGGTGCGCTGGCTGAGGAATTTCCGAACATCGAATTGCTTCCGGTGTGCGCGGACTTCACCGGCCCGCTTGCGCTGCCACGTCCGCAGCGCACTGCCCGCCGCACCGTCGCCTTCTTTCCCGGTTCCACCATTGGCAATTTCGAAACCGAGGATGCCGTGAAGTTGCTGCGGCAGATGCGCGCGCAGATCGGCCGGGACGGAGCGGCGCTGATCGGCGTGGACCTGAAGAAAGATCCCGTCGCGCTCGAGGCGGCCTACAACGATGCCGCCGGCGTGACCGCCGAGTTCACCTTGAACCTGCTGGCGCGCTGCAACCGCGAATTGGGCGCAGATTTCGACCTCGCTGCGTTCCGGCATCGCGCGCACTGGAATGCGCTGGCCGGGCGCATCGAAACGCACGTGCTCAGCGTGCGCAGACAATGGGTGCGGATCGGTGGCGAAACCTTCCGGTTCGATGCGAACGAACCCATGCTGGTCGAATACAGTTGCAAATATTCGCCGTTGGACTTCGCCCGGCTGGCGGTGCGGGCCGGGCTGCGGGTCCGCGGGATGTGGACCGATCCGCAGTCCCGCTTCAGTTTGCAGTGGCTCGAGGACGACGCGCTGAATTGAGACATCGGGCTCTAGGCAAAACCATACGCATGCGTACAATGCGCCGCGATGAGCCCGCCGCCCGAAGAGATGCCGCCGCAGTCCCCGCCGCCCTACGACCTGCGTTTCAGCGATCGCGGCGATTACCTGCGCGCCGAACTCTCCGGGCCCGGCGACTCGCTCGAAGTCAGCCTCGCGTACTGGAACGCCATCGCCGCGGAGTGCGAGCAGCGAGGCACGCGTGCGCTGCTGGTGCTTGATCTCTTCGAGAATGAGCCGCTGCAGCCATCGGAAATGGATCAGGTGATCGCGGCGATGCGGGACAGTTACATGCGCCGGGTGCGCGTAGCCTATTGCGAGTTGAACAGCGCGGTGGTGTCGCAGGCT
The DNA here is from genome assembly GCA_051961995.1 of Rhodanobacteraceae bacterium. Taxonomy (GTDB): domain Bacteria; phylum Pseudomonadota; class Gammaproteobacteria; order Xanthomonadales; family Rhodanobacteraceae; genus 66-474. Next base: position 55,613 of record JBQCCR010000040.1, on the reverse strand, counting down.
GAATATGGCGAGCTGACCGCGCGCGAGATGGGCTTCACGGTGCGGGTGTTCGCCAGCGAACAGCAGGCCGAACTCTGGTTGCGCTATGGAGAGTCCTGATTTGGCCGGGCCGGTACGCGCACCATGGACACTGCCGAGAGCGGCACGATGAGTCCGGAACGGGCGGCCGCGCCCTACGAGCTGCACTTCACCGATCGTGGCGATTACCTGTTTGCCGCGGTGAAGGGCAGCCAGGACTCGCCCGGGATCACGCTGGCATACTGGCGCGAGATCGCCGCCGAATGCGCGCGCCGCAGTGTCACCTTGCTGCTGGTATGCGACGATCTGCAAGGCGAACCGGCCTCACCGCAGGATTTCACGCAGCTCGCCGCGGCACTGCGCGGCAGCGGCCTGGAGCACGTGCGTGTTGCGTTCCATGAACCGGTCAGCTGCCACCTGCGCATGGTCGAGCATGGCGAACTGGCGTTCCGCGAAGCAGGCTTCACCTTGCGGGTGTTCGGCAGTGAGCGCGAAGCGGAGTTGTGGTTGCGATATGGGGAGAGCCGGCGCGCCTGGACGATGCCTTGATGCCGCGCGTCCGGCGTGCGGAAAATTCTCTAGGCATTCCGGCACCCCCGCATTGAGCGGCTTTTCGGCTACGCTCGCGCGATCAACCCTCGGGGAACACATCATGCAGGCACGGCTGATCATCGCGGCGGCACTGCTGGCCGCGTGCGGAGCGGCTCAGGCGCAGACAGACACCTACGCGCGCGACCCGCAGCAGCCGGTGGATCAGGCCTATACCGCCAGGATCGCCAAGTACACCACCGACCCGTCGTTCAACTCGCCGCTGACCGACTATCTGCCGGCTTCTTCCACGGCGCCGACGCCGGAGAAGGTGCTGGGCGATATCGCCGGCGCGCCCGACATGCTCCCGTACGCGGAAGACGTGTATCGCTATTTCCGCATGCTCTCGGCCGCGTCGCCGCGGGTGAAGGTGTTCACCATCGGCAGGACCGAGGAAGGCCGCGAGATGATCGCAGTGGCGATCGCCGACGAATCGCTGATGAAGGATCTGGACGCCGACAAGGCGCGGCTGGCGCAACTCGCTGATCCGCGCACGCTGGACATGGATGATGCGAAAGCCGCAGCGCTGATCAAGCGGACCACACCGGTCTACTACATCACCGGCACCATCCATTCCACCGAGACCGGCGCGCCGACCGCGCTGATGGAGCTGGCCTACCGGCTCACCGTGGATGATGCGCCGTACATCCAGTACATCCGCAAGCACGTGATCACGCTGATCACGCCGGTGGTGGAAGTGGACGGTCGCGACCGCATGGTGGACCTGTACAAGTGGCATCGCGCGCATTTGAACGAGCAATATCCGCCGCTGATGTATTGGGGCCATTACGTCGCGCACGACAACAACCGCGACGCGATGGGCGTGACGCTCGATCTCACCAAAAATGTGCTGGACACCTACGTCGGCTGGCACGCGCAGGTGCTGCACGACCTGCACGAATCGGTGCCGTTCCTGTACGACAACACGGTCGGCGACGGCCCATACAACGCGTGGATTGATCCGATCCTCACCGGTGAATGGCAGCAGATCGGATGGAACAACGTCGAACAACTGACCAAGTTCGGCATGCCGGGCGTGTTCACCCACGGCGACTTCGACACCTGGAGTCCCGGGTATCTCATGTTCATCGCGGCAATGCACAACGGCATCAGCCGCCTCTACGAAACCTTCGGCAACGATGGCGCGGACACCGAGGAGCGCATCCTCGATCCTTCCGACTACGCGCGCACGTGGTACAAGCCCAATCCGCCGCTGCCGAAAGTGATGTGGTCGCAGCGCGACAACAACAACTACGAGCAGAGCGGGTTGCTGACCGCCCTGTATTACTTCTCCCAGAACGGCCAGAAGTTCCTCAACAATTTCTGGTTGAAGTCCAAGCGCTCGGTCGAGAAGCCGCAGCTCGCCGGGCCTGCGGCTTACGTGTTCACCGCGGACGAACAGCACCAGGGCGCGCAGGCGCAACTGCTGCGTGTACTCCGGAAGCAGCACGTGGAAATCAGCAAGGCGGGCGCGCCATTCACGGTGCAGGTCGCCGAGCGCGATGCCGATGCGAAATCTGCGTCACCTGCCGGCAACCATGCACAGCCGGTCGAACCGCCACACGAGGAAACGCAAACACGCACTTTCCCCGCGGGCAGCTACATCGTGCGCATGGACCAGCCTTATTCGCGCATCGCGGACACCTTGCTGGATCGCCAGTACTGGGCGCCGGATGATCCGCAGAAACATCCCTACGACGACACCGGCTGGTCGTTCGGCGACTTGTTCGGCGTGGACGTCGCGCGCGTTGCCGACGCTTCGGTCCTGAAGGTGCCGGTCCAACCGGTCACGGACCTGTCCTCGCCCGCGTTCGATCTGGCCTCACTGGGCGTTCACGGCAAGCTGCCGCGCATCGCGCTGATGCACACCTGGCTCAACACGCAGACCGAAGGCTGGTGGCGGATGGCGCTGGACAAACTGCATGTGCCGTACAGCTACATCAGCACGCAGGATGTCGCGCGCGAATCGAACCTGCGCGGCAAGTACGACGTGATCCTGTTCGGCCCGGTCGGTTATTCCTCGACCAAGCTGATCCTCGACGGCTTGCCGATGTACGGCAACCCGATGCCGTGGAAAACGACCGCGCTCACACCCAACCTCGGCGTGATCGATTCCACCGATGACATCCGTCCCGGCTTGGGCGAAACGGGTCTCGCCAATCTCAAGCGTTTCGTTGCGCAGGGCGGGTTGCTGGTGACTTCGGAAGACACCGCGAAGTTCGCAATCGATACCGGGCTTGCACCGGGCGTATCGGTCGCGCCGGAGAAGGGCACGCGGGTGGTCGGCAGCGTGTTGCGTGCGGATCTGGTGGACAAGGATTCGCCGGTCGTCAAAGGTTACGGGGACAGCTTCGCGCTCTACAGCTCCAGCGGGCTGGCCTTCGACGTCAGCAACCAGACCATCGGCAATCGTGGCATTCCGGCCGCGCAGGATTACCGGAAGCCGACCGGCCGCGGCGGTCCGGATGAACCGGACATTCCGGAGGGTCGCCCGTACCAGGCGCCGCCGGCATTGCCGGACGTGAAGCCTTGGGAGGCGCTGCCCTTGAACGCCGAGCAGCAGCGCAACAATGTGTTCCTGATCCCGGCGGATCAACGGCCGGACGTGATCGTGCGCTGGGCGGATGCGAATCAACTGCTGATTTCGGGCCTGCTCGAAAATGGGGGCGCGATCGCGCAGCGCGCGGCGGTGGTCAATGCGCATTACGGCCAGGGCAACGTGTTGCTGTTCGCCAACAACCCGCTGTGGCGCGGCGAGACGATCGGCTCCTATGCGTTGTTGCTGAATGCGGTGGTCAGTTACGATCGGCTGCATTGATCGCGTGAGGACACGACGCATGGCCCTGAATCGCTGGCTCCCTTACGGCTCGCTGCAGACCCGCCATTTGCGTCTGGTGCTGGTCACGGCGCGGGTGATCGCCTGGATCGGCATGCTGCTGATCGCCGGTGGCATTGCCTGGGGTATCACCGCATTGTGGTTGCACGCCGGGGGCAGCGCGGCGGCAACAGGGCCGTACGCGATGATGGCCGCGACCTCGGTGATCGGCCTGGTCGGCTACGGCTTGCTTGCCCTCGCCCTGAGCGGCGTGCTCGCGGCGCTGGTCGGTGTCGAGGAAAGCCAGCGACGACGGGTCGAGCGCGAGTGAGCTGAAAACAAAAAGGGCCTTGCGGCCCTTTTTGTTTCACACGATCCCTCAATCGTTCCAGCCGTCGTATTGCGCCTGGCTGATGCTGCTCGCGTGAGGCGCGACATGCAGCCAGTCGTTGTACAGCGGCAGATAGGCCTGCGCCTCGGTCTGGCTGATCCGGCCGTCATGATTCGAATCCAGCTGCGAGAACGGCGGCTTGGGGCCGAAGTTGTCGGGCTGGGGCATACCGTAGTTCACGGTGACGTTGACGCCCTGGGCATCCTGGAACTGCACCGAACGCTCCTCGGTCAAGCCGCCCGTGGCCGCGGGGGCGGACATGGTCTGATCCGTTGCCGGCATCGGAGGTATCGCGGGCTGAACCGGTTCGGCCGGAGGCGGAGGCGGGGGAGGCGGCGGCGCAGGCAGCGACTGCTGCTCGACGGGTGCGGCGGGCGCCATGGGCGGAGGTGGGGGAGGTGGCGGAATCGCGCCTTGCGCCTCCGGAGGGGGCGGGGGCGGCGGGGGTGGCGCGTACTGCGCTACAGCTGCCGTTGCGAACAGCGAAGCCACGGCGAGCGCAAGCAAGCGGGAGCGGGCATTCATGGGGGTTCTCCTTGATCGTCCTGGATGGGAGAAGCGCGACCGCGGGTTCGGCGCTGGCGGTCGTCAGCCAGTTCAAATTAAGCGGGCGGCTATTAATCCACGCGGAATGTCCGGCGATCCGTCGCAAATACCCGGATGCACTGGCGTTTCCCTTCTGGCTTGCAGTACGATCCGCCCGCTGAGTTAGCCGGACCGCGGGGGCAATGCGGTCCATGGGGCCCGTTGCAACGATCGCATCGCTGTCTTCAAGCTCGCTAGTCAGTGCAACAAGGCGCGCGGTTTACGCGTTGTGTATTCAACATTCGAGTCGCAAGGAGTCAGTTATGTCGGATCGTCAGACCGGCACCGTCAAATGGTTCAACGATGCCAAGGGCTTCGGTTTCATCAGCCGCGAGAACGGCGAGGACGTGTTCGTGCACTTCCGCGCCATCCAGGGCACCGGCTTCAAGTCGCTGCAGGAAGGCCAGAAGGTCACCTTCACCGTGGTGAAGGGCCCGAAGGGCCTGCAAGCGGACGCAGTCGAGCCTGCCTGAAGCCGGTTCGCCGGCGTGAACCATCAAGCCCCGGCCGCAAGGCCGGGGCTTTTTGTTGCAGATTCGCCAGGATTCCCGTCCTTCCATTCGGAAAACGCGAACCCGCAATGTGTCCAAGCGCAAACTCGACGGATCCAATGAACTGGTTCTCACTTTGAGAGGGGCGGCTGGCCTCGCCCATGCAGGTGTCCGCGCGAGCGGAATGCGATTTCCGCCGCATTCGAGGTTGCAGCAATGGGGAACATGATCTCTGGATGGCAATGGCTTCTTGGGCCGCGAGCCCCCGTCGAGGCCGATGAGGCCTCCTGGCGCGGATTGATCGAGCGCAGCCCGGACGGTGTGCTGGTGGTGGGCGCCGATGCGCGGGTGCGTTACGCGAATCCCGCCGCCGCTGCGCTTCTGGGCTGGAGCATCGAGCAACTGATCGGCTCGGCCTATGGCTACCCGCTCCGCGAGGACGCGCCAGGCCAGGTCGAAATCATGCGTGCCGATGCGCCGAGCCTGACCGTGGAAATGCGGCTGGCGCAAACCCTCTGGAACGGCGAGCCGGCCTGGTTCGTCAGCCTGCACGACGCCACCGAGCGCCATCGTCTCTCCGCACTGGAAAAGGAACGTGTCGCGCTGCTTGCCACCATGGCGCAGGGAGCCTCGCTGCAGGAGGTGCTGGCCGCGACCGTGCGCCTGATCGAGTCACAGCATCGCCAGGCGATCTGCACCGTGTTGCTGCTGGACGACGAAGGTGAGTACCTGCGCCATGCCGCTTCCAGCGGATTCCCTGCGGAATTGATCCGCGCCCTCGAGCGCTCGAAGATCGGGCCGGGGCAGGGCTGCTGCGGTACCGCCGCGCACGAACGCCGCACCGTGGTCAGCGCCGATATCGCGAACGATCCGGCCTGGCTGGACTGGCGCGACGGGATGCTGCGTTATGGTTTGCGCGCGAGCTGGTCCGTGCCGATCCTGTCCAGCACACAAGAGGTGCTCGGTACGGTGGCGGTGTACTACCGCACCCCGCGCGCACCCACCGCCGCGGAGCTGGAACTGGCGAATGCCTGCGTTCAGATCGTCGGCATCGCGATCGAAAAGCGACAGGCCAGCGAGCAAGTCGAAGCGCTGGAAGCCGGCCGGCAGCACATGCTGGAAAAGTTGCAGGCATCCGAAGCCCAATATCGGCTGCTGTTCGAGGGCAATCCACATCCGATGTGGGTGTTCGACCGCGAATCGCTGCGTTTCCTCGCGGTCAACGACGCCGCCGTGCGGCACTACGGCTACACGCGTGACGAATTCCTCGCGATGAGCGCGCTCGACCTGCGTCCGGAAGAAGACTTTGCGCGCTTCAGCGAGGCGGTCAGCTTGCCCACCTATCGCCGCAAGGACATTGACAACTGGCGGCACAAACGCAAGGACGGCAGTCTGATCGACGTCGAGGTCATTACCGACGACATCGTCTTCGACGGCCGGCAGGGAAGGCTGGTGATGGCCAGTGATATCACTGCGCGGCTCATCGCCGAGCGCGAGTTCACGCGCATCAGCCGCGCGCAGGCGATGCTGGGCCGGTGCAGCGAGGCGGTGATCCACGCTTCCGAGCGTCAGGCCCTTCTCGATGCGGTGTGCCGGATCGTGGTGGAAACCGGCGGCTATCGCATGGCATGGGTGGGATTCGCCGAAAGCGATGCGGCAGGCTCGGTTCGGCCGGAAGCTTGGGCGGGCGCGGGTCTGGAATATCTGAAGGATTTGCGCCTGAGCTCAAGTGAAGACGAAGTCGCGGGCAGGGGGCCGGGCGGACGAACCATGCGCAGCGGCCAGCCGGTTGTCGTGCAGGACATCCAGCATCCCGATTCCGGTTTTGCTTGGAAGGTGGATTCGGCGCGCGCGAACGGATTCCGCAAGGCGATCACCCTGCCGTTGCGCGATGGCACACGCACCATCGGTTTGTTGTGCCTGTACGCGGCCGACACCAATCCGGTCGCATCGGAAGAATTGCTGCTGATGGAAAGCCTGGCCGACAACCTCGCCTGGGCCACGCTGCATCTGGATCGCGGAGTGCAGCCATCTGCGCAGTGAGCGCGCAGGCAGTTGCCGCTCTTGCCGGGAGCAGCGATGTCGTTTGCATCTCACGCGGAGCTCGGCACGAAGCGCAGCGCCAATCCGTTCATGCAATAGCGCAAGCCCGTCGGCGGCGGGCCATCGTCAAACACGTGGCCGAGGTGTCCTCCGCAGCGGCGGCACAGCACTTCGATACGCACCATCATCAAACTCGTATCCCGGCGTGTGGTGATTGCGCGCGGCAGCGGTTGCCAGAAGCTCGGCCATCCGGTGCCGGAATCGAATTTGGTTTTCGACGAATACAACGGCAGCTCGCAACCGGCGCAGCGATAAATGCCGGCGCGATGCTCGTGATCAAGCGGACTGCTGAAAGGCGGTTCGGTCGCGGCCTGGCGCAAGACAGCGTAGCGCTCCGGCCCGAGCCGCTGCCGCCATTGCGCATCGGAGAGCTTGAACGTCGGTTGCGGCGTGATATCCACCGTGACCAGGTCTTGCGCGCTGCGCGCGATCAGCGCGAAAGCGCTCAAGCCCAGCGCACCGATGCTGCCAGCCAGAAACGTGCGACGGTTCATGTGCGCCTCCAGGCACTCATCAGCTAACCGACCGGAGTGGAGTCGTTCCGATTACGGCCCGCCGGAATGGTTGCCGGTTGCCGGTGAATGCTTCGGCCCGTTCTCGCAACCGGCAACCTGACAGCCCCGCCGCGTGCGTCAAGAATGCGTGCCCGTGGTGGACGCAGCCACCGGCACGGCATTGCAGCTCTTGCCGTGCAACGCTTCCTGCAGTTGCTTCGACAGCGCGCGGCAGCGCTGATCGAGCGTCGCGCGTTTGAGCGGGTCGCGCGCATCCCGCAGCAGGCTGTCGCGCATCATTTCGTAATGCGTCTCGACCTGGCCGGGCGCGAAGATCCCGGCTGCGCGGTGGCAGGCCTTGTAAGTGGAGAGATATTGATCGCAGGACGCCACGCCGACCATGCCGTTGGGAGCAGGCGGCAATTGTTCGTTGGGAGCGGTGCCCGTTTCGTTGCGCGGAATGACCGGCACCGGCTGTGCCGGACGCGGCGCCGCATTCGGCACCGGCCGCGCGGGGTGTGTCTTCTGTGGATGGCTGGCGCAGCCGGCCAGGGCAACGGCGCACAAGCCGGAAAATGCAAAAGCCAGCCGCGGGTGTATGCGCATCTTCGACTCCGCTCCTCGCCGTGCCGGCGGTGCATCAACTTTGCACGCGCCGGCGCAATGCGTGATGAACGAAGTCGCGTGTGCGGATCAGCCTGCGCGGCGAGCCTGGAAGTTGCGGACGTTGCCGCCTGCGCTCGCGGTTTCCGCCGGCCGCCCTGCGGAGGCGTGCAATTGCCGCGCGCGGCGGCCGCGCGTGAGCACCGCCGCCACCAGATGGCGCGGCAGAATCGGCTTGGTCAGGAAGTCGTCGCCGCCGGCGGCCAGCGCCTGGAAGCGCGTTTCCGAATCCTGGTCGCCGGACAGGAACACGATCGAAGTGCTGGCCGCGTCCGGCTGCCCGCGCACAGCGGAGGCAAGACTCAAGCCGTCCATGTCAGGCATGTAGAGATCGAGCAGCACCACTTCCGGACGGAATTCGGCGAACTCTGCGAGCGCCTGCCGCGCATCGGTGTAAAGCCGCGTCTCCACGCCCGCGTGGCGCAGCACGCTTTCGCAGAACATGGCCTGGCTGCGATCGTCGTCGATGATCATCGCGCGCAGCGGCGCGCTGTCGCGCTCGCGAAGCACCCGCGCGGCACGTTCGGCGAGCTGCGCGGGGTTGTCCTCGAAATCCAGCACCATGTCCGCACCGCCGCGTAGCGCCGACATGCGTTGCTGCAGCGAGTTCTCGCGCAGCATCGCCACGAACAGCGGCCGGCCGGCACTGCCGCCGAGCTGCAGCGCGGCGCGTTCCAGCCGTTGCAGTTCGCCAAGCTGCGCCTGATCCACCAGCACCACGTGCATGCCATGTTCGGGCGGGCGTTGCAGCGCGTCGTCCGCGTTCGATCGGGCCGTCAGCGCCACGCCGCGCTCGGCCAGACGCATGCACATCTCGGCGACGAGGCTGGCGTCCTCGCTGACGCACAGCAGATGCGCGAGCTTGGAGGGCTTCGACACCTGCGCCGGTTGCACCGCGACAGGCGCGCGATCGCCGCCGAGCGCGCGGCTCATCCGCACCAGGTTGGCGCGCTGGTTGGCATCCGGGCTGTGGCCGTCATCCACGAACGAACACAGGTAAACCGAAAGCTCCACCGCGGTGCTCGCCAGCTCGTCATCGTGCAGCCCATCCGCGGCGGATGCGATGCGATCCAGGTCGTCATGCAGGGCCGCGACTTCGGCCAGCGGCCAGCCGTGCTCGAGCACCGTCTGGAACTTGTGGGTCCACTCCGCGCCCCAGACCCGAACCGCGTGATCATTGGTTGCCATGCCTGCATCCACCCCTGATTGTGAGAGCGTGTACGGCCAGGAACTGCCGCGCGATCGCTCGTGGCGGCGGCACCCTTCACCCCTGCAAGTGTCGGCGGGAGCGGCTCGCGCGAATGCAAAGCCGATCACGTGTTTGCTTTCCGCCACAATCTGGTTGCCGGTTGCCGGTTGCCGGTTGCCGCCGGAGCCGGAGCCGGTATTTCCCGCAAGTGATACCCTGCAACCGACGACCAGGCGGCTGCGACAGTGCAGGAGACGGACCGAATCATGCTGTTGCGCGGGCGCGAACACGATCTCGGCGGCTTCCATGTGCGCCGCCTGCTGCCTCAGATCCAGTGCCGCAGCGTCGGCCCGTTCGTGTTCTTCGATCATATGGGTCCTGCGCGCTTCCCTGCCGGAAGGGGCGTGGACGTGCGCCCGCATCCGCATATCGGATTGGCGACGGTGACCTGGCTGTTCGAAGGCGTGATGCGCCACCGCGACACGCTGGGCAGCGTGCAGGACATCCGTCCCGGAGCGGTCAACTGGATGACCGCCGGTCGCGGCATCGCCCATTCCGAACGCACCCCGCCGGAAGCACGCGTGGACGGGGCACCCTTGCACGGCATCCAGACCTAGGTGGCGCTGCCGCAGGCGGATGAGGAAACCGAGCCTGCGTTCCATCATATTTCCGGCGACGAGCTGCCGCGCATCGAAGACGATGGCGTGCGCCTGACCGTGGTGGCCGGCAATGCTCAAGGCCTGCGCTCGCCGGTGCGGGTGTTTTCGCCCACGTTGTATCTGGCCGGCGATCTGCAAGCCGATGCGGTGTTTGAACTGGATGATGAGCACGAACAGCGCGCGGTGTATGTGGTCGAGGGTGCAGTGCGAGTCGGCGACCGGAAGGTCGAGTCGCAAACCCTGGCCGTCCTGCCCGGGAAAGCGATGGTGCGCCTGCAAGCGCTCACCGGTTCGCGCGTGGTGATCCTCGGCGGCGCGGCGCTGGATGCACCACGGCACCTGTGGTGGAATTTCGTCTCGTCTTCGCGCGAGCGCATCGAGCAGGCCAAGCGCGACTGGGCGGGCGGCCGCTTCGGCCTGATTCCCGGTGACGATCAGGAATTCATTCCGCTGCCGGAGAAATGAGTGCCGCGGCATTCGATTCCGTTCGCCCCTGAGCGCAGGCCCGCGGGACCGAAGAAGGGCAGGCGTTTCGAGTTCGCTCGCTTCGCGAGCGTAGCCTGTCCTGAAGTTGTCGAAGGACTCAATGCGAACGGACGAGTGTATCGAACGTGACCTCCATGCCTCCGCACTTCGCCAGCTTCCGCGAGTTCTATCCGTACTACCTCGGCGAGCACACCGATCGCCGCTGCCGGCGCCTGCACTTCATCGGCTCGTGGCTGGTGATCGCGTGGATCGCCATCGCGATCGCAACCCGCAATCCCTGGTGGCTGATCGGCGTGCCGCTGTGCGGGTACGGGTTCGCGTGGGCCGGCCATTTCGTCTACGAGAAGAATCGCCCGGCCACTTTCCGCCATCCGGTGTACAGCTTGATCGGCGATTGGGTGATGTTCGGGCAGGCACTGCAGGGCAAGGTCACCATTTAGAAGCTGGTTGTTGGTTGTTGGTTGTCGGAAGAGCCGGTCGTCGCGGCGATTTCAACCAGCAACCGGCAACCGAAAACCAGCAACCGGACACATGACTTCCGTCCCATCGCGCTTGCATTCGTTTCAGGTCACGCTAGCGCACTGATGGGTTTGCAGTTCCACATCCGCTGGGGAGACATCGCAATGATTGCACGTGCCGTGTTCGCGCTCGCGCTGCTGGCGTGCGCGGGTTCTGCTTACGCCGTAACCGCCGATGAGCTGGTTGCCAGGAACGTCGCCGCGCGCGGCGGCATGGACAAGCTCGAGGCGATCAAGACGCTGAAGATGCAGGGGCAGTTGATCGCGGGTGGCGGCTTCAAGCTGGCCTACACCGAGATCCACAAGCGCCCGGACAAGGTGCGCGACGAAGCCAGCGTGCAGGGCCTCACGCAAGTGATGGCGTGGGACGGCCAGCATGGCTGGAGCATCCAGCCGTTCGGCGGCCGCCGGGATCCGATCCCGATGTCGGCGGACGATGCCAAGCAGCTCGCCGAAGACGCCGACATCGATGGCGCCTGGGTCAACGCGCAGGCCAAGGGCAACACGGTCACCTATCTCGGCACCGAGGACGTGGACGGCACCAACGCCCACAAGCTGCAGGTGCAGTTGAAGGACGGCAACACGCTGGTGGTCTACCTCGACCCGGATGCCTATCTGCCGATCCGCGAGATCGCGCGCCGTACCGTGCGCGGCGCGCAGGAAGTCACCCAGACCGACTTCGGCGATTACGAGCAGGTGGATGGCGTGTACTTCCCGTTCGCGATCACCACCGGGCCGAAGGGCGCCACGCCCGACCAGATGATGCAGATCAGCATAGACAAGGCGCAGGCGAACGTGCCGGTGGAGGACGCGGTATTCGCGTTCCCGGCGAAGAATCCGGCGGCCGCGACCAAGCAGGGGAGCAAGTGACATGAAGCGATTTCAATTCCGCAACGCGCTTGCACTGGCCGTTTCGCTGAGCCTCGCATCCATCGGGGCGCAGGCCGCCGGTTCCGATCATCCCGCCGTGTTCGACAGTGGCGCGATCTCCGGCTTGAACGCGCGCAACATCGGCTCAGCCACGATGAGCGGCCGCGTCTCGGCCGTGGCGGCGGTGCCGGAGAAGAATGGCAAGGTCACGATCTACGTCGGCGCGGCCACCGGCGGCGTGTGGAAGTCCACCGACAGCGGCACCACGTTCAAGCCGGTGTTCGACAAGCAGCCGGTGATGTCCATCGGCGCAATCGCGATCGATCCGAACCATCACGACACCGTGTGGGTCGGCACCGGCGAATCCTGGATGCGCAATTCGGTTTCGATCGGCAACGGCGTCTACAAGACCACCGACGGCGGCGAAACGTGGAAGTATCTGGGTCTGCCCAATTCCGAGCATGTCGCGAAGATCGCGATTGATCCGAAGGACGGTGATACCGCTTATGCCTGCGTGCCGGGCAAGTTGTGGAGCGATTCGGCCGATCGCGGGCTGTACAAGACCACCGACGGCGGTAAGTCGTGGACGCTGGTGCTGAAGGGCAAGAACCTTTCCACCGGCTGCTCGGGCCTCAGCATGGATTCGAAGGATCCGAACGTGCTGTTCGCGGCGATGTGGGATTTCCGCCGCAAGGGCTGGACGTTCCGCTCCGGCGGTCCGTCGCCCGACGCACCTTCTGCCAGCGGTCTGTTCAGGTCCAGCGACGGCGGCAAGAGCTGGACGGAGATCACCCACGACGCCAACAAGGGCTTTCCGACCAAACCCTACGGCCGCATCGCCGTGACGGTCGCACCCTCCAATCCGCAGATCGTGTACGCGATGGTGGAGTCCACCGACTCGGCGTTGTACCGCTCCGATGACGGCGGCAAGAGCTGGAGCGAGCGCGACAAGAGCCAGAACATGGTCTGGCGCCCGTTCTACTTCGGCAACCTGATCGTGGATCCGACCAATCCGGACCGCTTGTTCAAGCCGGACTTGAACCTGATCCAGAGCACCGACGGCGGCAAGAGCTTCAGCGATTCCGGCGGCGGCATGCACGGCGACAACCACGACGACTGGATCAATCCGGAAGATCCCCGGTTCGTGATCGCCGGCGACGACGGCGGGCTGTGGTTCTCGCACGACGGCGGCAGCAAATGGTGGAAGGCCAACAACCTGCCGATCTCGCAGTTCTATCACGTGAGCGTGGACAACTCCGATCCGTACCACGTCTACGGCGGCCTGCAGGACAACAGCGACTGGGTCGGCGATTCGGAATACCCGGGCGGCATCACCAACGGCCGCTGGGAAAACATGTTCGGCGGCGACGGCTTCTGGATGTTCGAGGACCCGACGGACTCCAACTACATCTATGCGGAATCGCAGGGCGGCTTCGTCGGCCGCATCAACCGCCACACGCACCAGATGCAGCTGATCCAGCCGCAGGCCGGCTACAAGGAGAAGCTGCGCTACAACTGGAACACGCCGATCGCGATGTCGCCCAACGACAAGGGCACGATGTACATCGGCGCGCAATTCCTGTTCAAGACCACCGACCACGGCAAGACCTGGGATCGCATCTCGCCGGATCTCACCACCAACAATCCGGAGCAGCAGAAGCAGGAGGAGTCGGGTGGTGTCACCGTGGACAACTCCTACGCGGAGATGCACGACACGATCTATTCGATCAGCGAATCGCCGAAGCAGGCGGGGCTGATCTGGGTCGGCACCGACGACGGCAACATCCAGTTGACCCGTGACGGCGGTGCGCACTGGGCCAATCTGACCGGCAATGTGCGTGGCATCCCGAAGGGCGAATGGGTCTCGTGGATCCAGGCTAGTCCGGTGGATGCGGGCACCGCGTTCGTGGCCTTCGATCGCCATTCCTTCGGCGACATGAAGCCGTACATCTACAAGACGACCGATTACGGCAAGTCGTGGACGCCACTGTTGAGCCCGAACGACGACAAGGGCGTCCGGGGCTTCGCGCATGTGATCAAGCAGGACGCGGTGGATCCGAACCTGCTGTTCGCCGGCACCGAATTCGGGCTGTGGATTTCGCCGGATGGCGGCGCGCACTGGGCGCAGTTCAAGGGCAGTGATTTCCCGGACGTGCCGGTGCGCGATCTGGTCGTGCATCCGCGCACCAATGATCTGGTCGTGGCCACGCACGGCCGCGGCATCTGGATCATTGACGACATCACGCCGCTGCGCGCCCTGACACCGCAGATGTTGAACGCGGATGCCACCTTCCTGCCGTCGCGGCCGGTGGTGCAGCGCATCCAGGGTTGGGGCGGCTGGCCGGAAGGCGATGCCTCCTTCAGCGGTCCGAATCCGCCGGACGGCGCGGTGATCACGTATTACCAGAAGAGCCGCCACCTGTTCGGCAAGCTCAAGCTGGAAATCTATGACACCGACGGCAAGTTGATTGACACGATTCCCGGCAACGTGCGCCGCGGCATCAATCGCGTGACCTGGGACATGCGCGTCAAGCCGCCGCGCGTGCCGCCGGCCGCGCAGGTGGCGTTCAATTCCGCGCAAGGCCCGCGCGTCGTGCCGGGGGCGTACACGATCAAGCTGGTCAAGGGCGACAAGAGCTACGAGGAGAAGTTGAACATCGGCCTCGACCCGCGCGATCCGTTCACGCTGGCCGACCGCAAGGCGCAGTTCGATGCCGCGATGAAGGTCAGCGACCTGTTCGGCCGCATGACCGACCTGGACTTCCGGATCATGGCGGTGCGAGACGGTGCCAAGGCGCGTGCGGCGCAGGCGAAAGACGATCCGGCGCTCGCGAAGCAGTTGAACGCGCTGGCTGACAAGGCCGACACCATCCGCAAGGAGATCGTCGCGACCAAGGAAGGCGGTGCGATTACCGGCGAGGAACGCGAGCGCGAATATCTGGACGATGTGTACGGAGCGATCGCCAATTACGAAGGTGCGCCGACCGACTATCAGCTCGCCCGCGTGGATGCGATCGCGCGCGAGATGGGCGATACGGCGAAGGAGTTCGATGGTTTGCGCAACAACGAACTCGCCAAGGCCAATGCGGCGCTGAAGGCCAAGGGCATGCCGGAGATCACCGTGCCGACCAATGCGCCGGCCGATGACGGCGGCGCATCAGGCGGCGGCGAGATGCGCGAACGTGACCGGGATGCGATGTTCGAGCGGGGTTGAAAGCGCCGGGACTCGGGACTCGGTCGAGGAAACGTGATGTTCGTCATTCCAGGGCCGCGCCGGACGAAGTCCGGCGCGGAACCCGGAACCCAGTGACTTGGCGCTCTCCCGACAACATCAAAGTCACTGGGTCCCGGCTTTCGCCGGGATGACGGAATGCAGGGCTTTCGTCCCGTCGCGCGGGATCACGGCGATGAGTGGTTACCGATAAATCCGATGGCACTGATCGCAGTGTTCGCCGATCTGCGCCATCGCCTTGTTCAGGGCAGGGCAGTCGTGCGGCGGGTTCGCCGCTGCCTGCTGGTCGAACGCATGCGCGTCCTGCGCGAATCTGGCGAACTGCTTGTCCTGCATCAGGTCGGGAAACGCGCGCGGTATCTCACCTGACATCGTGACCAGCATGGCGAGGTTCTGCGAAGTCACTTCGGCGGAGCACCGCTGCGCGCGAACCGCCTGGTCCAGCGTACCGGCGTGCGCCGCCATCACGTCCATCACCCCGCGTGGGTAGGCGTCGCGCTGCCGCAATGCAGCGGTCACCTGCGCCGCGATCAAGGCTCCAACGACCGCGGCGATGACGGCAAGCAACAAAGTGCGCATGGTGGACTTCCTCGGCAGACGAAACGCGCATTATCCGTCATGTAGTCCGAACCACGAAGGCGACCGCACCGTATCATTCGCGGATGACCGACCCCCGATTCCTCGGCATTGACCGACTTTACGGCCAAGGCAGCGCCGCGCGCCTTGCGCGCGGTCGCGTGGCGGTGATCGGCCTGGGTGGCGTGGGCTCGTGGGCGGCGGAGGCGCTGGCGCGCAGCGGCATCGGCACGCTCACCTTGCTGGACGGCGACGAAGTCTGCGTCTCCAACGTCAATCGTCAGTCGCACGCGCTGGAAGGCGAATTCGGCCGCGCCAAGACCGACGTGCTGGGCGAGCGTCTCCGCGCGATCAATCCGCATCTGCACCTGGATGCGCGGACGGAATTCCTGACGCCGGCAAGGATCGGGGCGCTGCTGGAAGAGCGTCACGACCTGATCCTCGATGCTTGCGATGCGTTCCGGGTCAAACTGGAATTGGTGGCCGCGAGCCGGCGTGCGAGGCAGCCGCTGATCGTGGTCGGTTCGGCCGGCGGACGGACCGATGCGACGCGCGTGCGGGTGCGCGATCTCGCCCACACCGAGCACGACAAGCTGCTGAGCCTGATCCGCAAGAAGCTGCGCCAGGACCACGGCTTCCCGCGCAACGTCGAGCGTAGCTTCGCCGTGCCGGCGGTGTATTCGCTGGAAAACGTGCGCTACCCGCAACCGGACGGCAGCGTCTGCGGCGTGCGCCCGCCGACCGACGCGGAAGGCGGCTTCCGGCTCGATTGCGGCGCCGGCCTCGGCGCGGCGATGCACGTCACCGCGGCGTTTGCATGCGCGGCGGTGGGGCGGGCGATGTACGAATTGCTGCACCGGCCACCGGGCAGGTCCTGACCGCCTCGCGAAGGGCACCCGCAGCCTGGCGGGTGGGAAATCGGCGCTACGCGGTTTGGTCCACGGAAACTATTACCCGCTCCAGCAGTTTCTCCAGAGTGCGCTTTTCGCGCTGATCCAGAGTGGAAAAAAATGCCGTGAGCAGCGGAAAAAGTTTCGGCAGCAATCGTTCGACAAAACGCCGCCCGGCAGGGGTAATGCGCAGTTCGATCCGGCGACGGTCCTGCTCGCCAGGCGTGCGCGTCACCAGCTTGCGCTGGACCAGCGCGTCGGCGATGCGGGTCATGTTGGTCGGGGTCTGCACAACAAACACGCAGAGCTCGCTGGGATAGGCGCTGCCGCTGGGGCTGCTGTACAACTGCATCAGCACGCGGAAGTCGCTCTCGTTCAAACCGTGCGGCTTGAGCACGTCGAGGAAGCGTGCGGTCAGGCCTTCGGCGGCAAGATGCAGCAGCCGCACCAGCATTACGTCTTGCTGCGGCAGCGCGGGCATGCGGTCCGAGACCTGGGCCACGCCGGCCTCGATGCCCTGCATGTGATCGAGCAACTTGCCCATCAAAGTCCGCCGTCGCAAATAGTTCAGCGCTGAACTATCAGCCTAGCAAGTCGGCGCATGGTGCGCATCCACACGTGTGCAAACCTTCATGGCGGCTCGCTGCCGCGAAACAGCCGGTGCGCGTTGACGGTGGTCGCCTGCGCAATCCCGGCTTCCGGCTGGTCGCGCAACCGCGCGACGCAGCGGAGGATTTCGAGCAGCCGCGCCGGCTCGTTGCGCTGGCCACGGTGCGAGGCGTCCGGCTGATCCGGCGCATCGGTTTCCAGCAGCAGGAATTCGATCGGCATCTCCGCCACGATCCCGCGCAACCGTTGCGCGCGCGCATAGGTCACCGGTCCGCCGATGCCGAGAAGAAACCCTATCTTCCACAACCGCTTCGCCTGTTCCATGCTCCCGGAAAAGCTGTGCACCACGCCACGCAATTGGCCACTGAACTTTTCCAGCTCCACGATCACCTGCTCGAAGGCGCCGCGCGCGTGCAATATCAGCGGCAGGTCGAATTCGCGCGCGAGTTGCAATTGCGCGCGCAGGAAGTGCAACTGGCGTTCGCGATCCGGCGAGTCGGCACTGAAATCCAGCCCGCATTCGCCGAGAGCGCACGCCGCGTGTGATGACAGCCAGCGACGCAGCGCATCCAGATCGGCGTCGCGGTGCTGCTTCAGGAACAGCGGATGCAGTCCGTACGCCGGATGCAGGCCGGATTCGCTCTCGCACAAGACTCGAAGCGGCTCCCAGCCCGCCGCCGAAATGGCCGGAATCAGCATTTCGGCGACACCGCATCGCTTCGCTTCCGCGAGCACCAGCGCACGATCGGCGTCGAACTCGGCGGCATCGAGGTGAACATGGCTGTCGAACAACTGCATGACTCACATCCGCAATGTGAACTATGCACGCATCTGCGACGCGCGCGTGTTTATGCTTTCCGAACACACGGTGAACACGGTGCCCGCAATTGCGCGCGGGTTCATTTTGCGGCGGTATCTTGCGATCGTCCATGATCGTGAAGATCGGAAAGCGGATGACGAGCTGCCGAGGTAGCCGTCCAGCGCCGAGAGCTCCATGGTCGAGAGCTCCGTTGTCCGCACTTCAAAATTGAAGCAGGCCCTGTTCGGCCGCGACTACGGGAGGAATCACATGAACAAACCAGTGATTGCCGGTGTTGCCATCGCCGCGCTCGGCATCATCGCCGCGGTGGCGATTGCAGCGCGCTACGGCTTTGCCAACAATAACGACGGGCCGGAGTATGCGCAGGTGACGAGCGTGGAACCGGTCAAACAGACCACCAGCACGCCGCATGAAGTCTGTCGAGATGAGACCGTGGTCCACAGGGAAGAGTACAAGGACAGGCATCAGATCGGCGGCACGGCGATCGGCGCAGTCGCCGGTGCACTGGTCGGTCATCAGATCGGGGGCGGAAAGGGCAAGGATCTGGCCACGGTCGGCGGCGCAGTGGCGGGCGGCTTTGCCGGCCATGAAATCCAGAAGCGACATCAGGAGAACAACCCGACCTACACCACGGTCGAGCATCGCTGCCATACCGTCACCAGCCACACCTCCAAAACCATCGCTTACGACGTGACCTACCAGTACCAGGGCGAACAGCGCCATGTGCGCCTTGACCACGATCCGGGCACGCGCGTGCAGATCAGCAATGGCGTGGTGATCGCCGATGATCAAGCGACGCAACCGCAACCGGACTGAGCATCTTCAAAATCGCGGACAGGGAGGTCCGCGGATGGAAGAGTGCAACCGTGGAAGAATGCATTGGAATTTGAAGTACAGCCATGGAGGGCTGCTTCGGGATCTTCGCAATCAGCGGTGATTGCATTGGCAATCAGGAGTGCGGACTGGATGTCCGCTGTTTGATTTTCGCGATCATGGATGATCGCCAGACAAGGAGCATGTCATGAAGCACAGCAGCAAATTTGGATTCGTGCGCAAATTGCTCGTCATGTTTGCGCTGGCCGGCTTCGCGGCGCTGATGTTGAGCGGCTGCGAACCTTATCCGGCCCAGACCACCCGCTACAGCAGCCCAGGCTACGGTTACCCGCCGCCGCCACCGCCTCCACCGCCGCCGCCTCGTGTTGCGGATTGCTATCACAATTGCGGCGTGGTGCAGGATATCCGGGACGTCTATACCAGCGGCAGCCAGCAGAACGCGGCCATTGGCACCGTGATCGGCGCCGTGGTGGGCGGCGCGCTGGGCAACCAGGTCGGCAAAGGCAGGGGGCGCACTGCAGCCACGATCGGCGGCGCGGTGGCCGGCGGCTTTGCCGGCCACGCGATCGGTTCGCACTCGGGGCAGGGCGATGCGTTCCAGATCGTGGTGCAATTGGATGACGGCCGTTACGCGACAGTCACCCAGCGCGAACCGCCTAACGTGCGGATCGGTGATTACGTGGTGGTGGAAAACAACCACGTTTATCTGCGCGGCCGCTAGTTCGAATGACAGCAAGGGCGGCTTGCGCGCGCCACGAGCGAAGGCAGTTGCGCACGGCGAAACGCGGATCGAAGCCATTGCGCTTACGCGATGCCACAAAGGCATCGCGTGCAATGGCTGAGGCCTGGCACAGCAGCTTGCCAGCCGCCCGTCATTCCGCTGCGTAGAAGCGGTGTTCCCCAATCGTGGCCAGCGGATTCTTGGCCCAGTCCGCGGTGGCATCCACGCGCATGAAATGATCGGCGTGCGGCACCACCACATCGCGTTGCGCGCGCGGCAGTGACCAAACATGCAGGGCTTCGCCGGCGATGCGCCACGCCTTGTTCCAGGCGGCCAGGTTGGAGACCTCGAAGGATTTCGGCGTGGTGGTGAGCGCGAACTGGTGCGGCGCGGTGACCACGTCGCAAACTGTCGCACCGTAGCGGCCGAGGTCGCGCCGGCGCAGTGCGACTTCCGCCACCGCCAGTTGCCCGCGTACGGGTTCGCTGCGTGCCTCCAGATATACCGTGGTGGCGAGGCAGGTGTGGTCGGCCACCGGCTGCGGCAACAACGCGGTCAACCCGAGTATCCATCCGATTGTCATGTGCCTTCTCCTTAGCTGCGCTTTGGCGCCTGGATGCGGCCTTCCTGGCCGCAGGACTTCGAACCTCGCAGTCGAACCCGCAGACGGTCGCGCGCATGCGCGGCACCGGCTGCCAAGCGACGCGGCTTCGCCGCTGTCGCAAAAATCGGATTTTTGGTTTGATGCTGGCGGCGCTACCGGGGACGGATGACCGGCAATGGGCCGGGCGTAACCGGAGCAAGCACTGCGCCAACGTACAACTCACGACAGAAACTCTGCCGCTGCGCGCAATGCGGATCCTCCGGATCGCGCGCCAACCGGGTTCAAGGACAACCCGGCGGAAAAAATTTCCGCGAAGGCTAGGGGACGAACGGCAACTGTGCAATATTTTCCGAGTTGCTGTTCAGCTTGAGTGCAGCAAGCATTCGACCGCGGTCAGGCTTCGAAGCGTCGGATGATCTCGAGGCCCGGGAACACTTCCGCATCCTCTTCCAGCACAGCAAGCGCTTCGCAACCGCGTTCTGTCATGACCGCCTCCAGGACGATCGCGCGCGGTTGTTCCGGTGACAATGGCTGGCCGGCGGTCAACGGGGCCGCGGCGAGCACGTGACACAGGCGTAGCTTGTGACCGCCGCGGTAGTGCAAACGCGCGGCAATTTCCTGGCCGGGATAGCAGCCCTTGCCGAAGCCGACCGCGCCCAGATGCTCCAGTCCCAGGGCGGGTGGAAGAAACGCATGATCGCCCGGCGGCAGGGTGGGCCAGCCGTTGCGGATGTCGGCCAATCGCAGATCCTTTACACGCGGATCAGCGGAAACGCCATTCCGTTTCAGCCAAAGGCTGTGATCGCCGTAACCAAATCCGATCGCATCCTCCTGGATCGCGACTTCGCCAGACGGGAGCGGGGAGCCGGCGACGCGCTGCCACCCGCCGGACGCGTCGAGGGAAACTCTCGTGCGCAGCACGTACCTCCTCAGCGCCGCACACACGGATTCGGCGTCGCCGCCGCGCAGCAGCGCGAACAGGCGGCCGTCGCCGAGGTCGGCCAGATGCATCAGCGCGCGCACGCCGCCTTTCGCGTCCAGCCATGCATTCCATTGCCAGTGTCCGGCTTGCAATGCACGCACGTCGGCTGCGAACTGCGCCTGCGTGAAGGCGCGTGCTTCCGCTCCCGTGATCTCGATGCATTGGGGGGAGCCGGAAGCGGCGCGCGTTTCAGGCTGGACGACACCCCCGGTTATCATGTGCGCGAGATCGGAGGTTGTTGGCGCTCACCGATGTGCCGCCGGTCCATTGCCCGCGAGGGAAGGCAGAATGAGGAAGATGTATTCCAATACATTGACGAATGATGACATAGCGATGCGGCCAATGGACCCCGGCCCGAAAGGTTGCCCGGTCGCAGCCGTCATGGGCGCGCTTTGCAACCGCAACGCGGCTCGCTCTGGAGAGTGCCGACAGACGCTGATTCTTGTCTCGCAGCGCTCCGCGTACTACGCTTTCGCAGATTTGAATCGCGCAACAAGGGTGAGCCGGGGCTTTCGCGGCGTGCGTTGAATCGCATCTCGCGCCGGCGGCGAACGCACACGACCTGCGGGCCGGGAAGTGCTTCAGGACGAACGACGCAGAACCCGTGGGCGCGCGATCAGGTTCAAAAGCAAAGGATTCTTATGTCGCACGCTCGCCCCCTGTCGCCACACCTAGGTATCTACGAGTGGCGCATCACCATGGTGCTGTCTGTCCTGCATCGCATCACCGGGGTATTCCTGTGCCTGGGTGCGGTGCTGGTGACCTGGGGGTTGATCGCACTGGCTGACAACGAGGCAACCTGGGCAACCTTCACCGGCTTTTGTGCAAGCGGCATCGGTATCGCGCTGCTGATCTGCTGGACGTTTTCGTTGTTCCTGCACCTGTGCCAGGGCATCCAGCACCTGTTCCGCGACGTCGGACGCGACTTCGACGTATGGCGACGCGACGACGTCCGTGCGCCCAATTACTTCGTCGTGAGCTGGCTCGTGGTGGTGGCGAGCATCGTGCTCACGCTTGTGGTGTGGCTGCTGGTGCTGTTTGCCGGAGGCGCGCCATGAGCACAGCTCCGAATAGCGCAGGGCCGCATCATGCGCCGCACGACATGCGCACGCCGCTGAAGCGCGTGCGCGGCCTGGGTTCGGCCCGAAGCGGCGTCGGCCACTGGTGGCTCGAACGAATGACCGCGGTCGCGTTGATCCCGATCAGCCTGTGGTTTATCTGGCTGGTGCTGCGCTTGCCGCATCTCGATTTCGCCGCCGCGCAGGCGCTGGTCGGCAATCCCATCAACGCCGGCCTGCTGATCCTGTTCACCGTGATCTCGTTCTGGCACGGCGCACTCGGCCTGCAGGTCGTGATCGAGGATTACGTGCACACGCGCTGGGTCGAACTCACGCTCTTGGTCGCGGTGAAGTTCCTCGCCGTGCTGGGCGCAGTGGCTGGCGCGCTGGCGGCACTCAAGATCTGGCTGGCCGCATATTGAGCGCGGCGACGAAAAGGCAAGAATGAAAATCCAGACTCACCAATATGACGTGGTCGTCGTGGGCGCCGGTGGTGCAGGTCTGCGCGCCACCTTCGGGCTCGCGGCCAAAGGCCTTTCCACCGCCTGCGTGACCAAGGTGTTCCCGACCCGCTCGCACACCGTCGCCGCCCAGGGCGGCGTCGCCGCCGCGCTCGGCAACATGGGCCCGGACGACTGGCGCTGGCACATGTACGACACCGTCAAGGGTTCGGACTGGCTGGGCGATCAGGACGCGATCGAATACATGTGCCGCGAGGCGATCCCGGCGATCATTGAACTTGAACACTACGGCGTGCCGTTTTCGCGCACCGACGAAGGCAAGATCTACCAGCGTCCCTTCGGCGGCATGACCACCAACTATGGGGAAGGCACCGCGCAACGCACCTGTGCCGCGGCCGACCGCACCGGGCACGCGATCCTGCACACGCTCTACCAGCAGTCGCTGGCGCACGACGCGCGCTTCTTCATCGAATATTTCGCCACCGACCTGGTGACGGACGCCGACGGCACGATCCGTGGCGTGCTCGCGATCGACATGAACGAAGGCACGCTGCACTTCTTCCGCGGCCACGCCGTGGTGCTGGCCACCGGCGGTTACGGTCGCGCGTACTTCTCCTGCACTTCCGCGCATACCTGCACCGGCGACGGCGGCGGCATGGCGCTGCGCGCGGGCCTGCCGTTGCAAGACATGGAGTTCGTGCAGTTCCACCCGACCGGCATTTACGGCGCGGGCTGCCTGATCACCGAAGGCGTGCGCGGCGAGGGCGGCTATCTCACCAATTCGAAAGGCGAGCGCTTCATGGAGCGCTATGCGCCGAACGCGAAGGATCTCGCCTCGCGCGATGTCGTGAGCCGCGCGATGACGATGGAGATCCGCGAAGGCCGCGGCGTCGGCGAACACGCCGATCACATCTTCCTGAACCTGCAGCACCTCGGACCGGAAGTGATCCACGAGCGCCTGCCTGGCATCGCCGAAAGCGCGCGCATCTTCGCGGGCGTGGACGTGACGAAACAGCCGATCCCGGTGCAGCCGACGGTGCACTACAACATGGGCGGCATCCCGACCAACTATCACGGCGAAGTGGTCACCAAGCGTGGTGATGATCCGGACGCGGTTGTGCCGGGCCTGTTCGCTATCGGCGAGGCTGCCTGCGTATCGGTGCACGGCGCCAACCGCCTCGGTTCCAACTCGCTCTTGGACCTGGTGGTGTTCGGCCGCGCGGTCGCCAACCGCTGCGCGGAAATCATCAAGCCGAATTCGCCGCACAAGGATCTGGCGTCCGACATCCTCGACCGCCCAATGCAGCGTCTGGAAAAATTGCGCAATGCCAACGGCGGCACGCCGACCGCGCAGATCCGCTTGCAAATGCAAAAGACCATGCAGGCGGACGCGGCGGTATTTCGCATTGCCGAATCGCTGAAAGAGGGCTGCAGGAAGATTTCGGACGTGCACGCGAGTTTCGAGGACGTGCGCGTGACCGACCGCTCACTGATCTGGAACTCGGACCTGATCGAAACCTTCGAGCTGGCCAACCTGCTGGACCAGGCGGTTGCCACGATGTATTCGGCCGAGCAGCGCACGGAGAGCCGCGGCGCGCACGCGCGCGACGATTTCCCCGAACGCGACGACGCCAACTGGATGAAGCACACGCTGATCTGGGTGGACGGGAAGGGCGCGGTGCGGTTCGACTACCGGCCGGTGCACCTCAACACGCTGACCAGTGACGTGCAGACGATTCCGCCGAAGAAGCGGGTGTATTGAAATGCGAGACGGGAAGATGAACGTGAAACGATGAAGCCGCCGCTGCCTCGCTCCTGCGCCTCCCGTCTCTCTCGTCCAACGGATTTGAATCATGGCTGAGTTCACCCTCCCCAAAAACTCCAAGGTCAAGAAGGGACAGCACCACGCCGCGAAGCCCGGGGCGAAAGAGGTGCGTACCTTCTACGTCTACCGTTGGGATCCGGACGTTGGCGGCAACCCGCGCATGGATTCCTACGAGGTGGACGTCAGCAACACGCCGATGGTTCTGGACGTGCTGCTGAAGATCAAGAACGAGATTGACCCCACCCTCACGCTGCGCCGCTCCTGCCGTGAAGGCATCTGCGGTTCCTGCGCGATGAACATCAACGGCGGCAACACGCTGGCCTGCACCAAGGCGCTGCACGACCTGCCGAAGGGCGACGTCAAGATCTATCCGCTGCCGCACATGCCGGTGGTGAAGGACTTGGTTCCGGATCTCACGAACTTCTACGCGCAGTACGCATCGATCAAGCCCTGGCTCCGCACGCAGAGCGCGCCGCCGGACCGCGAGCGCCTGCAGTCCCCGCAGGAGCGCAAGAAACTCGATGGCCTGTACGAGTGCATCCTGTGCGCGTGCTGCTCGACGTCCTGCCCGAGCTACTGGTGGAACCCGGATCGGTATCTCGGCCCGGCCGTACTGCTTCAAGCCTACCGCTGGATCATCGATTCGCGCGACGAGGACACCGGCGAGCGTCTGGATGATCTGGAAGATCCGTTCAAGCTCTATCGCTGCCACACCATCATGAATTGCACCAACACCTGCCCGAAGGGCCTGAATCCCGCGAAGGCGATCGGCGAGATCAAGCAGCTGCTGGTGGAGCGGGCGGTCTAGAACCCGGGACTCTCGTCATTCGGGGGCCGTTCGCGGCTTCATCGCGAAAGGGAACCCGGAATCCATCTTGCTTCGAGAAGAGCTGATTTTCGGTTTTTGCCGCAGCGGGAGCGAGTAATGATCGACACACGCATCTTCCTGCCGGCTCTGGCCATGGCGGCACTGACCTTCATCGTCTGGCTGCGGATGTATTTCGCACGTGTCGGTGAAATGAAGCGCGAGCGGATCCATCCGCAGGCGGTCGCGACTTCACCGCAGATGGCCGCGCTGCTGAAGGACACGCGTGCCGCCGACAACTTTCGCAATCTGTTCGAACTGCCGGTGCTGTTTTATCTGGCGCTCTTGGTCATTGCGCTGACCGGACAGGTATCGGCGCTCACCCTGGCATTGGCCTGGCTGTTCGTGGCGCTGCGTATCCTGCACAGCGCCATCCATTGCAGCTACAACAAGGTGATGCACCGCTTCCAGGCCTATCTCGCCGGCGGCATCGTGCTCTGGATCCTCTGGGCCGTGCTCGGCTTCGGTCTGGTGCATTGAGCGGGCCAGAAACAGCGGGCCCGCTCAAGCGCCTGCGCTGGCGGTGCAGGCGCGGCACACGCGAGCTGGATGCGTTGCTGGGTGGCTGGCTGGATGAGCATGGCGGGCAGGCTGACGTGCAGACGACGGCCGCCTTCGATGCGCTGCTGGACCAGCCCGACCCGCTGATCTGGGACTGGCTGATGGGCCATGCGCGACCGGAGCGCGCGGACTGGATGGCCATTGTCGAGCAGATACGCGCGAAGGCGAACCTGTGAGAACGCCGCCCGCGATCGGATTCGAATACCGACCCTCACGCGCACTGGCGGTGTGCATCGTGGCGTGTGCAGCGCTCGCGGTGCTGGCGGTTGCGTTGAGTGGACTCACGCGATTGCCGACGATGGTTCTGATCATTGTTGCGATCGGCTACGGCACGGTATCGCTATGGCGCTTGCTGCATCCACGCGTACTCGCGCTGACTTGGCGCAGCGACGGCAGTATTTCGGTGCGGTTTGGCGGCCGCAGCGGCGCGGCCGGCGAAGTGCAGGGCACGCTGAGCGACGCGCGCGTGCTTGGTTTCCTGATCGTGTTGCATTTGCGCTGGCCACCGGGCGGGCGAACCAGCCTGTGGCTGCTGCCGGACAATCTCGACGCGGATACCCGCCGGCGCCTGCGCGTGCGGCTGGGCAGTGAGGGCGCCGGCGCCGCGTCAGTGAACGCCGACAGTATTTGATGGTCTGAGCTGCTTGCCGGGCTGTCGCGGATACGGCACTCTGCCGGGGTTGTAGAAACTGTGTTGCTGCAGGAGCGAGCGTGTTCGCAACCAACGGGCACGCCGTCCTCGGCAAAAAGTGCCATGGTCGCCTGCACGCAGGCTCCCGCAGGGCAAAGTCACTGGATTCCGGGGCCCGTTTTCCGACAAGCCGGGAAACGGCCCCGGAATGACGACAAACATTACGCTCACCCGGTTCCGATCCTTTCCCGAATGTTCCGTCCCCTCGAACTCTTCATCGGCCTGCGCTATACCCGCGCCAAGCGGCGCAACCATTTCATCTCCTTCATCTCGATAGTTTCCATTGTCTGCATCGCGATCAGTGTCACCGCGCTGATCACGGTGATGTCGGTGATGAACGGGTTTGATTCGGAGCTGCGTTCGCGCATCCTCGGCATGGTTTCGCACGCCACCATCTCGGGCGTCGGCCAGAGCTTGACCGACTGGCCGCGTGCCGTGGGGATCGCGAAGACGAATCCGCACGTACGCGGCGCGGCGCCGTATGTGGAGCGAGAGGCGTTCCTGCGTGGCGACGCGGCCAGCCAGGGCGCGATCATCCGCGGCGTGCTGCCGGACCAGGAACCGGAGGTCGCCGACATCGGCCGGAGGATGGTCGTCGGCAAGTTGAGCGATCTCGCGCCCGGGTCGTGGGGGATCATCCTGGGCAAGGACCTGGCGCTGAACCTCGGCGTGGGTGTGGGTGACAAGGTGGTCGTGTACGCGCCGGAGTTCAACGTCACCCCGGTCGGCGTGGTGCCGCGGCTGAAGCGATTTACCGTAGTCGGCATCTTCGAGGCCGGCATGCAGGAGTACGACTCGGGTCTTGGCGTGATCAACATGCACGACGCCGAGAAGCTCTACAACATGCCGGGGCCGAGCGGCATCCGCTTGCGGCTGGACGACATGTTCCGCGCCTACGAGGTCGCGCACGATCTGGCCGATCGGCTGGGCCAGGCCTATCGCGTGCAAACCTGGATGGAAGGGCACGCCAACTTCTTCAAGGCGGTCGCGATGGAGAAGCTGGTGATGTTCATCATCCTCTCGCTGATCATCCTGGTGGCGGTGATCAATCTCATCTCGATGCTGATGATGCTGGTCACCGACAAGCAGGCCGACATCGCGATCCTGCGAACATTGGGCGCAACTCCGCGCAGCATCATGGGCACGTTCATGGTGCAAGGGATGCTGGTCGGCATTGTCGGCATCGGCGTCGGCGTCGGCCTCGGTTCGCTGCTGTCGTGGAAACTGCCGGCGATCGCGAACTGGATCCAGAACGTCTTCCACGTGCAGTTCCTGTCGCCGGACGTCTATTACATCAGCGATGTGCCCAGCAAGCTGCTGCCCGGTGATGTCGGCTGGGTTGCGCTGGTGACTTTCATCTTCGCGCTCGGCGCGACGATCTATCCGGCCTGGCGCGCGTCGCGTACGCAGCCGGCGCAGGCGCTACGTTATGAGTAGGCCACTTCGCAAAGCTGCTGCGCTCGGCATCTTGCGCGCCGGCGGTGCCCGGAATGCTCATGTACTGACGTGTACACTCCGCTTCCTGCGCTCCGGCGACGCGCAACCATGGAGCTCTCTTGCCATGGATGGCGGCTTAATCACTCGCGACGCTTTGCGAAGCGGCCAGCAGAGGATGCCGTAATGGGGGAACACACGCCTAACCACGTCGTGCTGCGCGCCCACGGCATCGCCAAAACCTACAAGGAAGGTTCGCTGCGCACCGAAGTGCTGGTGGATGCGAGCTTCGAATTGAAGCGCAGCGAGACGCTGGCGATCGTCGGCGCATCAGGTTCGGGCAAGAGCACGCTGCTGCATATCGTCGGCGGGCTGGATACGCCCAGCGCCGGCGGGATCGAGGTCGACGGCCGCGTATTGTCGAAACTGTCGGATGCGGAGCGCGGCCGCGTGCGCAACCGCTCGCTCGGCTTCGTCTACCAGTTCCATCATCTGCTGCCCGAATTCACCGCCGTCGAAAACGTGGCGATGCCGCTGCTGATTCGCGGCACCGCGATCAGCGAAGCGCGCCAACATGCGAAGGAATTGTTGCAGCGCGTGGGCCTGGGCGCACGGCTGGAACACAAGCCCAGCGAACTTTCCGGTGGCGAGCGCCAGCGCTGCGCGGTTGCGCGCGCACTGGTGACGCGGCCGGCGTGCGTGCTGGGCGACGAACCGACCGGCAACCTGGACGGCAAGAACGCCGCCGCAGTCTATGAATTGATGCTGGAGCTCAACCGCGAGATCGGCACCAGCTTCGTGCTGGTCACGCACGATCCGCATCTCGCGTCGCGCATGGATCGCGTGCTCGAACTGGTGGACGGCAAACTCCGGCCCTTCGTGGCCGATAGCTGAGGCAGCATGTTCGCGCGCAGGGAGGGCGACGCGAAACACCATCCGCCGGGCCTGCTCGCCTGCGGGATCGCATTGCTGCTCAGCGCCTTGCTGGTGCAGGCACTGCCGCGATTGCCGCCGCGGTGGTGCGACGACGTATTGATTCTCGCCATCCCGGCGATAGCCGGAATCCATTGGGCTTTCAGGCGAAAGGGCAACCAAGGCGGGTGCCTCGCCACGGTGCTGGTCCCGCTGGCGGTCGCCATTGCAGCTTTCGGCTGGACGGCATTGCGCGCAGACCTGGCCATGCAGTCGCGCCTGCCTCACGCGTTGGAGGGACGCGATCTGGTCGTGGCCGGCATGGTCGAAGGTCTGCCTCAGGCGCAAGCCGAATCCACGCGTTTCGATTTCAACGTGGGGCAGGCTTCGTTGGACGGCGCGGCTATTCCGCTGCGGGGCAATCTGCGGTTGTCGTGGTATGCATCACGCCATGGCGCCGCGCCGGCTCTCGAGCCCTGTTCGCGCTGGCGCCTGCGGGTACGGCTGAAGCGTCCGCGCAGCCTGCTCAATCCGGGCGGCCTCGACTTCGAGCGCTCGGCGCTGCAACTACGCATCGTCGCGACCGGCTACGTGCGCGAAGATGCGGCGAATGTGCTGCGTTCGCATGCCGCGTGCGTGGATGGCGTGCGCGCCCGCATCTCGAACGCAATCGCCGCAATGTTGCCGGATGATCCGCACGCCGCACGCTTGCTGCGCGCGCTCAGCGTGGGCGACCAGAGCGCGCTCGATGAATCGGACTGGCAGGTCGTGCGCGCGACCGGCGTGAGTCACTTGATCGCGATCTCCGGTTTCCACGTCGGCCTTGCGGCGATCTTTGCCGCCTTGCTGGTGCGGGCGCTGTGGTGGTTGTTTCCCGCACTGGCCCTGCGCGTCCCGCGCCCGGTCGCGGAGGCGGGCATCGCGTTGCCCGCGGCGATCGCCTACGGCGCACTGGCCGGGTTCGGCCTGCCGACCACGCGTACCTTGTGGATGATCGGCGCGGTTTCTCTTTCGCGGATCCTGCGCCGGGGCGGTGGCATCGGCGAAGGCCTGGCGCTGGCTTTATGCGAGATCCTGATCGTGGACCCACTGTCGGTGTTGGCGGCCGGGTTCTGGCTGTCGTTTGCAGGTGTCGCGTTCCTGGCCTGGACACTGGCGCGCGGCACCGGCTGGCGCGGGCATCTGCGCGAGTTGGGCTTGTCACCGATGCTGATGGCGCTCGCATTGCTGCCGCTGACCGTGTGGTTCTTCGGCCAGGCATCGCTGGTCGGTCCGCTGGCAAACCTGATCGCGGTGCCGTTCATTAGCTTCGTGATCGTGCCGCTGACTCTGCTCGCGAGCGCGCTGCTTTTGCCGTCTCCATCCCTCGGCGCTCCGCTGCTGCACGTCTGCGCGCATCTCGCGGATGTTCAGTGGTGGATCCTGCAACGGCTGGCGGCGTGGCCCGCGGCGCTGCATTACTTTCCACAGGCAAACGTGATCGCGTTCGTGCTGGCTTGCCTCGGCGCGATCTGGCTGCTGGCGCCGCGCGGCGTACCGGCGCGCGCGCTGGCCCCGCTGTTGATGCTGCCGTTGCTGTGGCCACGAGCAACGCCGCTTCGCGACGGCGACTTCGCCGCCATGGTGGTGGACGTGGGGCAGGGCCTTTCGGTGCTGGTGCGCACGCGCGGCCATGCTTTGCTGTACGACACCGGCGCGCGCTATCCCTCCGGCTTCGATCTGGGCGAGGCGGCGGTGGTGCCGGCGCTGCACGCGATCGGCGTGGAGCGGTTGGACACCCTGATTATCAGCCATGGTGACAACGATCACGCCGGTGGCGCGCGCGCGGTGCTGGCGGCGTTCCCTGCGACCGCGGCGTTGGGCGGCGAACCGGATCGCGGCGACATTCCCTTGCGGCAATGCGAAGCGGGCCAGCACTGGACCTGGGACGGCGTGGACTTTCGCGTGCTGTCGCCCAAACCGCCGGTGCAGGTACGCGGCAACGATGCCGGTTGCGTGCTGCTGGTCAGCGGCGCGGGAGGAGAACTGTTGTTGCCGGCGGACACGACTGCAAAGGTAGAGCCGGCGATCGCGGAGGCGGTCGTCGCGAGCGCGGGCGTCCACGACCCGCCGCGGGTGCTGGTCGTGCCGCACCACGGCAGCAAGACCTCTTCCAGCGAGGATTACCTGCGCGCGCTGCATCCGCGGTTCGCGATCGCTTCCGCCGGTTACCGCAACCGTTTCCGGCACCCCGCGGCGGTCATCGTCGCCCGCTACGAACAGTTGGGTATCCCGCTTTCGACCACGGCCGACACCGGCGCGGTGCGGATCGCTTTCCCGGCCGACGCGCCGCCGCGGATCGTTTCGGAGGAGCGGTCGAAGCAGGCACGGTATTGGCGGGAACATTGAGGAGTGGGTTGTCGGTTGTTGGTTGTCAGTTGCCGGTAAGAGCCGGGGTTGCGAGGCTTTCCAGCAACCGCCGACCGGCAACCGGCAACCAACTGCGACCCCGCGCACAAGCCCCAATCCCACGGCTGCTATCATTCGCCCGGCTTCTGCTGGGCGAGGTGCGCGCGTGTTCGAAATCATCAAGGCCGGCGGCTGGGGCATGGTACCGATCCTGCTGGCCTCCGCCATCGCGCTGGCGATCATCCTGGAGCGGTTCTGGACCCTGCGCCGGGTGGCCGTGCTGCCACCGGGCCTGGGTGAACAGGTGCGCGGATGGGCTCGCACCCGCAAGCTCGATCCCGCGCATATCGATGTGTTGCGCGAGAACTCCCCGCTCGGCGAATTGCTGGCCGGTGCGCTGGACGTGCGCAACCGCTCGCGCGAAATCATCAAGGAACGCATCGAAGACACCGGCCGCCACGTGGTGCACCGGCTCGAGCGTTACCTCAACACGCTTGGAACGATCGCGCTGATCGGTCCGCTGCTGGGTCTGCTCGGCACGGTGTTCGGCCTGATCCGGATGTTCCTGGCGGTGATGGTGTCGGGCGTGGGCGATCCGATGAAGATGGCCGGCGGCATCGGCGAGGCGCTTGTGTGCACCGCGGCCGGTCTGGTCGTGGCGATTCCCGCCTACGTGCTGCATCGCTATTTCCGTTCGCGCGTGGCCGGTTACGTGGTGGCGATGGAGAAGCAGGCGACCGCGTTGCTGGATGAGCTCTCCGCGTTGCATGACGCACCGGTTCCACAGGTCGCCCAGGCGCCCACGCAGGCGAGCCCGCCAGTACCATCTCGCCCGACCGCGCGCGCCACCACGCGCTGAATGAGGGATCGCGATGCGCATCAGCGGCCGCCGCGAAGACGAATTCGAGATCAACGTCGTATCGTTGATCGACGTGCTGCTGACTTTGCTGATGTTCTTCGTGCTGACCACGACCTTCGTTCAGCAGGGGCACCTGAAGGTGAACCTGCCGCAGGCCAGCGACCAACCTCAACCGGTGGCGGACAACACGCTGGTGCTGGTGGTGGACCGCTCCGGTCATTTCTTCGTCGGCAACAACCAGGTGCTCGGCACCGACGAGGACGCGTTGAAGAAGGCGATCCGTGCGATCGCCGGTGACGATCATGACCGCCCGGTGCTGCTGCGCGCCGATGGCATGACGCCGCACCAGTCGGTGGTCACCGCCATGGACGCGCTGGGCCAACTCGGCTTCTCGCATCTGTCCATCGCCACCACGCCGCAATCGGAAACCTCCGCGCAGTGAGCGCCGCGACGCGCGAGGTTTCCGCCTGGACAACCTACCGGCGCCTGCTGCGCTATCTGCTGCCGTACAAATGGGTTGCGCTGGCGGCGGTGCTCGGCATGATCGGCGATGCAGGCGCGATGTCGCTGTTCGCGCGAGTGATCAAGCCGATGCTGGACAGCCTGTTCGTGACGCGCGATCCGGATGTGATCTTCTGGATGCCGATCATCATCGTCCTGATCTTCCTGGTGCGGTGCTTCGCGGTGTACATCGAGAATTACGGCACCGCGTACATCGGTCGCGGCGTGGTGCAGCGCATCCGGCACGAGGTGTTCCGGCATTATCTGAAACTGTCCGCGGGTTTCTTTGATCGCGAATCCTCCGGCCATCAGGTCGCGCGCATCACCTACACCTCGGAGCAAGTCGCATCCGCGTGCACCGATGCGGTGAAAACCACGATCACCGACGGGCTCACCGTGGTCGGCATGATCGTGGTGATGCTGCTGGCAAGTGCCCGCCTCACCCTCGTGCTGTTGCTGATGGTGCCGGCGGTCGCGTTGCTGGTGCGTGCGGTCAGCCGCCGCTACCGGCGCATCAGCCATGGCATCCAGGGTTCGATGGGCTCGGTCACCAGCATCCTCGAAGAAGTGATCGGTGCGCACCGCGAGGTGAAAATCTACGGCGGCCAGCAGTACGAGGACCAGCGCTTCGAAGGCGTCACCGAGCGCAACCGCCGGCTGAATCTAAAAGTCGCGGCCACCAACGGCATCGCGACTTCCACGGTGCAATTGGTCGCGGCGATCGCGCTGGCGCTGATCGTGTACTTCGCCACCCACTTCAAGGGCATGACGCCGGGCACCTTCACATCGCTGATGCTGGCGATGGGTGCGATCCTGCCGTCATTGAAACGCCTCACCACGGTGCAGGCCAACATGCAGCGTGGCGTGGCGGCGGCACAGGATTTGTTCGCGGTGCTGGACCTCACGCCCGAACACGACGCCGGCACGGTTCAGGTGCCGCGTGCACGCGGAGAAATCGCGTTTCGCAACGTGACCCTCGACTACGGCAGCGGACGCGGGCCGGCGTTGAACGGCATCGAGCTGCATTGCCCGGCCGGCAAGGTCACCGCGCTGGTCGGCCGCTCCGGCAGCGGCAAGAGCTCGCTGGTCGGATTGCTGCCGCGCTTCTACGAGCCCAATGGCGGCGGGATCCTGCTCGACGGCAAACCGTTGCACGATTACGCGCTGTCAAACCTGCGCGCACAGATCGCCTGGGTCGGGCAGAATGTGGTGCTGTTCAACGACACCATCGCGCGCAACATCGCCTATGGCGGGCTGGAAGGCGCCAGCGAAGCGCAGATCGTCGCCGCCGCGAAGGCAGCGAATGCAATGGAATTCATCGCGCAATTGCCGCAGGGCATCCACACCAATGTCGGCGACAGCGGCAGCTTGTTTTCCGGCGGCCAGCGTCAGCGCATCGCGATTGCGCGCGCGTTGCTGAAGAACGCGCCGATCCTGATCCTCGACGAGGCCACCAGCGCACTGGATACCGAATCCGAACGGCTGATCCAGGAAGCATTGATGCGGCTGATGCGCGAACGCACCACGCTGGTGATCGCGCATCGCCTGTCCACGGTCGAACACGCCGATCAGATCGCCGTGCTGGACGGGGGGCGCGTGGTGGAGCGGGGTACGCATCAGGAGCTGCTGGCGCGCGGCGGACAGTATGCGGCACTGCACCGGTTGCAGTTCCACGACAATCATTCCGCGGCGGTGGCCGAATAGGGCGTTTCCCGCGAAGGCGAGCACAACCTGTATCGGCGGGATTTGTATCCGAATTGCCCGGTTGAGGAAAGACACAGGGTTCCCGCTGGTGCGGGAATGACGGACCTCCATGTCACTTCGCGAATCCCTGCAACAACGCTGGTACGCAGATCGCCCGCCACCCTGGTGGACACTGCCGGTCGAAGCTTTGTATCGCGCCATCACGCGCGTGCGCCGCGCGTTGTACCGGCGCGGGTGGAAGCGCAGCGAACGCCTGCCCGTGCCGGTGATCGTGGTCGGCAACATCACCGCCGGCGGCGCGGGCAAGACGCCGCTCGTGATCGCGCTGGTCGAAGCGCTGTGCGAGCGCGGCTTCAGGCCGGGCGTGGTCAGTCGCGGTTATGGCGGCAGCGCGCAAGCGCCGATGCTGCTGGACGACAACCCTGATCCGCGCGTCGTTGGCGACGAGCCCGCATTGATCAGGCTGCGCACCGGTGCGCCGGTTGCGATCGGCCGTGACCGCCCGCGCGCCGCGCGGCTGCTGCTGAAGGCCGGCACTGACGCGGTGATTGCCGATGACGGTTTGCAGCACCATGCGCTGGCGCGGGACGTGGAAATCTGCGTCGTGGACGGCGCGCGCCGGTTCGGCAACGCGCGGCTGCTGCCGGCCGGCCCGATGCGCGAGCCGCTGTCGCGATTGAGCGAGATGGATTTCATCGTTTGCAATGGCAGTGAACCGCAGGCCGGCGAAATCCCGATGCATCTGCAAGCCGGAGCCGTATTCGCGTTGCGCGATCCAGCCTCCACCCGCACGCTCGAGTCGTTTTCCGGCCGGCGCGTGCACGCCGTTGCGGGCATCGGCTACCCGGCGCGTTTCTTCGCGATGCTGCGTGGGAACGGCATCGAGGTGATCGAGCATCCGTTTGCCGATCACTACGCTTATTCGCCCTCCGACCTGGCATTCGGCGATGGGTTGCCGGTGCTGATGACCGAGAAGGATGCGGTGAAGTGCCGTTCCTTTGCCGGTGAAAACACTTGGGCCGTGCCGGTTCGCGCTTGCCTGCAACCTGCCTTTTTCGTGATGATTTCGGAAAAACTGGCGCGCTTGCCCTGAGTGGCGCATAGTGTAGTGTCGGCTTGCGGCGAACCCCGCCGCGCCGGTGTGTGCGTGTGCGCAGGAGGCGATCGCACGTGAGCACCATTCCATCCGATCCGCACGGCGCGGGGATGGCGCCGGACGCGGAAGAAATCGAGACCCGGCGGGCCCGGGCGGCACTGCGCGAGAACGAGGCGCGGTTGCGGCACATCCTCGACGCCGTCAAGGAGTACGCGATCATCACGCTGGATGGCGAGGGGCGCGTGGCGAGCTGGAACCGTGGCGCCGAGCGCCTGCTGGGATACGCCGCCAGCGAGGTGATCGGCCGTCCGGGCGACATTTTCTTCACTCCCGAAGATCGCGCCGTGGCTGCGTCCGAGCAAGAAATGAGGCTTGCCAAAGAGCACGGGCGCGCCACCAGTGAGCGCTGGCACCTGCGCAAGGACGGCTCACGGTTCTGGGGCTCGGGGGTGATGTTCCCGATCGAGAACGGCGGAGAGGACGCCTACCTGAAAATCTTTCGCGACAACACCGATGCGCGTCGCGCGGCCGAGCGCCAGGCGCTGCTGATCGGTGAGCTGAATCATCGGGTGAAAAACACGCTTGCGATCGTGCAGTCCATGGCGATGCAGACGCTGCGCAGCTGTCCCAATACTGCCGATGCGCGAGACGCACTGGAGGCACGGCTGGTTTCCCTGGCCAAGGCGCACGACATCCTCACTTCCGGCCAATGGCGCGGTGGCGATCTGCGCGAGCTGGTCATCGGCGCGCTGGCGGCCTATTCCAATTACGCCGGTGCCTCGCGGTTCCGGATCGAAGGCGCCGAGTTGAAGCTTCGCCCGAAGGCGCTGCTGGCGCTGTCCATGGCCGTGCATGAATTGGCCACCAACGCGGTCAAGTACGGTGCGCTGTCCAACGACAAGGGACGGGTGGAAATCGGCTGGGAAGTCACGCCCAGGCCGGAACGGCGTTTCCGCTTCGAATGGAAGGAGCGCGGCGGGCCGCCGGTCACACCGCCGCACCGGCGTGGCTTCGGCTCGCGGCTGGTGGAGGAGGGGCTGGCGCAGGACATCACGGGCCTGGTCCGGCTGCGCTTTGCGCTCGAGGGGGTCGAGTGTACGATCGAAGCCCCGGTCGAGGAAATCACCGATTCGGAGATCTGAGATGGCCGTGGCCGAGCCGAATCTGAGCGGGCGCCGCGTCCTGGTCGTGGAGGATGAATCGCGCATCGCGATGCTGATCCGGGACACGCTGGAAGACATGGGGTGCGAAGTCGTGGGCACCGCAGCGCGCTTCGACGATGCCCTCGAAAAGGCCATTTCGCTGCCGTTCGACGTCGCACTGCTGGACGTCAACTTGAATGGCGAGCCGAGTTACCCGATTGCGCAGGCGCTGGCCGAACGCGGCCGCGCCTTCGTGTTCGCCACGGGTTACGGAACATCCAACCTGCCGGAATCGCTGCACGGCGCCCCGGTATTGCAGAAGCCGTTCCTGCGCAGCGACCTGGAGCGTGCGCTGCGCACGGCACTGCTATAGCTTCGAAGCGAGAGCAACGGCGCGGCATTCGAACGCGAATCGCGCCGAGAGCGTCAGGAAAATCGCCTTGATTCCTTCGCGTTCTTCGCGGGCTGATTTTGCTTCAGCCTTGCCCTGCGACTAACCCGCTTCCGAATCCCGCGACACCAGTTCCGACCTTTCGTCGTGGCGCAGCATCGCTGCCAGCACCGGCGGCGCGATGATCGAGGTCAACAGCGACATCGCGATGATCACTGCGTACATGCGCTCATTGAACACATGCGCCGCCAGACCGAGCGATGCGATCACCACACCGACCTCGCCGCGCGGCATCATGCCCACACCGACCGTGAGCGCACCGCGTGCGCCGAGCCTGATCGCGCCCAATGACCCGCCGACCAGTTTGGTGACCAGCGCCAGCGCAGTCGCCATGCCGAGCAGCCTCAACGCTTCGGGACTGAACAGCTGCGAGAGTTCCACCTTGGAGCCGGTCAGCACGAAGAAGAATGGCGCCAGCAGGGTGAGCAGCGGACGCGTCTGGATTTCGAGCATCTTCTGCTGTCGTGTTTCGGAAGCGATCAGGCCGGCGAGGAAGGCGCCGATGATCGCGGCCAGGCCGAAACGCGTCGAGAGCCACGCCAGACCGAGGCACATCGCCAGCACCAGCGCGAGCGGCGACAGCGGATCAGCGGGCCATTCCAGCCACGCCGAATTGCGCCGCATCACCCGCACGCCGACCCAGCCGATCACCAGCACGAAGCCGATCGCTTCGACCAGCACCACCAGCAGGTCGCCGATGCGGACATGTCCGCCGCCCTGCAGCGCCACGACCATGCCCAGCAGCAGCATCGCCAGGATGTCGTCAATCACCGCAGCGCCGAGAATCACCCGGCTCTCGATCCGATGCAGCACGCCGAGCTGCTTCAGCACGCTCGCGGTGATGCCGGCGGAAGTGGCAACGAACGCGGCGGCGACGAACAGCGAATGCGCCCAGTCGGGGCCGATCGAATGCGCCCACAAGGTGCCGAATACGAACGGAACCGCCACACCCAGCACGCCGACGGCGAAGGCGCTGCCGCCGACGCGCTTGAGATCCTCGACACGGTTTTCCAGTCCGACCGAAAACAGCAGCAGTACCACGCCGATTTCGGAGAGCACCTCCAGTGGTTCGCTCGGCGTGATCCAGCCGAGCACCGAAGGACCGAGCATGCAACCGATGGCGATCTCGCCGACTACGCTCGGCAGGCGAATCAGACGCGCGAGTTCGCCACCGATCTGCGCGGCGATGAAGATGATGAATACTTCGAGCAGGATCGCGGTGGTCTGTTCCATCGGGCCGCGCCGTGGCTAACGACGCGATGCTACAGGACTCCCAGAGCGGGTGCGCAGCATCGCTACGGCTCGCGAACTGCCGCTCTGGGCGCGGCTCTTAAGTCGCGGTATCCGGCGTTTCAACGACTCTGCGCGTCGGACGGTCGCGGCGCAGCCTTGTGAACACGTACGCCCCCATCAGCGGCAGCACCGCCATGCACAGCACCGCGGCATGGAAACCACGCACATAAGCGGCAGCGTCGTGATGCTGGTCATTGAGGAACGCCGCCAACAGCAGCGATGCCAATGCAATGCCGAAACTGATCGAAAGGTATTGCACGGCCGAGGTCAGTGACGACGCCTGTGCTGCGCGCTCGGGCGGCAGGTCCACGAAGGCGAGCGTGTTCATCGCCGTGTATTGCATGGACATGATGAACCCGTAGGCGAACATCAGCAGCGCCACCGCCCAGGCCGGCGTGTTCGGCTGCAGCAGAGCAAACGCGGCGAGCAGCACGGCGACCAGTGCCGTGTTGAGCCGCAACACGCGCCGGTAGCCGTGGCGCTTCAGCAGGCGGTCTATCAGCAGCTTCATCAGGATCATCGCCAGCGCCTGCGGCACCAGCATCAGTCCGGCCGCGGTCGGCGACCAGCCCGCGCCGATCTGCAGGAACAGCACCAGCACGAACGACAACCCGGAAGTGCCCAGCCGCGTGAACAGGCTGCCGCCAAGGGCGATCCAGAAACTGCGCACGCGCAACAGCGTGAGATCGGCGATCGGGTGTTCGGCGCGCCGGCCATGCTGCCAATAGGCGAAACCGGCGATGACGCCGCCAAGCGCGCAGCCGATCGTGGCCATCGATTCGCCGCCGCTGCCGGCCATCTCCGCCGCGACCAGCAGCAGGCCGGAAGCCAGCGCGAACAACGCGAAGCCGAGCACGTCGAAGGCGCGGCGCGGCCCGCGGAAATTCGGCATCTCGCGCTTGTTCAACCACAGGCCGAGCAAGCCGACCGGCACGTTGACCAGGAAGATCCAGCGCCAGCTCGCGTACTGCGACAACACGCCGCCCAGCACCGGACCCAGCACCGGACCCAGCAGGCCGGGAATGCCGGCCGTGCTCATCGCCGCAACGAAATCGCGCGGCCCGAACGCACGCACCAGCACGTAGCGGCCGACCGGCATCAGCAGCGCGCCGCCCAGACCCTGCAGCACCCGCGAGGCGATCAGCTCCGTGAGGTTCTGCGACAACCCGCAGGCCAGCGAGCCGATGCTGAAGGTGATGATGGACGCGGCGAACACGCGCCGCGTGCCGAACCGGTCTGACAACCATGCGCTGGCGGGGATGCAGATCGCCAGCGTCAGCACGTAACTGGTCAGCGCGGTCTTGAGATCAATCGGCCGGACATTCAGTGCGTGCGCGATGCTCGGCACCGCGGTGTTGACGATGGTCGAATCCAGCGTCTGCATGAAGAACGCCGCCGCGACCAGCCATACCAGTCCGCGCAGATGCGAAGTGTCGGAAGAGGCTGGGCTGGATTCGGCAGCGTCGTTGACCGCGGAAGCACGCGGCGGATCGGGAGGCGCGGACATTGCGCAAATTGTACCGGCCGCGCCGCGAAACTCCGTGATGCCGCGCGCGCCGAACTCAGTGCACGTTCAAGAATTTCGACGAGGGCGCGATCTGCGGCGGCAAGGCCCGCCCTTGACCTGCGCCGCCCGGGGAGGGAGACCGGCGCAGGCAAGGGCGAGGGTGAGAACAACAAACAGCCGGCGCACGAGGGTTGCTCCCGACGCTGTAATGGCGGTCTTGCACCGCCTCTCACCTGTCTCGAGTCTCTGCCGGCCACCTTTCGAGCAGCTTTCGCGAGTCCGGCCTAATCCATCGCGCTCAGCTTTCGTTGCGCGTACGCGATCTCCAACGTCTGTCGCGCGTCCAGTGGTCGCAGGGCCGCGGCTTTTGCGAGCGCGGCCTTGCGTGCACCGGCGTGTTCCTGCGCGTCCAGCAAGCCGAGTCCGATACCCAGGCCGACCCACGCGTTGGGCGCTTCCGGCGTCAACTCGATCGCGGTGCGCAGGTGTGCTTCCGCCGCCTCCAGGTCCACGCGCAAGGTCATCCGGGCCAGGGCCGCGCCAAGCTTGTGCACGGCTTCCGCAAAATACAAACCCAGCGCGGTGTGCGCCTCGGGATGATCGGCATCCAGTTCCAGCGCGGCATCCAGCGCCGCGTGCAACTTGCTGCCCAGGCCTTCGGCCAGCACCTGCATCGCCGGCAACTGGCGGCTGAGCAGCCCCAGTGCCCACGCGTAGCGGTAATGGCTGGATGCGCGCATCGGCAGCAGATCAATGGTGTTGCCCGCGCGTTCGACCAAGGCCTGATAGCGCGCGGTCTTGTCCGACTCCCTGGCTTCGAGAAAGAACGCCTGCACGCCGTCGGCCGTGATCGCGACGGCCTGGCCGAGCGGCCCTGCGCCCAAGCCGCGCTCGAAGGCTTCCCGGAACTCGCCGCGATGGAAGGCGCGCCAGGCATCCTGCAGTTCCGCAGCGATCTTCTCCGCATCGGTGCCGAATGCGGTATCGCCCAGCCGCGCCTCGGCCGCGATCAGCCCGGCAATGTTTTCGCGATCCGGGAAAGGCTCGCGATCCCCCGCGTGCAGCAGCGGCCAAACCTCGCGCAGGCGCTCGCCCGCGAAATCAAAGGCGGGACGGGGATCCGGGAAAGGCGTCCAATGCTCGCTCATGCATTCCTCCTTGATTTGAGCATCGTGCACTGCGCGAGGGTGATCGGCAAGCCGCTACACTGTTCGCATGACCCGGCCATCCGATACGCCAGCCGCTCGCGCCGCGCTATTGCGCGAGCGGATCGAGAACGCGAACTATCGTTATTACGTGCTCGACGATCCGCACATTCCGGACGACGACTACGACGCGCTGCTGCGCGAGCTGGAGGCGCTGGAACAAACGCATCCGGAACTGGCGAGTGCGGATTCGCCGACGCGCCGCGTCGGCGCGCGTGCGGCCGGCGGCTTCACGACGGTGCGGCATGCCCTGCCGATGCTGTCGCTGGCGAATGCGTTCACGGACGAGGAAGTCGCCGCGTTCGTCAAGCGCATCCAGCAGACGATCGGTTCCGGGAAGCTTGCGTTCTCCACCGAACCCAAACTCGACGGTCTGGCGATCAGCCTGCGCTACGAGGACGGCGTGTTCGTGCAGGGCGCCACCCGCGGCGACGGCGAGGTCGGCGAAGATGTCACCGCGAATTTGCGCACCATCACCGCCATCCCGCTGCGCCTGCGCGGCGAGGATTGGCCGCGCGTGCTGGAAGTGCGGGGCGAGGTATACATGCCGAAGGCGGCGTTCGAAGCTTTCAACGAACGCGCGCGCGAGCGCGGCGAGCGTACGCTGGCCAATCCACGCAACGGCGCAGCCGGCTCCTTGCGTCAGCTCGATCCACACATCACCGCCTCGCGGCCGCTGGCGTTCTACGCCTATGCGGTGGGCGAGGTGCGTGATGGCGAACTGCCCGACACGCATTCGGCGACCCTGTCGCGATTGCGCGACTGGGGATTGCCTGTCTCGCCACAGGTGGCTTCGGCCGAGAGCCTGGATGACTTGCTCGCCTATTACCGCCGCATCGGCGAGCAGCGCGACGGCTTGCCCTATGACATCGATGGCGTGGTCTACAAGCTCGACCACTACGGCCAGCAGCGCGAGATGGGTTTCGTCTCGCGCGCGCCGCGCTGGGCGCTTGCGCACAAGTTTCCGGCGCAGGAACGCAGCACGATCATCGAGGCCATCGAGGTCAGCATCGGTCGCACCGGCGCGGCCACGCCGTTCGCATGCCTCAAGCCGGTGCAGGTCGGCGGCGTGACGGTGAGCAAGGCCACGCTGCACAACACCGACCAGGTCGCGCGGCTTGACGTGCGCGCAGGCGACACGGTGATCGTGCGCCGCGCCGGCGACGTGATCCCGGAAGTGGTGCGGGTGATCGAGGAGCAGCGCCCGCATGGCACGCATCCATGGAAGATGCCGCAACATTGCCCGGTTTGCGGTTCGGCGATCGTGCGCGAGGAAGGCGAATCGGTTGCGCGCTGCAGCGGCGGGCTGGTCTGCGCCGCGCAACGCCGCTCGATCATCGTCCACTTCGCCTCGCGCCGCGCGATGGATATCGACGGCCTGGGCGAACGGCTCGTCGAGGACCTGCTCGAATTCGGCTACGTGCACTCCATCTCCGATCTCTACAAACTCACCCTCGAGGATTTTCTCGGCATGAAACGCCGCGCCGAGGAGCGCGACGGCGTGATCCCGGAAACGGTGAAGCAGGGCAAGGTGGCGACCAGGTGGGCCGAGAACCTGCTGGAGGCGATCAAGGCGAGCAAGCACACCACGCTGGAGCGATTCCTTTATGCGCTCGGCATCCGCGATGTGGGGGAGGCAACCGCAAAGGCCCTGGGCAAGTATTTCGGTTCGCTGGACGCCATTCTCGCGGCGAGCGAAGAAGAGTTGCGGGGCGTGCCGGATGTCGGCCCGGTGGTGGCTTCGCGTATCGGTGCATTCTTCGCCGAGCCGCACAACCGCGAAGCAATCACCGCGTTGCGAGCGGCCGGCGTGCACTGGAAGGAAGGCGTCCCGCAGCGCAGCGCCGAAGGCCCGCTGGCCGGCAAAATCATCGTACTGACAGGCTCGCTGACTTCGCTCACGCGTGAAGACGCGAAGGAGAGACTGGAAGCACTGGGCGCCAAGGTCGCCGGCTCGGTTTCGAAGAAGACCTCGTTCGTCGTCGCAGGCGAAGCCGCCGGTTCCAAGCTCGACAAAGCCACCGAACTTGGGATCGAGATCTGGGACGAGGCGCGGTTGAACGCGTTCCTGCAACAACATGGCACGTGACCTGCGCGACAAACGCGCGGCGCTCGAATTGCGCGTCCGGCTCAATGCGCTGATCCGCGAATTCTTCGCGCAGCGCGGTGTGCTGGAAGTGGAGACGCCGCTCCTGTCGGCGGCGGGGAATACCGATCTGCACATCGAGGGCTTCGCCACGCAGTTCAGTGGCAACGTGCAGGCGGGTGCACGCGAGCGTTTCCTGCGCACCTCGCCGGAATATCCGTTGAAGCGCCTGCTCGCAGCCGGCATAGGCGACTGCTACGAACTGGGCCGGGTGTTCCGCAACGGCGAGGCGGGACGTTCGCACAACCCGGAATTCACCCTGCTGGAGTGGTACCGCCTCGGCTGGGATCACCACCGGCTGATGGACGAGTGCGGCGGCCTGGTGCGCGCGGCGATGGGCCTGGTGGCCCGGAATACCGAGCTGAACAAGACAAGCTATATCAACTGGTTCAAGGAAGAACTTGATCTTGATCCGAGTAGTGCTGACGAGACCGCGTTACGCGCGCCATTGGCCGAATTCGGCATCGAGCCGCACGGGCTTACGCGCGATGACTGGCTGGATCTGCTGATCACCCATCGCCTGCAACCCGCGCTGCCGCGCGACCGGATCACGCTGGTCTACGACTATCCGGCCACGCAATGCGCGCTGGCGAAGATTCGCGGCGGCGATCCGCCTGTGGCCGAACGGTTCGAGTTGTATCTCGGTCCGCACGAACTGGCCAACGGCTACCACGAATTGAACGATGCCGCCCAACAGCGCGCGCGCTTCGAACGCGACAACGCGCGCCGCCGCGAACGCGGCCTGCGCGAACTTCCTGTTGACGACAATCTGCTGGCGGTACTGGACGATCTGCCCGATTGCGCTGGCGTCGCGCTGGGCGTGGATCGCCTGCTGATGTGCATGCTGGAGACGGACGACATCCGCGACGTGCTGGCGCTTCCGTTTGCGGAGGCTTGAGCCGCCTGCACGCATCGGACTCCCGTTACGCAAACTTGCAGGAGCGAGTGTGCCCGCGGCCGCGCGCAGCG
This sequence comes from Rhodanobacteraceae bacterium, assembly GCA_051961995.1. GTDB lineage: Bacteria > Pseudomonadota > Gammaproteobacteria > Xanthomonadales > Rhodanobacteraceae > 66-474. The sequence continues at coordinate 11,407 of JBQCCR010000040.1, read as the reverse complement.
CCATGTCCTTGTCGGCGCGGCGGACCGCGCGTCAAAATTCGAGCTCCAGCGCCGCGCACAGGTAATCCATCATCGGCGCCAGGCGCTTGAAGTGCTCGACCACGAACGGCTTTAACTCGGACGAGCAGGCCAGCTTGTCGTCGAAGCCGCAGCCGGCTGCATAGCTCTTGCGCTTCAAGTCTTCGATCAGCTCGTGGTCCGGCGGATAGCCTTGCGGCGCGCGGCTCAAGCGTTCGCCCCAGAATTCGTAGCGCTCGTCGAAGACTTTCGAATGCGCCGCGCGTTTCCACGCGGCCGGATTGTCTGCGATGAATGCGCGCAATTGCTTCAGCGTGGACGATTCGGGATGCCAGATGCCGGCACCGACGAAACAATCGCCCGGCGCGATGTGCAGGTAGAACGAAGGAGCTGGCCGCTCGCGGCGACGCTCGTGGAAGAGCCGCGCGCCGGCCCAGGTCTTGTAGGGCGACTTGTCGCCGGCGAAACGCACGTCGCGCTGGATGCGGAACAGCGAGCCGCCGACCTTGCGCGGATCGGCCCGGTAATGCGTGCTGATCTTTGAAAGCGGCGCTTGCAGGTCGGCGATAAATCGCAGGTAAGGATCGCGCACGTCGTGCTCGTATTCGGCCTGGTGCGCCTTGAACCAGGTCCGGCTGTTGTTGCGGGAAAGCAGCCGCAGGAAGCGGAAGGTGTCGGCGGAGAAATACGTGTTGTTGCTCATGCAGGTGCGATCTCGATTTCCAGTTCACTGCGCAACTCGCGCCCCCACGCGGCGAGGCGATCCAGCAGGGTTTGTTTCTCGCCGGGCGGCGTCTGCGCGCGCAGCACGGTAATCTCCGCATCGTACTGCGCCAGCGTCAGCGTGGTCAGCGGCGTTTCCTTCGTCAACGTGTCGCGGCAGTGCGCCAGCCAGCGCACGTGTTCGTCCGGGGAGAGCGTGCCGGGCCAGTTGCGCGCGCGATGGCGGAACAGCAGTTCGTTGTACTTGGGATCGGTGAAACCGAACTCGCGCAACCCGAGCTGCTCCGGCGGCGTGCCGCGGACCTGGGTGCAGCGGCGGCGATCGGCATCGCTGGCGAATCCGGCATAGAGCGCCAGTTCCGGATCGGGTGTCTCGAACGCACGCTCCTGCGTGAACACTTCACGCAAGCGTTCCGCAAGGTGTCCGGCCGTACGCAACACTTCGAGATGGGCGAGGCAGCGATCCATATCCAGCCGGATGCGCGCGGTGTCCACGCCCTGAAGCACCGACAGCGGCGCCAGCGCGGGCGACTTGTTGACGTGGATGGTTTTCAGCGGCAGGCGTTCCACGCCTTCCGGCAAATCACCGCGCGGTATGAACAGCCGCTCGCGCATGTCCTGCGCATCCAGTTGCGCCCAGGCCGGATCGGCATCGAGGTCGGCCACGATGACCTCGTTTTTGCGCTGCGGATGTTCAGTGATCGGAACGACCACCGCGAGGCAGCCGCGCTCGGCGGGATAACGCTGCGAAACGTGCAGCACCGGCGTCATGCCGGCGATGTCCAGCAGCTCGAACACGCGCTGCTTGCGGCGCATGCCGTAATGCCATTCGAATAATTTCGGCTGGCGCACGCGGATCAGCCGCGCCAGCGCGAGCGTGGTTTCGACGTCCGACAACGCATCGTGTGCGCGCGTCTGGTGCAGGTGATTGGCGGCGGCGAGATGTTCGAGCCGGAAGCTCGGCGCGCCATCCTCGCGCAGCGGCCATTCGATGCCCTGCGGCCGCAGCGCATAGCACAGCCGTACGAGGTCAATCAGGTCCCAGCGCGAACACTGGTTGTCCCACTCGCGCGCGTAGGGATCGTGGAAGTTGCGGTAGAGCAACTGCCGCGTGACTTCGTCATCGAAACGAATCGAGTTGTAGCCGACCGTGCAGGTGCCGGGCTGTGCCAACTGCTCATGCACGCGCGACGCGAATTCGGCTTCGATGATCCCCTCGCGTTCGGCATCCTGCGGCACCAGCCCGGTGACCAGGCAGGCCTGCGGATGCGGCAGGCGATCGTGCGGCGGCTTGCAGGTGAAGGCGTGCGGCTCACCGACCGGTTCCAGCTCGGACGTGGTGCGGATCGCGGCGAATTGCACCGGGCGGTCGCGGCGCGTGTCCGCGCCCCACGTTTCGTAGTCGTGCCACAGGAAGGTGCTCGCCATCGCCGGCGAGGGTAGCGGCCGGCGCGAGGGGGATCAATGCAGGTGTTGCGATGCGGAGGCGCGGGTTACACTCCTGCATGGGAGGGAGCATGGCCAATATCGCTGATGACAACCTGATCTGGATTGACCTCGAGATGACCGGCCTGTGCCCGGACACCGATTCGATCCTGGAAATCGCCTGCATCGTCACCGACCGCGACCTCAATGTGCTGGCGACCGGGCCGGAGTACGCGATCCGTCACGACGAGGCGCGCCTGACCGCGATGGACGACTGGAACCGCAACCAGCACGGCAAATCCGGGTTGTGGCAGCGCGTGCTGGAATCGGACATTGACCACGCGCGCGCCGAAGCCGACACGCTCGCATTCCTCGCGCACTGGGTGCCGCCCGGCAAATCGCCGATGTGCGGCAATTCGATCTGCCAGGATCGCCGGTTCCTCTACCGCCAGATGCCGGCGCTGGAAAAATATTTCCATTACCGCAACCTGGACGTGTCCACGCTCAAGGAGCTCGCGCGGCGCTGGGCGCCGGAGCTTTGCAAAGGCTTCAGCAAGGAAGCCGCGCACACCGCGCTTTCGGACGTGCAGGATTCGATCGCGGAGTTGCGGTATTACCGCGAGCACATGGGCGAACTCGCGGGCAAATCCGCGTTGCCGTAGGGCGGGTCTTGACCCGCCAATTCCGATAGGCGGATCGAAACCCGTCCTACAAGAGCCCCGAGTCCGTCAGCACATCCACGCCGGATGACGGCGCAATCGCCGATGCCGGGATCGAATCGCCCGCGCGCCAGCGCGTGATCGCTTCGCGCTTGGCTTCGCCGTCCACCAGGAACAGCACGCAACGCGCCCGGCTCAAGCGTGCAGCGCTCAACGAGATGCGTTCCGGCGGCGGCTTGGGCGCATCGAACACCGCCAGCGCATCATGCGCATCGGACGAAGTGCCCCAGTCGTGATCGGGAAACAGGCTGGCGGTGTGCCCGTCTTCGCCGAGCCCGAGCAAGACAAGATCGAATTCACCTACCGCGCGCAACGTCCGCGCATATTGCGCGGCGCCCTCGATCGGGCCCGCCTCGGCCGGAATCGCGTGAATGTTCGCGCGCGGGATCGGCACGTGGTCGAGCAGGGTGTCGCGCGTCATGCGGCTGTTGCGCTGCGGATCGTTGACGGGCAGGCAGCGCTCATCACCGAAATACACCTGCCACTTCGACCAATCGGTGATCGCCTTGGCCAATGCCTGATAGATCGCGCGCGGGGTATTGCCGCCGGCCAGCACGATCCGGAACACACCACGCGCGCCGATCGCCGTCGCGGCCGCGGTGCGGATGCGCAGCAGCGCATCGGCCTGCAATGCGTCCACGCCTGCGAAGCCGTGCCAGCGCAGTTGTTGTGCAGGCTCGCTCACGTTGCTGTGGGCGGCGGAGTCAGCCCTTCGTGCTTCATCGCATGTCCGCCGAACTCGTTGCGCATGGCCGAGAGCAGTTTGTCGGAGAACGAATCCTGATCGCGTGAACGCAGCCGCTCGATCAGCGCGGCCGTGATGATCGGTGCGGGCACGTCCAGGTCAATCGCCTCCGCCACCGTCCAGCGGCCTTCGCCGGAATCCACCACGTACGGCGCAATGCCGTCGAGGCCGGGATTCTTCTTCAGCGCATCGGCGGTGAGGTCGAGCAGCCACGAACGCACCACGCTGCCGTAGCGCCAGATTTGGGTGACCTGTTCCAGATCTAGGTTGAATTCCTGCTTGTGCTTCAGCACCGAAAGACCCTCGGCGTACGCCTGCATCATTCCGTACTCGATGCCGTTGTGGATCATTTTGGTGAAGTGCCCCGAGCCGGTCGGGCCGACGCGGCCCCAGCCCTGATCCTTCGCCGGTGCCAGCGCCTCGAAAATCGGCCGCAGGTGTTCGACGACATCGGCGTCACCGCCAACCATCATGCTGTAGCCTTCCTTCAGACCCCATACGCCGCCACTGGTACCGCAATCCACGTAGTGCATCTTCTGCCCGGACAGACGCCGCGCGCGGCGCATCGTGTCCTTGTAATTGGAATTGCCGCCGTCAATCACGATGTCACCGGGCTGCAATTTCGGCAGCAGGGCATCGAGTGTCTGATCCACGATCTCCCCGGCGGGCACCATCAGCCACAGCACGCGCGGCGCCTTCAGCATGGCGGGCAGTTTTTCCAGCGCGTCAATCGCATCGCCGCCTTGATCGATCAGCCGCTTGCGCGCCTCCGGCATCGGGTCGAAGCCGATCACGCGATGGCCGCCTTTCATCAGGCGTTGGGCCATGAAGTTGCCCATCTTGCCGAGGCCGATCATGCCCAGTTCCATGCTGTGCTCCTTGTCTGATAACCCATCGATGATACGCCCTCACTCGAGCGTGGTCAGACTGCATACGATTTCGTCAACATACGATCGCCAGCGGGTACATAATGAACGCTTTGCCGCGAAGGGAAATTGTCGGCTGATGGCAGATCGAGGCTGCCCACGCACCACGTTGCTCGCCAATGGCGGGTATGCGCTGATGCTCACCGATGCGGGTTCCGGTTACAGCCGCTGGCGCAACGTCGCGATCACGCGCTGGCGCGAAGATACCACCTGCGATCCCTGGGGCACCTGGTTCTATTTGCGCGATGTGCAAAGCGGCGAAGAGCGCCATCCATGGCCAAGAGCTCCGTGGTCGCCCACGCTGCAGCCGCTCGGGCCGGATCCTGCGCAGCGCGAAACGCATCTGCTGGAACACGCCGCGCTCTACGCACATCGCGATGGCGATCTGACCACCACGCTGGAAGTCGCGCTGCACGGAAGTGACGCACTCGAAGTGCGCGGCATCGGCTTGCGCAACGACAGCGACGAACCGCGCGAAATCGAGATCACTTCGTATTCGGAACTGGTGCTCGGAAGCAGCCAGGGCGATGCGTCGCATCCGGCGTTTTCGAAAATGTTCGTGCAGACGCACCGGCAGGGCGACGTGCTGCTGGCGACGCGGCGCAAGCGCGATCCCTCCGAGCCGGATGTCTGGGCCGCGCATGCGGTGGTGGTGGATGGCAAAGCGCGGGGCGAGGTGCAATGCGAAACCGATCGCCTGCGCTTCCTCGGCCGCGACCGCACGCCGCGTTCGCCACAGGCGCTGGATGCCGATGCGAAGCTGTCAGGCACGACCGGCACCGTGCTCGATCCGATCTTTGCCTTGCGCGTACGTGTTCGTGTGCCACCGCGTACGACACGGCGGGTCGCGTTTCTCACGGGCACCGCGGCAAGTCGCGCGGGTGTCGTGAAGCTGATCCAAAAGCACGCGAGTGTCCGCGCCTGCGCCAAGGTGTTTGCGAATGCGCGGGCCGATGCCGCCGCGCGCCTGCATTCGCTTGGCGTCGGTAATGAGGAAGCGCTCGTTTTCCGCCGGCTCGCGGGCGCGCTCCTCTACAGCGATCCGGCCCTGCGTGCGTCACCGGAAGCGCTGGCGCAAGGCGAGGGTGGTGCGCCGGTGCTGTGGGCCAGGGGCATTTCCGGCGACCTGCCGATCGTGCTGCTGCGCTTGAGTGACATGAGGCAGAGCGCGTTGCTGGCGGAGATGTTGCACGCACAGGCGTACTGGCGATCCAAGCAGCTCCCGGCTGATCTGGTCGTGCTCAACGATGCGGGGGACGACACGGCAGCTTCATTGCAAGCACAACTCGAAGGTGTGATTGCAAAAGCAACGGGCTGCCAGCCAGCGGACAAGACGCAAGGCTCGGTGTTCGTGCTGCGCGGTGACCAAGTGGACGAACGTCTGCGCAATGGATTGATGACCGTCGCGCGCATCGTGCTGGAAGGGAAGAACGGCAACCTGAAATCGCAGGTCGCGCGGCTGGCGCCGCCGAACGCATTTCATGACGACAGTCCGGAACGCAAACCCTTGCCGCGCGCAGGCGCGCTCCTGCATTCCGGTGCGCAACCCACACTCGAACTCGAAGGCTTCAACGGCCCCGGCGGCTTCAGCGCGGACGGCCGCGAATACATCACCGTGCTGCGCGACGGGCAGAGCACGCCGATGCCGTGGTCGCAGCTCGTCGCGAATCCGGATTTCGGTTTCCTCGCCACCACCACCGGCGGTGGTTACTGCTGGGCCGGCAACAGCCAGCAGAACCCGATCACGCCGTGGTCCAACGACGCGGTGAGCGATCCACCGGGCGAGGTGCTGTACCTGCGCGACGCCGACAGCGGCGCGCTGTGGTCCGCGACCGCCTCGCCGATCCGCGTTGCCGGCTCGACCTACGTCGCACGCTTCGGCCCGGGTTACGCGAAGTTCGAATGCGCGGCGCATGGCATCGAATCGGAACTGCTGCAATTCGTGCCGGTTTCGGATTGCATCAAGATTTCAAAACTGCATCTGCGCAACCGCAGCGGCCGTGCGCGCAAGCTGGACGTCACCGCCTATGCGCGCTGGGCATTGGGCGCGATCGGTACGAACGCAACGCCTTTCGGCGTGACGTCCTTCGACGGGCGAACCGGCGCGCTGCTCGCGTGCAACCGCTGGCGCGATCCGTTGGCCGGTCGCGTCGCATTCGCCGCGCTCGACAAGGCGCCGGCCTCTTACACCGGTGACCGCGGCGAATTCCTCGGCCGTTACGGGACGCTGGATGCACCTGCCGCATTGACCCACGCGCAACCGCTCTCCAACCGGACCGGTGCCGGCCTCGACCCTTGCGCGGTGTTGCAGACCACGCTCGAACTCGCGCCGGATGAGGACACTGAAATCGTATTCATGCTGGGCGAAGGCGCGGATCGGGTGCAGGCTTCGGATCTTGTTCGACGGTATCGCGAGACGGATCTGGATGCGGCTTTTGCGGAAGTGCGAGAACAATGGGACGACATCCTCGGCGCGGTGCGGGTGCGCACGCCCGATGCGCAGATGGACACGCTGTTGAATCGCTGCCTGCCGTATCAGGTGCTGGCCTGCCGTCTGTGGGCGCGCACCGCGTTCTACCAGGCCAGCGGCGCCTACGGTTTCCGCGACCAGTTGCAGGATATCTCGGCGCTCTGCGTGGCGCGTCCGGATCTCGCGCGCGAACACATCCTGCGCGCGGCGGCGCGGCAGTTCGTCGAAGGCGACGTCCAGCACTGGTGGCTGCCGCCGGACGGCCGCGGCGTCCGCACCCGCATGACCGACGATCGCCTGTGGCTGCCGTACGTCCTCGCCCATTACGTGCACACCACCGATGACGCGCATGTGCTGGACGAGTCCGTGCCGTTCGTCCAGGGCGATGCGTTGAAGCCCGGAGAGAATGAGTCGTTCTTCGCGCCGCAGGTGTCGCAGGAATCCGCCACGCTGTTCGAACATTGCGCGCGCGCCATTGACGTCAGCCTGGAAAACGGTGTGCACGGGTTGCCGCTGATGGGCACCGGCGACTGGAACGACGGCATGAACCGCGTCGGTAGCGGCGGCAAGGGCGAGAGCGTCTGGCTGGGCTGGTTCCTGTACACGGTGCTGGAACAGTTTGCGCCGATTGCGGAACGGCGCGGCGAGACGCAGCGCGCGAGGGCCTGGAGCGCGCACATGGCCGCACTGCGCGGCGCGCTGGACAAAAGCTGGGACGGCGCGTGGTACCGGCGCGCCTATTACGACGACGGCACGCCGCTGGGTTCGCGCGGGAATCGCGAATGCATGATTGATTCGCTGGCGCAGTCGTGGAGCGTGATCTCCGGCGCGGGAGATCCGCGGCGCGCCGCGCGTGCGATGCGATCCGTTGACGAGCATCTGGTGCGCGAGCAGGACGGACTGGTCGCGCTGTTCACGCCACCGTTCGACAGGACGAAGCACGACCCGGGTTACATCAAGGGCTATCCGCCGGGCCTGCGCGAAAACGGCGGGCAGTACACGCATGGTTCGATCTGGTCGGCGATCGCGTTCGCCATGCTGGGCGAGGGCGACAAGGCGCATCAGTTGTTCCGCATCTTCGATCCGCTGCAGCACACGCAAACGCCGGAAGACGTGCAGCGCTACAAGGTCGAACCCTACGTGGTGTGCGCGGATGTCTATTCGGTCGCGCCGCACGTCGGCCGCGGCGGCTGGACCTGGTATTCCGGTTCCGCCGGCTGGTTGTATCGCGCAGGGCTGGAATGGCTGCTCGGGTTCCAACTGCAAGGCGATTCGCTGCGCATGAACCCGTGCATCCCGAAGGCGTGGAAAGGATTCGAGATCGAGTACCGCCGCGGGGCGTCGCGCTACACGATCGTGGTGGAGAATCCGGATCACGTGTGCCGGGGCGTGGCGCGCGTCGAGCTGGATGGAAGCGAATTGGAAGGTTCCTCGCCTGCAATCCCGTTGGTGATGGACGGCGCGCGGCACCGCATCAGGGTGGTGCTTGGGCGGGTGAGCCCATGAATCAGGGGTGCTTCGACTCCACCTGCTCCGCAAGTTACGCTCAGTGCGAGCGGAGTACCGCAAACTTTTACGACAGGAGTAACGCGTGGCCGTAAAATCCGACGCATTCGTGTTCTTCGGCGCCACCGGCGATCTCGCCTACAAGCAGATTTTCCCGGCGCTGCAGGCGTTGATCCAGAACGAGCAATTCGACTTGCCGATCATCGGCGTGGCGCGTTCGGACTGGAACCTGGAACGCCTGCGCGATCGCGCACGCGCCAGCCTGCGCGAACACGGCGGCATGGACGACAAAGCCGCGCGCAAGCTGTGCCGTCTGCTGCGTTTCGTCAATGGCGACTACAACGATCCCGCCACCTTCTCGCAACTGCGCAAGACGCTGGGAGACGCGAAGCATCCGCTGCACTACCTCGCCATTCCACCCAGCATGTTCGAAACCGTGGTGAAGGGATTGCACGCTTCCGGTTCGGCGGAAGGTGCGCGGGTGGTGGTCGAGAAACCGTTCGGGCGCGACCTCCGTTCCGCGCGCGAACTCAACGACACGCTGCACAGCATCTTCCCGGAAAACGCGATCTTCCGCATTGATCATTACCTTGGCAAGGAAGCGGTGCAGAACCTGCTGTATTTCCGCTTTGCCAATTCCTTCCTCGAACCGGTCTGGAACCGCACCTACATCCACAGCGTGCAGATCACCATGGCCGAGGCGTTCGGGGTGCAGGGCCGCGGCAGTTTCTACGAGGAAGTCGGCGCGCTGCGCGACGTGGTGCAGAACCACATGTTGCAGGTGCTGTTGTTGCTGGCGATGGATGCGCCGACCGGCCGCGACGGCGAATCCATGCGCAGCGAGAAGCAGCGCCTGCTGCGCGCGATCCGGCCGCTCGATCCGAAGGAAGTCGTGCGTGGCCAGTTTGCGGGCTACCGCAACGAGCCGGGCGTCGCGCGCAATTCCAAAGTGGAAACCTTCGCCGCGCTGAGGCTGCACATTGATACCTGGCGCTGGGCCGGCGTGCCGTTCTACATCCGCGCCGGCAAGGAAATGCCGGTGACCTGCACCGAAGTGTTCGTGCACCTCAAGTGTCCGCCCTTGAACGTGTTCGACACGATCACCGGCGAGCAGTCCAACTATTTCCGTTTCCGGTTGAGCCCGGACGTCGTGATCTCGACCGGCGCGCGGGTGAAGCGGCCGGGCGAGACGATGCGCGGCGAGAACGTGGAGCTGATCGCGCGGCAGCAGCCCAAGCGTCCGCGCCTGCCGTATGCACGGTTGCTGGGTGATGCATTGCGCGGCGATGCGGAACTGTTCGGCCGCGACGACGGCATCGAAGCCGCGTGGCGGATCATCGATCCGGCCCTGCACGATGCCGAGCCGGTGATCCGCTACAAGCCCGGCTGCTGGGGCCCGCCCGCTTCCGACAAGCTGATCGCACCGGACGGCGGCTGGCACGACCCGGTAGTCGTCAAGACGTCCGCAAAATGACCGGGAGGGTGCAAGCCACGAACGGTTCGAGCGGGCGCGAAGCAGAATGAACGCACGGCACGACATCGTGTTCCTGTTCGACGTGGACGACACGTTGCTGGACAACGACGCCATCAACGCCGACCTGGATGCGCACATCGGGCGCGTGTTCGGCGCGGACGCGCCCAAGCTCTACCGCGACATTTACGAATCGTTGCGCGACGAAGTGCATTACGCCGATTACCTCGGCGCGATCCAGCGCTTCCGCGTGCACTGCGGCGACGAAGTGCGCGCGCAGGATCTCGGCGCGTACTTGCTGGAGTATCCGTTCGCCGAGCGCCTGTATCCGCGCGCGCTGGAAGCGATCGCGCAGGTGTTGCGCTTCGGTCCGGCGGTGGTGCTTTCCGACGGCGACGCCGTCCTGCAGCCGCGCAAGATCAGTGCATCCGGCATCGCCGACGCGGCGGACGGGCGCGTGCTGGTCTACGTGCACAAGGAAACCATGCTGGACGATGTCGAGCGCCGCTTTCCGGCGCATCATTACGTGATGATCGAAGACAAGCTGCGCGTGCTGGATGCCCTGAAGCAGCACTGGCGCGAACGCCTGACCACCGTGTTCGTGCGCCAGGGCCATTACGCGCACGATCCGGACGAGGTCGCAAAATATCCGCCGGCGCAGATCGCGCTGGACGGCATCGGCGATCTGATCAAGCTGGATGAACGCGATTTTCTGAAGGCAAAGCTGGAAAAGCCGTAAACGTATTTGCGTCATCCCGGCGAACCGGGATCCATTTTGATTGGCGACAAGAGCAGGATGGATGCCGGCGTGCGCCGGAATGACAGCTGGGATCAGCACTAAGGAGTGAGAGATGAACCCGACCCTGGAACTGCACGAACTCGGCCAGAGCCTCTGGCTGGACAATATCACCCGCGGCATCCTCGACGACGGCACGCTGAAGCGCTACATCAGCGATGACGCGGTCACCGGGCTCACGTCGAATCCGACGATCTTCGACCACGCGATCGCGGGCGGCGACGATTACGATGCGCAGATCGCGCAGCTGGCCGGGCAGGGCAAATCCGGCGAAGCCGCGTTCTTCGAGCTGGCGCTGCAGGACCTCACCCGCGCCGCCGACCTGTTCGAGAAAGCCCACAAGAAAACGAACGGCGTGGACGGCTGGGTTTCGCTGGAGCTCTCGCCGCTGCTGGCCGACGACACCCAAGGTTCGATCGAGGCGGCCAGGCGTCTGCACGCGCAGGGCGGGCGCGAAAACCTGTTCATCAAGATCCCGGGCACGCCGGCGGGTGTGCCGGCGATCGAGGAATCCATTTTCAACGGCGTACCGATCAACGTGACCCTGCTGTTCTCGCGCGAGCAGTATCTCGCCGTGGCGAATGCATACATGCGTGGCATCGAGCGGC